>NZ_JBXWKI010000018.1:0-102007 GCF_058190535.1 Serratia sp. CoH_134_PS_4
AGCTGATAGAAACAGAAGCCACTGGAGCACCTCAAAAACACCATCATACACTAAATCAGTAAGTTGGCAGCATCACCCCCGGGTAGATGGGCGGACGGTGAAGCTGACCGGCAACAAGAACTATGTCCCCTTATCGCCGTATGGCCAGTACGACGTCGAACTGATGAATAACAAAAACTCGGCGGAAAGCTTTGATATCGTCACCAAGCGCAAGAGCAAGCTGACGTTATATCCGGGCAACGTAGCGGTGATCTCGGCGGAAATTAAACAGATGGTCACGGTGTTCGGCCGCATTAAGGCTGAAGACGGCACGCTGCTGGCCAATGCCTATATCAAAAACCATATCGGCCGCACCCGTACGGACGAGAAAGGTGAATTCATCATGGATGTCGACAAGAAATTCCCGGTCATCGACTTTACCCACAGCGGCAACCAGAGCTGTGAAGTGGATTTGGATCTGAGTAAAGCGCAGGGTGCCGTGTGGGTCGGTGATGTGGTCTGCACCGGGCTGAAAACCTATGCCGGCAACACACAGGCAGGAGACATGATTAATGAAGGCTAATATTGCGCTGCTGCTCATGCTGTGGGTTGTTTTGCCGTTGCGCGCTGCGGTTACCGTCACCAACTGGCCGAATGCCGCGACGGTGAAATATGTTTTCGTCGAAAACAATGCAGACGATAACTTCTTTGTCACGCCCGCAGGGGCATTGGATCCGCGCATGACCGGTGCCAATAAATGGACCGGGCTAAAATACGGCGGATCCGGCACCATCTATCAGCAAAGCCTGGGTTATGTGGATAACGGCTACAACACGGGGCTGTCGACGAATTACCGCTTTGACATGTGGCTGGAAGATGCGCCGATCAAGAATCCGTTTCTCGGGTTACGCTGCATTAACTGGTATGCCGGCTGCAACATGGATACCAGCCTGATTTTGCCGCAAACTACCGATGAAAAGGGGTTTTATGGTGCGGTGGTGACGGCGGGGGGAGCAAAATGGATGCACGGCATGATGTCCCCGAGCTTCTATCAATACTTGAAGCAACTGGCCGCAGGTGATGCGTTTAGTATGCAGATCAATAGCTGCCAGTCTCCCGATGTTTACGATGCCAGTAACGGGGAGCGTTGCCAGAATCAAGCCAGGGGCAACTGGTACAAGCGCACTGTGACCCACAGCAAGGCCGCCCATCTGCGGTTTATCAACACCAACGCGGTGTCGGAAGTGTTTGTTAACAGCGACGGCGTGCCGATCATTGGCGAGGGGAATGCCGACTGCAAAAACCAGACGATAGGTGCGCGTTCCGGCATCATGTGCAAAATGGTCAGTTACGATCTGCAAACCGACGGCAGCGTCAGTAATACCTCCATTCATGTGTTTCCGGCGATCAACAATGCCGCGCTGACGTCGGCAGTTAACGCGGCTGACTTGCAGTTCAGCCTGAACGGCAACAACTGGAAAAACACCTCAGGCACTGGCAGCTACTACACCTTTAACGAGCTCAAGAGCAGCAACGCGATTTACGTCTTTTTCGGCAGTAATTTCTTTAAACAGATGGTGAAACTGGGTATTTCCGACAGCGGCACCCGCGAATTGATTAATTTCCGTTTCCAAAATACCACCTCGCCGGAATCCGGTTGGTATGAGTTTTCCACGTCTAATCAGCTCATCATCAAGCCCCGTGATTTCAGCATTAGCATCATCGCTGACGACTTCGACAATCGGCCCTATCGAGAAGGTTACGTTGGCCCGGCAGAGCCGCCGCTGGAGTTCGGGTATATCGTTACGACCAGCGGGAAGACGGCGGCCGATCGGGTCAGCGTGATGGCTACCGGCCCGACGCAGGTCATTAATGGGATAAGTTACTGCGTGTTTTCCTCGGCGGATAGCCAAACCCAGGTGCCGTTCCCTGCGACGCTCAGCATAACCACCAGCACCAACAGCCAGCAACACTATGACGCTGGTTGCGATGGACAGTGGCATGACATGACCAATGCGCTATGGAGCAGTACACCCTGGAATGACATTTCCGGCGAGGTCGGGGTGTTAAACAAAACCCGGGTGAAATTCAGTATCCCGATGAATAACCCGATTTCGCTTAAGACGATTGCCGGTAATGGTTGGTACGGTGACGTCAGCGCAGCTGGGGAGATCCATGTTGAAGCCACTTGGCGCAACATTAACTAGGGGCGGCATCGTGAGACTCTGGCTGTTTTGGCTGCTGTACCTGCCACTTAGCGTGGCGGCGATGAATGTCGGTACTTTGACGTTCACCATGGATCAAGACCAATCGTTCACCGCCAAACGGGTGTTGAACAATAATCGCAGTGCACGTATTTATCAGGTGATCCTGCGTGCTATCGACCGACCGGGCGAAAATGAAGCCCGCAGCCGCCCGGCAGACGGAGAGCTGCTGTTTGCGCCCCGTCAGCTCCAACTGCAGGCGGGGCAGGGTGAGTATTACAAGTTCTTCTATCGTGGCCCACAGGATAACCGCGAGCGTTATTACCGGGTGTCATTCCGCGAAATTCCGACGCGTTCTATCGACCCGGCGGCGCGCCAGACCAACGGGGCCAATCTGGAGCCGATAGTGGTGATGGACACCATTCTGGTGGTGCGTCCACGCCAAACTAACTTCGCCTATCGGCTTGATTTGCAGCGCGGGACGCTGACGAATACCGGTAACACCTACTTTAAATTTCTGCTTAAACCCGGCTGTGACAGCACAGATGAAGAAGGCATCACCGAATACCTGCGCCCCGGTGATACGCTGACCCATGCCGGTATTCGGCTGAAAGGGCAGAAATTTATTATCTACAACGACAAATTTATCAGCGTCGATAAAAGCTGCCTTAACTGACAATAAAGGGCTAGCGCAACGGGATAGAAAAACGGAAACAGGCTCCGGTTTGTGGTCGATCGACCAGTTGGATATCGCTGTCGTGCAGTAGCAAAATACGTCGAACGATCATCAATCCCAGGCCACTGGCATGCCGACGGGCGCTGCTCAGAATGGAAGGGCGCATAAACAAGTCGGCGCGTAATTCTTGTGGGATACCCGGGCCGCTGTCATTGACCTGCACCAGGACTTTGCCTGCCTGTTGCCACAAACGCACCTCGATCTCGCCGCCTTGGGGGGTATGACGAATGGCGTTATCCAAAAGATTGGTCAGTACCCGCTCAATCATGCTGACATCGGCAAACACCAACGGAATACCGGGGGTGATATCCGCCAGTAGTCTTTGTTGGCGAGCCTCGGCCGCCAACTCGAACTTCTGGAATACGTCCTGTACTAGCTCACTCAGAGAGAAGGGTTCTTTCTGCGGTTTTACCACGCCATATTCCAGCCGTGCCAGCTCAAACAGTTCCTGTGCAAGCCGGCCCACTTTGCGGCTTTGTGCCAAGGCGATCTCCAGATAACGCTGGCGATCGTTTTCACTCAGGCTGGCGGATTTTACCGACAGTGTCTCCAGATAGCCGTGCAATGAGGTTAGCGGGGTACGCAGGTCGTGTGAAATATTAGCGATAAACTCGCGGCGCTGTTGATCCTGTTGCGAAAGCGACTGCCACTGCTCGGCGATACGCCGCGACATGCGATTAAATGCCTGTTGTAATCGGCTGACCTCATCACGCCCGTCGCTGTCAACGGGCAGTGCAGCATAGGCTTGTACCGCGGCAATCCCGCCGCTATCAAGTTCACTGACCTGGCGGGTAAGACGGCGGATAGGCCGAGTCACCCAATAGAAAGCGCAACCGCCAGCCACCAGGCTAAATAGCACCATCAGGCCTGATGACCACAGCGCCATGGTCACCGCCGAGTTAAACGACGCATTGCTGGCCAGGGCGTCGTAATCTTCGCCGAGCAGCACCACATATAAATAGCCTTCAATCTGACCATTGACCTTCAATGGCGCGGCGCTGAAGACTTTTTTGGCATCAGGGTTACGTGGGTCATCGCCGTAAACCGGCATGTTGGCGCCATTGAGTAGCGCCTGTATCGGCAGTAAATCCACTTTCTGCCGTTTCAGATGGCCCGCCGGCGCTGCGTTACCAATGATGTCGCCCTGTTTGTCGAGCAGGTAGACCTCAACGCTGGGGTTTACTGCCATCAGTTGATTGAACAAGCCATGCACCGAATCTGCATTTAGCCCATTTTGCCCAAGCAGTGGGTTACTGTCGGCAATGTGCTGCGCCAGATTACCGGACAATCGTTGGATCACGGCCTGGCTGTACTGGGTGCTGCTACGTACCTGCATCCAGCCGGAAATAGCACAGCTGACCACCATCAGCAGCGCGAAAATCAAGGTCAGACGTTGCGTTAGCGTAAGATTTTTCATGGTTCACTCTTGCGGCGCTGCCGCGAATTTATAGCCCATACCCCACACGGTGAGGATGCGCTCGGGTTCCGCCGGGTTAGATTCGATCTTGATGCGCAGCCGGTTGATATGCGTATTTACGGTGTGCTCATAGCCTTCATGCTGATAGCCCCACACCTGATTGAGCAGGCTGAGGCGGGAAAAGACCTTTCCAGGGTGTTTGGCAAAAAAATACAACAGGTCAAATTCACGTGGGGTCAGATCGATCGCCTGTTGATTCAAATGCACCTCACGCGCAATCGGATCGATGATTAACCCGTCAAAACTCAGGGTACCGGCGTCCATCTTCAAGTTGCGACTCATCGCTTCCTGGCGGCGAAACAGCGCTTTGACCCTGGCCACCAGCTCCAACATTGAAAAGGGTTTGGCGAGGTAGTCGTCAGCACCCAGTTCCAACCCGAGTACGCGGTGTACTTCGCTTGATCGCGCGCTGGTGATGATGATCGGGGTGTAACGCGTCATGTTGCGTGCACGGCGGCAAATCTCCAGCCCATCAATTCCTGGCAGCATCAGATCGAGGATTAGCGCATCCCAGCCGCCCTGTTCCAGCATCGCCATACCGACGTTACCATCGGCGGCGTGGCTGATGTCATAACCCTCGTCACGCAGATGTAATTGCAGCAGCTCCGCGATATTACCGTCATCCTCGACGATTAAAATTTTCTTTGGCTTTTCCATTCTTCTCACCGCTGATTGCCAGACCTTATTGAAGTCTACACAACCCCCGTAGTCGGAGTTATCACATTTTATTTAACTTTGCGTGAGGTCTTGGGGAACAAATCAGTTGGATACTCAGCCCATCGAAATCACGCCGTCTGGAGAGACACCATGGCCATGTCCATTACGCCGGATAAAACCGAGTTGATCCATCCGCTGTGGCTGCGTTTGACACACTGGCTGAATGCGTTGGCGATGCTGATCATGGTGACCAGCGGCTGGCGCATCTACAACGCTTCACCCTTATTTAACTTCAGCTTTATGAACGAGCTGACGCTGGGCGGTTGGTTGGGGGGCGCGTTGCAGTGGCACTTTGCCGGCATGTGGCTGTTTGGGATTAATGGCTTGTGTTATCTGCTGATAAATCTGTTCAGTGGCCGCCTGAAACGCAAATTTTGGCCGCTGAGCCCCAAAGCCTTGCTGAGCGATCTGTTTGCCGCGTTGAGGGGCAAGCTCGGGCACAGCGATTTACGGCACTACAACATGGTGCAACGCGCGGCTTATCTGTTCGTGATGGTTGCCGGTGTGGTGATGGTGCTCTCTGGCCTGGTGTTGTGGAAGTCGGTGCAATTTCCGCTGCTGCGTGAGTTGCTCGGTGGCTATGACGCGGCACGCTATATCCACTTTTATGCCATGTCGGCGCTGGTGGGTTTTGTTCTGGTGCATTTGGTGATGGTGGCGTTAGTGCCACGCACGCTGTTGGCCATGTTGCGTGGACGTTAAGGAGAACCCGATGAAATCGGATAAAAACCCCATTAGCCTGAGTGAAGGGCGGGAGATTGTCAGAGAAGCGCAGCAGTTACTGGCGCGCCAACTGGCGTCTTCCTCACGCCGGCGCTTCCTGCGCAACGGATTGACACTGGGCGGTATTGCGATGCTCACCGGCTGTGACATCAGTGATAACACGCATGTGGAACAGGCGTTGAATCGTATCTCGCGGTTTAACGATCGGGTACAAGGCTGGTTGTTCAACGCCGACCATTTGGCCCCGGTATATGCTGAGTCGATGATCACCCGTCCGTTTCCGTTCAACGCGTTTTACGCCGAGGAGGAGGCACCGGATATCAAGGGTGACGACTACCGGCTTGAGGTCAGCGGCCTGGTGCTGAATAAACAGCCCTGGACACTGCCGCAATTGCACAGCATGACGCAAATCAGCCAGGTAACGCGCCATATCTGCGTTGAAGGCTGGAGCGCCATCGGCAAGTGGGGTGGGGTGCCGTTCTCGCAATTTCTCCAGGCGATCGGTGCAGACTTGAGCGCCAAATATGTCAGCTTCAAATGTGCCGACGACTATTACACCAGCATTGATATGGCCACGGCGCTGCATCCACAAACCATTATGGCGCTGACCTACGACGGCCAGATCCTGCCGCGTAAATATGGCTACCCGATGAAGCTGCGTATGCCGACCAAACTCGGCTACAAGAATCCGAAACATATTCAGGTGATTGAAGTCACCAATCGTTTCCCTGGTGGTTACTGGGAAGATCAAGGTTACAACTGGTTTGGCGGCAGCTAACGGCTGCCCTGAACACTCCCCCTGCACGACACGTGCTTTTTAAATGAGAGAAGGAAATACCATGAAAAAGTTATTCGCAATGATGATGTGTAGCGCATTGATGTTGGGTGTTGCAGGTGCAAATGCTGCAGACAGCATGAGCAAAGACGCAATGAAAAAGGACAGTATGAGTGCAATGTCCCATGACGGGATGGCCAAAGACAGTATGAAGAAAGACTGCATGGGCAAGGACTGCATGAAAAAAGATTCCATGAGTAAGGATGCGATGAAACATGACGGCATGAAGAAAGACAGTATGAAAAAAGACAGCATGGCCAAAGACGGCATGAAAAAAGATGAAATGAAAAAAGACGCGATGGGGCAGTAAACCGCCGTGCCCCGCAGCCGGACAGCCGGTTGTTTTAGCTCGGCTGCGGGCAGAATAAGGGAGGAACGATGATGCAGGCAATATGGCTGCAGCGCTTTAGGCGCTCAAACTGGGATGTGGCCTTTATGCGGTTGGCGTTGGTGGTGATCTTCGCCGCCTTCGGCTATGCCAAGTGGTTTGACTATGAAGCGCAGGGGCTGGTGCCACTGATTGGCAACAGCCCACTGTTGGCCTGGATGCACGATGTGTTTGGCATTCGCGGTGCCAGTTATGTATTGGGGGTCGCCGAGTGGAGCTTTGGCCTCTTGCTGTTGGCGGGTTTCTGGTCACGACGTTTGGGATTGTTGGGGGCCGCGGGATCGACGCTGACCTACCTGACCACCCTAACGCTGATCTTCTCTACGCCGGGCGCTTGGGAAGCCTCGGCCGGTGGGTTTCCGGCGATGGGCGGTGCCACCGGCTTTCTGCTAAAGGATCTGGTGCTGTTGGCGGGTTCGATACTGTTGCTAAAATCCGATTTGCCTGGCGAGATATCGTAAAAAAGGGCGCAGCTTAAAAAACTGCGCCCTTTGGCCGTTTTGAACGGATCACATATCCGGGAAGGTCAGGGTATTGCCCGGAGCCTCGCGGTGGATGTGCACGAAGTTCAGGTGTTTCTCGTACTGATCGAGGATATCGCCGATCACCTGCTCTTTACTGTAATCCATCAGGTCGTTACCTTGGGTACCTTCCATCAGGAAGGTTTCCAACCGGTAATAATGCGACTTGCCGGAGCGGGCGCGATAGGTAAAGCCCGGCACGGAGTAACGCTGTGGCCAGATCTGATAGATAAAGTTTTGTTCATCTCCCAGATGCACCAGCAGTTCCAGATGGCTCAAGCGCTCATCTTCGGCTGGTGGCACCTCACTGAATTCCACTTTGGCACCGCGCAGTTCCAGTTCACGCGCCACTTCTTGCATCGCCGGTCGGCAGCGGGTATCCAGCATTTTCTGCGTGTATTGAGTGCCAGGGTAATTCATCACCCGCGACAGTCGCTGCTTCCAGTTCAGCACGTCGTTGCTGGATACCGGCATCGGTGCGGAGGTGTTCAGCGCGCTGGCTTTGCGGTAATCCTCTACCCGCAGCGATTTATACAGCCCGGCCATCACGAAGAAGATCACAAAGCTGAACGGCAGGCCCATGATCACCGTGGTTTTTTGCAGTGCAGGTACGCCGTCGGTCATCAGCATGCCGATGGTCAGCAGGCCAATCGTTATAGACCAGAAAATACGCAGCCAGTTGGGCGCATCGCTGTTGATGTCGCTCAGACGCGAGGTGAAATTGCCCAGAACCAGTGAACCGGAGTCTGCCGAGGTGACGTAGAACAGCAAACCGGTAATGGTTGCGACGGAAGCGCTGAAGGTAAAGCCCGGATACTGTGCCAGCAGGCTGTAGAAGCCGCGTTCAGGGTACTGCATCACTTCCTGCGCGAACGCCGCGTTGCCATGAATAATCTGGTAAAGCGCGCTGTTTCCGAAGATCGACAGCCAGAGCAGGGTAAACACGAAAGGAATAATCAACGTACCGAGCACAAACTGGCGGATGGTGCGTCCGCGAGAGATTCGTGCCAGGAACAAGCCGACAAACGGCGCCCAGGCAACCCACCAGGCCCAGAAGAACAGCGTCCAGTTGTTCATCCATTCTACAGGCCGATCGAAGGCGAAGCTGTTGAGCGTCATCCCCATAAAGCGGTTGATGTAGTCGCCGACATTGAGCACCAGGGCATTGAGCAGGAACTCAGTATCACCGAAGAACAACACAAACAGGATCAGCCCCAACGCCAACAGCACATTGAGTTCGGACAAAATACGGATGCCTTTATTGACGCCAGAGGTTACCGAGATGGTGGCCATGATCACCGACAGCAGGATCAATGCACCCTGTACCGTCAGGTTTTCCGGCACGTGGAACAGGACCTTCAACCCGTAGTTCAGCTGTACTACGCCAATGCCAAGCGTTGTGGCGATACCGAAGATGGTACCCAGCACGGCCGCAATGTCTACACTGTGGCCGATCGGTCCGTTGATGCGTTTGCCGAAAATCGGGTAGAGCGCCGAACGGATGGTCAACGGCAGGTTATAGCGGTAACTGAAGTAACCGAGCGCGATGCCCATCAGCGCGTACATCGACCAACCGGTCAGTCCGTAGTGGAACAGCGTCCACACCATGGCCTGGCGGGCGGCTTCCATTGTCTGGCCCTGGCCCTCCGGTGGCATCATATATTGCGTCACAGGTTCGGCAACGGAGAAGAACATCAGGTCGATGCCGATGCCTGCGGCGAACAGCATCGCCGCCCAGCTCATCAGGCTGAATTCGGGTTTCGACTGTTCTGGCCCAAGCTTGATCGAACCGAAGCGCGATGCCGCAATAAACACCACAAATACGATGTACAAGGTGGCGGCCAGCAAGTAGTACCAGCCGAAGGTGGTTGACACCCAATTCAGGGTGCGGGTGATCCATCGCCCGGAGAAATCGGTAAAAAAGATGGTCATCAGTGAGAAGGCCAGTATCAGCCCTGCCGAGGTAAAGAAAACCACAGGGTTAAGCCCATCCTGTTGTGGTTTTGAGGAGGTTTCGCGTGTTGTCATCGTCTTCCTCTGTTTTTTTAACAACTGAGTAAAATCGTGCCCACACACCAGCCTGAACAACACGCAGGTGCCGTCCGGGAAACAGTGCGGATAAAAGCTGCGGCAATCGCTATTTTGCTTGCCAAAGATTGCCGCTTTGCTTGCTAACGGAACAGAAAATCGTTCCGTGCTGGGAACCGCTTACAGACACTGATTTTGGTCAGATTCGTTAAATACCTCACAAAAATCAGCCAGTTCCACAACCGAAAAGTACATTTTTGTAACCAAGCGGTAATAAAATATATTCAATTTTTATTGAACGTTCAATCAAAAAAAAGTTTAATGGTTGGCATGAAGACCACGTTCGGCAGGTGAAAATAGCGTGAAATTTCGCCGCTGAGATGAGGCCGAAGTCGGTTTTGTGAGAGTCGAATTATGCCAAAGGTAGGAATGCAGCCAATCAGAAGGCAGCAGTTGATAGATGCCACGCTGGCCGCGGTAAACGAAGTGGGAATGCATGACGCTACCATCGCGCAAATAGCGCGGCGGGCCGGGGTTTCCAACGGCATCATCAGCCATTATTTCAAGGATAAGAATGGCCTGCTGGAGGCCACCATGCGTTATTTGATTCGCCATTTGGGTGAGGCGGTAAAGCTGCGGTTGCAGGCGTTGAGCGATCACGCTCCGGCGTCACGGTTGCAGGCAATCGTCGCCGGTAATTTTGACGACAGCCAAATCAACAGTGCGGCGATGAAAACCTGGTTGGCCTTTTGGGCGAGCAGCCTGCACCAGCCGCAACTTAACCGGCTGCAACAGGTAAACGGCCGCCGTCTGTATTCCAACCTGTGTGCTGAATTTAGCCGTGTATTGCCGAAGGCAGAGGCACGATTGGCAGCGAAAGGGCTGGCGGCGTTGATCGACGGCCTGTGGCTACGCAGCGCATTGCGTGGGGCTGCGTTCAATCAGACACAGGCGATCGCACTCACGACCGATTACATTACGTTCCAACTCAGGGGGCACACGCCACCTTGAGGACAACCTAAGGAGAACCTATGTCCCGTTTTGGCTTACAGAAGCTCTATATTAATGGTGCCTATGTAGACAGTACCGATGGAAAAACTTTCAACGCGGTGAACCCGGCGAATGGTGAAGTGCTTGCCGAGATCCAGTCCGCCAGCGTTGAAGACGTCAACCGTGCGGTGGCCAGTGCAGCCAGCGGACAGAAGGTATGGGCGGCGATGACGGCGATGGCTCGTTCTCGTATCTTGCGCCGTGCGGTGGACATTCTGCGCGAACGCAACGACGAGCTGGCCGCGCTGGAAACCTTGGATACCGGCAAGGCCATGTCAGAAACCACGGCGGTGGATATCGTCACCGGCGCCGACGTGTTGGAGTATTACGCGGGGCTGATCCCGGCGATCGAAGGCCAGCAGATCCCGCTGCGCGAGAGCGCTTTTGTGTATACCCGTCGTGAACCGCTGGGCGTGGTTGCCGGTATCGGCGCATGGAACTACCCGATCCAGATCGCCTTGTGGAAGTCTGCGCCAGCCCTGGCGGCAGGCAATGCGATGATCTTCAAACCGAGTGAAGTGACCTCGCTGACGGCGTTGAAACTGGCGGAGATCTACACTGAAGCCGGTTTACCTGACGGTGTATTCAACGTGCTCACCGGCAGCGGCGCAGACGTCGGCCAGTACCTGACCGATCACCCGGGTATCGCTAAGGTGTCGTTCACCGGTGGGGTGAAAACCGGTAAAAAAGTGATGGCCAACGCGTCAAGTTCAACGTTGAAAGAAGTCACTATGGAACTGGGGGGCAAATCACCGCTGATCATCTTTGATGATGCCGATCTGGACCGTGCGGCTGATATCGCCATGATGGCCAACTTCTACAGTTCCGGTCAGGTCTGCACCAACGGTACGCGCGTATTTGTGCCGGCAGCGCTGCAGGTACAGTTTGAAGCCAAAATCCTCGAGCGCGTAAAACGCATTCGTCTGGGTGACCCAACTGATCCACAAACCAACTTTGGCCCATTGGTCAGTTTCGCGCATATGGAATCCGTGCTGCGTTATATAGAAAGCGGCAAGAACAGCGGCGCACGCCTGTTGTGTGGCGGTGAGCGTGTGACTGACGGTGATTTCGCCAAAGGGGCTTATGTGGCGCCGACGGTATTTACCGACTGCAGTGACGAAATGGACATCGTGCGTGAAGAGATCTTCGGGCCGGTAATGAGCATTCTTAGCTATCACAGCGAAGAAGAAGTGGTGCGCCGCGCCAATGACACGACTTTCGGCTTGGCAGCAGGTCTTGTGACGAATGATCTGACCCGCGCCCACCGGGTAATCCACCAGTTGGAAGCCGGAATTTGCTGGATTAACACCTGGGGCGAATCGGCGGCTGAAATGCCCGTCGGCGGTTATAAGCAATCTGGCGTCGGCCGTGAAAATGGCCTGACAACGCTGGAGCACTACACCCAGATCAAGTCCATTCAGGTAGAGCTTGGCGAGTATACCTCCATATTTTAAGTATCCCATCATCGATTAAATGCTTGTCTGGGAATCCCTAAGCTATTAATCATAAAAATATATACCCAATGGATTTCAAGTCACAGCTAGGCGGCAAGTGCGAGAGTCCCCAGGAGCTTACTTAAGTAAGTGACTGGGGGGAGCGCATGCAGCCAACAACGCTGTGGCTTGAAAGACGAAGGGTATAAGGAGATATCGATGGAATTCGATTACATCATCATCGGTGCCGGCTCGGCCGGTAACGTATTAGCCACCCGTTTAACCGAAGACGCCGACGTCAGTGTGCTGCTGTTGGAAGCCGGTGGTCCGGATTATCGGATGGATTTTCGTACCCAGATGCCGGCCGCGCTGGCATTCCCGCTGCAAGGCCGTCGCTACAACTGGGCGTATGAAACTGACCCTGAGCCACACATGAACAATCGCCGCATGGAGTGTGGCCGTGGCAAGGGGTTGGGTGGTTCGTCACTGATTAACGGCATGTGCTACATCCGCGGCAACGCCATGGATTTTGATAATTGGGCGAAGGCACCGGGTCTGGAAGACTGGACTTATTTAGACTGCTTGCCCTATTTCCGCAAGGCGGAAACACGCGATATTGGACCCAATGATTTTCACGGCGGCGATGGCCCGGTGAGTGTCACGACACCGAAAGCCGGTAACAACGCGTTGTTCCACGCGATGGTGGAAGCCGGTGTCCAGGCGGGTTATCCACGTACCGACGATCTGAACGGTTTTCAGCAAGAAGGTTTTGGGCCGATGGACCGCACCGTCACGCCGAAAGGGCGTCGTGCCAGTACCGCCCGGGGCTATCTGGATCAGGCGCGCTCCCGTCCGAATCTGAAGATTGTGACCCACGCGTTGACCGACCGCATTCGTTTCGAAGGCAAGCGTGCCGTGGGCGTTGATTATTTACAGGGCGAGAGCAACTCTCTCACCCGCGCGCGCGCGCGTCGAGAAGTTCTGCTGTGCGCAGGTGCAATAGCTTCGCCGCAGATTTTACAGCGTTCCGGCGTTGGTCCTGCGTCATTACTGAACCGTCTGGACATTGATCTGGTGCACGATCTGCCCGGCGTGGGTGAGAACTTGCAGGATCATCTGGAAATGTACCTGCAATACGCCTGCAAAAAACCGGTGTCGTTGTACCCGGCGCTACAGTGGTTTAACCAACCGAAAATTGGCGCGGAATGGCTGTTTAACGGCACCGGCATTGGCGCCAGCAACCAATTTGAAGCGGGTGGCTTTATCCGCAGCCGCGAAGAGTTTGCCTGGCCAAACATTCAGTACCATTTCTTGCCGGTAGCGATTAACTACAACGGCAGCAACGCGGTGAAAGAGCACGGTTTCCAGGCGCATGTGGGTTCTATGCGTTCTCCAAGCCGTGGCCGTGTGCAGGTGAAATCAAAAGATCCGCGCCAGCATCCGAGCATCTTGTTTAACTATATGGCGACAGAGCAGGACTGGCAGGAATTCCGAGACGCTATTCGCATCACGCGCGAAATCATGGCGCAGCCGGCACTGGATGAATACCGTGGCCGTGAAATCAGCCCAGGCCCGGAAGTCCAGACCGACGAACAGTTGGACGCCTTTGTACGCGAGCATGCTGAGACCGCTTTCCATCCTTCCTGCTCCTGTAAAATGGGTGAGGACGAGATGGCGGTGGTGGATGGGCAAGGGCGGGTGCACGGTATGGAAGGCCTGCGGGTTGTTGATGCGTCAATTATGCCGCTGATCATTACCGGCAACCTGAATGCCACCACCATCATGATTGCTGAGAAAATTGCCGATCGTATCCGCCAGCGTACGCCGCTGCCACGAAGTACTGCCGAGTATTACGTGGCTGGCGATGCTCCGGCACGCAAACTGTAACCCAACATGTCCTCTCGCCGCTGAAGGGAAGGGCTGCTGTAGCAAGCAACCCCCTCTCCAAAGTTCTTCCCCGAGGCGGGGGGCACTTCATCTCTGTCATTCTTCTCGCTGCACCTTGAAACTGCGACGTCTAAATCGGCTTAAGCCGGCAGGGCGATCGCCTGATCGAAACTGTTTGGCGTCGCCATGCGCCACATGCGCGCATAGAAATCACTTTCTATTTCTTTCTGCAGCAGTGCACCGGGTTCCAGGTAATAATAGATGTCGGCATAAACCTTGATTTCAGTTGAGGTAATGCGGCGTAGCATATGATGAGAAGTGAGCTCTTCCGGTCGACTGACCCCAGCAGCGGCCAGCATTTCTGCCAGTGCTTTCACGGTATTCTGGTGGAAATGATAAACGCGCTCTGCTTTGTTGGGCACCACCAAGGCTTTCTGCCGCAGTGGATCTTGGGTAGCAACGCCGGTTGGACAATGGTTGGTGTGGCAACTCTGAGATTGAATACAGCCGACAGCGAACATAAAGCCGCGTGCTGAATTCACCCAATCGGCACCTAATACCAATACGCTGGCGATATCAAAGGCGCTGATGATTTTACCGCTGGCACCAATCTTGATGTGGTCACGTAATCCGCAGCCTACCAGGGTATTGTGCACGAACAATAACCCCTCGCGTAACGGCATCCCCATGTAGTTGGATAACTCGAGCGGCGCAGCGCCGGTCCCGCCTTCTTTGCCATCCACCACGATAAAGTCCGGCAATATTTGGGTTTGCAGCATTGCTTTGGCGATGGCGACAAATTCCCACGGGTGACCGATGCACAGTTTAAAGCCCACGGGTTTGCCCCCAGACAATTCACGTAACTGCTGAATGAAATGCATCATTTCCACGGGCGTGGTGAAGGCGCTGTGTGAGGCTGGCGAAATGCAGTCCACCCCTTCAGGTACCCCACGCGTTGCCGCAATTTCCGCATCCACTTTTTTAGCCGGCAGAATACCGCCATGACCGGGTTTCGCCCCTTGGCTCAGTTTGATTTCAATCATTTTCACCTGTGGGGTTTTAGCCTGCTCGGCAAAGCGCTGCGGATCAAAATGGCCGTCTGCGGTGCGGCAGCCGAAATAGCCACTGCCCAGCTCCCACACCAGATCGCCACCGTTTTCACGGTGATAGCGGCTGATACTGCCTTCGCCGGTGTCATGATAGAAATTTCCTTTTGCCGCCCCCAGATTGAGCGCACGAATCGCGTTGGCCGACAGTGCGCCGAAACTCATGGCCGAGATATTAAAAATTGAGGCGGAGTAAGGCTGGCTGCAATCCGGGCCGCCTATTGCGACACGGAAACTGGTTGGATCGGATACGGCAACCGGCCGCATGGAGTGGCCAATACATTCGTAGCCGGTTTGATAAACGTCTAACTGGGTCCCAAAGGGTTTGTCGCCCATCTCATTTTTGGCACGACGGTAGACCAGCGTGCGCTGGGTGCGTGAGAACGGGATCTGCGCGTTATCTTCTTCCAACAGGTACTGGCGTATTTCCGGACGGATAAATTCGAAGAAAAAGCGTAAACGGCCGATGATGGGGTAGTTACGGCAGATGGCATGGCGTTGCTGGGTGAGGTCGTAAACCCCCAGTACACTCAGTGCGCCAAAAATGATTACCGGCAGCCAAAACCAGGGCTGGTGGGGCAATAGCGTCAATGACGCCAGCGTCAGCAAGAGGCTTAAGACAAAGCAGGTATAACGGCTGAATAACGATGACTTCATAACATCTCCTGATGTTTTTTTAATCCAGACGACATGACTCTCGGGATAATCCCGTGAGTGAATCGTAACCAATAGGCAGGAGTGTTATGTGGCTGTTGCTGCTTTGTCGTTCGTTGTTACATAAATTTAACGAGGGGCGTTACTCAGGCCGCCGGGGGGCGGCCTGGCAATCACTTGTTGGCGACAAAAATCGTGCTCATGCTACGTAACCGCAGCTTTTTCATCGCGCTGTATTTCTGCGAAAAAATCGTTTTGGGGTGAGTACCGCGCTTTTGGGCAATATGCAGTAGGCTGTCACCGCGCAGTAAATTGAAGATGACGTCACTTTCTGCCGGGCTAAGTTCCCGGGTTTTCTGCATTTTTATCCCGCCAGGCTCTTTGCTTTCCAACAGGTTTTGTATTTTTTCCTGCAGCGAATAAAGTGGAATACGCGTAGAGACCAATTCAACGGAAATCCCCAGGATCGACAACAGCTTTACTACGCGCTCATCATCATAAAAAACCAGCAGCCGCGTTTTAGAATTGTATTGCTGATGGAGAGATACAAGGCTTTCGATGACGTTGACGCTTTGTTCCAGATTTTGTGAGGTGAAGATCAGCGCGATATCGTGCTTAATTATTTTCTCCGCCTTAGCGCCACCATGCATAAAATCTGAAAACAGCCTGATATCGTACTTGCCGTAATGTTTTTTCAGTAACACCGAAAGGCCGACATAGCTGTACTTACACTCACTAATAACAAGGACATTGTTTTTAGACATAATGGAGAACACCCATAATGAGTTAAAAGTATTCAGCTGTAAGAAGCGAGTTCAAATCCTTGATGTCGGATTCCTTCCACAGCTTTCCCTGCAGTGCGTAATATGGCATTTCGTCCAGCCATTTTTTATGTTCGGGAGTTTCTACTCCTTCGATAATTACCTTGTAATGATTAAGGTAAAAAAAGCGCAATAAAGCGCGCATTAAACCCTCGCCACCGGACTTCTTCATAAAGTCCCATAATAAAAAACGGTCGAGTTTAACGAAGCGGAACTGGCTGTTATACAACGCGGAAAACCCCGCATAGCCTGAACCAAAATCATCGAGCCAAAATGAATAGCTCTTCAGTGAGGGATCGCCATGAACACGGTCTTTTACTAACCGAGTCGAGTTTTCACTGATTTCGAAATGAATACATCGGGTGGCGCTAATTCTTTCTGCAAAATGGCTATTGGCCAGAGAACGAAGAGAATGGTCGTCTACATTTAGTGTTGCGATAACCTGGTTTTCACGAAACCAGTGGTTATATTTTTCTATCAGACTGACCTGATCCAACAAAATCTCAATTCGCGTGGCGCTATCAGCTGTACGAAAGAACTGTTCAGGAGAGAAATGGGCATATTCACTATTAAAAGTGAATCTTGATAGACACTCAACGGCCAGCAATTGTCCCGATTTTGCGAACATAGGCTGGAAAACATAATTAATTCCGTTATTTTTCTCTCTAAAAGAACCGCGCATTCCTCAATCCCTTGATTGATGTGTAACTGTTTGTTTTTTAAAGCATAATTTAATGAAATTTGGCTGTTTATGGGTAAATGTCTTATTTAAAGCAGCCAAGATGTGCAATGCCGCTTACAGACCATCAAAGGGGCTTTTTGTCGCGAATTCTAAAGTGCTCAAAAGGTAACAAAATGTAAATATACGGAATAATGTACTGATAATTAGGTCTTAAGACAAAATGTCCGACTGCATGGCTTTCCAAAACACAGATTATTCCTATTCGATTGAATCGTCAACATCGATCGATAGGTATTTGTTGATAGTTTATTCCTATCAAGAGGGGGGTTATGAATGTTTTAAACGATTTAACAATAAGAATGCCGTTGGTCTATATTTCGTCCGGCAATGGGTTCATCGAGGCAACACTCCTTTTAAGCAAGGAGTGCTATCGCTGAGTGTATGCTCAGTGCCGGGGATTAATATATTCGTCTGTCACTGAATCGATTATTTTATTGTTTTTCTATGGAGCTGGAAATGAAAAAAGTATTATTGCCTTTGGCTGCGCTGGTATTGTCCGTAACTGCTTCTAACGCAATGGCTGCGAATGGCACTGTTAAATTCACCGGTGAAATCAAACAGTCTACTTGCCAGGTAACTAGCGATACTCAAAATAAAGAAGTTTATTTGGGTACTTATCCTACTTCTGCATTCCAAAATGTTGGCGATAAGTCTGCATCTAAAGCTTTCCAGATCTCTCTGGAAAAATGTGATGCTGGCGACTACAGCCTGCGTTTTGATGGCAACACCGTTGCTGGCAACCCTGACCTGCTGTCTGTAAGCAACGTTGGCGGCACTGGCACAGCAGCTACCGGTGTTGGTATCGAAATTACCGACAACAACGGCAAACCTTTCGCTATCGGCGATGGTAGCAACATCAAAGACGACGTAGCTAAAGTGAGCGTTGATGCTGCCGGTACCGCGACCTTCAACCTGCAGGCTCGCTACCGTTCATTCGCTGGTGTGACCGCTGGTCTGGCAAATGCCACCAGCCCGTTCACCATCGAATACAAATAATTGATCTTTTAGGACACAAACGGCCAAGGATGGCCCGTAGAGGAAACCGATGAAAAAGTTCTTTGCTGCTCTGCTGATGCTGGGCACTTTTAGCAGCTACGCCGGGATCCAGGTAGATGCCACCCGGGTAATCTATAAAGGCTCAGATAAATCAGCCTCGCTGCCGATTCATAATGATGCTGCTGAAGCTTATATGGTGCAAACCTGGTTGGATACCGGTGACAGAAATCAGGTGCCGAAAAATCTGCCGATTGTAGTGGTTCCACCGATCCTGAAATTGGATGCGACAAAGACCGCTATTTTACGCTTTATTTATTCCGGTACTGGTCTTCCACAAGATAAAGAAACTCTGCTGTGGATTAACGTGCAGGAAATACCACCCGCACCGAAGCAGGAGAATGTGCTTCAGGTTGCAGTGCGTACCCGAATTAAACTTTTTTATCGACCGGTGGCGTTGAAAACGACGCTGGACGAGCAAGTGCAAAAATTACGCTGGCAGCGTGAAGGTTCACGTTTGCAGGTGATTAACGATGGCCCTCTGCATATTACCTTTGGGGCGCTGCATTTGAAAAATAGCGCGGGTAAGACCGTAGATGTCGATGCCAACATGGTGAATCCAGGCGAGCGCCTTGCGATCAACATCCCAGCAGGCGTCAGCGCGAGTAACAAAATTTCGTTCAGTTATATCAATGATTTTGGCGGTAGAACGGAAGTCAAGGACGTTCCAGTACAATAAGAGAGACAGGGAATGGCACATCAACGAAAAGTAGCATGCGGAACGACACGGCTGACACAGTTGATCCGGATTGCAATCATTGCCGCCGCCGCGCCGATTTTATGGAGTGAAGCAGCGCTGGCAGAATTTAACATGTCGTTTGTACACGGCAATGAAAACTTGAGTAACGCCGAAGCCGTGGCTCAGGGTGATGCGTTGCAACCTGGCGTCTATCCATTTGATATCTACGTCAACTTGACCCAGGTCGATCATAAAGATGTTACTTTTCGTCAGGTAAAAGGGCAGGCTGCATCTCAGCCTTGCCTTAAAGTTGAAGATCTGTTGAATTACGGTATTAAACTGCCGGAAACCCTGCCGGCAGGCAGCTGTGTTGATTTACCTGCTGTGATTAAAGACGCCGCTGTCAGCTATGACGCAGCAGTGCAGCAAATTAATATTTCTGTACCACAGACCATGATGGATTTGAGCGCTGTAGGTGCAATCCCATCAAGCATGTACGATGAAGGCATTAACGCCCTGTTCGCCAACTATACCTTCAATTACAACAAGAACAGTTATCGTCGCGATGATGCAGATGACAGCGAATATACTTTCCTGTCGCTGAACAGTGGCCTCAACGTGGGAAGATGGCGCTTGCGCAATAACTCCACGCTGGATAAGCAAAGCGGCAGCAGTGCAAACTGGACTAACCTCTCATCTTGGGCGGAAACTGACATTGCGCCATGGCGTAGCCGTTTGATCATGGGTCAGGCCAGTACCAACAACAACGTATTTAACAGTTTCCAGTTCCGTGGTGTTCAGCTTTCCAGCGTAGACGACATGCTGCCTGACAGCTTGCGCGGCTATGCACCTGTGGTTCGTGGCATCGCGGCAACCAATGCCCGGGTAGAGATCCGCCAGAACGGTTACATTATTTACAGCACTAACGTGGCGCCGGGTCCTTTTGAGATCCATGATGTTTACCCACATACCAACAACGGCGACCTGATTGTCACCGTTAATGAAGCCGATGGTTCCCATAAAACCTTCAGCGTAGCCTATTCATCCGTGGCAAATATGCTGCGTGAAGGCATTTGGAACTTCCAACTGACAGCCGGTAAATATCACAATGGCAATGGCGGTTATCAGCCTAATCTGATCCAGGGTACGCTGGCGCGTGGCATGAACTATGGCCTGACGCCTTTTGGTGGGGTGGTTATGGCTGAGCACTATCGCTCCGCGGCTTTGGGTGTAGGTAAAAGCCTGGGGTCATGGGGGGCAGTGTCGGTTGACGGTTCTATTTCAGATACTGAACTGGCTAATGGCGATCGTAAACAAGGCCAGAGCTTCCGTTTCCTGTATTCCAAATCGCTTAACCAGATGGGAACCAACTTCCAACTGGCGGGCTATCGCTATGCTACTTCGGGCTATTACGATCTCAGCGACGCAGTCGAAGAGCGTAATCGCTGGCGCAATGGTGTTTACGCGAATGATTACTGGGATCCGAATGATTTGCAGCCGGGCCAGCCATCCTGGAGCAATAACCAGAAGCGTACGCGTTACACCGCTCGCTATGGTAACAAACGCGAACGCGTTGAATTGTCGCTCAGCCAGCAATTGTGGGCAGGTGCCAATTTATATGCCAACGTTAGCCATCAGAACTATTGGGGCGTTTCCGGTAACGATCGTACCATTCAGGTGGGCTATAACGATGGTTACAAGCGTATTTCCTACGGTGTTTATCTGCAAGATACCCGTGGCCAATATGGTTATTCCGATCGCAGCGTAAACTTCACCGTTTCGGTACCGCTGGATTGGGGTCAGAACAATAATTCGACCACTGCCAACTTCAGTGCAGCACACAGTAAACAGAGTGGGGACAGCTATTCCACCGGTATCAGTGGAACCATGCTGGACGATCGTCGTATGAACTACTCGGTGTCTACTGGGCATACGCAGTCTTCGGGCCAGAACAGCAACCTGAATGTGGGTTACAGCAGCAGCATCGGTAACATCGACGGTAGTTACGCGTATAGCAATAACTACCGCCAGGCTGGGCTTGGCCTGTCCGGTGGCCTGTTGGTGCACTCGGGTGGTGCCACCTTAACGCAGCCGTTGCAGAACACAATTTTGCTGGTGGAAGCCAAAGACGCTAAAGGTGTGCGCCTGGAAAACCAACCGGGTGTGACGATCGACCGCTTTGGTTATGCAGTGGTGCCATCGGCTAACCCGTATCGCTACAACTATGTTGCTTTGCGTACCGAGGACTTCGGGCCAGGGCTGGATGTACCTATAGCCAGTAAGCAAGTGGTTCCGACAGAAAAATCAGTGGTGAAAGTCACCTTCGATACCTTCAAAGGTGTCAGCCTGTTGATTCATGCCCGCCTCGGGAACGATAACTTCCCCGCGATTGGCGCCAGCGTGTTCAACGAAGATGGTCGCAACAGCGGCACTGTGGGCCTCAATGGCGACACCTATGTTTCCGGTGTAAAACCGGGTGAAAAACTGACGATTAAATGGGGCCCGAAAGCCGATCAGCAGTGCGTACTGCCAATCCCGGCCAGCGTGGGTAACCAACAAGCGGGTATGGGATATCAGGAACTGACCCTGCAATGCCAAAAACTCTAAGGTGCACCATGAAATTTAATACATTTGGACGTAAAACACTTTTGTCACTAGTGGCGCTGACGGGGTTGATGGCGGCACAGCAGGCGGCGGCAATGCAGTGCCGCTTCGGTAACTCGACCAGTTCGGCCAACCCAACCGGCACCGTAACCCAGGATATCGACGTTGGACGGCCTATCGTGCTGGCCGCCAGCGACTTTGTTGCGGGTAATTTGATATGGCGTTCGCAGAACTTTACCTCCACCTTTACTTGCTGGGATACCGATAATTATCCGAGGGGGGAGAACGCCTATATCTATTGGAACCCGCAGAACTCGTTCGGTGCTCTGGACAAATCACTGTCTATCGGCGTGTCGATCAACGGTGTTGATTATGATTCGATTAACCTCAAGCAGAGTTCCAATAGCCCGACGGGGCCGAATTTAGGTCCGGGTACCAAACCGGGTAGCAACAGAAGGAAGGCTGACCCTCAAGCGGTCACTGCCACCTATTCGGTCTACATCAAAGCCACCGGGGTGAAACCGCCAGCGGGCAATTTCCCGGCATTGGGACGTGCTTCGTTGTTCCAGATTGATGGTGTGCTCGGTCTGAATGCCACCAAAGACAGCAACTTTAACGCCTATATAAAAGGGCTGGACAAGATCCGCGTGATTCAGTGTAACCCGCAGATCAGCGTGCTGGCGAATAATGGCGCCAGCGTTGATTTTGGTGTGTTGAGCACCACCAGCGCAAAAACGGGGACGGTTGCTAAGCAGGTCCCGTTTGATATCAAAGCGACGTTGTCGGGCGGTGAGTGTGCAGGGCAATCATTACAGGCGAGTTTTAGCAGCAACAATTCGGATCCTTCAAATAACACGCAGATTTTGCCTACAACCAAACCAGGTGTAGCCATCTTCTTGACCCAGCAGCGTGATACTAATAAGAAGCCGATCCCATTACAGACCAACGTAGACTTTGGTGGTGTATTACAGGATAAGCAGAACGAAGTGTCTGAAACCTTTATCGCTAACCTGAAATGGCTGACGAATACGCCGACTCCAGGGGTATTCAACGCGACAGCTAACGTAGACGTCACCTTCAAGTAATAGCATGCAGTAAAAATGCCGCCCCTTTTAAAACACCAGCACGGTGCTTAAAAGGGGCGGCATTTTGCTATTCTGTGGGTGCCTTATTGCCCCATCCAGTTGCCACATTTACCTTCCAGACATTTCCCCGCATACCACAGATGTACGCCCGGTGACTCATGGCGATGCCCGTTCAGGGGTTCTATGGGCTGTGGAGACATCTCTGCGACATCCCAGCGGGTAGTGCGGCGATACACCGCCGGTGTTTTGCCAAACTGTTTTTTAAACGCGCGTGAAAAAGAAGGCTGGGAATCGAAATGATATTGCAGGGCGATGTCGAGAATGGGGCGAGGGCTTGAACGCAGCGCCTGCGCGGCCTGCGACAGACGCCGCTCGCGGATATAGCTGCCCAGCGCATGCCCGGTGGTGGTGCGGAACATCCTTTGTAAGTGCCACTTGGAGTAGCCTGACTTGGCCGCCACGTTGTCTAACAGCAGTGGCTGATCAAGATGAGTTTCAATCCAGTCCAGCAAATCATGAATGATATTAACGCGATCCATTGTTTAAGTTCTCCCGCGGGTACGACATTCAGGTCACAGTAGGTAATGGTAATTATCCAAGTTAGTTCTTTGATAATAGGCTGCGTAACCGGGTTACGCAAGTGTTAACTGGGGTGTAAAAGGTAGCGAAAAGTGCTCTTGCTGTGGCGGGAAATAAAAAAGGCCGCACGAGGCGGCCTTGAGAGAAGGGGGAAACGGGTATCAGTTTGTTTCCGGCTTCACTTCGATATAGTCCAACTGCAACACGCTGCTGGTGTAGCCGCGGATCTTGTTCGTCATTTCAATATCCCCATTCAGCTTGTGGCCGTAAGACGGGATAATTTCTTTCAGTTTGCTCTGCCATTCTGGCGTCGCCACTTTGTCTTTGAAGACTTTTTCCATCATGTGCAACATGATTGGTGCAGCGGTGGAAGCACCCGGTGATGCGCCCAACAGAGCGGCAATGCTGCCGTCCTCAGAACTGACCACTTCGGTACCGAACTGCAGCAAGCCGCCTTTTTCATCATCTTTCTTGATGATCTGCACACGTTGGCCGGCAGTCCACAGTTTCCAGTCGGCCTGTTTGGCTTCAGGGAAGTACTCTTTCAGCGCTGCGAAACGGTCGTCGTCGTTCATCATCAACTGACCAACCAGGTATTTCACCAGGTCGAAGTTATCCAGCCCGACGTGGGTCATCGGCATCAGGTTGGACGTGCTCAGGGAATGCAGCAGATCGAACAGCGAACCGTTTTTCAGGAACTTGCCGGAGAACGTAGCGAACGGGCCAAACAGCAAGACACGCTTGCCATCCAGCATGCGGGTATCCAGGTGTGGAACCGACATCGGTGGTGAACCTACGCTGGCCAGGCCATAAACCTTGGCCAGGTGTTGGTTAGCGATGTCCGGGTTAGTGGTCACCAGGAACTGACCGCCGACCGGGAAAGCACCATAGCCGTCTGCTTCAGGAATGCCGGTTTTTTGCAGAAGGGTCAGGGACGCGCCGCCTGCGCCGATAAACACGAACTTGGCATTCACAGTGGTTTCTTTACCGTCACGGTTCAGATCGGCCACGGTCACGCGCCAGGTGTTGTCGGCGTTGCGCTTAATGTCGCGGACTTCATGGCTCAGGTTCAGCTTGAAGTTTGGATTTTTGGTCAGCGTATCCACCAGTTGATGGGTGATCACGCCAAAGTTCACGTCGGTGCCCAGCGGCATACGGGTCGCAGCAATTTTTTGCTTCGGATCGCGACCGTCCATCACCAGTGGGGCCCACTGTTTAATTTGGTTGGCGTCTTCTGAGTACTCCATACCACGGAACAGGGTGCTGTGTTGCAGCGCTGCATAGCGTTTGCGCAGGAAGTTGACGTTATCGTCACCCCAAACAAAGCTCATATGTGGCACGCTGTTAATAAAAGATTTTGGATCTTTCAGGACATTATTTTTCACCTGATAAGACCAGAATTGACGAGAGATTTCAAAAGACTCGTTTACCACCACGGCTTTGCTGATATCAATGGTGCCGTCTTTTTTCTCTGGGGTGTAGTTCATTTCAGCGAAGGCTGAATGGCCTGTCCCGGCGTTATTCCAACCGTTGGAGCTTTCTTCTGCCACACCGTTCATGCGTTCGTACATGTCGATGGACCAGTTTGGTTCCAGCTCATGCAGGTAAGTCCCCAGCGTGGCGCTCATGATGCCGCCACCGATCAGTACCACATCAACGGTCTTATTCTCTTCTGCTGCGGCCTGTTGCGTAACGCCAAACAGGTTCAGACAGAAAATCAGGACGAGTAATTTTCTCATTAAATTAAATCTCTTGTGTGTAAATTCTACTCATTGCAGGTGAAAGAATTTATCGGGAGCTACCCTGGAAATAAGTAAAACTAACCCGCCCGGCAAAGCCGAGTCGCAGTGATAATGTCTTTTTGTTAATCGTTTTTTTTAACGAAAAGTGGATTATTACAGGCTGTCTGGGGACAGGTTGTTCAACTCTGGTTACTGAGGGGATATTATTGTTTGCAATATTGTTAAAAACTACTTTTGTAATTAAAAAAAGCGGATTAAAGGCAGGAATAATTCATTTGGTATTTTTATTTAAATATAACCGCTATATTTGCAGGGTTTAATTGTCGCTGATTTAAACGATATTTCGTTATCATCGCATATCGATGGAATACCCGCGATATATTTGCAGTTATACCGGATTGGGGGGGCGCATGAATTAATCGGGGCGAATATATTCGCCCCCTGCGGCTGCCTGGGTGATGAATGTTAACGCGGTTGCCAAACGCCGCTGGCAGCCGTGTCGGCGATGTAGGCGCTAAAATCACGCGGCGCACGCCCCAGACTGCGCTGAATGCCGTCGGTCACTGAAGCGTTGCGCCCGTCCAGTACGGTGCTAAATAGATATTCCAACAGTGCGATCATTTCCGCCGGTAGTTGCGCTTCCCGCAGGTAGCCGACGTAATCGGCGACAGGCACCTGCTGGTAGTGGATCTCGCGTCCGCTGGCAAGGGCGATTTCGCCAACCGCTTGCGCAAAGGTCATCAAACGCGGACCGCTCAGTTCATACAACGTATTGCTGTGGCCAGGCTGGGTGAGGGCCGTGACCGCAGCGTCGGCAATATCTTCTGCATCAATAAAAGGTTCGGGGATCTCACCCGGCGGCAAGTAAACCTGGCCATTTAGCAGATCGTCGAGGATAAAACTCTCGCTGAAATTTTGCATAAACCAACTGGCACGCAACACCGTCCAATCTGCACCGCTGTTTTTAACCACGTCCTCCGCTTGGCGAGCCTCGT
Organism: Serratia sp. CoH_134_PS_4; assembly: GCF_058190535.1. NCBI lineage: Bacteria > Pseudomonadati > Pseudomonadota > Gammaproteobacteria > Enterobacterales > Yersiniaceae > Serratia > Serratia sp. CoH_134_PS_4. Next base: position 26,039 of record NZ_JBXWKI010000018.1, read on the forward strand.
CTTCACCCCGGCCACTGAGCAGCACAATTTTTTGCACGCCACGATTTACTGCCTGTTGGCAAAAGTGCTCCAGGGTATCGATGGCGCCCGGCACGGCGAGATCGGGTTGGAAACTGAGGTACAGCTTTTTGACGCCTTGTAAGGCCGTGTGCCAGGTGGTGCTATTTTGCCAGTCGAAAGGAATGGCTGCACGACGATGCGCTGCGCGTACGGGTATCTCCAGCTGTTGTAACCGTGCTGCTACGCGGCTGCCAGTTTTACCGGTCGCGCCTAAAACCAGAATAGGTGACCCGTTTTGGTTGGTGTTCATGGCGTTGCTCCAAATGTGAGTATTACTCATGTTTTGTAAATATGATAAACCCTCGTATTATTGTCAAGGCAGTTTTTTGTTCAAAGGACGATGCATGATGAATGATAAGCAAAAAAAATCGCCCGCATTGCGGCGTAAACCCAGCCAAACGCGTAGCCGGGAAAAGGTAAAATTGATTCTGGATTGTGCGACTGCACTGATCGCCGCGCAGGGCAGCGATGCAATGCGCATGAGTGAAGTGGCGCAGAATGCCGGTATTTCTATCGGGGCGTTGTATCAGTATTTCCCGGATAAAACGGCGATCGTCCGCGTGTTGGCACAAGGTTATAACCAGGAAGCGCGTGAATGTATTGAACAGGGGCTCGTCCAAGTCCAGTCGTTACCCCAGCTAATTGAAGCGTTTAACTGCCTGATCGATGAATATTATGCGTTGTTTCTGGCTGAACCTGTCATGCGGGATATCTGGGCAGCGACACAGGCCAACAAGACTCTGCGCGAAGAGGAAGTGGCGGAAAGCCGGCTGAACGGGGCATTGCTGGCAGCGGCGATACGTCGACTGCGACCGCAAGCGGATCCTGCATCGGTTGAGCATGCTGCCTTCTTGTTGATGCATTTGGGGGAAGCCACGATGCGGCTCGCGGTGAGTACCGGCCCGGATGAGGGCCGCGAGTTGGTGGCGAGTTATAAACAGATGGCGGCAAAGATGCTGGCAGATGCCTAAAGCTTGTCTTGCACCAATGCCTGATTCCACTCTTCAGCCAGCAGAGCGTAAATCAGCTCATCACCCCACTCACCGTTGAAGCGATCATTTTGTCGTAGGTGCGCTTCTTTACGCATTCCCAAACGTTCAACCACGCCGATCGAGCCGCGATTGGCGGCATCGAGACGGGCAAAAATACGGTGAAAACCCACTTGGTTAAACCCGCGCTCCAGGACTGCCCGTACGGCCTCAATGGCATAGCCCTTACCCGCATAGGCCGGGTTGAAGATATAGCCAATCTCTCCTTGTAACGCGGCGCGATTGGCCAGCTTTAACAGGACTTCACCGATCAGATCGCCGCTGTCTTTCACCGTGACGGCACAATAAAAAACGTCGCCGTCTTTGCTAAAGCGCGAAGCCACTGCATCGGCAAGCAGGTCGGCCAGTTGCGCGTCGTTGGGTGTTGGCGCGTACAGGTACCGATAAACCTCTGGCAAGCGATGGTAAGTTGCATAGGCATCGAGATCGGCAGGCGTAAAGCGGCGCAGTTGCAGACGTTCTGTGGCGAAGGGCAAGGTGATCACATTCAAAAATAGTTCCTTATTGTTGGGCAGGCTGACACCGGTTTTTCAACAAGCGGGGTAACAGTTTTTGCAGGGTTGGACCAGCGGTCATGATACTCAGAGCAGTCACTTGCAGCTCAACGTTGCCGGGAGTGATCAGGCCTTCGAGAATGAGGCTTAGCCTGCCTGATATCACAGACAGAATCAAAACCGATTTTCACCGAGAGACGGCATGAAAGCAAACAAGGAACCAGCCCAACGGAGTAACGCCATAAAGAGTTCTTCTCATAAGCGAAAATGGCGCTTCAATATAGCAGCCGCAGGGGGGTTTTAAAGGGTAAAGGCCCCATTCACCGCCTGAAAGACAAGGGATGAATGGGGGGCAGATTTAACCAGCCACGGGCTTACTTAATCGCCATGGCGTCACGCATGGTATAGAACAGATCGGTTTGATCGGTTAGCCCAACCACGTTGGCGGCATGTGGGCCGTAGGCGGCGACCCGCAATTGTGTGCCGGTGTGCCCCTGAGAATCTTCTTCTGAATTCCCGTAGCTGATGGTCATTGGCGCACCCTCTTTGGTGGTCAGCATTTGCGTCAGGCCGGGGGCCTTGGCATCGGCAGCGATAATCTGGCTGGAGTGGGCATGGTCAGCGGTGACGATCACCAGGGTATTGCCATCGGCACGGGCGAATTCCAGCGCTTTTTGTACGGCCTCATCCAAATCGACAGTTTCACCAAATTGACCGCATGGGTTAGCGGCATGATCTTGCTTGTCGATCGACGCCCCTTCAACCTGCAAGAAGAAACCGTTTTGATTGGTTTTCAGCAGATCGATAGCTTTTTCTGTCATGGCTGCCAGCGTTGGGATATCCGCAGTGCGTGCCGGGTTGTTTTCGCAGGTTACCGCCGGTTTGTCGATATTGCCGTGATAGGTGGCTTTCGGCCCTTGCCAGCGAACGGGCATATTACCGCCGGAAAACAGCCCCAACAGCGGTTTTTGCTGATTAGCCACGCTCACGGCGTTCAGGGCATCGAGGTTCTCAACCCATTGATAACCAAGTGCCGTTGCTTGGTCTTTCAGTGATTTTCCTTTCCACTCGCCGCTTTTCGCGAGCTGATTAAAGGATTTGGCACCTCCGCCGAGCGTGACGTCGGCGCGGGCTTTGAGTAACTGCTCACTGATGGAACCACGGCCACCGTTTTCCAGCGCGTTGGTTGCGCATTTTTCGCTGGTCTCTTCCGGGCCGTAGCATTTACGCGAGGTAACGTGAGAAATTTGTGCTGCCGGCGTAGCGTCTTGCAGTTCGGCAGTAGAGACGTTGCCCGTGGCTTTACCCGCAGCTTTGGCAATCTCTAACAGCGTCGGCTGATCTTTACCGTTGACGTCGACGCCGAGAGCCCCGTTATAGGTTTTAACGCCACTCGACCATGCGGTCGCTGAGGCGGCGGAGTCGGTGACATAGTCGGGTTTGTGGGTTTTTTTATCGAGTGAGTAATGGGTATATTGGCCGGTCAGCGGCAGGGCATCGATGCCTTTAAAATAGCCGCCTGCACCTTCGGCATAGTTACGTGCCGAGGTAATTTCAGAATCACCCATGCCATCGCCGATCAGCAAAATCACGTTTTTGGCCGTTGTGTTGGACAGTGACGCTTTCAGTGCCGCGGTTTGGTCGCCGCTCAGTCGGCGTGCGCCACCAGGCTCGACGATGTCGCCGCGTGCTGCACGCTCGGAAAGGCTTGCGGTATTGACGGTGGTGTCATCGGCGAAGGCGGTGGCACACAGTAAGGCGGATAACACGGCACTGGCGATCAGGGAAACGGAATGTTGCATGGGGGAAAGCTCCTTGTCGTAATATAACAACATAATTAGCATCAATTTGTTACGTAAGGAGGGTAGAGCAGGTGCGTGACACTTTTATGACGGGAGTGAGAATGGGATAGCCGGGCGGCTATCCCAGGCAATAAATTATGCGTTGCGGGCGGGGATATTCAAACCGCGCTGCACTGCCGGGCGTGCCAGGCCACGCTCCAGCCATTGTCCCACGCGTGGGAAACTGTCGAATTCAACCAGCTCGCGGGCTTCATAGAAGCCGATCAGATTACGCACCCAACCCAGCAGTGAAATGTCGGCGATGCTGTAATCCTGGCCCATGATCCAATCACGGCCTTCCAGTCGGCTTTCCAGCACGCCGAGCAGGCGCTTGGATTCATTTGTATAGCGTTCTAATGGGCGCTTATCCTCATATTCGCGGCCGGCGAATTTGTGGAAGAAACCAAGTTGACCGAACATGGGGCCGACCGCCGCCATCTGGAAGAATACCCACTGAATAGTTTCATAACGCAGGGCAGGATCTTGCGGCAGAAACTTCCCGCTTTTCTCCGCCAGATATAACAGGATGGCGCCGGATTCAAACAGGGCCAGCGGTTTGCCATCAGGACCATCGGGATCGATGATCGACGGGATTTTGCCGTTCGGATTCAGCGACAGAAATTCCGGTGTCCATGTCTCGTTCTTGCCGATATCAATCAGGTGCGGTTCATAAGGCAGACCTATCTCTTCCAACATAATGGAAACCTTGACGCCGTTGGGCGTAGGCAGAGAGTAAAGTTGTAGCCTTTCAGGATGCTGGGCGGGCCAGCGTTTGACGATCGGGAATTGGGTTTGATCGATCATGAAGAGTCCTCGGGTTGACGTTGTGCTTTCTCAGTATTGCAGCAAAGCTAACGCGGCGCAGGGTTAGAGCGTGATATCAAAATGTGCTTTCAGCACTTTTTTACCGGCGGGGGTGAGTTGCAATTCGCGGCTATCGAGTTGGCGTCGGATCCAACTGCGTTCGATAAATGTATTGAGCAACGCGGCACCCAGTGCGCCACCAAGATGGGCTTTACGTTCGCTCCAGTCCAGACAGCCGCAGGCGAAACGCCGCCGGGAAAGTGCCGCAGAACAGTCAACGCCCAACTGAGTTAAAGCCGTCCGGCCCATATCACTCAACCGGTAATGTTCGTCGCCTTCCAGCCAGCATCGCTGGTGCAAACGATCGTGCAATTTTACCGCGATTTCACCGGCCATATGGTCATAACAGGTACGGGCGAACTGCAGGGACGTTGGGGTACTGCTTTTTACGATGGGTTTTTCGACACCGGCCAGCGCCATCAGCGTTTCCAGCGCGGCTGCGACCGCCGGCCCGGCCAGACGGAAATAGCGATAGCGCCCCTGCTTGATACACAGGATCAATCGCTGCTCCAGCAGGCGCGCCAGATGGCCGCTGGCGGTAGAGGCCGCCACTTCAACCGCCGCACTGAGCTCCGTTGCGGTGTAGGCACGCCCATCCATCAGCAGGCACAGCATACGTGCCCGGGTTCGGTCGGCAATGGCGGCAGTCAGCGCTGCCAAACGGTCTTCAATATGGATGTCATTCATACTTCGAGCTTAGGCGAAGTATTGCAGTCAGTCTAGCGCTAGGATGTGTCTTCACACCGGCCTGGCGTGAGGGAGAACCTCATGGCAGTTTGCCGTGAATTTACCTCTGACAGGAGCACATTATGATTGCCGTTATTTTTGAATTGCAGGCTGCCGACGGGCAACGTGAAACCTACCTTAATTTGGCTGCCGAACTGAAACCGCTGTTGGCGGAAATTGACGGGTTTATTTCCATTGAACGTTTTCAAAGCCTGGCCGATCCGCAGCGGTTGCTGTCGCTTTCCTTTTGGCGTGATGAGGCGGCAGTTCAACAGTGGCGCAACATCGAACAGCATCGGGCTGCGCAGGCGCGTGGGCGCCATGACGTGTTGGCGTACTATCGCCTGCGGGTAGCAGAAGTGGTGCGCGATTATGGCCTGGATCAGCGGGAACAGGCCCCTCAGGACAGTCGCGGCTATCACGTTGGTTAAAAGCCCGCCTGAGCGGGCTATCAGGGCGCGATTATTTGGCTTCGCTGCCGACGTTCATTGCGCCAGCGTAGTTTGCCCCCATGCCCCAACTGGCGCCATGTTCACTGGCAATCTTTAAAACTCCGCCGGCCGTGTTTTTGTGGCTCCAATCCTGCTGCCATTCCAGCATCAGCGCCACCCAGTTTACCGGTGTGGCTCCGGCCTGAATCAGTCGCTGCATCGCATTGTGTTGAGTATCTGCGGTGATATCCCCGGTGACGTCCGACAAAATGTAGACTTCGTAACCTTCTCCCAGTGCAGACAGCGCCGGCAACATGACGCAACTGGCCGTCCACAGGCCGCCAATAATGATCTTCTTGCGACCAGACTGCTTGATTTGCTCCACCACCCGAGGATCTTGCCAGACGTTAATCGCGGTGCGGTCATACACCTTCAAATCAGGGCGGGCTTGGGTTACCTGCTGAAAAAACGGGCCAGCAAAGCTTTTGGCATTAGCTGAGGCCAAAATGGTGGGCACATTAAATACCTTGGCTGCTTTGGCGATGCCCGTGGCGTTGTTCACCAGGTTGGTCTGATCAATAGAGGAGATGGTCATGCCGAACATGTCTTGCAGATCGACCATCAATAACAGACTGTTTTCGGCAGTCAGGGGTTGAACGTAGCCAGCTTGACGCGTTGCGGTGTTCGCTGTCGGTTGCGCCAACGAGGCGAGCGGTGTTGCTGCGCTGCTCAGGCCGAGCAGCAGGGCGATGAGGGTCTTTTTCATTTTGAACTCCTTGATGATCAACTTATTGATTTCACTTCACGTTATGAAGTGGCTGATCTGGAGTTTACTGATGTTGTTTAGGTTAATAATTTGTGGTTTATTTAATTTATAATTAACTTTTTGGAAATTATATGGACGTTTTACTGGCGATGCGGGCATTCCGCCGAGTGGTTGAACGCAACAGTTTTTACAAGGCAGCCGAGGACTTGTCGGTAACACCCGCGGCCCTCAGCAAGCAGATCAAGCAGTTGGAAACTCGGTTGGGCACGGTGTTGATCGCGCGCACCACGCGTACCATGAGCCTGACCGAGGCGGGACAGCTGTATTATCAGGAGGCGTGTCGGTTATTAGCAGAGTTTGATGCGCTGGAGCAGTCGGTTGCTGATACGACTCAACGGGTGGCCGGCACGTTACGTGTCAATGCGCCGCTGTCATTTGGCCTGATGGTGTTATCACCCTTGTTGCCGCAGTTTATGCAACGCTACCCTGAACTTCAGGTTGAACTGACGCTGGATGACCGAGTGTTGGATGTGGTGGCGGCGGGTTTTGATATTTCTCTGCGTATTCGCCGCCATTTACCGGATTCTTCTCTGAGTGCCCGCGCCCTTGCCGAGGTACAGCAACGGATTTGTGCTGCACCGGCTTATCTGGCGCAATACGGCACTCCGCAGTCGTTGGTGCAGTTGCAGCAGCATCATTGTCTGGCATATTCATTAGCTGAAAAGCCTGGGCATTGGCATTTTACGTTGGGTGAAGAAGATATGAGCGTGGTGGTCAAACCGCGGTTCACTGCAAATAACAGCCTGATGCTGCGTGACATGATTGGCGCAGGGTTAGGCATTGGTTCGTTGCCATCATTTGTCGCCGATCCCGAGATTGCTGCAGGTCGGTTGATGAGATTATTCCCGGATAGTGTCAGCCACACCCATCAACTGTTCGCGGTGTACCCGACGCGTCGCCATGTTCAGCAAAAAGTTCGGCTGTTTGCCGATTTTATCCGTGACACCTGGTGCGCTTAGCGCGTTTCTTTGAGCGTTGACAGCCTGGTCCTTTTGTCTTATTCATAACTGATGAACAGAAGCCTTTTTTCATTCGCGCAGATTATTATCACCATTCTCAGAGTGGTGGGATAGCGCGTCTGTTATAAGCGAAACCCCGCCAGTCAGGCGGGGCAAAAAGGTCCTCCGACTGGCAATATAATATCCCCAGGAGGCACTTATGAAGAACCATCCCCCCGCCGTTTTACACCTGATGTGCGGTAAAGCCGGCTCCGGCAAGTCAACATTGGCGAATAGCCTGGCACAGCAAGCCGATACATTGTTGCTGGTTGAAGACAGTTGGTTGGCGACGTTGTATGAACAACAGATGGCGACCCTACAAGACTACGCCCGTTATTCAGCTCGCTTACGCCAGGCGTTGAGTGAGCACATTGTGCAACTGCTGGCTAATGGGTTGTCTGTGGTACTGGATTTCCCGATGAATACGCCGGATCGCCGGCTGTGGGCCAGGCAATTAGCCGATCGGGCCGGTGTTGACCATTGCCTGCATTTTTTGGATGTGAGCGATGCGCAGTGCAAGAGCCGGATAAGAATCAGAAACGAGCGCGGCGATCATCCCTTCGTGTTAACCGAAGAGGCATTTGATTTACTCACTCAATATTTTGTGGGGCCTTCGGAAGAAGAGCGTTTGACCATTGTCCGTTATGGCGATCAAGCGTAAACACCCTGTGTTAAGGCAGGCCCTGATTCGGGCACTGCCTTATGTAGCTTAGGCCGTAGCGTCAAATGCACAATGGAAAGTGACCGTGCCCTGCGGGAATGGGCCACTGAATGACAGAGCCTGGAAATACTCAGCTGGAATGCCCGGCAGTGTCAGACCTGCCTGTGTCATGAAACCAAAGCGGCCGTAGTAAGTCGGATTGCCCAGCACCACACAACCCGCTCCGCTGCTTTCTTGCAGTTCGGTCAACAGTTGGCGGATCAATTGGCTGCCTATCCCCTGATTCTGGTAAGCCGGCAGCACCGAAACCGGCGCCAGTCCGTACCAGCCTTTCTCGCCGTTGCTGATCGTTACCGGTGATAAGGCGGCGTGCCCAATCAGTATGCCACCCCGCTCGGCAACCAAAGATAAGGATAAGGCACCGGCACGTCGCAGCGCGTTGACAATAAACTGCTCCGTATGGCTGCTGTGCTCCTCACTCAAAAATGCGGCAGCGGTCAGGGCTTCGATGGCGCAGATGTCGCCCGATTCTTCATGACGAATAATAAAAGTCATAACAGTCTCCAAATAAGAGTGAAACCGGCCAAAGCCTAGGCCTGACCGGTAAAAATGATTAGCGATTATCCAATTGCGCACGTACGGCTTTCAGCCCGGTGATAGTTACGCGATAAGGGCGTCCCTGGCGGGAAAGGATCATGCGTTTGGTTTTGAGTTTGGTAAAGATGGGTAGAGAGCAATCGGCCAGGCCTAGCCCTTCGCGGGTAAAGCATTGAACGTGGGTCACACGACCCGCGTTATCACGGGTGAACGCGATATAACCACCTTTAGCCAACACGTGCAGCACGCGTTGTTCCGCTTTGGAAATGTTCATGTTGAGAAATCCTGCAGTAAACCCAGATACACGCATCCCCACGCAAATGCGTGTCGGATACGTCAGAACCTCCTGCCAAAACGGCAAGGAAGTGACTATCGGGTCGCTACAATCTCCAACATACAGGCCTCGGGTAGTGAAAAACGCCAGAAAGGCGTTAGAACGCAGTTAATTTAGCCAAGGATTGTCGGGTTGTCAATTTGCCGGTGGGGGCCACCGGCAATGGGCTATCAGAAAGGTTTAGTGGGCAGGTATTTGCCGTCCAGGGTGATCACGGCACGTTCGCCACCGTCCGGGTCCGGCACTTTTTTGATGTCCAGTTTGAAGTTGATCGCGCTGATAATGCCGTCGCCAAACTGTTCATGCACCAGGGCTTTCAGCGTGGAACCATAAATCTGCACCATTTCGTAGAAGCGATAAATGGTCGGATCGGTCGGTACACCGCCAGGGATACTGCCGCGTAGCGGGATGGTTTGTAGCAGACGTACGGCATCTTCGTCCAGATCGAGCTTAGCGGCAACGGCGCGGGCAGCCTGTTCTGGGAGTGGATGCTGGCCCAGCAGCGCCGCGGTGACAAACGCCAGGCTCAGGCCGGTACCTTCATTAATCGCTTCGAAGGTCAGGTTTTTGCGGATCTTGGCGTCCATAATGATGTCGGTTAAGGCTTCGCGTGAAGATGAGTGATGCAGTGACTGTGTCATATTGTCTCCTTTAATAAATGAAATTAAAAACGGGCTACGGCAGGGGTTGCCGTGACTTCAGGATTAGTGGCTAACGGAATAAAGCGTCGGGTTTCACCATCCAGCGCTTCGATGCAGCCGCTGGCGATGTCGTAAACCCAGCCGTGCAGCTTCAGTCGCCCCTGTTCAAGCGCCAGGGCAACGGAAGGGTGGGTTTTAATATTGGTCAGTTGCGCGATGACGTTCTCACGGACCATAGCACTGACGCGTTCCCCTTCGGAGGCATGCGGATAAGCCTGATTGACCACCTTGGCGGAATCGGCGTAGCGCAGCCAGTTTGCTACGGTCGGCATATGATCCAGGCACTGGCAAGTGGCAATCGCCGTCATCGCGCCACAGTCGGAATGCCCGCAGATCACGATATCTTCCACGCCGAGCGCAGAGACGGCATATTCCACTGATGCGGAGACGCCACCCGGCTCGGGGCCGAACGAAGGCACAATATTGCCGGCATTGCGGATCACAAACAGGTCGCCAGGTTCACGCTGGGTAATCAGTTCCGGCACCAGACGGCTGTCAGAACATGAGATAAACAGGGTGCGCGGGCTTTGTTGGGTAGCCAATTGCTGGAACAATGCCGTACGTTCGACGAATGCTTCGCGCTGGAACTTCAGAAAACCCTCGATCACTTCTTTCATATTTTCTCCATCGGGTTGCTGTTAAGCGATGGATGCATCATGCGCTGTACTGGCTATAGGGTCTAAGACCCATTTATAATGATGTCCATAGGAATTACCAATAGTAGGTGCGCTATGCTGTTACGACACATCCGTTATTTTCTCGCCGTTGCCGAGCAGGGTAATTTCACCCGCGCGGCCGAAGTGCTGCATGTCTCCCAACCCACGTTATCGCAGCAAATCAAGCAGTTGGAAGAGCAACTAGGCACCCCCCTGTTTGATCGCACCGGACGCGCGGTACGTTTGACCGACGCCGGCGCGGCCTGGATGCGCTATGCCCGGCTGGCATTGCAAGATCTGGAAGCAGGAACGCGGGCAATTCATGATGTGGCGACATTGGAACGCGGTAGCCTGCGGTTAGCGATGACACCCACGTTTACCGCCTATCTGATTGGGCCGGTTATCGACGTTTTTTATCGGCGTTATCCGGGCGTTTCGGTGAGTATTCATGAAATGACGCAGGACAAGATTGAGGCCCAGTTGGCGGAAGATCGGTTGGATTTGGGCATTGCTTTCGGCCAGGCGCAATCGGCGGATATTGAAGCAGAGGATTTGTTTAGCGAGTCACTGAATATGATGGTTGGGACTCATCACCCGCTGGCTCAACAGCGCGAACCTTTGTCTGCGCAAGCGTTCGAACAGCAGCCGTTGGTGTTGCTCAGTGAGGACTTCGCGACTCGTCAGTTTATCGACGATTATTGCCAGCGGCTGGGCATTCGTCCCCGAGTGGCGATGGAGGCCAATGCGATTGGCGCCATCATTGACATTGTGCGCCGTAGCCAACTGGCGACCTTGCTGCCGGCGGCGATTGCCTTAGAAAACCCCCAGTTGCAGCCGGTATCACTTATTGACGCCATGCCTGTGCGCCAGGTGGTATTGCTGCAACGCAAGGGTGCCTACCGTAGCGCAGCGTCGCAGGCGTTTATCGAGGTTTTGCATCGGCAAAATTTTATGTAGTGATGTCCGGGTATGCTGGCTAACCTGGCGGCCGCAAATCACGGGATCCTGGCGGTTTGCAGACAGAGTTCCTGCTGCCATCGCAAATTCAAGAAATCAACCAGCGCTCGCGCTGCTGGCCCCACGGGCCCCGGCGGATAAACGGAATATACCCCGGTCTCTCTGCCAGCCCATTTCGGCAATACCTGCACCAACGTCCCCAAATGCATGGCATCGGCCATGGTCACTGCGGAATGAAAGGCGATGCCTTGTCCGTCGAGGCAAAATTGCTTAACAGCGTCACCATTGTCCGCACGCATTCGGCCTTTGGGGCGAAAAACGGTTTCACCCGCAGGACCAAACAGGCGCCAGTTATCGCCATCGTGGCTTGCCGTCGATACCAGACAAGCGTGCTGTTGCAGTTCTTCCAGATCGGTGGGTTCGCCAAATTGTTGCAGATAGCGCGGTGAGGCCACCAGAATACGACGATTATTGAGAAGTTTACGCGCGACCAAACTCGAATCCGGCAAACGACCGATGCGGATAGCCACCGCCACGCGTTCCGCGACGATATCGACATAACGGTCGGTCATCAGCAGGTCTACGCGTAATTGGGGATATTGCGCCATAAAGGACGACAGATGCGGTGCCACATGGAGGCGGCCAAAAGACAACGAAGTGCTGAGCCGTAGCGTTCCCCTTGGCTGGCTTTTTTCATCGCGCATGCGCTCATAAGCGATGCGTAATTGCTCAAGGGCGTTACTGCAATCAATGAAATAACGTTGTCCGGCGTCGGTGAGTGACATTGCGCGGGTGGTGCGATTGATCAGCAACATATCAACCTGCTGCTCAAGTTTCTTGACCAAGCGGCTAACTGCGGAAGGGGTCATGCTCAGCGCTTGCGCCGCCTTAGCGAAGCTTTGGTGTTCCGCCACTGCGACAAAGGCTTTCACCAGGTGCAAGGAAGGCTCTTCCATTCGTTCTCCTAAGGAATGAATGTCTGAAATTGGTGGCTATTATCATCCATATTGACGGTGGTTAGAATGCGTTTTTTCGGGAGAATTTTATGGACCTCAATAATAACGCCACCGTTTTTGCCCATTTACATCGTCAACCTCATCCATTGCGCCTACCCAATGCCTGGGATGCCGGTAGCGCATTACTGATTGAAAGCCTTGGCGCCGCGGCGATTGCGACAACCAGCGCCGGCGTTGCGTGGTCATTGGGCTATCGCGATGGAGATAAATTGCCGTTGGAGCTGCATCTTGCAAGTATTGCTTCGATAGCGCGCGTGATTAACGTACCGCTCAGTGTCGACATTGAAGGTGGCTATGCCACGGCGCAACACAGCCTTGAACGTGTAGTAGCACGTTTTATTGATGTCGGCGCGGTAGGTATCAATATTCAGGATGGCGCGGACCAGCCGCAAACGCTATGTGAAAAAATTGGCCTGGCGCGCAAAGTCGCGGAACGGATGGGCGTCAAACTTTACATCAATGCCCGTACGGATGTTTACGCGCGCAATTTGGTACCTGCCGCCATGCAGGTGGATGAAACGTTGGCGCGTGCCAAATTGTACCGCGACGCAGGGGCGGACGGCCTGTTTGTTTTGGGGGTGACCGATCCGCAGGCCATCCGTGAAATTTCCGACAATACGGAACTGCTGCTAAACGTGATCGCCTGGCCCGGTCTTTTGCCTGCCGATCAGCTTGCCGCCCTGGGGGTAAGACGGGTCAGCGTCGGCTCATGGATCCCGCAAACGTTATGGTCGCACACCGCAAAATTGACCACGGATTTTCTTACGGATGGCGGTTCCGAACCCTTGTTTAGCGACGCGGCACCCTATGCACACATCAATGGCTGTTTTCCTGATTGAGCCATCGCTCTATTGAGAATAGAAACGGGATACGCCTGTGATTTCCAGCGTCACGTTAACCCCAAAAGATGAACCAAGCCGACGCCAAGGCAAATTAATGAGCTGAGGATAATAAAACGGTTGATCCTGCCGGTCCGCGTAAGGCGAAAGGGCCGGCAGCCCAACCCGAGGCGCTTAGCGTATGGAAATAACATTAATCTTAGGGTGTGATATGACACCTTAATAGCAGAAAGGAAAATAGAAAATAAGTGACAGCTTGAGGTTATTAACTTACTCATCATGGGTTAGATACAGAATAATAATATTATCTTTTGTAATCAGGTTGACGAGTTTATTTTGTGCAACTATTACTAATAAATATTGATGAATCAATAACTCAGCAACGAGGCGAGCATATGGAGCAAATTCTCCGGCATCCTCTGTTTTTGTTTTTAGCGCTTTTTGCCCTGATGTCGCTGGGGTCTTTGGGAAGTATTTTTCTGCTCAGAAGGAAAAAACGCCTTGATGGTGCAGAGTTGGATGATTTTAACCTTGTGCAAGGAGCGACCTTGACGCTGTTGGCGTTGCTGATTGGTTTTAGTTTTTCTATGGCCATCAGCAGATACGATCAGCGGAAAAACTATGAAGAAGAGGAAGCCAACGCCATAGGTACCGAATTTCTGCGGGCCGATTTGGTTTCCAGCGACAGGCGCGAAAAGATCCGCAGTTTGCTAAAACACTATGTCCAGCTGCGAATAGACTACTACCAGACACGCGACGTCAAAGCTCTGGCGGCGCTTGCCGAACAGACCAATGGGCAACAGGCGCAGCTGTGGTCGGAAATCCAGCAGGCGGCAAAAGAGCAGGCGACACCCATTGTCGCGCTGGCGGTGTCAGGCATGAACGATGTGATCAATACGCAGGGTTATACCCAGGCCGCATGGTTGAATCGTATACCGGTTTCCGCCTGGATCTTGCTGATCGTGATTGCGCTGATTTGTTGCATGTTGGTGGGATACAGCGCTCGGAGCCAGGTAGGGAAAAGTATTTTCCCGCTGGTGCTACCGGCGATGGTGGCTTTATCGATGGCGATGATCGCCGATATTGACACCCCCCGGGGAGGATTAATCAGAGTGGTACCGCAGAATCTGCTTAGCCTGCAGCAAAGCTTGCCTTAGCGATATCGACGGTACTGTTGCTGCGCTGCACCAGCCCGAATAGATGATTCAGGCCAGCGCCACGGAAAGCCAGCGTGTGATGGCTAGGGTCCGGTCGTGAACGTTCCCCTCAGTCTTTGTGCCTTTCTCTGAATAGGGTGGTTGCAATCAGGCTAATCGTCAGCATACCGGTGACGTACCACGCTGGAGCCAGTGGATTGCCGCTCACATCCAGCAGCCAAGTGACGATAAGCTGTGCCGAGCCGCCAAACAGCGTCACGCCAAAAGCGTATATCATCGAGGTGCCGGTGGCACGGACGTGGCGCGGTAGCGCTGAGACGATCAGCATGGTACTCGTTAACATGTTGATGCCCAGAGCGCCGATCAGCAGGATGCGGATAACGATGGCTAACCATAGATACTCGGCGGAACCCAAAAACCAAAAGGTCGGGTAAATCAGCACCAATGAGGCAAAAATCGAGAGAGTCAGCGGTTTTTTGTAGTTTTGCACGCGATCCACATAGCGGCCAGCGTAATACACGGCGATGATTTGCACTATGGAAGCGACACAGCTGAACAGGTAGGCGACAGGACCTGCGATGTGATAGGTCTGCATCATATAGGTTGGCATATACAGCAGCACAATATAAACCATCACCGTGCCGGACATGATAATCAGCACGCCCAGCAGCAGGTCTTTAACGTGGTTACGCAGCAAATCCAGCACCGGGTTTGTCGAGGGGTGTTTTTTATCTGGCGCTTCCCCACTGTAGGTTTCTTCCAGGTGTTTACGAATATACACACCGGCAGGAATGATCAGCAGGCCGATAATAAAGGGCACGCGCCAGCCCCAGGAGTAGAGCGCTTCTTCTGAGAGAAAATAGGTTAACAACAACCCGAAAGAGGCACCCAGCAGGGCGCTGATACCTTGGCTAATCGCCTGCCAACTGACAAAGAAACCGCGCTGATTGGCGCCGGCAGACTCCAACAACAAGGTCGTGGCCGAACCGACTTCACCACCGGCAGCAAAGCCCTGAATGAGTCGCCCTACCACAATCAGTATGGGGGCGAAGACACCAATCTGCGCATGGGTGGGGGCAAAGGCAATCAAAGCGGTACCGACACCCATCAGGACGATGGTCATCAACATGGCCGCCTTGCGCCCGACGCGGTCAGCATAAGCGCCCAAGACCATGCTGCCCAGCGGACGCATAATAAAACCGACGCCGAAGACCGCCACCGACATTAATAAAGACCCGTAGGCGCTGTCGCTAGGGAAATACAGCTTACCGATAATAGCGGCAAAGAAGCTGTAGACGGTGAAGTCGAAGATCTCCAACCCGTTGCCCAGGCTGGCACCGAAGATGACTTTATAATTAACCGCCTTCTTTTCGGCGGTTTGATTCTCGGATAACGCGTTTTCTGCAGTGTTCATCATTATCTCTCGTGATAGGTTTGGAGTTTGTTATTCATTATTTTTATTGGTAATGCCGCATGTTTCCGCCATGTCTGTAATCGGTACTGCGATCGGCGCTGACGGCACTCGCGTAATCACAAAACTGCAACCTTACATTTACATATACTTGTATGTACAAGCATGTGCAATACGCGTTCAGATAACCTGATTACAGTTGTATTGAATGTGATAATTATTTATTTGTCAGTGTCTTATTTTTATTTTTCGAGATTATTGGCGAAAGGTTATGAATCGATTTAGTGAGCTATTACGCATAACCAGCCTAAATCAACGCAGGTTTTAAGAGTCCAATCACAAAACCAATTTTAGAGAGGGAAATAAGGTAATCAGGTGGTTAAAACAGAATAAACTAAAGTTATTTCGTTTTAGGAAAGCCAAAGTGACAGGGATATAACCTTATACAGGATTAGAATATTTCATTCTCACATCTCTACCGCTAAATATCTGCCATATCCCAATAAACGCGTCGTTTCTGTTTTTAGACGTGGGAGCTTGACTTGTACTACTAATAGGGGCTTGGCGCTTCCTTTTTTTTAATTTAAGGGGGGTTATGGAGCTAATACAACGTCCTTCTGAATCTGCTTATATTGATGAAGAAACAGAATTGACTGGTAAATTATAAGTATGATGATTGAATTTCACCCTATTGGTTATTTGTGTTATAAGTAAATTTGTATTATTGCACGACAATGAAATGATCAAGGAGCGATTATGTATAGCAATAATGAAGTTATCAGTTATTTACAGGCTAATAAAATTCTTGCGCTGAAGCTCGATCATGCTGTCTCTGCCGTAGGTCAGCAGATCACAAATCAAATTGATATCTTAGGGAAAGGTACTACCCGTCTTCTTTATTATACGTCCTGCTTCACTGATGAATATAACGATGTTTGTCAGCGACAAAAGACGGAAGACCTGCGATTCAGAAATGGTGTTATTCGCATTGTTCAGCATGGTGATGTGGTCTATGACATGCTTCGTATTTATTTTGAAAAAATACTCAAATACAAAAATAATGACCAATTAGAGTACATTAAAAAATCTCTAATGGCTGTGAATATCCATATCGCCGCCAGCACTCTTACCGGTGCCGGATATGCTTTAGCGGTCGCTACCAGTGTCCGTATTGGAATGAATCTACGTATACAACTCAGCGCCCTTACGGGACGTGCAGCTGGTACGGCTGCCGGGGTAGTCGCTACATATGGTTTAATTCAGAAAGCGGCGGATAGTGCCTATCGCCTACACATCCAATACCCTGCCTACTACTCGGCGCTTTACACGCAACAACTGGAAATGATGTATTTCCTGATTGAACCGGTATTCGAGCGGGCGGGTGCGCTTGAAGCACAATGGGCGTCTGATTTAGGCATAGCAAGCATCATTACTCGAATGGTTCGATAACCATGCTTAAATCGCTAAAGAAATTTCTACTGTGGCAGCTTAGATTTTTATCATCACTATATGGTCCTATCATTCTCACGTTTATTTTCACACTGCTTCAAGGTTATTTTTTCCCTAACAGCCCTGTCTGGCCGGCAGGAGTATTTGCCATAATTATGATTATTATATTTACACGCTATTGTAAATGGTAAGGTCAGAAACAGTAGCTTTATTTAAAATCTCACCGATAAGGAAATTGTATGTCTACCCCTGCACATTTATGGCTTGAAGACGAAAATGGCTCCCCGATTGTCGGTAGCTGTATGATGCCGATGCGTTTAGGTTCTATCGAGCTTAAATCATTCTCCCATGCAGTCACTATTCCGGTTGATCCTGGCTGGGGAAAGCTTACTGGAACGCGTGTTCACAATCCGATCACGATAGTGAAAGAATTCGATAAGACTACGCCGCTCTTGTATCGCGCAGTGTGTGAAGGCCGACCAATGAAGAAAGCGACGATCAAGATGTATCGTATTATGGAATCGGGTATCGAAGCTGAATATTTCAATATCATTCTGGAAAATGTCAAAGTCACGACGGTTTCTCCTTATCTTGCTCCTAACGGTATGAGCAGCACTCACTTGGAAACTCTAGAGCTGCGTTATGAAGCAATCACATGGAAGTGCACAGATGGAAACATAATCTACCGAGATTCATGGAACAGTCGAGTCTGCGCTTGATTCGCGTGGTAAGGAAAGAAGGAAGGGGAAATAGGCTCCCTTCTCTTATTGATTCTATATGACTTGCCCCCAGTATTAGATACAACGCTCAGCCATCTCTGTCTGACGTATTACTCTCGCCACGTAGGATTTTTTTCATTGCACGATGTGCCATCTCGTTATTCTATAGCGCCATTCTTCCGTGGACCGTTCGTACTGAGGTAGCCTTTATACTTGTTTGCCGGCACGAAGACGTACCTGACTGTTTTGATGCCAGGCTGGCCGCAGGGTACTCTTTGTTTTTCTGCGCTTGCTGTCTGCTCAAATTGTCACCAAAACTTCCCGCGATCTCTTATCCCCGTTATGGCATAATGCGCGCCAAATCACATTCCCAATGATATGAAGAGCGAGCGCTGTGTTAAGCACTAACAACATCACTATGCAGTTTGGCAGTAAGCCGCTGTTTGAAAACATCTCTGTTAAATTTGGTGGCGGTAACCGCTATGGTTTGATCGGGGCCAACGGCTGCGGCAAATCCACCTTTATGAAAATCCTGGGTGGCGATCTGGTACCGAGCGGCGGCAACGTGTTCCTCGACCCGAACGAACGCCTGGGTAAACTGCGTCAGGATCAGTTCGCTTTTGAGCAATACAGCGTGCTGGACACTGTCATCATGGGCCACCATGAACTGTGGGCAGTGAAGGAAGAGCGCGACCGCATTTACGCGATGGCCGAAATGAGCGAAGAAGACGGCTATAAAGTGGCCGATCTGGAAGTGGCTTACGGCGAGATGGACGGTTACACCGCTGAAGCGCGTGCCGGCGAACTGCTGCTCGGCGTAGGTATTCCGGTTGAACAGCACTACGGCCCAATGAGCGAAATTGCGCCGGGCTTCAAGCTGCGCGTATTGCTGGCACAGGCGTTGTTCTCCGATCCAGAAATCCTGCTGCTCGATGAACCGACGAACAACCTGGACATCGATACTATTCGTTGGCTGGAGCAGGTGCTGAACGAACGTAACAGCACCATGGTTATCATCTCGCATGACCGTCACTTCCTGAACATGGTGTGTACTCACATGGCGGATCTGGACTACGGCGAGCTGCGTGTCTATCCGGGCAACTACGACGAATACATGACGGCGGCCACTCAGGCGCGTGAGCGTCTGGTTGCGGATAATGCGAAGAAGAAGGCACAGATTAACGAACTGCAGTCGTTCGTGAGCCGCTTCAGCGCCAACGCGTCCAAATCCAAGCAGGCAACTTCGCGTGCACGCCAGATCGACAAGATCCAGCTGGAAGAAGTGAAGGCTTCAAGCCGCCAGAACCCGTTCATTCGTTTCGAACAGGACAAGAAACTGTTCCGTAACGCGCTGGAAGTAGAAGCACTGACCAAAGGCTTCGATAACGGCCCACTGTTCAGCAAGTTTAACCTGATGGTTGAAGTCGGCGAGAAAGTCGCGGTGCTGGGCCCGAACGGTATCGGTAAGTCTACCTTGCTGAAAACGCTGGTGGGCGACTCTCAGCCGGACAGCGGCAGCGTGAAATGGTCTGAAAACGCCAAGATTGGTTACTACGCGCAGGATCACGAATACGAGTTCGATGACACCCTGACGGTATTCGATTGGATGAGCCAGTGGAAACAGGAAAAAGACGACGAGCAGGCGGTGCGTAGCGTACTGGGTCGTTTGCTGTTCAGCCAGGACGACATCAAGAAGAAAGTGAAGGTGTTGTCGGGGGGGGAGAAGGGCCGCATGTTGTTCGGCAAGCTGATGATGCAGCGCCCTAACATCCTGATTATGGATGAACCAACCAACCACCTGGACATGGAATCCATCGAGTCGCTGAACATGGCGTTGGAAATGTACGAGGGCACCTTGATCTTCGTTTCCCATGACCGTGAGTTCGTTAGCTCACTGGCAACCCGCGTACTGGAAATGACACCGACCAAGGTTGTCGACTTTACCGGCAACTACGAAGACTATCTGCGTAGCCAGGGTATCGTATAACGCTTCGGTAGGGGCGCGCCCCTAACCAGTGACACGCTAAGGCGGGAGCAATCCCGCCTTTTTTGTTGCTGTTATTCCCCGCCACACACCTCACACTGCGGGTTCTTCGGCAGTTTCATTTCGCGGAACTGCAGGGTCATTGCATCAAACATCAGCAGTTTACCGGTGAGTGGCTGGCCATACTGCGCCAGCAGCTTGATGGCCTCCATGGCCTGCAAGGTGCCAATCGTGCCGACCAGCGGTGCCATTACCCCGGCTTCAACGCAGGTCAGCGCATTGTCACCGAATAACCGGCTCAGGCAGCGGTAACAAGGCTCGTCAGGTTGATAGGTGAAGACACTGAGCTGCCCCTCCATACGGATCGCCGCACCGGATACCAAGGGTTTGCGTTGTGCGTGACACAGGCGGTTCAGCAGGTCGCGCGTCGCCACGTTGTCTGTGCAATCGAGCACCAGATCGCAGGCGGCAATCTGCGCCGCCATCTGTTCGTCATTCAGTTGGCCATCAAGGGTATCAATGTGAACATGGGGATTGATCGCGCTTAATTCGATGCGGGCAGACTCCACTTTTGCCATGCCGATGCGCGCGTCGCGATGCAGAACCTGGCGCTGCAGGTTGGAGAGCGAAACGGTGTCGAAATCAACCAGCGTCAGGTGACCCACGCCCGCCGCGGCCAGATAGGGGGCGGCGGCGCAGCCCAACCCGCCGAGGCCGACAATCAACACCCGTGCGGCTTTCAGTTTTTCCTGGCCGTCAAAGTCGAAGCCGCGCAGGATAATTTGGCGGTTATAGCGAAGCGCTTCGGCATCGGTTAATTCCGGCAGCATGCTCAGTTCCTCAGCAGGGCGTTGAAGGGCTCAACTTCGACCATTTCGCCTGCGGCAACAAACCCGCGTTCGCGCTCCAATACGATAAAGCAGTTACCCTGACTGAATGAACTGAATATGTGCGACCCTTGATGCCCGGTAGTGCTCACTTCCAACTCACCCTGAGCATTGCTGGTAAACACGCCGCGCTGGAAATCGAGGCGACCAGGTGCCTTCTTCAATGGCGTCAATGTGCGGGTTTTTAGGCGCGGTGGCAGATGCCAGTCGCTGTGCCCGGCCAGTTTCGCCAAGAGCGGTTGTACCAGTTGGTAGAAGGTCAGGGCTGCGGAAACCGGGTTGCCCGGCAGGCCACAGAACCAAGCATGCTTTAATTTACCGAAAGCAAAAGGTTTACCCGGTTTGATTGCCAGCTTCCAGAAACTGACTTCGCCCAACTCATCGAGCATTTGCTTGGTGTAGTCGGCTTCACCCACCGAGACCCCACCGCTGCTGATCACCACATCTGCCTGACTGTCCGCCTGTTCAAAGGCCGCGCGCAACGCATGTTGATCATCACGGATAATGCCCAGATCCAGCGTCTCACAGCCGAGTTGTTCCAGCATCAGGCGCACAGCAAAACGGTTGGTATCATAAATTTGACCGGCCTGCAGGGGCTGGCCGACCGGTTGCAGTTCATCACCGGTAGAAAATACGGCTACCTTCAATTTACGCATGACCTGTACGTCGGCGACGCCGAGCGAAGCCAACAAGGGCAACTGTGCGGCACCCAATCTCACACCTGCGGGCAACACCTCTGCGCCCTGGCGGATGTCTTCCCCGGCCAAGCGGATATTTTGCCCGGTTTGCACTTCAACGGTGAAGCGTACGCCAGCCTCACTCACCTCTGCTTGTTCCTGCATGATCACGGCTTCTGTACCCGCAGGGATAGGCGCGCCGGTCATGATGCGGATGCAGGAATTTGCCGGCCACTCACCGTTGAATGGCGCACCGGCAAAGGCTTTTCCGGCCACAGGCAGTGGCGTGTTGGCCTGCAAGTCGGCGAGGCGCACGGCGTAACCGTCCATGGCCGAGTTGGCGAACGGCGGGACATCAATAGGGGATATCACCGGTGCGGCAGTAATGCGGCCCGCAGCGGCGGTCAGGGCAATGGATTCGGTCTGTTGCAGGGGAGAAAGCTGGCTGAGCATCTTCTCTAATGCCTGCTCCAGGGAAATGAGATCGGAAGTATGGCAATGATCCATCGGGGGAGCTCCGTAATCAGGGTGCGCGAAATTTTCGGCAAAGTAGGGGTATTATGAAGGATGCTATGCTGATGTATACCCAAAATAATTGGAGTTGCATCACGGCGACAAGAGCATTCATCCCCGGGAGCTTACTCAAGTAAGTGACAGGGGGGATGCTCGCAGTTAACACAGATGCAGCTTCAAGTATGAAGGGTATAAACAACAGGAGGCAGTGATGCACACACAGGTATTAGACTTCTGGTTCGACGAGATCGAACCGGCATTGTGGTTCAAAAAGGATGATGATTTTGATCGCCTGCTGCATACGCGTTTTAGCGAAATTTGGCATGCTGCCGCTGCCGGAGAGTTGGCTCACTGGCGAGAAACCATTGAAGGGCGGCTGGCGGAGGTGATTGTCCTTGATCAGTTCAGCCGTAATTTGTTCCGGGGTACGCCACGTTCATTTGCCAGTGACTGTATGGCATTGGTGTTAGCGCAAGAGGCGATCCGCACCGGGCAGTGTGAACAGCTCAGCCCGGTGCAACGTGGTTTTCTCTATTTGCCTTTTATGCATTCGGAGTCGGCACTGATTCATCAGCAAGCGCTGGCGCTTTACCGAGAACTTGATAATGGCGATCAGTTGGATTTTGAATTGCGGCATAAAGCCATTATCGACCGTTTCGGCCGTTACCCGCACCGGAATGCGATATTAGGCCGTGTCTCTACGCCGGAAGAAGAAGCATTTTTGTTGTTACCGGGATCGGGGTTCTGAATATTGATTTTCTGCGTTCAGCCTGCGTAAAAACAGCAGGTTGAACCTGTGGTTTCGAAATGTTCAGAGATATCGGTTATTTCTTTAGATAATAGTTCTCCCTCCGTCAGGTGTTTTTACCAAAAATCCCAGCCGTTATTTATGACGTTTTGAGTGCGTTATAACCCACTGTTTTTATTCCATTAAGCTATTTCAATGTGCGAAATAATCTAAGCGGGCTACGCTAAAGGCTGAGCCATGACTTAATGCTTTACATAGAATGCCGGGCTAAATATAGTCGGGAAAAGATAAAATAAATAATTATCAGCCCGGAAACGGTGCGGGATTAACACAGGGTGTCAGGCAAATGAGCAAACCAGTGATTGCTATTCATGGCGGTGCGGGTGCAATTACCCGTGCGGCGCTGAGTGTTGAAAAGGAACAAGAGTATATTTTGGCGTTATCCAGCATTGTTGGCGCGGGTCAGGCGATTCTGGCCAGAGGCGGCAGCGCATTGGATGCGGTTACCGAAGCCGTAAGGTTACTGGAAGAGTGCCCGTTGTTTAACGCAGGCAAAGGTTCCGTGTTTACCCATCAGGGCACGCATGAATTGGATGCTTGTGTGATGGATGGCCGAACCTGTGATGCTGGCGCCGTGGCGTGCGTGAGCCGGATACGCAATCCGGTGCTGGCTGCGCGCGCGGTACTGGAAAACAGCCAACACGTCTTGTTCGCCGCAGAGGGCGCTGAGAAATTCGCCGCCGCCCATGGCCTGGAAATGGTCTCCCCCGACTTCTTCTTTACCCAACAGCGTTTTGACCAATTGCACCGTGCTCAGGCGGAGCAGGGGCGCGTGTTGCTCGATCATGACGGTGCCGCACAGACCGGTGAGCCGATTGATCCCGATCGTAAATTCGGCACCGTGGGTGCGGTGGCGCTGGACGTCATGGGCAACCTGGCGGCAGCGACCTCGACCGGCGGAATGACGAACAAACAAGCGGGTCGGGTCGGTGATACGCCCATTATCGGCGCCGGTTGCTATGCCAATAACGCCACCGTGGCGGTGTCTAGTACCGGCACGGGTGAGATATTCATGCGCGGCGTGTCGGCCTATGACGTTTCCGCCTTGATGGAGTATGCCGGTCTCAGCTTGCAACAGGCCAGCGACCGGGTGGTAATGGAAAAGCTGCTGGCGATGGGTGGCAGCGGCGGCATGATCGCCATCGACAGCCAGGGTAACGTGGCGCTGCCTTTTAATAGTGAAGGTATGTACCGCGGTTTTGGTTATGTCGGCGATGCGCCGTCGGTAGGGATTTATCGCTAATCGATCGCCAGGAGGGTGCATGACTGAGACCTTAATGCCACCCGCGGCCGACAGTGGGTTAGTGCTGCCACCGCAGCGCGTACTGTCGGTGCGTGATCTGAGTATTCAATTTCATCAACAGAGCGAAACCGTCAACGCGGTGCGTAACCTGTCATTTGATGTCGATCGCGGTGAAACGCTGGCGATCGTGGGCGAGTCCGGTTCAGGAAAGTCCGTCACTTCGCTGGCATTGATGCGTTTAGTCGAGCAGGGGGGCGGGGAAATCGTCAGTGGTGCCATGCCGTTTCGGCGGCGTAGCGGTGACGTGCTGGATCTGGCCCAGGCGCCTCAGGGCATGCTGCGCAGGGTTCGCGGTGCCGATATGGCGATGATTTTTCAGGAACCCATGACCTCGCTGAATCCGGTCTTCCCGGTAGGTGAGCAGATCGCCGAATCCTTACGCCTGCATCAGGCAATGGATCACCGCACGGCGAAGCAAGCCGCTTTACAGATGCTCGACCTGGTACGGATCCCTGAAGCCAAAGACGTGCTCAAGCGCTATCCGCATCAGCTTTCCGGCGGTATGCGTCAGCGGGTGATGATCGCCATGGCGCTCTCTTGCAAACCTGCTTTATTGATCGCTGACGAACCGACTACCGCGCTGGACGTGACCATTCAGGCGCAGATCCTGCAGCTTATCCGTGTGCTTCAGCAGGAAATGCAGATGGGGGTGATTTTCATTACTCACGACATGGGCGTAGTGGCGGAGATTGCCGACCGGGTACTGGTGATGCGCCAGGGGGAGAGCGTCGAACAAGGCACAGTGAGAGACGTGTTCACCGCCCCGCAACAGCCGTATACCCAGGCATTGCTGGCCGCGGTACCGAAGCTCGGTTCGATGGCGATGCAAGACTTTCCGGCCAAGTTTCCCTTGCCGGACGGTACGGACAATGGCGGGCCTCAGGACACCGTGCCGTCAGGCGCCTCGCCGATCCTACGGGTAGAAAACCTGGTTACTCGCTTTGATCTGCGCAGCGGCATTCTGAACCGTGTCACCCGTCAGGTACATGCGGTGGAAAATGTCAGCTTTGATCTTTACCCCGGAGAAACGCTGGGTTTGGTGGGGGAGTCAGGTTGCGGAAAATCGACCACCGGCCGTTCGTTGCTGAAGCTGGTGGACAGCCAGCGCGGTACCATTACTTTTGATGGTCGTCAGATTAATCAATTGAAAGGGTCGGCATTACAGCATGTGCGGCGAGACATTCAGTTTATTTTCCAGGACCCCTACGCCTCACTTGACCCACGTTTGACCGTCGGTTTCTCGATTATGGAACCCTTGCTGATACATAACGTGATGCGCGGCAAGGCGGCGCAAGAGAGGGTCGCCTGGCTGCTGGAGCGTGTCGGATTGAAACCGGAACACGCTCGGCGCTACCCACATGAATTCTCCGGCGGGCAGCGGCAGCGCATCTGCATTGCACGTGCGTTGGCACTCAATCCTAAAGTCGTGATCGCCGACGAGTCGGTGTCGGCTCTCGATGTGTCGATTCAGGCGCAGATCGTCAACCTGCTGCTCGATTTACAGCGTGAGTTTGGCATCGCCTTTTTATTTATCTCCCATGATATGGCTGTGGTGGAGCGTATTAGCCACCGCGTCGCCGTGATGTTCCTCGGGCAGATCGTTGAGATCGGCCCACGTCGTGCGGTGTTTGATAACCCCCAGCATGCCTATACGCGCAAGCTGATGGCGGCCGTGCCGGTGGCCGATCCGACCCATGATCACAAACGCCAGCCTCTGCTGGTAGATGAAATCCCCAGCCCGATCCGCGCATTGGGCGATGAACCCGTTACCGCACCGCTGGTGCAGGTTGGCCCCGGGCACTTTGTTGCCCGTCACCCGATCGCCGGTGCCTTTTAGTGACCTCAGGAGAAGCAAGCACCATGAAGCACACATTCAAACGTAAGGCATTAGCGGCCGTCGTGCTGCTGGCGGCGGTGGGCGCTGGCCCAGCTTGGGCAGCAAAGGATGCGGTGATCGCCGTCGCGTCCAACTTCACCACGCTTGATCCCTATGATGCCAATGACACGTTGTCACAGGCGGTGGCCAAATCCTTCTATCAGGGCCTGTTTGGTTTTGATAAGGATATGAAACTGGTGAACGTATTGGCTGATAGCTACGAGGTGAGCCCAGACGGTTTGACCTACACCGTCAAGCTTCACCCGGGGGTGAAATTCCACGACGGTACCGAGTTTAATGCCGAGGCGGTGAAGGTTAACCTGGATCGCGCCAGCAACCCGGACAACCACCTCAAACGCTACAACCTGTTCAAGATGATCGACAAAACCGAGGTGGTGGACGCCACCACGGTGAAGATTGTGCTGAAGGCGCCGTTCTCGGCGTTTATCAACAACCTGGCACACCCGGCAGCGGTGATCATATCCCCGGCGGCGCTGAAGCAGTACGGTAAAGAGATCGGTTTCCATCCGGTCGGCACCGGCCCGTATCAATTCGTGACCTGGAACCAAACCGATTTCGTCAAGGTGAAAAAGTTTGATGGGTATTGGAAACCGGGGCTACCTAAGCTCGACAGCATCACCTGGCGACCGATAGTGGACAACAATACCCGAGCGGCGATGTTGCAAACCGGCGAGGCGACCTTTGCCTTCCCGATCCCTTATGAGCAAGCCAAGGTGTTGGAAGGCAATGCCAAGCTTGATCTGGTGGCCGCTCCCTCGATTCTGCAGCGTTATATCAGCCTGAATGTGACCCAAAAGCCCTTTGACAACCTGAAGGTCCGTCAGGCGCTAAACTACGCCATCAACAAAGATGCGTTGATCAAGGTGGCGTTCTCCGGCTATGCGGTACCGGCAGAAGGGCCGGTGCCACCGGCCATCGATTTTGCTACCCGTTATAAGCCGTGGCCGTACGATCCGGCCAAGGCACGCGAACTGCTGAAAGAGGCTGGTTATCCTAACGGTTTCACGACCACACTGTGGTCCTCTCATAACCACAGTACTGCGCAAAAAGTACTGCAATTTGCCCAGCAGCAGTTGGCGCAGGTTGGGGTGAAAGTGACGGTCACTGCCATGGATGCCGGCCAGCGTGCGGCGCAGGTGGAAAGCGTTGGTGTGAAGGACACCGGGGTACGGATGTTCTATACCGGCTGGTCTGCGTCAACCGGTGAGGCAGATTGGGCACTGTCACCGTTGTTCTCTACCCAGGCCGCACCGCCGAAGCAGTTCAACACGGCGTTTTACAGCAATCCGCAGGTGGATCAGGATCTGACCAGTGCTCTGGCGACGACCGATCGTACCGAAAAGCAAAAACTGTACAAGGATGCGCAGGATCGCATTTGGGCTGACGCGCCCTGGATCTTCCTGGCGACAGAACGCCTGTTGTCAGCCAATAACAAGCAGTTGAGTGGTTTCTATGTGATGCCGGATACCTCGTTCAACTTTGACAATGCCGACCTTAAATAAGGCACCCATCCCCGCTCTCTTCGAGGGCGGGGTGAGGGGACTCACGCGAGATGCTTAATTATTTTCTGAAACGACTGTTAGGCCTAATCCCGACGTTATTGATTGTCGCGGTGCTGGTGTTTCTGTTCGTCCATATGTTGCCTGGTGATCCGGCCCGGCTGGCGGCAGGCCCGGAAGCCGACGAGGCGGTGGTGCAACTGGTCCGTAAGGATTTGGGGTTGGACAAGCCGCTACCGCAGCAGTTTGTGCACTTTTTTGTCAATGCGCTGCAGGGGGATTTTGGCACCTCGATGGTATCCAAACGCCCAGTGAGCGAAGAAATCGGCTCGCGTTTCCTGCCGACGTTGTGGCTGACTCTGACCAGCATGTTGTGGGCGACGATCTTCGGTATGGGGATCGGCATGGTGTCTGCTGTATGGCGCAATAAGTGGCCCGATCGCCTCGGTATGACGCTGGCCGTTTCTGGGATTTCATTCCCCGCGTTTGCACTTGGTATGCTGCTGATGCAGGTGTTTTCCGTCAACCTGGGTTGGCTGCCGACGGTGGGCGCCGACAGCTGGCGGCACTATATCCTGCCCTCCATCACACTGGGGGCGGCGGTAGCGGCGGTGATGGCGCGTTTTACCCGTGCTTCATTCGTGGAAGTGCTGCAAGAGGACTATATGCGCACTGCGCGGGCCAAGGGGGTACGGGAAACCATGGTGGTGGTGAAACATGGGATGCGCAATGCGATGATCCCGGTGGTCACCATGATGGGGTTACAGTTTGGCTTTTTGCTCGGCGGTTCGATCGTCGTGGAGAAAGTGTTCAACTGGCCGGGGCTGGGCAGGCTGTTGGTCGACTCGGTAGAGATGCGTGATTATCCGGTGATCCAGGCTGAAGTCTTGCTGTTTTCGTTGGAGTTTATTTTGATTAACTTGTTGGTGGACCTGCTGTATGCGGCAATTAACCCGGCGATACGCTACAAATGAGGACGCGGGATGATTAAGCATTGGCGACGTAATGCCGTACTGAAAGCGCTACCGACGATGGATTCTCACGCAGTGCGTACGCCATGGCATGAGTTCTGGCGGCGTTTCCGCCAACAACGCGTGGCGCTGTTGGCCGGGGCGCTGGTGGTGGTATTGGCGGTAGCCGCATTGCTGGCGCCCTATCTGGTGCCCTTTGATGCGGAAAACTACTTTGATTATGACCGACTGAACGAAGGCCCTTCGTTAATGCATTGGCTGGGGGTGGATTCACTGGGGCGGGATATTTTTAGCCGCATTCTGATGGGGGCGCGTATCTCACTGGCTGCCGGGGTGTTTTCGGTGCTGGTCGGCGGCGTGATTGGGACGTTGCTGGGCCTGTTGGCGGGTTACTACGAAGGCTGGTGGGATCGCATCACCATGCGTATTTGCGACGTGCTGTTTGCCTTCCCCGGCATTTTGCTGGCAATCGGTGTGGTGGCGATAATGGGCAGCGGCATGGCCAATGTGATCATTGCGGTGGCCATTTTCAGCATCCCGGCATTTGCCCGGCTGGTACGAGGCAACACGCTGGTGTTGAAGCACCTGACCTATATCGAGTCGGCACGCAGCCTGGGGGCGTCGGACTGGACCATTATCATGCGGCATATATTCCCTGGGACGATTTCGTCGATCGTGGTCTATTTTACTATGCGTATCGGCACATCCATCATTACCGCCGCCAGCCTGTCATTCCTCGGTTTGGGCGCGCAACCCCCCACGCCGGAATGGGGGGCGATGCTTAATGAAGCGCGAGCGGATATGGTGATTGCACCACACGTGGCGATTTTCCCCAGCCTGGCGATATTCATTACCGTATTGGCATTTAACCTGTTGGGGGATGGGCTGCGAGATGCCTTGGATCCGAAATTGAAGGGATGATTTTCTGTGAGGCAGGGGCGGAGTGCGGCATAGTTTGATTGGTATACCCCTGCTTCATGAGTATAATTGATGATTATTTAATCCATGCGTCAAGCAGGGGTGAAAGCATGTCTGCAGTCAATAATAGCTCGACAAAAAAAACGGTAAACGTGACTGTTGATCGCGAACTTTTCCAGAAGGCAAAGGCTCTCGGCGTCAATGTATCCTCAGTATTGGCTGATGCTTTAAATGCTCGGGTACGCGATATTGAAATTCAACAATGGCGTGAGGAAAATCGACATGCATTGGAAGAGCTCAACCGTATTTCTGAAGAGAATGGTTTGCTTTCTGATGAATACAAGGTGTTCTGACTATGCAGTTCACGGTTTATCATAATACGCATCCTGCCTCCGCTTACCCTATCTACTGGATGTTCAAAGCGATCTTATTGATGTCCTTTCGACAAGATTAGTGATTCCTCTCTACCCTCTGGACAAAATCAGAACGAAAATTCCTCCGCGTTTGTGTCCGGAAATTGAGGTTAATGGGGCGCGTTATTTGGCTATGACGCATGAAATGGCCAGCGTGCGGCGGACGCAGATTGGGGATACTGCTGGTAATGCGAGTGAACAGAGAAATCAAATTAAGGCCGCCATTGATTTTCTGATTGATGGTTTCTGATTAAATCCTGTCGTCAGCCCCCGTTGAATATTCTATTACCGGAGCCGAAATGCGGTGTGCTGGCTTATTTCGCCATCTGGAAAGTGTGCAATCTGGCGCAAGCCTTTTACCCTTGGTACAAAGGTATAGAGACAGTTTCTTCGCGTTCTGAGTAAGGGATTTGGCAGTCATACGCCGCCAAACCCCTTTATTTGGCTTTATTTATCGGAACAGATGCTCGGCGTGGAAACGCAGATGGTCTTCAATAAAACTGGCGATGGTAAAATAGCTGTGATCGTAACCCGGCTGGATGCGCAAGGTCAGCGGCCAGTCGCGTTGGCGTGCCAGTTCGGCCAGCTTGGCAGGTTGCAGTTGATCGGCCAGGAATTGATCGTCATCCCCCTGATCCACCAACACCGGCATTTTTTCCGCACCATTGGCCAGCAGATGACAACTGTCATATTGCAGCCACTGACTTTCGTCATCCCCCAAATAGGTGCTGAAGGCTTTACGCCCCCAGGGTACCTGGCAGGGGTTCACGATCGGCGCGAACGCCGAGACAGAACGGAAACGCTGAGGATTGCGGAATGCCATCATCAATGCACCGTGACCGCCCATAGAGTGACCGAAAATCGACTGACGGTCGCTTACGCTGAAATGCTGATTGATTAACGCCGGCAACTCATCGCTAATGTAGTCGTACATCCGGAAGTGTTTGTCCCAGGGAGCCTGGGTGGCATTCAAATAGAAACCGGCACCCTGGCCCAGATCGTACCCTTCATCATTGGGGACATCCTCGCCGCGTGGGCTGGTATCAGCCATAACCAGTATCAGTCCCAGTTCAGCAGCGATGCGCTGTGCGCCGGCCTTCAACGTGAAGTTTTCATCATTGCAGGTCAGCCCCGACAGCCAGTACAGCACCGGCGGCGGGTTATCGTCGCGCGGTGGTGGCAGATAGATGCTGAAAGTCATGTTGCAATTCAGGCTCTGCGCCGCATGGCGGTAGCGCTGTTGCCAGCCGCCGAACATACGGTGCTCTTCGAGAAGTTCTAATGACAAAGTCATCTCTGCCTCCTGGCTTATTTTTTATCGAAGTGAATAACGGAACGGATAGATTTGCCTTCGTGCATCAAATCGAACGCCTCGTTAATCTGTTCGAGTCCCATGGTATGCGTAATAAAGTCGTTCAGAGCGAACTCGCCGTCCAGGTAGCGTTGGACAATACCTGGCAGTTGCGAACGGCCCTTCACGCCACCAAAGGCGGAGCCACGCCACACACGGCCGGTCACCAGTTGGAACGGACGGGTAGAGATCTCTTGACCGGCACCGGCTACACCGATAATGACGGATTCACCCCAGCCTTTATGACAACATTCCAGCGCCGAGCGCATTACGTTGACGTTACCGATACACTCGAAGGAGAAATCAACGCCGCCGTCGGTCAGTTCGACGATCACATCCTGAATCGGCTTATCGTAATCTTTCGGGTTGATCAGATCGGTCGCGCCCAGTTTGCGTGCCAAATCGAATTTGCTGGTGTTGATATCAATGCCGATGATGCGGCCTGCACCGGCCATCTGTGCACCGATGATGGCCGACAAACCAATGCCCCCGAGGCCGAAGATAGCGACGGTATCGCCTTTTTGGACCTTGGCCGTGTTGATCACCGCACCCATGCCGGTGGTGACGCCGCAACCCAGCAGGCAGACTTCTTCCAGCGGGGCTTCTTTACTGATTTTTGCCAGTGAAATTTCCGGTACCACGGTGTATTCGGAGAAGGTTGAAGTGCCCATGTAGTGGAAGATGGGCTTGCCGTCTTTGAAGAAGCGGGTGGTGCCGTCCGGCATCAGACCTTTGCCCTGGGTGGCACGGATCGCCTGGCACAGGTTGGTTTTGCCGGATTTACAGAATTTGCACTCGCCGCATTCTGGGGTGTATAGCGGGATCACATGATCGCCGACTGCAACGCTGGTGACGCCTTCACCGATAGCCTCAACCACGCCACCGCCTTCATGCCCGAGGATCGCCGGGAATACGCCTTCTGGATCTGCACCAGACAGGGTGTAGGCATCCGTGTGGCAGACGCCGGTGGCGACGATCCGCACCAGCACTTCGCCTTTTTGTGGTGGCATCAGATCGACTTCTTCAATCTTCAGCGGCTGGTTCGGGCCCCAGGCAACGGCGGCACGGGTTTTGATCATTTCCATCATAGTCTCCAGTGGTCTATTTTTTAAATCAGGCTATATCGATAGCATTTGGTAAGTCGTAGGCAGTATTTTCAACCGTGGCGGTTTCTGCCTGTTCAATGATTAATTCTTTCAGGGCGCGTACGTTTGGCCCAAAGGCGTCGCGTCGCCACAACAGCCAGGTGGCGGTTTGGGCGATATCATCCGGCAGGGTATGCACTTTTACTCGTTCATGACCCGGTAGCAGGCTGAGGACAGAATGCGGGATCATCGCCAACCCCGCACCGCTGGCAACGCAGGCCAACATCGCGTGGTAGGACTGTATTTCCATCACTTGGCCTGGAAGCACACCTTCACGCTTGAACCAGGATTCCAGCCGCAGTCGGTAAGAGCAACTGGCGCGGAAGGCGAACAAGGTTTCACCCTTGGCGTCTTTGGCGTTATGGATCGGCAGGTGATCGAGACAGGAGATCACCACCATATGTTCGGGGAAGGCGATGCAACCGTTGAGTTCATCGTACTGGACCGGCCCGTCGACCAAGGCGGCCGCCAGTGTGCCGGCACGCACACGTTCCGTGATTTCGCCGGAAGTGCCGGTGCTCAGCGACAGCGAAACCTGCGAGAAGCGCTGGTGATACGCCGCCAGCAATGTGGGCAAACGGGTGGCGGCAGTGCTTTCCATTGAACCAATGGCGAAGT
Organism: Serratia sp. CoH_134_PS_4; assembly: GCF_058190535.1. Taxonomy (NCBI): domain Bacteria; kingdom Pseudomonadati; phylum Pseudomonadota; class Gammaproteobacteria; order Enterobacterales; family Yersiniaceae; genus Serratia; species Serratia sp. CoH_134_PS_4. The sequence goes on from NZ_JBXWKI010000018.1 coordinate 58,809, forward strand.
TGCCTGCGGGCTCACCGGCATGAGTGATGCTCATGGCCTCTTCGCTCAGTGCCAGGATGCGATGGGCGTAACAGAGAAAATTATGGCCCATCGGTGAAAGCCGCAGGCGCTGTTTTTCGCGGATAAATAGATCGGTACCCAGTTCCACTTCGAGCTGGCGCAGGCGTGTGGTCAGGTTCGACGGCACGCGGTGCAATTGCTCGGCGGCACGGGCGACAGAGCCCGTTTCGGCAACGCTGCAGAACATTCGGAGCTGGGTCAGATCCATGGCATTCTCTTTTCGTGATGAACTTGATGAGTATTATTCAGTTTTTGTAAGTGTAATGCTACGGCATGATACTGGCAACTTTCTTTTAACAGTTTGGATAACACTACATGGCCATAAGAATTGCCCTGAGCGGTTTTATTGCGTTGATCGTCGCCATGGGGATTGGCCGTTTTGCCTTCACCCCGCAGGTGCCGCTGATGATTGCCGAACACCAGTTCACCCTGACCGGGGCTGGATTGGTGGCAGCCATCAATTATTTGGGGTACCTGTGCGGTGCTTACGACGCTATGCGTGCCAGCCGGCATGTCGAGCGTCGACTGTGGCTGGGCGTGTGGGGAGCCGTGCTCTTGACGCTGCTTTCCGCCTGGGTTCAGGGCGAGTGGTGGCATGGTGCCGTGCGCTTTTTCATCGGTTGGGCCAGCGGCTGGTCGATGGTATTGGTCGCGGCCTGGACCAACGAGCGGTTGGCACACTATGGCCGGCCGGCACTCAGTGCCGCGGTGTTTGCTGGCCCAGGGGCCGGGATTTTTATCAGCGGCATGTTGGCGGTCGGCATTCACAGTATGGCGCTGACAGCGTCACAAGCCTGGATGGTGTACGGTACGTTGGCGCTGGTGCTGATCGGCGCAATCAGCATTAACCTGCCGAAGGCCGGCGAGTTACACCGGCCAAATGTTGCCCCAGAGCCGCTGTTGCTCACCCCGGCGCTTAAGCGCCTGGTATGGAGCTACAGTTTGGCAGGCTTTGGTTATATTCTGCCGGCCACCTTCCTGTCGCAGATGGCGGCCGCACGTTTTCCTGGCAGTGTCTTTGCGCAATTTGTCTGGCCGATCTTCGGTGGGGCGGCAGTATTGGGGATTATTCTCGGCATTCTGACTCGACACCGGCTGACGACCCAGACGCGTTTGGCTATTACCCTGTGGGTACAGGCGTTAGGGGTTTTAAGTGCGGAAATTGTGCCGGGGGTTGCCGGGCTGGCGTTGGGGGCGCTGCTGACCGGCGGTGGTTTCCTCAGTGTGGTGCAGTTATCTATCCAGCACGGCCGCGAGTTGGCGCCCAACCATGCACGGTATATGGCGGGTTTATTGACCACCGGTTACGCGATTGGTCAGTTAGTCGGCCCTACGCTGTCGGCCTTATCAACCGCACTGACCCATAGGTTGGAGCCTGCATTATACATTGCCGTCGTGGCGTTGATCGTGGCCGGTCTGCTGGTGGTCAATACGCCGGCACGCGAGCTGGCGCGAAAACCGATGCCGCAATGATTAAATTCCGTACAAAAAACGTGGAATAGCCGCAGCTGGCCTGATTGTGCTAAATGCGAATATTTCACCTGCGGATGAAACACAATCACTGGATAATCCCCTCACTCTCATCTAGAGTGGGGGCAAAATCTTGACTGGGTTCACGTTATTAACTGCGGAAACTTCTGTCGTCAGGAGAGTATGTAATTCACTCATCTGCTCGGTAAAACAGCCGGATGAGCGAGTTCAAGTCCGTTGGAGAGAAGAAATGACATCATTAAGTAAAGAAGCTGCATTGGTTCATGCAGCGCTCGAAGAGCGCGGTCTGGAAACTCCGTTACGCGGCGAAGTGCTGGATCGCGAGACGCGTAAACGTCGTATTAAAGAGCACATGACGGAAATCATGCAGCTGCTTAATCTCGATCTGTCCGACGACAGCCTGGCGGAAACCCCACACCGCATCGCCAAAATGTATGTCGATGAGATTTTCTCCGGCCTGGACTACGCCAACTTCCCGAAAATCACCGTCATCGAAAACAAGATGAAGGTGGATGAAATGGTGACGGTGCGTGATATCACCCTGACCAGTACGTGCGAACACCACTTCGTGACGATCGACGGTAAGGCGACTGTGGCCTATATCCCGAAAGATGCCGTTATCGGTTTGTCTAAAATCAACCGTATCGTGCAGTTCTTCTCCCAGCGACCGCAGGTGCAAGAACGTTTGACTCAGCAGATCCTGGTGGCTTTGCAAACCTTACTGGGGACCAATAACGTGGCGGTATCGATCGATGCGGTCCATTATTGTGTTAAGGCGCGCGGTATCCGCGACGCGACCAGCGCCACCACCACCACCTCGCTGGGTGGGCTATTCAAGTCCAGCCAGAACACTCGCCAGGAATTCCTGCGCGCGGTGCGCCATCATCAGGGGTGATGTGGGTTCACCGAACAAGAACAGGCGCCTGCGGGCGCCTTTTTTAATGACCGGAATACAGCGGTAAAATAATGAACAATGCTCCGATAACACCGCTGCCGCGCATCGCCACGCTGGACTGCGTGCGCGGTATCGCCATCCTTGGCATTCTGCTGCTGAACATCAGCGCCTTTGGATTGCCGAAAGCGGCCTATCTTAACCCTGCCTACCTGGGGCTGCCGCCGTCGCGCGATGCTTGGACCTGGGCGCTGTTGGATATTTTCGCTCAGGCCAAATTTCTGGCGATGTTCGCACTGTTATTTGGTGCCGGTTTGCAGATGTTGCTTCGCCGCGGCAAAGGCTGGATACGTGCACGGTTGTCTTGGCTGGTGCTCTTTGGCTTGGCCCATGCCATCTTCTTCTGGGACGGTGACATTCTGTTGGCCTATGGGTTGATTGGTCTTGTGTGCTGGCGGATGATCCGCGATGCCAAAGAAACCTATCAACTGCTGAAAACGGGCGTGGTGCTGTACCTGATCGGCGTAGGGGTACTGCTGCTACTGGGCTTTATCTCGCACGGTGAACCGGGCGGTTTTTGGCAACCGGGCGTGGCAGAGCTGCAGTATGAGAAATTCTGGAAGTTGCAGGGGGGAATGGAAGCCTGGCGCAGCCGCACCGATCTGCTCTCTTCGAGCCTGTTGGCGATTGGCGCGCAATACGGCTGGGAACTGGCGGGCCTAATGCTGTTCGGTGCCGGGTTGATGCGCAGTGGCTGGCTGCGTGGGACTTATTCTCCGGGTTACTATCGTCGTCAGGCGGCCTGGCTGATACCGCTTTCATTGTTAATTCAATTACCGGCAGTGGCATTGCAATGGCATCTTCACTGGGACTACCGCTGGAGCGGTTTTTTATTGCAGGTGCCGCGTGAACTGGGCGCCCCCTTGCAGGCCATGGGGTATCTGGCCTTGTGCTACGGTTTCTGGCCAACGCTGTCGCGCCTACGTATCGGCCATTGGCTGACGCAGGTCGGGCGTATGGCCTTGAGCAATTACCTGCTGCAAACGCTGATTTGCACCACGTTGTTCTACCGCTTTGGCTTGTATCAGCAATTTGACCGTCTGCAATTATTGGCGTTTGTTCCCGCAGTTTGGTTGGCTAACCTGTTGTTTTCAAACTTGTGGTTGCATTATTTTGCTCAGGGCCCGGTTGAGTGGCTATGGCGCAAGTTGACTCGTCTGGCTGCCGGCAAAACGGAGGCCAAGGTACTGAACTGAGATCTGGCGCAGGTAGGTTAAAAAAATGTATGTAAACGTTTTCTTTCCTGTGACGTAATTCACGCAGAGGAGGAGGACAAACGGGGTAGGATAGCGCCACTGTCAACTACCCCGACCTCAGGATCTTTCATGACCTCTGTTCACCCAACCACCATTCGCGACGTGGCGAAGCGTGCGGGCGTGTCCGTGGCGACCGTCTCCCGCGTGCTCAACCACAGTGCCCTGACCAGCAAAGAAACGCGTGAACAGGTGCTCAAAGCGGTGGCCGAACTGGGTTATCGGCCCAATGCCAATGCGCAAGCACTGGCGACGCAGAGCAGCGATACCCTCGGAGTCGTGGTGATGGACGTCTCCGATCCCTTCTTCGGCGCATTGGTGAAAGCGGTAGACACTGTCGCGCAGCAACATCATAAATATCTGTTGATTGGCAACAGTTACCATCAGGCGGATAAAGAGCGCCACGCTATCGAGGTACTGCTCCGGCAGCGGTGTAATGCATTGATTGTTCATGCAAAAACCCTGTGTGATGCAGAATTGATCGGCTTTCTTGATCAGGTGCCGGGTATGGTATTGATCAACAGAATTATTGCGGGTTATGAACATCGCTGCGTCGGCCTGGACAATATCAGCGGCGCAGAGATGGCAATGCGTTTGCTTTTATCACAGGGCCATCAGCGTATCGGCTATTTGGGCTCCAACCACCCCATTGAAGATGGTCCGTTACGTCAGCAGGGCTATGCGCAGGCGATGGGCACTGCCGGCCTCGCGACGCCAGACAATTGGCGTGCCTATGGTTCGCCGGACTTGCAGGGCGGGGAGTCTGCAATGATCGAGTTGCTGAGCCGTAACCTGCACTTGAGCGCCGTGTTCGCCTACAATGACGCCATGGCTGCCGGTGCCATGGCGGTGTTGAAAGAAAACGGTATCACAGTACCGCAAAATTTCTCGCTGGTGGGGTTCGATGACATTCCTATCGCGCGCTATACCAGCCCGAAACTCACCACGGTACGCTATCCCATTGTTACCATGGCGACTTTGGCGACTGAACTGGCCCTGCAGGGAGCAGCAGGCCAGCTGGAGACTCAGGCCCGTCATTTGTTCATGCCTACCCTGGTGCGCCGCCATTCTGTTGCCCCTTGGCAAAGTGAGGCGACGGTCACTCTCTGAACATTTAATCTTGTGTAACCGTTTTCAATTTGTGAGAAAATTCACAGATTATTAACATCACGCCGTCTATGCTCTAGGCGTTTTCCAGCGTAAAGGCACTTGCCGCTGCTGTTTTATCTCACGCTGGCGTCCTATTTTTCAGGAATAACATGATTCACGGATGACAGGGAAACTCCTAGGCCCGGTCGTGCACTCACCACCGGTGACCCTTGGCCAAATACTGAGCAAGACCCTACATAAACCGGAGACACACAATGAATAAGAAGGTTTTCACCCTGGCCGCGACGGCCGCAGCCATGATGTTTGGCGCCGCAGCACACGCAGATACCCGTATTGGCGTCACTATTTATAAATACGACGACAACTTTATGTCGGTGGTTCGCAAGGCAATCGAGAAAGACGCCAAGGCCTCTCCGGATGTCACTTTGCTGATGAATGACTCACAGAACGACCAATCCAAACAGAACGACCAGATCGATGTGCTGATTGCCAAAGGCGTAAAAGCGCTGGCGATCAACCTGGTTGACCCGGCAGCTGCCCCGGTGGTTATTGATAAAGCACGCGCAAACGATATCCCGATCGTGTTCTACAACAAAGAGCCTTCACGTAAAGCGCTGGACAGCTATGACAAAGCGTATTACGTGGGAACCGACTCTAAAGAATCCGGCGTGATCCAGGGTCAATTGATTGAGAAGCACTGGAAAGCGAATCCGAACTGGGATCTGAACAAAGATGGTCAGATTCAGTATGTGTTGCTGAAAGGCGAACCAGGCCATCCGGACGCCGAAGCACGCACCACCTACGTGGTGAAAACACTGAATGACGACGGCATTAAGACTCAGCAGCTGCAAATGGATACCGCAATGTGGGACACCGCACAGGCGAAAGACAAGATGGATGCCTGGCTGTCTGGCCCTAACGCCAACAAAATTGAAGTGGTTATCGCCAACAACGATGCAATGGCGATGGGTGCGGTAGAAGCGCTGAAGGCACATAACAAATCCAGCATTCCGGTCTTCGGTGTGGATGCGTTGCCTGAAGCACTGGCGATGGTGAAGTCCGGAGCGATGGCGGGGACAGTATTGAACGATGCCGACAATCAGGCTAAAGCCACTTTCGAATTGGCGAAAAACCTGGCTGCGGGCAAACCGGCTGCCGATGGCACCAAATATAAGATCGAAAATAAAGTGGTTCGTATTCCTTACGTTGGTGTAGATAAAGACAACCTGTCTCAGTTTGTCAAATAAGTGCTGAGATAACACACAATGAACCCGTTTGCGGTGCGCTAACCCGCGCCAACACCAGGAAAGCCGCAAACGGGGCATTTATTATTAAAAGACCGACAAGCCAGGTGTATTTATGGCCGACAGCCCACGCGAATTTTTACTGGAAATGACCGATATCAGTAAGTCATTTCCCGGCGTCAAGGCATTGGATAATGTGAATCTGCGTGTTCGTCCGCACTCCATTCATGCGTTAATGGGGGAGAACGGCGCGGGGAAATCGACATTATTAAAATGCCTGTTTGGCATTTATAAAAAAGATGCCGGCAGTATTATTTTTCAGGGCCAGGAAGTTGATTTCAAAAGCTCTAAAGAGGCATTGGAACACGGTGTTTCAATGGTTCATCAAGAGTTAAACCTGGTCTTGCAGCGTACCGTGATGGACAACATGTGGTTGGGGCGTTACCCGACCAAGGGCATGTTTGTCGATCAGGACAAGATGCTTAAAGACACTCAGGCGATATTTGACGAGTTGGATATTGATATTAATCCACGGGATAAAGTGGGGACGTTATCGGTATCGCAAATGCAGATGATCGAAATTGCCAAGGCTTTCTCCTACGACGCTAAAATTGTCATTATGGATGAGCCGACATCGTCACTGACGGAAAAAGAGGTGAATCATTTATTCACCATTATCCGCAAGTTGAAAGAGCGCGGCTGCGGCATTGTTTATATCTCGCACAAGATGGAAGAAATCTTCCAACTGTGCGACGAAATCACCATTCTGCGCGATGGTCAGTGGATCGCCACCCAGCCGCTGGAAGGGCTGGATATGGACAAGATCATCTCAATGATGGTGGGGCGTTCGCTCAGCCAGCGCTTCCCAGACAGGCAGAATACGCCGGGCGAGGTGATCCTGGAGGTGAAGAACCTGACGTCGTTGCGTCAGCCTTCGATTCGCGATGTTTCCTTCGATCTGCATCAGGGGGAAATCCTCGGCATTGCCGGGCTGGTGGGGGCCAAACGTACCGACATAGTGGAAACCCTGTTCGGCATTCGTGAGAAAATCGCTGGCACCATCAAGCTGCACGGCAAAGTCATCAACAACCACAGCGCGAATGAAGCGATAAACCACGGTTTTGCCTTGGTGACGGAAGAGCGTCGTTCCACCGGGATTTACGCCTATTTGGACGTTGGCTTCAACTCGCTGATCTCCAATATCCGCAACTATAAAAATAAAATCGGCCTGCTGGACAACGCGCGAATGAAAAGCGATACCCAGTGGGTGATCGATGCTATGCGGGTTAAAACACCCGGTCATCATACCAATATTGGTTCGCTGTCCGGCGGTAACCAGCAGAAGGTGATCATCGGCCGCTGGCTGCTGACTCAGCCGGAAATATTAATGCTGGATGAACCGACGCGCGGCATCGACGTTGGTGCCAAATTCGAAATTTATCAATTGATGACCGAACTGGCGAAGAAGGGCAAGGGGATCATTATTGTCTCGTCTGAAATGCCGGAGCTTTTGGGAATTACCGACAGAATATTGGTGATGAGTAATGGTCAGGTTGCGGGCATCGTTAATACCAAACAGACCTCGCAAAATGAAATTTTACGTCTCGCATCCCTGCACCTTTAAGGATCAGAATTATGAACGCGCTGAATAAGAAAACTTTGTTCACCTATTTTAAGGAAGGTGGCATTTACGTGGTATTGCTGGTGCTGCTGGCAATTATTATTATCCAGGATCCGACATTCCTCAGTTTAATGAACCTGAGTAACATCCTGACTCAGTCTTCGGTGCGCATCATTATTGCACTGGGCGTAGCGGGGCTGATTGTCACGCAGGGGACTGACCTGTCAGCCGGGCGTCAGGTTGGGTTGGCGGCGGTGATCGCGGCGACGTTATTGCAGTCAATGGATAACGTCAATAAAGTGTTCCCGCACATGGAAACCTGGTCGATTCCGCTGGTGATCCTGCTGGTGTGTGCCGTTGGCGCCGTGATCGGCTTGGTTAACGGGTTGATTATTGCTTATCTCAATGTGACACCCTTTATTACGACGCTGGGTACCATGATTATCGTGTACGGCATTAACTCGCTGTATTACGACTCTGTCGGCGCGTCCCCAGTGGCGGGGTTTGATCCCAAGTTCTCGACCTTTGCACAAGGATTCCTGCGTTTCGGGGACTTTAAGCTGTCGTACATTACCTTCTACGCCATCATTGCGATTATTTTTGTCTGGATCCTGTGGAACAAGACCCGCTTCGGTAAAAATATCTTCGCTATTGGCGGTAACCCAGAGGCGGCAAAGGTGTCAGGCGTGAACGTGCCGCTGAACCTGATCATGATTTATGCGCTGTCCGGCGTATTCTATGCCTTCGGGGGGTTATTGGAAGCGGGCCGTATCGGTAGTGCCACCAACAACCTTGGCTTTATGTATGAGCTGGATGCGATAGCCGCGTGTGTGGTGGGGGGCGTGTCCTTTGCCGGTGGGGTGGGGACGGTGCTGGGGGTGGTGACCGGGGTGATCATCTTCACCGTCATCAACTATGGACTCACCTATATCGGTGTTAACCCTTACTGGCAGTACATCATCAAGGGTGGCATTATTATCTTTGCCGTGGCCTTGGATTCACTGAAGTACGCCAAGAAAAAATAGTCGCGGTTCAGGGATGGAAACGGCCAGCACCTGCTGGCCGTTATTGTTTTGACCGAAGGGATTAAGACTATTTGGCCTTTTGCTTTTCAGCTGCCAGCTTGTGTTCCAGTTCAACCAACTGTTCAGGCGACACCGCCGGATAACCTTGAGCATCTTCAGGTACGGTATGCATGGCGGAAATGGGGATCAGCGGGCCAAGGAAACGGGGTTCGCGTTTGAGAATGTACAGATCGGTCAGTGCGCCAAGGCGGGCGAAGATCTCGCGAGCACGCACCGTCATCATATCTTTCGGTGAAGGTACCGCATAACACTGCGCCTGGATCCCCATATGCAACGCAATAAACAGCGCACGTTCGCAGTGGAAGCGTTGCGTGATGATAATAAAGTCGTTGGTATCAAACACTTTTCGGGTACGTACGATGGAATCCAGCGTGCGGAACCCTGCATAATCCAACACGATGTCGCTGGGCGCCACGCCTGCTGCAATCAAATCGCGGCGCATGGTCATAGGTTCGTTGTAGCTTTGCTGGGCATTGTCACCGCTCAACAGCAGGTATTTTACCTTACCGCTGTTGTAGGCGTTGATCGCTCCCTGAATGCGGTAGCGGTAATATTGGTTGATTACGCCGGTACGGTAATACTTGGCGGTGCCGAGTACCACACCCACTTGCCGATGGGGCAGACCTTGTAGCTCGTCATAGATGTAAGGCGTGGTTTTCCAGCTGATCCAGCGATCAAGCGCGAGAGCTGAAGCCATCACCAGTGCAGTAATGATGAACAGGCTGATGATCAGGCGTTTCCACATGTTATTGCCTTACGCGCACAGGGGCCAAAAAAGATGGTTCAAGGCTACTTTACCTGACTGGTTGAAGCAAGCTTGTCCCTCTCTCAAGCGCGCATTACGCGGCATTTTTAGGCAATGTTACCCATAAAAAAAGCCCGGTTAACCGGGCTTTATCTGCTTCATCTTTATCAATCAGAATGAGGTGCGCTTGTAGCTGCGATATTGCGGACGCCAGAAGTTGTGTTCGATGGCTTTTGACAGCGCTTCTTCAGAGGTGACGACGGCCATTCCCTGCAGTTGAGCCGCTTTGCCGACTTCCATTGCGATGCATTTCGACACGCCCTGAATATCATCGATATCCGGCAACAAGGCACCATGTCCATCGGTCGCTAACGGCGAACATTCAGCCAGTGCGCGGCTCGCGGCCATCAACATGGCATCGGTAACGCGTGTGGCACCGGAGGCCAGAACGCCCAAACCAATCCCTGGGAAGATATAGGAGTTGTTGCACTGGGCGATAGGGAACAGCTGGTCTTTATAGCTCACGGGGGCGAATGGGCTGCCGGTTGCCACTAACGCTGCGCCATCGGTCCAGTTGATGATGTCTTCCGGGCGCGCTTCCACGCGGGAAGTCGGGTTGGACAATGGCATCACGATCGGACGCGAACAATGCTTGTGCATTTCGCGGATCAGCTCTTCGGTGAACAGGCCCGGCTGACCAGAAACGCCAATCAGAATGGTTGGTTTGGCGTTACGTACGACATCCAGCAGTGAAATGGCATCGCTTTCTGTCTGCCATTCGACCAGATTTTCGCTTTTTTGCACCAGCTTGCTTTGGAAATCGAGCAGGTTAGGCAGCTTGTCGGTCAGCAGGCCAAAACGGTCGACCATAAAGACGCGCGCGCGGGCTTCATCTTCGCTCAGGCCTTCGGATTTCATCTGCGCGATAATTTGCTCGGCAATACCACAACCGGCGGAACCTGCACCAAGGAAGGTTACGGTTTGATCACGCAGTTGCCTGCCCGCCGCACGGCTGGCGGCGATAAGGCTGCCAAGCGTGACGGCTGCGGTACCCTGAATATCGTCGTTAAAGCAGCAGATTTCGTTGCGGTAGCGGTTCAACAGCGGGGTGGCGTTATTCTGTGCAAAGTCTTCGAACTGCAACAACACATTCGGCCAGCGACGTTTTACGGCCTGAATAAATTCTTCTACGAAAGCGTGGTATTCATCACCAGAAATACGCGGGTGGCGCCAACCCATGTACAGCGGATCATTCAGGCGTTGTGGGTTGTTGGTCCCGACATCCAGCACTACCGGCAGGGTATAGGCGGGGCTGATACCGCCGCAGGCGGTGTACAGAGACAGCTTACCAATAGGAATGCCCATGCCGCCGATGCCCTGGTCGCCCAGGCCGAGAATGCGTTCACCGTCGGTGACGACGATCACTTTGACGTTTTGCTTGGTGGCGTTTTGCAGCATGTCATCAATGCGATCGCGGTTCGGGTAGGAAATAAACAGCCCACGCGCACGGCGATAAATATCGGAGAAATGCTCACAAGCTTCACCCACCGTCGGTGTGTAGATGATTGGCATCATCTCACTCAGGTGTGAGTCAAGTAGACGGTAGAACAGAGTTTCGTTGGTGTCCTGAATGTTACGCAGGTAAATGTGCTTATCGCTGTCGTTTTTGAAATCCTGGTACTGGCGATAGGCGCGTTCTGCTTGTTCCTCAATGGTTTCTACGGCATCAGGCAGTAAGCCTTGCAGGTTAAAATGGCTACGTTCTTCTTCAGTGAAGGCGCTGCCTTTATTCAGCAGCGGGAATTCCAGCAGAATAGGGCCAGCATAAGGGATGTAGAGGGGGCGTTTGCTTTCGTATTCAAGTTCCATGGCTTTAGCTCTTCAACGTATCGGATAACTTTATGGGGTAGATCCTAAAAGATCGGGAAAATATGTACAGCAATTGTTATCGGATCATGAGGTAAATTGGCGCAATTATCGACGATCACGTCCTAATTTAACTAAAGAAAGTGTTTTAAGACGTGAATGCCATTGTAATCGGCTTGCGGGGCTGTTAACAGCGGTGCCAGGCAGCACCGCCAGGAGGCAGGATTAGAACGTGATGCGGCTGACGTCTTGGCAGCCGAGGGCGGCCAGCGTTGCGCGCGTAGCATCCCATTGTGTGAGAATGGCACTTTCCGGTTCAGCCAGCACTGCACGGCTCACTTTTTGGCAATCGCGGCCGGAGACATTCATCAGAATTAACGCGGCTTGCAGGGGGGGCAGACTTGGGTTGAACGCGGCGTTTTCAGCATAGCGGCCAGTGTAAATGGTACCGTCTTCGGCTTCTAGCGCAACCCCGCTGTGCGCATTGCTGTAGGGCGCATGGCTCTGATTGGCTGCGGCCAGTGCGGCTTTTTCCAGTTCGTGGGTTAGCGTCAGTTGGAAGCCGTGATCGACCCGATCCATCAGCAGTGTGGTGATATCCAGGTCTTTGGGGCCGAAGGCATCTGGCAGATAATCGCCAAGAGTTGCAGGTTCACGGCCAGGCAGGCGGATTTTCAGAGCGGTACCGCTGTTGAGTTCGTTCATAAACTGGCGGCAGTGGCCACAAGGCGTGTAGTTCACCGTGATGGAGACCAGGGCGGTTTCGCCGCGCAGCCAGGCATGGGTTACGGCACACTGTTCGGCATGAATGGTCTGCTGCATCGGCGCGCCACTGAACTCCATATTGGCGCCAAAATAGAGATTGCCGCTCTGTCCGCGGGCAATGGCACCGACATAGAACTTGGAGATCGGGGCTAACGAGCAGGCCGCCGCCAGGGGCAGCAGAGCAAATGCCAGAGCATCATCATCCAGCCCGCAGCGCTGCTTGATTGCATCCACCTGTTCTGCCTTAAACATGGCCGGAAAATCAGGCGCATCAATATAAGGTAATAGGGCGGATTGCAATGTGGCGGGCAGTTCACCGAAAGCGGTTTGAAAACGCGGGTGCATAGAAACTCTCTCTACAGGTTAACGGGATAACATTCTAGGCAGCTCAGTGCGAATAAAGTGTGATGAAAATCTCTTTATTGATGAAATCAATGCAATGAAATGCATAATTGCGGGACGTATCGCAAGTTTTAAGCCTTTCAACCGAACAGGTGCAGCAACACCGGGAACAGAAACGGCGCCAATAGCGAGGTAATGATCCCGCAGATGACTAACGCAAGTGAGCCGAATGCACCTTCCTGATAGTCCATTTCCGCACAGCGCGCCGTGCCCAGCGCATGTGATGCTGTCCCCATTGCCAACCCACGTGCCGAGCGGGTCGTGATGCCTAATATTTTGAACAAGGTATGCCCGAACACGGCGCCGAGAATACCGACGAAGATAACGCAGACGGCGCTGATCGCCGGAATGCCGCCAAGCGATTCTGCGACCGCCATCGCGATGGGCGTCGTGACCGATTTAGGCATGATGGACGCGGCAATCTCCGGTGTGGCCCCCATCCATAATGCGATAGCACCACCGCTGATCATGGCCGTCATGCTGCCGATAAAACAGACGGCGATGATGGACTTCCAGCGAGCGCGAATCTGGTGCAGTTGCTCATAAAGCGGGTAAGCCAGTGCCACTACGGCCGGTTGTAGCAAGTCATTGAGGATTTTACTGCCCTGAAAATAACGCTCATAAGGAATGCCCGTCAGCAATAGCAGGGGAATAATCACCGCCATTGACACCAGTAATGGGTTGAGCAGTGGCATATTCAGCCATTGGGCCAGCTTGCGTGCTGCGAAGTAGACCGCTAGCGTCAGCGGCAATGACCACCAGATTTCATGGATCATTTTTCGCCCTCCGCTGCATCAGACTTGCCGACGATGCGGCGTTCTCGATGGAAATAATGCGAGGTATAGCCGACAACGACTAACACCATCAGAGTACTTACGGCGCAAGAGATCACCAGTGGGCCGAGGTGTTCGATAATCTGGTCATAGTATTTCATCACGCCAACACCGATGGGCACGAACAAAAGCACCATATAGCGGATCAACAGATGACAGCCTGGTTTGACCCACTTGGCCGGCATAATTTGTGTGGAAAGCAGGGCGAACAGTAGCAACATACCGATAATGCTGCCGGGAATGGCGATCGGCAACAATGCCGCGAGCGCATTGCCGATAAACAAACAAAGGTAGATAAGGGCGATTGCCCTCAGGTATTTCCAGCACAGAGTGAGTAGCTTGGTCATAACTTAATCCTGTTTAACCGATGCATTCATCATACAATTAAACTGTGACCTTAGCCACAAATCACACCATGAATTCGCTCTATGACGACTATGCCGATTGAGCCGGTTGACAGTCGTCATTAAGCCGCATGCTCATTCTGCACTGACAGCATTATGGGTGTCCAACTGCTGTTTTTGCGCCAGGCGGTGCCCGAGGAAAAAGAATAACAGGCTAAATAACGCGGCGGCTATTAACATCATAAACATCATGTATGGTGCCGTGTAGCTGAGAATAAACCCGCACAGCACCGGATTGATGGCGCCGCCCAATGCACTGAGGTTTTGCACGCCGTAGTAGCTGCCTTTGAGATGCTGCGGCGCGATAAAATCGATAAACATATACTCCACAGGGATCACAATGATTTCCCCCAATGTGAATACCGCCATGGCCGCGATCCAGAGCCAGAGCGATTGCCCTGCCAACCAAAACCCCAGCAGCCCCAGAATGAAAAATAGCGTGCCCAGCGCCAGCCAGCGCAGCATGTTTTCCTGACGCATTCCTCGGCTCAGCACATATTGCAGGGCAATAACGATACAGGCGTTGACGATCATCACTGCGCCAATCACCTGATAGGCGAACTCTGCATTCGAAACGGTAATCAGGTATTGCGACAAATAGCCGGTGAACTGGCCGAAAACGACCGCCCCGAGTGTACTGCCAAGGGTAAAGTAAATCAGCCGACGATCGTTACGCAGGATTTTCAGCGTCTGGCGGAAATTCGGCGGTGCGGTAGGTATCACATCGCTTGCTGGTGGGGAGGGAACGCGCTGTCGGCGCAGGCTAAAATTCAAGGTTGTCACCGTGAGTAAAGCCAACCCGCCGGAAAGGTAGAAAGGTAACAATGGGTTCAGCCCTGCCACCATCACGCCCAGTGATGAACCTACCGCCCAACCCACGTTCACCAGCGTGTAGTTGATGGAAAAGGCTTTGATACGCTGTGCAACCGGCAGCCAGTCGGCAAAACAGGCCTTGATAGTAATGCCCAGTACGGAATAGGCAGTATGCAGGATAGCCAACACCACAATGATGCCGCCCGGACGCGGGATCCAAGGGATAGCGAAAAAGCTCAGGGCAAACAGCAGAATGGACGTCAGAATGAGCGTGTTCTTGTTGAATTTATCCACCAGGTAACCGCCGTACAAACTGGCGAAAATACCGATTGCCAGACTGATGCCCAGAATAATCCCGACACTTTTCGGCAGCAGGTGAAAATGCCCGGTAAGATAAATGGTAATGAATGGCAGAGTCACGCCGCGGCCGATGGTTAAGACCAGCGAACTCGCCAGCAGTGCGTTGATCAGTGGTGGGAATCCCTTCATGTCAGACCTGTTCATGCATACAGTTATTAACCCAATAGGGATAACATAGCGTATTTTAACCAACAAAGAAGGGGGGAATAGGGAATTGTGTGAAAAAAGAGGCTACCGGAATAGCCTCAGTGGAATGGGCTCATTGGCCTGTTTTGGTCTGCAACGTGGCGAACCAAGGCTGGATGAAAGCATCGCTGCTGCCCCAGCCCGGAATAATTTTAGCCAAACTGGCGACATTGACAGGACCAGGCTGACTGACCAGGAGTGCCTGCGGGATAGATGCGGCTTTAAATTCGTAGGTTGCCGGCGTCGGTTCGCCGGCAATTTTGTTCGCCACCAAACGTAAGTTGACTGCACCAATGAGCTTGGTATCCACTGCCACGCTGACTTTCCATGGGCTGTTGGCCTCGCGCATCAGTTGCAGATCCTGATTGGATATGTCGATGCTGTAGAGTTTGATTTCGGTGCGGCCGTTTTCTTTCAGCGCTTTATAAGCCCCTTGGCTGAAGGCGTCCCAGGTGCCCCAGATAGCGTCAATCTTGCCTTTCGGGTATTTGGCCAGTACAGCACCCACTTTATTGGCGGTATCCCCTTGTACGTCGGATGAGACAGCACCAATCGATTCCAGCTCATGAATGCCCGGGTTTTGTTTCAGCAACTGTTGATAGGCTGCCTGACGGCGCTCCATCGGCGGGAAGCCAGCGACCCAGAGCTTGATAATGTTGGCTTT
The DNA here is from genome assembly GCF_058190535.1 of Serratia sp. CoH_134_PS_4. Taxonomy (NCBI): domain Bacteria; kingdom Pseudomonadati; phylum Pseudomonadota; class Gammaproteobacteria; order Enterobacterales; family Yersiniaceae; genus Serratia; species Serratia sp. CoH_134_PS_4. Next base: position 74,663 of record NZ_JBXWKI010000018.1, read on the forward strand.
GCCGTTGAAGTCCTTGATCAACTGTCCGAAGGACTCATTCGCCAGCGAGGCGTCATCTTGCTGTGAAACTGTGACGCCAGGAATACTGCCGCTGATATCGGTATCAAATGCGGATACGGCAATGCCTGCTGCGGCAATGCGTTTGACCAGCTCGGTCGAATAAGGCGCGCGCCCCTGCGAGAGGATAATACCGTCATATTTCTGGCTGATGGCTTGGTTTACGAAATCTTGGAAACGTGCATCATCACCATTGCTGAGAAAGGTATCGACCTTAAAGCCCAGCTTCCGACCCTCCTGAAGCGTACCGGCGAGAAACTGGGTGGTGTTGTCGTCAGATCCCAAATTACGGATTACCGCAATACGGATCGGTCCCTGATGTTGCGCGATGGCCGCAGGTACTGGCGTGGGTGTTTCTGCCGCGAACAGCGGCAAAACGGTCAGCAGGCCAATAGCCAGCAGCGGGGTCTTTAAGGTTTTCATTATTATTGGCTCCGAAAGCAGGTGAGATCTATCCCGGTAAGACGCTATTTATAGCAGTCTTTCCTTCTGGACGTCTACTTGTAATATCGGAGCCCCGTAACGGGCAATGGATCTGGCATTGCCCTTCGCCGAACGAGACGGTGAGGCGTTAACGTGAGGGAATGCAAATAAAAAGGGCCGAGCAAGCTCGACCCTTATGGCAGGAGAAAAGGTGTTATTTCACCTGCATCCCTGGTTGTGCGCCGCTGTCCGGGCTAAGCAGGAAGATCTCTTTTCCACCTGGGCCGGCAGCCATCACCATACCTTCGGAAATACCAAAGCGCATTTTGCGTGGTGCAAGGTTGGCAACCATGATGGTCAGGCGGCCTTCAAGCGCTTTGGGTTCTGGGTAAGCGGAGCGAATGCCTGAGAAGATCTGACGCATTTCACCGCCCAGATCCAACTGCAGCTTAAGCAGCTTATCCGAGCCTTCAACAAAGTCGGCACTTTTGATCAGTGCGATACGCATATCAACCTTGGCGAAATCGTCAAAAGTGATCGTATCCTGAATGGGATCGTCAGCCAGCGGACCGGTGACAACTTTAGCCGCCGCCATGTCTTCTTTCGACGCGCTTACCATTTCATTGACTTTGTCCAGATCGATACGGTTGAACAGCGCTTTGAATGGATTGACCTGATGGCTCAGTAACGGCTGCTGAATGCTATCCCAGCTAAGCTCACAGTTGAGGAAAGCTTCGGTACGTTCGCTCAGCGACGGCAGCACTGGCTTCAGGTAGGTCATCAATACACGGAACAGGTTGATGCCCATTGAACAGATGGCTTGTAAGTCGGCATCGCGGCCTTCTTGTTTCGCCACAACCCAGGGTGCCTGCTCATCCACATAACGGTTAGCCAGATCGGCCAACGCCATGATTTCGCGGATTGCCCGGCCAGACTCACGGCTGGCATAGGCGTCGGCAATACTTTGCGCCGCGTCAACGAAGGTTTGGTACAGCGCAGGGTCAGCCAGTTTGTCGGCCAGTTGGCCGCCAAAGCGTTTATTGATAAAGCCAGCGTTGCGAGAAGCCAGGTTCACCACTTTATTGACGATGTCGGCGTTCACGCGCTGCACGAAATCTTCCAGATTCAGGTCGATATCGTCAATGCGTGAAGACAGCTTGGCGGCATAGTAGTAACGCAGGCAATCGGCATCCAGGTGTTGCAGATAGGTACCGGCCTTGATAAAGGTGCCGCGAGACTTGGACATCTTGGCGCCGTTCACCGTCACGTAACCGTGTACGAACAGGTTGGTCGGTTTGCGGAAGTTACTGCCTTCCAGCATTGCTGGCCAGAACAGGCTGTGGAAATAAACGATGTCCTTACCGATAAAGTGGTACAGCTCGGTGGTGGAGTCTTTGCGCCAGAATTCGTCAAAGTCCAGATCGCCACGCTTGTCGCACAGGTTTTTGAATGAGCCCATGTAGCCGATTGGCGCATCCAGCCAGACGTAGAAGTATTTGCTAGGTGCGTCTGGGATCTCAAAGCCGAAATACGGCGCATCGCGTGAAATATCCCACTGTTGCAGACCGGATTCAAACCACTCCTGCATCTTGTTGGCAACCTGTTCTTGCAGCGCACCTGAACGGGTCCAGGCTTGCAGCATGGCGCTGAACTCAGGCAGATCAAAGAAGAAGTGCTCGGAATCGCGTAATACCGGCGTAGCGCCAGAGACCACGGATTTCGGATCGATCAGCTCGGTCGGGCTGTAGGTTGCACCGCAAACTTCACAGTTATCACCGTATTGATCCGGTGATTTGCATTTTGGGCAGGTGCCTTTTACGAAGCGGTCAGGCAGGAACATGCCTTTCTCCGGATCGTACAGCTGAGAAATTGTCCGGTTTTTAATAAAGCCGTTTTCTTTCAGGCGACCATAAATCAGGCTCGACAGCTCACGGTTCTCATCGCTATGGGTTGAATGATAGTTATCATAGCTGATGCCAAAACCGGCGAAATCCTGTTGGTGCTCCTGGCTCATTTCCGCAATCATTTCTTCTGGCTGAATGCCTAACTGCTGAGCTTTCAGCATGATCGGCGTGCCGTGCGCGTCGTCCGCACAGATGAAATGAACCTCGTGGCCGCGCATTCGTTGGTAACGAACCCAGATATCTGCCTGGATGTGCTCGAGCATGTGGCCGAGATGGATGGAACCATTTGCGTACGGTAGCGCGCACGTCACCAATAATTTTTTCGCGACTTGAGCCATAGTGAGAACTTGGTTTCTGTAATGAATAAAAAGGGTCTTCGATGTTACCCGATCGTGTCCGCTACGGCTAGGGCGGTTTCTTTATGCAGAGATGCGTCGGCGGGCGCGCAGTTCTGATATGCTAGACGGGAAGCTATCCATTCAAAATCAAGGAGCCGGGATGAGCGCAAAATCCCCTGAGCAGACTAACCCCGAAGTTCTGCGTGCCCTGGTGACCGGAGTATTGGCCGCCTTTGAACACCCGACGTTAAAAAACAATCTGACTGCGCTGAAGGCCATTCACCATTGCGCGCTGCTGGACAATGTACTGCATATTGAATTGACCATGCCATTCGCCTGGCAGAGCGGTTTCGAGGTGCTGAAGGACACCGTCAGTGCAGAGTTACTGCGCGTGACCGGCGCTGAGGCTGTCGACTGGAAACTGAAGCACGATATCACTACGTTGAAACGTGCGAACGATCAGGCCGGCATCAAAGGCGTGCGTAATATTATTGCTATCAGTTCCGGTAAAGGCGGGGTGGGTAAATCCACTACGGCGGTTAACCTGGCATTAGCGCTGGCAGCGGAAGGGGCCAAAGTCGGTATTTTGGACGCTGACATCTATGGCCCGTCGATCCCGAATATGCTGGGCACTGAAAATGAACGCCCAACGTCACCAGACGGTCAGCACATGGCGCCGATAGTGGCGCATGGCCTGGCAACCAATTCGATTGGTTATCTGGTGACTGACGATAACGCCATGGTCTGGCGTGGGCCTATGGCCAGTAAAGCGCTGATGCAACTGTTGCAGGATACGCTTTGGCCGGATCTGGACTATTTAGTGCTGGATATGCCACCAGGCACCGGCGATATCCAGTTGACGTTGTCGCAGAATATCCCGGTTACCGGGGCTTTAGTGGTGACCACACCGCAGGACATCGCGTTGCTTGACGCTGCTAAAGGTATTGTCATGTTCGAAAAAGTTCACGTGCCGGTTTTGGGCATAGTGGAAAACATGAGCGTGCATATTTGCAGCAATTGCGGTCATCACGAGCCCATCTTTGGGACCGGTGGGGCTGAGAAGCTGGTGAAGAAATATAACAGTCGGCTGTTGGGGCAATTACCGCTGCATATTTCACTGCGCGAGGATTTGGATCGCGGCGAGCCGACGGTGATCAGCCGCCCGGACAGTGAGTTTGCCGAACTGTACCGTCAACTTGCCGGTCGTGTTGCCGCACAAATGTACTGGCAGGGTGAAGCAATCCCGACGGAGATCTCTTTCCGCGCGCTGTAATCACACCGCTGGCTTAAAAACAAAACCCCGGACAAGTTCCGGGGTTTTGTTTATGGGGCTATAGCCTGTTTGTGCAAATCCGCCCGCGTATACGGGCGCTCTACCTGCGCCAAGACAGTAGCAATATGTTCCAGCAATCCTTGCGTTGGTGCAGGTTGCCGTACTCCCATCAGTGCCATTGGCAAGGCCAATGCCACGACAATCTGCGGTGTAGAGAGCTGAGGGCGAGGCTTGCCGCGTTGCAACCACAAAAATAGCGTACTGGCCAGATAGCCAAGTATCAGGCCGCTCACCACCTCTGAAGGAGAATGTACGTGGATAGCTAACCGTGATAGCCCTATGGTGACAGGCAATACCAGCCCCACAACCAGCGCCATGCTGCGTACTGCATGTGAAAAACGCCCGGTCAGCGTCCAGAGCAGAACCGGCCAGATACTGGCCGCCAACGCGGAGTGGCCGCTAAAGCCAGTAAAGTCATAACTTTTTATCCCAATGCCCCACCCCATGAAAGCGAGCTTGGATACGCACACTACAGCACCGGCGCAGCCGAAGATCAGCGCCCATTGCCAGCCAGCGGTACGGGTCGCACGTGAGGCAACAAGTACGGCAAAAAGAATCAGCGAGCAGGGCAACAGCAACATGCTGTCGCCAAAAAATGTCAAAAAATGCCAGTCCAGCACGTTAGTCTCCGGTGAAATGCAAAATCCTATTTCAAGGATAATCATCAAGCCACGGAGTTTACCCTGTGACGCTGGATTGCCCTAGACGCAATAATCTTAAAACCGATGAATGCCACTTATGGCGAAATAACCAGAGATAGCGCTCCGTTGCCAACAATATAGTCTGGCGCAATGCCCGCTAACTCCCTATAATTGTCGCGTTTTAGTTCCCCTCCTTCACACTACGAAATCAGGTCTTTAATTTTATGACTGACAAGCCGCATCAGTGCGTCATTATTGGTATAGCTGGCGCATCTGCCTCCGGAAAAAGCCTTATCGCCAGTACGTTATATCGTGAACTTCGCGATCAGGTTGGCGATGAACACATCGGCGTGATTCCTGAAGACAGTTACTACAAAGACCAGACTCATCTAACCATGGAAGAACGGGTCAAAACAAACTATGACCACCCGAGTGCCATGGATCACAACCTGCTGTTCCAGCATTTGCAAATGCTGAAATCGGGCAAGGCGATAGAGTTACCGCTGTACAGTTACACTGAACACACACGCAAGAAAGAGACCATTCACCTGGAACCTAAAAAGGTGATTATTCTTGAGGGGATCCTGCTGTTGACGGATATCCGTCTGCGTCAGGAAATGAATTTCTCGATTTTTGTCGATACGCCGCTGGACATTTGCTTGATGCGTCGAATGAAGCGTGACGTGAATGAACGTGGCCGTTCGATGGATTCGGTGATGGCGCAATACCAGAAAACCGTCCGCCCTATGTTCCTGCAGTTTATCGAGCCTTCCAAACAATACGCCGACATTATCGTTCCACGCGGTGGGAAAAACCGTATTGCGATCGACATTCTAAAAGCCAAAATTAGCCAATTCTTTGAGTAATGCTGCTCAATGGCCGGAAACCCCTGGTTTCCGGCCTGCGGGCAACTATTTACGCTGCGGCGTAGACCTTTCGCCCGTTGTGTGGCAATTTTTGTTTTAGTGACACGCCTTGATGGAGATGAAGAGATGAGACTGTGCGACCGTGATATAGAAGCCTGGCTGGATTGTGAAAAACTGGTGATTTCACCGCGTCCGCCGATTGAGCGTATTAACGGGGCCACAGTGGATGTCCGTTTAGGCAATCAGTTCCGTGTGTTCCGCGGTCATACTGCGGCATTTATCGATCTGAGTGGCCCGAAAGACGAGGTCAGCGCTGCGTTGGACCGCGTGATGAGTGATGAGATCGTTCTGCCAGAAGGAGAGGCCTTCTTCCTGCACCCGGGTGAGCTGGCACTGGCAGTGACTTTGGAGTCGGTAACGTTGCCGAACGATCTGGTGGGTTGGCTGGACGGCCGCTCCTCCTTGGCGCGTTTGGGGTTGATGGTTCACGTAACCGCACACCGTATCGATCCGGGCTGGCAGGGCCGCATTGTTCTGGAGTTCTATAATTCGGGTAAGCTGCCGCTGGCATTGCGTCCGGGTATGCTGATCGGTGCGTTAAGCTTTGAACCGTTGTCCGGACCGGCAGCACGTCCTTACAATAGCCGCCAGGATGCAAAATACCGCGATCAACAGGGTGCAGTAGCCAGTCGAATTGACAAGGACTAACCGCGCTGGTGGTCGGGTTAGTGTGGCGCTGACAAGAGGATGGCATGAGAAGATTACTGACGACTTTGGCGATTTTACTGGTGGTGCTGGTGGCCGGAATATCCGCGCTGGTGCTTTTGGTTAATCCGAATGATTTTCGTGCCTATATGGTTACGAAGGTCGAACAAAAGAGCGGTTATCATCTGACATTGGATGGCGATCTGCGCTGGCATATTTGGCCGCAGCTCAGCATTCTGGCAGGGCGCATGACGCTGACCGCACCTGGGGCCAACGCGCCAGTGGTGAGCGCGGATAATATGCGCCTTGACGTTAAATTGCTGCCGTTGTTGTCGCATCAGCTGTTTGTGAAACAGGTAATGCTGAAAAATGCCGTCATCCGCCTTACGCCCGACAGCGAAGAACAAAATCAACCCAATGCACCTATCGCGCCTGCGGGCAATTCTGCAGAGTCGGTAGATACGCCATGGAAGTTTGACATTGATAATCTGAAGGTTGTGGACAGTCTGCTGATCTGGCAGCGTGCCAACAACGAACAAATCAACGTTCGCGATATTAATCTCACCTTGAAGCAAAATGCCAAACGCCAGGCGCAAATGGAACTTTCCAGTCGGGTGAATCGTGATCAACGCGATCTGACTTTCAACATGGTGGCGGATATCGATCTGCAGCAATATCCGCGACGCATTGCGGCCAATATCAGCCAACTCAATTACCAACTTGAAGGTGCGGATATTTTGGCCGGTGGCATCAAGGGTGATGGCAGCGCTCAGATGGTGTACCAACAAATGCCGCAGCAAGTCGCGTTAAGCCAGCTGACCCTCAGCGCCAATGACAGCCAATTCTCGGGCGGGGCCAGCGTGCAGATGGGTGACGTGCCTGCCTATGTGTTGAATTTGACATCCACTGCAGTAGATTTGGACGCACTTTCTGGTTGGCAGTCCAAGTCCGGTTCACAAGAACAGCAAACACCAGGCACGACATCTGCGCCGGTGATTGCCAATCAAATGGACGATCCACAGCAAAATCTTGAAGTACTGCGTGACTTTAACGCACAGCTTAATTTGAGCGTTGATCAACTCACCTATCGCGGCATGAATATTGTCCATTTATCAACGCAAGCGGAAAACCAGCAGGGTTTGCTGACGGTACATTCACTCTCGGGGCAGCTGGCCGGGGGCGATTTCGCGTTGCCTGGCTCGCTGGATGCACGCCACAGCCGGCCAGTGATCGCCGTGAAGCCGGTAGTGCGGCAGGTTGAGTTGGGCACTGTACTGAAAGCGTTCGACATGCCACAGGTATTAACCGGCAAACTCAGCATGCAAGGGGATTTGACGGGCGATCGTTTGACATCACAGTCGTTTGAGCGGCGTTGGCAAGGAACCGCTCAATTGACAATGCAAGATGCGCAACTGCACGGCCTGAATATTCAGCAGTTGATTCAGCAAGCGGTGGCACGCAACGACAGCAGCGTGAGTGGGCAGAAAGATTACCAACGTTATACCGAAGTGAAGCAACTGTCGGCAAAAGCGAGTTTGAATAGCGGTACGGTAAAATTCACCGAGTTGGGTGCAGATTCGCCATTGTTGAATCTGAGTGGTAGCGGTACGGTGGATATGCCAGGTAAGCAGTGTGATATGGCGCTGAATGTACGAGTAACGGGCGGTTGGCAAGGGCGTAGCGATCTGATCGAACAGCTGCAGAAAACGCCTATCCCGCTGCGTGTTTACGGCCCGTGGAGCCAGCTCAACTACCAGTTACAGGTTGATCAGATACTGCGTAAAACGCTGCAGGACAGGGCGAAAGAGGCGCTGAATAAGTGGGCTGATAAGAACAAGGATTCGCGCGAAGGCCAGGATCTGAAAAAACTGCTTGATAAGCTTTAAAGTCAAAATATGGGGGCAATGCCCCCATATTTTTAACGTTAATGGATGTTAGTCAGATATTTTTCCATATCCTTTCCATACACCGGGGGTTCCTGCCTCTACACATCGCCAACCATCCCATCCACCTGCTGTTGGAGCGCTATTTACAATTCGGTCACCTTGGCTAAAGCTGCCTGATGTTGGTGCCGTATTTCCATGCATGATACGAACATTACTTGGGATTGAAATTCGTTGTTCCATTGCGATCGTTTCATTTCCGGCAATGTTATTAGCATAATAGATACTGTTATTACAGTTAAATGTCATATTACCTAAAACGGTGCTGTTTACAAAAGAATGAGATGAGGATGTGTTATTCTTCTCTTCAAGAAACGTTACGTTATTCTGCACTAATATGCCATCAAAATGTGTGCCCTGAGATTGTGGCGATGTATTTGTGACCAAAAGAGAACTTAACGTTCCGCCAAACCATCTTATAGAACCGGCGGTATTCTTAATAATAACATCAGATGCTACAACATTTGAAAATTGGTGGTTTCCGTTATAGGCCGAAATTTCTATTTTACCTACAAGACAGTTGGATAGTGCTAATGTACCTCTTTTACCATCGGCTTGAGTTATAATGTTACCTCCAATGCCACGGCCACCTGAAACGATTGTTTTGCCGTACCCTTTAATCAGTAAAGCATTTTTGAACCTAGAACCTGCATGCTCAGATATTTGTACGTCGGCGCTACCTATTTCCATAAAGTCTCTTTTGCCCCAATTCCATTTATCTCTGATTTCAGCATGTGTCTGGTGAAACATAAGACCAATCCCATTAGTTATGCGTACATAGGGGCTGCATTTATTATTCTCAATCTGGCAGTTATTAAATCTTATCATATTACAAGCATCATTCTTAATTGTACTGGTTAGTAGCAATGCTGGATGGGTCGTTTTTGTATTGTCAGATGGGTCACCATTTGAATAACCACCATCTTGAATATTAGTGGCTTCGAAAACAGAGTCTTGAACTTTATCCAACCAAAGATTGCAGCCATGGAAAGAATATATTTGTACATTGTTAGTATAGACATAGGCAACATTTGTTAATCTGAGTGCACTCAATGTGAAGTTAATACCATCAAAAGATAGGTTTTCGATTCTCAATCCCCAGCTAAACTTTTTTTCTGCATTATATTCTATCAGTATAACGTTAGGGTCTTTAGGATCCTCGCTGGGACGGATAATGCAATTTCTAGTATTACTTCCTCGAAGAACCCCAGCCCAATTACTAGGGATTTTTATAACTCCAGGCTTTAAATATGTCATTGCGCTTGGAAACACTAATTCTACTCTATAGTTATTAACCATAGATTCTTGTAAAATAATAGAATTTTGTTCTCCATATTGAGTTGAGCCAGTTCTTATCCCAAGCCACTCAATTGGCCATATGTTGGTAGAAACAGAGTCAACCCTAATCCAACACCAATTATCATCCACTCTAATTACTATGCCACTTTTTTCCTTCAAGTCTTTCGATTGGACAGCATAGAACTCTCCCCCCCCCAGATGATATAATATTGTTAGTTGAATAAAAACTCACAACGTCTATTTTTTGACCTGAGAACTGGGGGGTTATTTTTCTCAAATTATCAATGTCGGGGCACCTTCCAATATATTTGGCTCCATCGTAACTAGAAAGCTTTGAAGATAAAACAGATAAGCTATTGCTGGCTGATAAATCATTTTCAGCATTTGTTGATATAATGCCATTCACTTTATCTGCGGCATAAACCTTACCCGCTAAAATACCAGATGTTCCTGCTATTATTGTCTTTACGAGATTTCTACGGTTCATGCATACCCTTCCTGTCTATGTTAAAAGAGTGATTCAAAATTAATAATAACATCAGGTGGCTAATTGTAAAATATAAGTTGTTAAATCTGGTATCTATTTGTTAATGAATTGATTGCATTCATTGTGGAATGCATTATTGTCTAATTTAATCAATTGGTTATGTTTATGGTTTAGTGTTTGTGAAATGTGTGAGATAAATTCTATTTACTTTGATTTTTATCACTTATAGTACAAGACATAATATTTATAGTGTCCGCAGTGATATATTCATATTATTTTTTCTACATCTATCTGGGGTCAATTCATGTTGGAACTTTTTATTGGTGCCATAGTGGCGGCGGGCGTTGGGCGCTATATCATTAAAGGCTACTCTGCGACGGGAGTTCTGATGGTGGGCGGCCTGCTCCTCTTGGCCATCAGTGCCTTGATGGGCAAGAGCCTGTTGCCTGCAAGCGCAGTATCTACGGGGTGGCGCACGACGGATATCATCGAGTATGTCAAGATCCTGCTGATGAGCCGCGGTGGCGATCTTGGCATGATGATCATGATGCTGTGCGGATTTGCGGCTTATATGACACACATTGGTGCTAATGATGTGGTCGTAAAGCTGGCCTCACGTCCCTTGCAGATGATCAACTCCCCCTATCTTCTGATGGTGGCAGCGTATTTTGTCGCTTGCCTGATGTCACTGGCTGTCTCCTCTGCAACCGGTTTGGGTGTGCTGCTGATGGCCACATTATTCCCACTGATGGTCAACGTGGGGATTAGCCGCGGCGCAGCGGCGGCTATCTGTGCTTCACCGGCTGCCATTATCCTTGCACCTACCTCTGGTGACGTGGTGCTGGCTGCAAAGGCTGCGGAAATGTCGTTGGTCGATTTCGCGTTTAAAACTACCTTACCGATATCCATTGCGGCGATTGTCTGCATGGCCATTGCGCACTTCTTCTGGCAACGCTACCTCGACAAGAAGAACAACGAACAGCACCACATTATGGATGTGAGTGAAATAACTACGCATGCACCGGGGTTTTACGCTGTTTTACCTTTTACACCGATTCTCGGCGTGCTGGTGTTTGACGGTAAGTGGGGGCCGGAACTGCATATCATCACTGTATTGGTGGGGTGCATGTTATTGGCGGCAGTGATTGAGTTCTTGCGCAGCTTCAGTGCCAAACAGGTATTTACCGGTCTTGAAGTGGCCTATCGGGGAATGGCGGACGCTTTTGCCAGTGTGGTGATGCTGTTGGTCGCTGCGGGCGTATTCGCTCAAGGGTTGAGTACCGTTGGTTTTATCAGCGGGTTAATCAGTTTGGCACAGTCGTTTGGTACTGGCGGGATTATCATGATGCTGGTGCTGGTGGTGATTACCATGCTGGCGGCAATGACTACCGGTTCGGGAAATGCGCCGTTCTATGCTTTTGTTGAACTGATTCCTAAACTGGCGGCTCAGATGGGGGTAAATCCCGCGTATTTGGTGATCCCCATGCTGCAGGCGTCGAATCTGGGTCGTACGTTGTCACCGGTTTCCGGTGTGGTGGTGGCGGTATCTGGCATGGCGAAAATCTCCCCGTTCGACGTCGTGAAACGTACGTCGGTACCGGTGATTGTCGGGTTGATCGTGGTGATTGTGGCGACGGAGCTGCTGGTTCCTCAGCATTTGTAACAGGTGGCCGGGCGATGCCCGGCCCCCGTTTACACCTCGTAGTCAGGCTCTGGTACTGACAGCGGAGTGATCTTCACTTTCAAAATACGGTGGCTACTGACTTCCAGTGGTTCAAACAGATAGTCACCAATGCGTAACTGTTCGCCTTCTTGAGGAATACGTTGGCTGTGTTCCATCAGCAAGCCGGCCAAGGTGTGGTATTCACGTCTCTCTTCCAGCGGAAGTGGCAGATACAACACCAAATCCTCCAGAGGCATATAACCATTGGCGGTCCAACTGCCATCAGCATTTTGCTGAATGTCATGCCGCGCATCGACCTCTTCACCGGCTTCCGGAAGGTTACCGGCAATGGTTTCCATCACGTCCGTTAGCGTCACAATGCCCTCAACTGAACCGAACTCATCGACGACAAAGGCAAAATGCGTCTGTGCCTGGCGGAATTGCTCCAGCGCGCTCAGCAGGGTTAACTGCTCCGGGAAAATCAGCGGCTGAAGGATTAACGCACGTAAATCGAGCGGAGCCTGAGCCAGTTGCTGTTTCAGTACATCAATAGTATGGATTACCCCGAGCGGTTCATCGCTGGCACTGTTCTCCACCACGACAATGCGCGTATGCTGATTTCTTTCAAGTAGCTGTGTCAGCTTTTCTTGTGGATCATTCAGCTCAAGATATTCCACATCGTGGCGTGAAGTCATGATGCTGCTTACCGTACGCTGCGCCATGCCTAACACTCGTTCTATCATATGCCGTTCCTGCCGATTGAAAATCTCACCGTTTTCGCTGGTGCTATCGGCCAACAGGTTGGCGGAGTGACTGTCCACTTCCGCTTCTTCGTGTTTACCACTCAGCATACGCAATACCGCTTCCGCAGTTCGTTCTCTCAGCGGCCGTACCGTTGACAGAAAACGACGCCGGTTGAACTGGGACAGTTGGTTCAAGGCCTCAATCATCACCGAGAAACCAATGGCGGCATACAGATAACCTTTCGGGATATGGTAGCCAAATCCTTCAGCAACCAGGCTGAAACCAATCATCAACAAGAAGCTTAGGCACAGGATAACAATCGTCGGGTGGGCGTTGACAAAGCGCGTTAGCGGCTTGCTGGCCAGCAGCATCAGCCCGATAGCGATACAGACGGCAATCATCATTACCGCCAGGTGATCGACCATGCCGACGGCGGTGATCACCGAATCGAGAGAGAATACGGCATCCAGTACCACGATTTGTGCCACAACCGGCCAGAAACGGGCGCCTTTGCGCGGGCCATGCTGTTCTTCATCTTTACCCTCCAGCCGTTCGTTCAACTCCATGGTGGCTTTGAACAGCAGGAAGATGCCCCCGACCAACATAATCAGATCGCGGCCGCTGAAAGGGTGCCCAGAGGCAAAGAACAGCGGTTGGGTCAGCGTGGCCAGCCATGAGATGGACGCCAACAGTGCCAAGCGCATCAACAGCGCCAGCAATAAGCCGACGACGCGGGCTTTATCCCTCTGATGTTTTGGTAGTTTTTCCGCCAGGATGGCAATAAAGATAAGGTTGTCTATACCCAGAACGATTTCCAGCACGACCAAAGTGGCCAGGCCGGCCCAAATTGTTGGATCTGCGATCCATTCCATACGCCCAATTTCACCTGTAAGTTCGACGGCTTATGCCGCAGGGGAATGATGGGTGCTGAGGCGGGAAAATTCAACTTTTAAACCTTGCTTTGGCAATGTGCATCTAAGCTAGGATGGGGTTAAGCCAAAATAATGCATAAAAAATCACCCTCCCATCGAGCTCGTCGGATGAGATTATGCGGTCAGAGGGTTTTTTTCATGCAAAAGGGATGAGTCTTAAGAAAAGGGGAGTGGTTAATTGTAGATGAAATGGTGGAAATATAATTTAAAAATATCAATTAGTTATATGTGATCTGGCCTGCTACACTTTGTTCAGTACACGCCGATGGGTAGTCTTAATCTGAAAAGGGTACTCAGCAAGTATCTTAGACTTGTATCGATAAGTTAATAGTATAAGAATCTTAGCCATACAAACATTTACAAGTATCACCATTTGGTTATAAACACGTATTTTTTTGCTTTTATGTGACATCTACGTCACTTAGCAAAGAGCATCGCCTTGAATTTACATTGAAAAGCGATTGGGCTACCCAGTTGCTTCATAGAAAATGATGACAGTGCATTGGTAGCTGAGAGCCAGGGGCGGTAGCGTGTCTGCACCACTCCATTCTCGTTTTCATAAGCGTCCTGGATAAGGCTCAGTTCGGCTACGTTAAAATTATTGATTGGATGAAAAACATGCAAAAGAGACTGAAGGCTGTGATCCCCGTAGCTGGCCTGGGAACCCGTATGTTGCCTGCGACAAAAGCCATTCCTAAAGAAATGCTGCCGGTGGTCGATAAACCATTGATTCAGTACATTGTTAATGAGTGTGTGGCTGCTGGGATTAAAGATATTGTATTGGTTACCCATTCCTCTAAGAATGCGATTGAGAACCACTTCGATACTTCTTTTGAACTCGAGGCGGTTCTGGAGTCACGTGTTAAGCGCCAACTTCTCGAAGAAGTACAGACTATCTGCCCAGACGATGTGACGGTGATGCAGGTGCGCCAAGGTCAGGCAAAAGGCTTGGGCCATGCCGTTCTATGCGCTAAACCTATGGTCGGTGATGATCCTTTTGTGGTGTTGTTACCGGATGTCCTGTTGGATGATTCGACAGCCGATCTGCGTAAAGAGAACCTGGCCAAAATGATCCAACGTTTCACTGAAACTGGCTATAGCCAGATTATGGTGGAACCGGTACCGGAACAGGATGTTTCGAAGTACGGTGTGGTGGACTGTGGTGGTGCGGCGTTGTCGGCAGGAGAGAGTACTCCGATGACTGCGGTAGTGGAAAAACCTGCTCGTGAGGACGCGCCATCTAATCTGGCCGTAGTGGGCCGTTATGTTCTGTCCGCCGATATCTGGCCGCTGTTGGAAAAAACGTTGCCGGGTGCAGGTGATGAAATCCAGCTCACCGATGCGATTGCCATGTTGATGGGTGCTCAAACCGTAGAGGCTTTTCACATGAGTGGCAAGTCGCATGACTGTGGGGATAAGTTGGGTTACATGAAAGCGTTTGTGCAATATGGCTTGCGTCACTCCTCCGAGGGTGAAGATTTTACCCAATGGTTGAAGCAGACACTAAATAGCAAGTAATGGTTGCGGCTTAAAATACGATCATAATATTGAAAGAGGATTATCATGACCAAGTTGAAAGCTGTCATTCCTGTTGCAGGTCTGGGTATGCGTATGCTGCCGGCAACCAAGGCTATTCCAAAAGAAATGTTGCCGATCGTCGATAGGCCGTTGATTCAATATATTGTTAATGAGTGCGTCGCGGCAGGGATCAAAGAAATCATCCTGGTGACACACTCATCGAAAAACGCGATTGAAAATCACTTTGATACCTCATTCGAGTTGGAAGCGATGCTTGAAGCGCGCGTGAAGCGCCAGTTGCTGGAAGAGGTACAGTCAATTACGCCAAAAGGCGTAACGTTGATGCATATTCGTCAAGGGCAGCCAAAAGGTTTGGGACATGCGGTGCTGTGTGCCAAACCCTTGGTAGGGGATTCACCCTTTGTGGTTCTGTTGCCGGATGTCTTGCTTGACGACGCAAAAGCAGACTTGAAGAAAGACAATTTGCCACACATGATTTCTCGCTTTGAACAAACGGGATTGAGCCAGGTGTTGGTTCAGGCAGCCGATGAGCATGTGCTACATGATTACTCGGTAGTTGAATGCGAAGCCAGCAAGCTGCAACCGGGTGAAAGTTCTCGCATGACTGCGATTATCGAAAAACCGGGTCGTGAAGTTCAGTTGACGTCGAATTATTCCGCGGTAGGGCGCTATGTTCTCTCGGCTGATATTTGGCCGATCTTGGAAAAAACAAAACCAGGGGCGTGGGGACGCATTCAACTGACAGATGCTATTGCTGAATTACTGAAACACAAACCGGTCGAGGCGACAGAGCTGGTGGGAGAGTCGTTCAACTGTGGTGAAAAAATGGGGTATCTGCGGGCGTTTGTGACCTATGGTTTACGGCATCCAAGTCAAGGTATTGAGTTTAAACAATGGATTAACGCGATACTATCGTAGTCTTGAACGTAAATCTACATGGGCTAATTATCAATTGGCCTATGAGGAAAATTAAACTGATGACAATATCTTACATCACCGATTTTCAATCAGATATTACCAATTAAATATATTAAGGAAATGAAAGTGGTAGAAGATAAATTGATATCTGTATATATCCCTACACATAATCGTAAGTTAATGCTCCAGCGGGCAATCCGGTCAGTGCAAGAACAAACATATAAAAATATTGAAATTCTTGTCTGTGACGATGGCTCATCTGATGGAACTGAAGATGTTGTGGCAAAGTTGTCTACTTTTGATAACAGAATTAAATATTTTAGGAGTGAAGTTCCTCAGGGAGCCTGTTCTGCCAGAAATATGGGGATTTTCTCGGCGAAAGGGTACTATATTACTGGCTTAGATGATGATGATCAGTTCAAGGAAAATCGCATTAAAACCCTTGTGGATGTGTTCGAAGATAAAGAATGTGCTTTTGTTTGCAGCAATATAATAATGAATTATGGTACTCACCAGAGAGTAATGGGCAACTTTAGTGGGGTCATAAGCAGAGATATGATGGGGTTTAAAAATCATGTTGGCAATCAGCTTTTTACGAAAACGGATTACTTGCAAAGCATTGGTGGTTTTGATGAAAAGTTCCCAGCATGGCAAGATTATGACGCATGGTTCCGACTGGTAGATTTATACGGCCCAGGTTTTAAACATTTGGAAGCGACTTATATACAGAATGTTGACCACGAGTTAGGCAGAATTACCACGGGTAATAAAGCAAAAATCGGCTACGAAATGTTCATTTTAACGCACAAAGAAAAACTAGATAAATCAAAGCTTAAGCATCTTTACTTTCAAGATAAAATGAATCGTAGCGAGCCTCTGAATATTGATGATTTATTAAATAACTTTACTTTTGAAAATTTTAAAATATATGTTAAGCAATCTATAAAGGAAAATATTCCTTGTGTAAAAAACATGGTCGAAGGTTCAAGAAATCGAACATAATTAGCCCCTATCAGTATATTTTATACTGTTTTTAAATTTATTTATACTTCCTTTTATACATGATGTTCACGAAAAAAGAAATGACGATTGTGGATAACTATAGTGGATGATGTTGGATGAATAGTTTTCAAGATGAAATCGTAAAAGCTGATATTGATAAATTCATTCTTCAAATGAATCAAGGAAAGTTGATTTTTATTTTCCCGAGCAAATTTGTTGGGGGACATGAAATAATGGCATTAGGAATAATAAGGAAAATATTGTCTCAAGGATATAGGAACGCCAATGACATTATTTGCGTTTTTCCGAGTGATAATAAAAAGCTTGAGAAAATTATAAAAACAAACCATTTTGAATTTAAAACATACAAATCAAACGATTCAAAACCAGAGTTTTTACACGCCTTTTTTAATCCGTTTTACCTATATCGATGCATTAAAATAATTAAAACCTTATCAAAGGAAAAAAATATAATTTTGGTTCAAGGTGATATTTTGCAAGGTGTTGGATTTATAGTTTCAGGAAAGTTGTTACGTAGTAAAATAATTAGCTATATACCTTATGCGCATTCTTTCAGGAAAATGGGCGCCAAGCTAGCTACGCTTAAAGATTTTTTCGCAAAGATCATTTATAAAACTTGTGAGGAATACATCACAATATCCGAATGTTTTAAACATGAAATAGAACTAAAAAATAAAAACGCGAGAGTATCACTCATACACAACTTTGTGAGTGAGGTGGGAATGCCTGAAAAACGTAAAGAGAGAGATCTTGATAATGATGATGAGATAAATATCTTTATTATCGGTAGGGTACAATTCCATCAAAAAGGTCACGATATTCTCATTGACGCATTGACTGGGATCAGCGACTACAAAATTACACTGCATGTAGTGGGTGATGGACCAGATCTACATAAACTAAAAGCAATGCAACATAAGCTGCCAAAAAACATTGTGTTAGCGTTTCATGGCTGGGTTGACGATTCATGGCGTATTGCCACTAACCATAATATTGATTTTTTGGTAATACCATCGCTTTTCGAGGGGGTGCCGCTTGTGATGTTAGAAGCCCAAGCACGGGATGTGCCGATCATTGCTGCTGCAAGGGATGGCATGCTAGATTATTTGCCTAAAAATAGCCTTTATGCAGTTTCAGGCGATGAAGTTGCAGCACTGCGAGATAAAATACTCTATCATATTCAAAATCAATTAGCATAAATTCAACTTCAATATTTAGATGGTAGCGACCAATAATGATAAATCCAAGAGTTAAAGCTTTAGCAATTATTGTATATGGGACGATGCTAACCGGATGTACTGTCATCCCAGGACAGCATTTGAGTCAAGATAGCAAAAACATTGTTAAACAAGAAGATAGTGATTTTAATATTGATGATATGGTCAACATTTATCCATTGACTCCTTCACTGATTGCCAAGCTCAGGCCCGTAAAAGTTGTAGCTCAACCTAATGCGTCACTTGAACAGGCAATTAGAAATTATGAATATAAGATCGGTGTAGGCGATGTTCTTAACGTAACTGTTTGGGACCATCCTGAACTTACAACACCTGCCGGGCAGTATCGTAGCGCTAGTGATACGGGTAACTGGGTGCAAGCAGACGGGACTATCTTTTATCCCTATATTGGAAAAGTCAAGGTTGCGGGCAAAACGGCTAGTCAGGTTCGAACTGAAATTTCTAATCGTTTAACTCAGTATATCGAAAGCCCTCAAGTTGATGTGAATATTGCGGCTTTCCGCTCTCAGAAAACCTACATAACTGGTGAGGTTGAAAAATCGGGTCAGCAATCGATTACCAACATACCGTTAACCATTCTAGATGCAATTAATGCTGCTGGCGGGCTAAGTGCTAATGCCGATTGGCGTAATATTGTGTTGACGCATGAGGGAAAAGAACAAGTTTTATCATTGCAGAAGCTGATGCAAAATGGCGATCTAACACAGAACAGACTTCTTTTCCCAGGTGATATTGTTTACGTACCTCGTAATGATGAACTTAAAGTGTTTGTTATGGGCGAAGTTAAGACACCAGCAACGCTGAAAATGGATCGTAGTGGAATGACGCTAACAGAAGCACTTGGTAATGCAGCTGGTCTTGACCAGACAACGTCCGATGCTACGGGAGTTTTTGTTATACGACCTTTACGTGGCACTCAAGGAAGCAAGCTTGCAAATATTTACCAACTAAATATGGCTGATGCTACCGCTATGGTAATGGGAACCGAATTTCAATTACAGCCTTACGATATAGTATATGTTACCGCAGCGCCAATTGTTCGTTGGAATCGTCTGATTTCACAATTGGCTCCTACTATATCCAGCTATAATAATTTAACTGAAGGTACATTGCGTATTCGTAATTGGCCATAGGAAATGACAAATGTTTGATTCTATTTTGGTCGTTTGTGTCGGAAATATATGCCGTTCACCTATTGGAGAACGATTGCTGAAAGATTTATTACCGGATAAGAGTGTGAGTTCGGCTGGGATATCGGCACTGGTCGGTAAAAGTGCTGATGATAAAGCATCAGCGGTTGCCAGTAACTATGGTGTGAGTTTGGACGGGCATATAGCTAGGCAGTTAACGGCAGACATGTGTAGAAAAAATTCGTTGATCCTAGTAATGGAGCGACGACACATCGATGCTGTATGTCAGTATTCACCGGAGGCTCGCGGAAAAACCATGCTATTTGGTCATTGGAATGATAAAAAAGAGGTCGTGGATCCTTATCGTAAAAGTGATGAGGTATTCGAGATTGTATATAATTTGTTGGCTGAATCAGCTCAGAAATGGGCTAAAGCACTAAATTGATTAATAGAGATTACAATGACTGACAATAAAAGAGCCAGCACTACGGGTAGTAGTCACGATGATATCGATCTCGGCAGATTGTTTGGGATGTTGATTGACCACCGTTGGTTGATTATAGGAATAACCCTTTTATTCTCTGTTGCAAGCATGGTATATGCGATATTTGCAACTCCTATTTATCAATCAGATGCGTTGATACAGGTTGAAAACCCAACGGGTAACGCGATTCTGAGTGATTTATCGCAAATGATGCAGAGTAATGAAGCGGGATCCTCATCTACTGAGATTGAGCTTATTCAGTCAAGAATGGTTATCGGAAAGACAGTTGATGATTTAGGATTAGATACGATTGTTGAAGTAAAACGCTTTCCTATTTTTGGTAAAGGTTGGGCAAGATTAACGTCAGCAGAAACGCCAAGAATAGCTTTATCGAGAGTAAATTTCAGGGATAACCTAATTGGGTCTGATTTGGAATTGAAAGTAATTGATAAAGAAAATTATATCCTATATTCAGACGGCCAGGATATTCTTAAAGGAAAAGTTGGTGAATTCGCCAGCTCAGACTATGCAAGCATGTTGGTTACCGCGATAGACGCTCAGCCAGGAACTATTTTCCTGGTAAAGAAAGTTCACCAAATATATGCTATAAATAATA
This sequence comes from Serratia sp. CoH_134_PS_4, assembly GCF_058190535.1. NCBI lineage: Bacteria > Pseudomonadati > Pseudomonadota > Gammaproteobacteria > Enterobacterales > Yersiniaceae > Serratia > Serratia sp. CoH_134_PS_4. Next base: position 94,946 of record NZ_JBXWKI010000018.1, read on the forward strand.
TACTGGATTCGCTAACAGTTGTTGATAAAGGTAAGGACACTGGCGTTCTGAGCTTAAGTTATTTAAACCCAGATCCTAACCTTGCGAAGAAAGTCCTTCAAAGTATTAGCAATAATTATCTCCTACAAAATGTTGAGCGAAAATCTGAAGAGGCAGCAAAAAGTTTAGCCTTCCTGAAGGAGCAGCTACCTCTGGTTAGATCGTCATTAGATGAAGCGGAAAATAAATTAAATCTATTTAGGCAACAGAACTCTTCTGTAGATTTATCGCTGGAAGCTAAATCAATGCTTGATACGATTGTTGCCACTGAATCCCAATTAAATGAGTTGACTTTCAAAGAGGCTGAGATATCTAAGCTTTATACCAAAGAGCATCCCGCTTATCGGGCGTTATTGGAAAAGCGAAAAACGCTTGAAACTGAAAAAGGCAATCTGAATAAAAAGATTAATGGGATGCCGAAAACGCAACAAGAAATTATTCGCTTAACGCGTGATGTTGATGCGGGAAAAGAAATCTATATGCAACTGTTGAATAAACAACAGGAGCTGAGCATTACTAAAGCTAGTACAGTTGGCAATGTTCGGGTTGTCGATCCGGCCATTACGCAAATAAAACCAGTTAAACCGCGTCAAGCACTTGTCATAATCATTGCATCTATGTTCGGTCTTCTAATATCCGTTAGTATTGTTTTACTTAAAACAATGCTGCACAAAGGGATTGAAGGCCCAGAACAATTAGAACAAGAGGGCATCAACGTATACGCGAGCATACCATTCTCTGAATGGCAGCAAAAGAAAGATAAAGAAACGTATGCCAATTATAAGAAGCGTCATCAACCTGGGAAGGGAAATCTCTTATCGAAAGAGAATCCTGCAGACCTTGCAATAGAAGCAATTAGAAGCCTTAGAACAAGTTTGCATTTTGCAATGATGGAGTCCAAAAATAATGTTTTAATGGTTTCTGGGGCTAGTCCGAACATCGGTAAAACGTTTGTCAGTATCAACTTGGCTGCTGTTATTGCTCAAACGGGGCAAAGGGTACTTATCATCGATGCTGATATGCGAAAAGGGTATTCTCATAGTTTACTAGGTTTTGATGGAACGAACGGTCTTTCTGATATACTTTCAAATAAGATATCAGTTGAGCAAGCGATCAAAAAAACCGATGTTGACGGCATGGATTTTATTTCTCGTGGACAAGTGCCGCCGAATCCAGCTGAGTTATTGATGACGTCTCGACTTGAGCAATTATTAAGTTGGTGTAATGATAACTACGATTTAGTGTTAATTGATACTCCTCCAATTCTGGCCGTAACAGATGCAGCTATTATCGGTCGTCATGTTGGGACATCTTTGATGGTAGCTCGTTTTGCGATGAACACTGTGAAAGAGATAGAAGTTAGTATACGTCGCTTTGAACAAAATGGTGTTGATATCAAAGGTGTGATATTGAATGCCGTAGAGAGACGAGCTGCAAACTACTATGATTATTATCAGTATGAATATAAAAGTTAATTTTTGAAAGTAACTGGCAGGCAGAGTTAATTCTGCCTGCCGTACGGTATATGCACTTTTTTCGATCATGCCTAAGAGCTTTAACACACATAGAGCAAGGTACTTAGTTAATTATGATATATGTTAATGCAAGGTTTTTGACTCAAAATCTCACTGGGGTTCAGCGTTTTGCAGAGCAAATAAGCCTTGAATTAAAGAAAATAAGAGATGATATCGTATTCTTATCACCTCCAGATATTCTTAGGCATGATATTGCTTCGCAACTCAATGTTATCGTTGTGGGTAAGAGAGGCGGACATTATTGGGAGCAAGTCGAACTTCCAAAATATTTAAAAAATAATGGAGGAGGGCTTCTGATTAACTTGGGAAACACAGGTCCAATTCTGTATAAAAATCAAGTTGTTACACATCATGATGTTACTTATAAGAAATACCCTAAGAGCTACTCATGGAAATTTAGATTAATATATAATACTCTAATTCCACTAATGTTAAAGAAAAGCCGTTCATTAATCACTGTTAGTGAATTTTCAAAAAACGAAATAAGTGATACTTATCATTACGATAAAGAAAAAATTAGTGTTATTTATAATGCGGCGAGTGACATTTTTAAAAAAACAATAAGTCAAAATGAAAATAAAAAGCATTTTTTCTTGGCTGTATCATCACCTAATTACCATAAGAATTTTCATGGCTTGATCAATGCTTTTAAAAAAAATAAAGAACTTGACGATTTCACGTTAAAGATTATTGGTGAGAAAAATAAAAACTTTAACGGCATCGAGCTTGATGAATCACTAGGTGATAATGACGGAAGAGTTGAGTATCTCGGTCGTGTTTCAGATATAGAATTAGCTAAGTTATATTCTACGGCACACGCATTCATTTTTCCGTCTTTCTATGAAGGCTTTGGTATACCCCCGCTTGAAGCACAAGCATGTGGATGCCCTGTTTTATCTTCTCATGCGGCATCTATGCCTGAGGTTTTGTTGGATAGTGCAATTTTTTTCGACCCGCATAGTGAAAGGGAAATTGCAAATGCTATGAATTTCATAGCTAAAAACCCTGATGAGAGATCTAAAATTATCAATAAAGGTTACGAAAATATTACGCGTTTCTCATGGGGTAATTCCGCGAAAAAATTAAACTCTCTTATCAATCAACTGAATCAATAAAATTTTAATAAATATTGAAGTTTGCTTTATGGCTATATTTACAGTCTATAGCTGATGATAAGAAATTCTATTATTTATTCTTTTAAGGAGATTTCTAATGTCCCAGGGGACAATTAATATTGGCATTGTAGCGGATTGGCTGGTTACATATGCTGGTGCTGAAAAAGTTATAAAAGAATTTATTCAACTTTATCCCGATGCTGATCTTTACTCTGTGGTCGATTTTTTATCGGATGAGTCCAGAAATAATTTCAGTGGTAAGCACGCAACTACGACATTTATCCAAAAACTACCTAGATCTCGGAAAATTTATCAAAAATACCTTCCGTTAATGCCGTTGGCCATCGAGCAGCTAGATGTGTCGCATCACGATATTATTTTGTCAAGTAGTCATGCTGTATCAAAAGGCGTATTGACCGGTCCAGACCAAATGCATATCAGTTATGTTCATTCTCCTATCCGATATGCATGGGATCTGCAACATCAATATCTTCGAGAGTCAGGATTGGATAAAGGTATTAAAGGTTTACTCGCAAAATGGTTGTTGCATAAAGTTCGATTATGGGATTTACGTACCGTAAATGGAGTGGATCATTTTGTTGCAAACTCTCAGTTTATAGCTCGTCGAATCAAAAAGGTTTATGGTCGGCATGCAGACGTTATATACCCTCCAGTTGATGTGGAACGTTTTAATTTCAGGGAGAATAAAGAAGATTTCTATATAACGGCATCCAGGTTGGTCCCTTATAAGCGTGTTGACCTGATTGTAGAAGCATTTAGTGCGATGCCCGATAAAAAGCTAGTTGTGATCGGTAATGGTAGTGAAATAGAAAAAATAAAAATGAAAGCAGGTAAAAATGTTGAGATCATGGGTTATCAAAATAACGATATAATGCAAAGTTATATGGAGCGTGCAAAAGCATTTGTCTTTGCCGCTGAAGAAGATTTTGGTATTACCCCAGTTGAAGCTCAGGCTTGTGGTACTCCGGTGATAGCTTTTGGGAAAGGTGGTTCTCTTGAGACCGTTAGACCGTATGGTGTGGCGTCTAAACCTACAGGTGTTTTTTTTGATAAACAGACTGCTGATTCAATAAAGGATGCGGTGAGTCAATTCGAAGCTATACAAGATAGAATTTATGCAGAGGATTGTCGTAATCATGCAGTGAATTTCTCTTGTGAGAGATTTAGAAAAGAAATGGATACTTATATCACTGCGAAATGGAATGAATTCGAAAATAGAAAAAAGATAATTTATTGATATTGTTGTTTTTTAGTGGCGAAAATTAAATTTTTATATGATTTAAAAAAGATTTTTACTAAATAATTAAGGGGTTTGAAAATGGGTAAAACTGATGAAAAAAAATAGTAACTTTTGGATCGGTCTTTTTCCAAAGATGTTCCTAGCCATATCAGATATCGTATTTTTCAATGTCGCCATATTTTTAGCCTATATATTGATTGGTTTATTCTCTACGCATACTAGTGATTTTGTTCTTCCTGAGGAGTTGAATGTTAGGATTACGTCACACTTTGTGCTTTCAGTTATATGTATAACATGGTTCTGGACGCGACTAAGACATTATTCCTATAGAAAACCCTATTGGTTTGAGTTGAAAGAAATAATACGAACCTTGATAATTTTCTCAGTGCTTGACTTGGCATTGGTGGCCTTCTCTAAATGGAATTTCTCTCGCCTTCTATGGTTATTTACTTGGGTCATTATCCTTGTTTTAGTCCCTATTGGCCGGAGTGTCGCTAAACGTATACTCAACAAATTTGACCTGTGGAAAAAAAATACGATAATTATCGGTTCTGGTCGAAATGCATTCGAGGCTTATGCTGCACTACAAAGTGAAGAGGTACTGGGTTTTAAAGTTGAAGCCTTTGTATGCACGGGGTCATCCGATAAAAAAAGTTATCTAGGGATACCACTCATTGATAGTGAGGAAGAGCTATGGCGTTTAGTTGATATAGACAATACTCAATTTATAGTCGCTTTAGAATTTGAGCAACATAGCTTACGCGATTGGTGGTTGAAAAACCTTGCTAAGAATAATTGTCGGTCTGTATCGGTGATCCCGACTCTTCGAGGCGTGCCTCTTTATGGCACGGATATGTCTTTTATTTTTAGTCACGAAGTGATGATTTTGAGAGTCAGTAATAACTTGGCTAAGCGTTCTTCACGATTTACCAAGCGTTTATTCGATATTGTAAGCTCTTTTTCTATTATGCTACTTCTTTCACCTATATTGATTTTATTGGCCTATTTAGTGTCTAAAGATGGTGGGAAGGCTATTTATGGTCATGAGAGAATAGGCCGGAGTGGACAGCGATTTAAATGCCTTAAATTCCGCTCAATGGTGGTTAACTCTCAAGAAGTACTTTCTCAATTACTCGAGAGTGATGCAGATGCTCGGGCTGAGTGGAATAAAGATTTTAAACTTAAAAATGATCCTCGGGTAACAAAAATTGGCGCATTTATTCGTAAAACAAGTTTGGATGAATTGCCACAATTATGGAATGTTTTCATTGGAGAGATGAGCCTAGTTGGGCCTCGCCCAATCGTTGAAGCTGAATTGGAACGTTACGCAGGGGATGTGGATTATTATTTAATGGCGAAACCAGGAATGACAGGGCTATGGCAAGTTAGTGGACGTAACGATATTGATTATGATACACGAGTTTACTTTGATGCTTGGTATGTAAAGAACTGGGCCTTATGGAATGATATAGCTATCTTATTTAAGACAGTTAATGTTGTTCTTCGTAGAGATGGTGCATATTAAAATAAATGTGATTGGCGCGCGCGTGGCTAGTTATGCGGGCGCATTTTTGAATGCTATTCAAGATTGAAATTTTCCTTGTAAGGAAATGTAATGACCACCGTGCTGAAAAATGAGATGTGTATAAGTGAAAGTAATCGCGAGTCTCTCTATCTGAAGTTGTTGAGATGCTTGATTGCTTTATTTATCATCGCTAGCCCGTTAAGCCCATATATTTTAAATACTACTTTTTATCTATGGATTCCATTGGTTATTCTGGATTATCAATATATAAGTACGCTTAGGAAAATATCTAAACCGGTCCTTCTTTGTGTATTTGTTTGGTTAAGTATGTGTGTTCTTTTCCTACGATTTGATCTTGCCGTAAAATCGGCCATTTTAATTCTAGGTGTGTCATATTTATTAAAGATAGGAAACCATATTACAAATAAAGTTTATATTTGTATGCTTATATCAATCCTTTGGTGTGTCATACAGTTTATAGCATATCAGATAAGCCCTGCCTATTCAGTAATTATTGGTCCAAGCTCGATGTCGCGGTTTTTTTGGGGCGAGTTCGCTACGAACACTTACACCAATCAGTATGTTTTGTTCTTGTTCCCTAGAATGTCAGGTCTTTCTCGAGAGGCTGGATTTTTTGCCTCGCTTCTGATTATCTGTTTCATGATTCGAATAAGAGATCATAAACTCAGCCTTCCTGAGAAGTGTCTTTTCTTCTTAGGGTACGCTTTTAGTTTATCAAAGTCTTCTATATCATTAGTTTTTTTTATGATTCTTTACCCTATGCGAAGACTCTTGAAAAAAATACCTGTAATTATTACGTTTATCGCCCTTGTGATTATTTTTGTCGCGCTCGCCCAATTTTTAAATATAGGCTCTCCTAGTTACTTTACGGCTAATGACTCAATCGCTCATAGATTGTCTGCATCCTATCTGATGCTACATATGAATATAGGTAATCTTTTGTATGGATGTAATACTGATTATAATTGTCTAGTTGATTATCAACCTGTGTTTAAGTTCCTAGCCGATCAGGGAATGATGCCTGCTGTTGGTCTATCTGGATTAATCATGGATATGGGGCTTCTGGGGTTTGTTGGTATTGTATTCTTTTTTGTTATACTTAAGTTAGATAGTTACGATGTTGCCATACTGGTGATATTTACTGCAACAGTATCTTTCTTCACTCTTGATAGTTTTATCATCCTTACTTACTACTATATCATCACAAATCATAAAAAGGTCGAGGATGACTAAATTATCCGTCGAAATTTTAATATGTAATGAAGGGTATTCAGGTGTGCTGCAATGAAGCTTAAAGTCTTTAGAAATTCCTTTTGGATGATCTTAGAAAAAGTAATATCGATATTTGGTTTGATTTTTGTGACTTCATATGTGGCTAAATATATTGGACCCTCTGCCTTTGGGGCTATATCTTTTGCTGCATCACTTTTCGTAATAATCCAGGCAATTGCCTTGTTTGGTTCTGAGCATCTTGTTTTCAAAAGGGTAAGGGCTTTGTTGAATAAATCAGATTTCGGGTAAGTCTCCCCCGTAGCGGGTTGTGTTTTCAGGCAATACGCACGCTTT
>NZ_JBXWKI010000019.1:0-101792 GCF_058190535.1 Serratia sp. CoH_134_PS_4
TGCCCGGACTCGGAATCGAACCAAGGACACGGGGATTTTCAATCCCCTGCTCTACCGACTGAGCTATCCGGGCAACGGGGCGCATTAAACCGTATTGACCGGATGCCGTCAATCGCTTTCTATCACAAAGCCGACCGGTTGCTCTATTTTCAAGCAAGTCCCCCTGGCTTCTCTGCAATCGCTACGATTTAGTTAACACTTCAGCCCTTATGGTAAGCCTTGCGGTTACTTCAATACCGGCTCAAACGCGACAATCGTTGACTTTCTTACCTGAAGGGGGAAGTGCCGGGGCCAGAAGATTGAACGTGGCGAAACGCGGGTTTATTCACGACGGGCACCTTCGCAGCCTGTGCCGAATAATCTTTCGCTAAAGCTTTCTGGCAGACCTTCCTGAAGCTTTCAACGCCAGCACAATCAGCCTAAGTTCGCGCCGTGCGGCAGACCTATGCGGTCGAGAAACCATGTGGTCGAACTGCAAGTGGATTACGCGTTTAACGTGTTCTCATCCTGTCAGTCTTGCCATGTGGTATTACCAACATGGCAAGAATTAAATAATTATGCACTTTTAGCGGCTATTAACCGGCTTGAACCGTCAAAAAAAACGTGCAATCATTGCGCACATTCACCCTAGGGTGATTCCCCCTCATCATATGTCAGAGGATTACAGGCATGACTGGTTTTGTTGCTCAAGTGCAGTTGCGCACCAGACATCTGATGATGCCATCACTCTGCCGTTACTTTTCCCGAACGCGCTCGGCCAGTAATACTCTGCCTGCCATGCGGTAAGGCTATCTGATGCTCGCTGTTAGGCATTATTAAAAATAGAACTGCGGTTCTGGTTTTACTGATGTCTATTGGTCGCTGCCGATACCAGCCCCCGATATATCCTTCATACTTGAAGTTGCATCTGTGTTGGCCACACTCACACGCCCGAGACACTGACGGATGTCAGCTTATCGAGGTTGGTTCACTTGCCGCCTGGATGCAATACCCATTATTTTGGATAGCTACCTGATAACCTCAGGAGAGTCAGCCGGTCACAATTGCGCTCTATGCTGCAACCCCGGACATCACTTTGCCGGGATAACCTTTGTTATCTCATTACTGTGCCCTGTGGCACACCCTCATCCTTAACCGTTTGAGAGTTAGCATGATGAAAGAATTGAAAATCGCCACCAGCGCCAGCCTGGTCGCTACCATTGAAACGCTGCGTCAGATCGTCCGCGTAGAGCAAACGGACTACACCGATGTTGCTGCATTAGTGGTGTCGGTTGATGACGTCAACACCGGTATCCTGACGCAACTTAAAGCGACCGGGTTCGAGATCCCGACCTTTGTGGCGGTTGCCGCGGATGAACATCTTTCACCGGACTACCTGCCTTTTATCAGCGGCGTGTTTGCACTGGACGGCGCCAGTAAGGCGTTCTATATGGCGCAATTGGAGGCTGCTGCGGATGCCTATGAGCAAGCGTTGTTGCCGCCGTTTTTCAAGACATTGAAAACCTATGTGGAAATGGAGAACTCGACCTTTGCTTGCCCTGGGCACCAAGGTGGGGAGTTTTTCCGCAAACACCCGGCCGGTCGAAAGTTTTTCGAGTTCTACGGTGAAACGCTTTTCCGTTCTGACATGTGCAATGCTGATGTGAAGTTGGGCGATCTTTTGATCCACGAAGGGTCGGCCAAGGATGCGCAAAAGCATGCTGCGCGGGTATTCAACGCCGATAAAACCTACTTTGTGCTCAATGGGACTTCTGCGGCCAACAAAGTCGTGACCAATGCACTGCTGACGCGTGGCGACCTGGTACTGTTCGACCGCAACAACCATAAGTCCAATCACCATGGCGCCTTGATTCAAGCCGGTGCGACACCGGTGTATCTGGAAACGGCGCGCAACCCGTTTGGTTTCATTGGCGGTATTGATTCACGCTGCTTTGATGAACACTACCTGCGCGAGCAAATTCGTGACGTTGCGCCAGAAAAGGCCAATGCAGCACGTCCGTTCCGGCTGGCAATCATTCAGCTTGGTACCTATGACGGCACCATCTATAACGCACGTCAGGTGATCGACACTATCGGCCATCTGTGTGACTACATCCTGTTTGACTCTGCCTGGGTAGGTTACGAAGGCTTTATCCCGATGCTGAAAGAGTGCTCCCCGTTGTTGTTGGAGCTCGATGAGCTGGATCCGGGCATCTTTGTCACTCAATCGGTGCATAAGCAGCAGGCAGGCTTCTCACAGACTTCGCAGATCCACAAGAAAGACGATCACATCAAGGGGCAGAAGCGCCACTGTAATCACAAGCATCTCAATAATGCTTTCATGCTGCACGCTTCGACCAGCCCGTTTTACCCGCTGTTCGCCGCGCTGGATGTGAATGCCAAGATGCATGCCGGGGCAGCCGGTCGGCGCATGTGGATGGACTGCGTTAAACTGGGCATTGAGACGCGCAAGCAACTGTTGGAGCGCTGCTCGCAGCTTAAACCCTTTATTCCGCTGCAGGTGGCGGGTAAGAATTGGCAAGATTACGACACCGATCTGATCGCCAACGACGCGCGTTTCTTCAACTTTGTACCGGGTGAGAAATGGCACGGTTTTGAAGGCTATGCTCAGGATCAGTATTTGGTGGACCCGTGCAAACTGCTGTTGACCACGCCGGGCATTGACGCGGCCACCGGCCAGTACACCGAGTTTGGCGTGCCGGCGACTATTCTGGCCAACTTCTTGCGCGAGAACGGCATTGTTCCTGAAAAATGCGATCTTAATTCAATCTTGTTCCTGCTGACTCCGGCGGAAAACCCGGCCAAGATGGAACAGTTGGTGGACATGTTGGTGCAGTTCGAACGCTATGTGGCAGAAGATGCGCCGTTAAGCGTGGTCCTGCCAACGGTATATCGCAAGAATGAACAGCGCTATCGCGGTTATACCTTGCGCCAACTGTGTCAGGAAATGCACGATTTGTACGTCAGCTTTGATGTCAAGCAGCTGCAAAAAGAGATGTTCCGTCAGCGTCATTTCCCACAGGTGATGATGAACCCACAAGACGCAAATGTGGAATTTATTCGCGACAACGTGGAACTGGTGCCTATCGGCCAGGCGGAAGGGCGCATTGCGGCGGAAGGCGCATTGCCTTACCCACCGGGCGTATTGTGCGTGGTGCCTGGAGAAGTCTGGGGCGGGGCGGTGCAGCGTTACTTCCTGGCATTGGAAGACGGGATTAACCGGCTGCCGGGTTTCTCGCCGGAGTTGCAGGGCGTGTATATCGAGAAAAAAGATCACGGCTGGAAACGCATCTTCGGCTATATGATCAAGCAATAGCGACAGGCGGCCCATAACGGGCCGCTTTTACATTATCGGTTCACGGGATGACAAAGCTGAAACCCACCGCTACCTTTTAGGTAAAACCATAGATATCAAGAATAAGAATAAGAAGATGAAAGAAGAGGGTTATCTGGAGTGGGTAGACGGAGAGAAAAGGCGCTCGACGCTACGTAATTTTAACTGGTTCTTATTGGTTAACGCCCTGTTCTCTGTCTATTTGTTTTTCCAACGGGGTCAGGCCTTTGCTGCCCACTCTTTCGCGCAGTTGATAGGCGAAATGCCGGCGATAAGCGCCGTGATCCCGGTGTCGGCTCTGTCCTATGTTGTTTTACGTCAGTTAGCCCCAAGAGGGGAAAGTGCCGCGTGGCGTGGCGCCGTCGTTTCTATCTCGCTGCTGGCTTTGTGCTGGTGTGCCATTTTTCACCACCTTATCGTCAACGATCTCATTTACCTGGTCTACCCGCTGACGATAGGCCTGCTGTTTTCTTCATTGGTCGCGTTTTACCTGTCGCCAAAACTGTTTTTCTTGTTCAGCATGCCGGTGCTGCTGGTCGCTATTGCCGAGAATATTTTTATCCGCAGCGCCTTTTCGCTGGCGAACATGATTTCATATGCGCTGATGCTGTTTCTGATTTACTCGGCGCAGCGGCGGTTGAAGCAGTGGTTCCAGTTGGCGATAGAGCGCGAGCAAGAAAACAAACGACTGATTGAACGCCTGAGCAAGCTGGCGCACCGCGATCCACTTACCGGTATCGCCAACCGGCGTTACTTTGATCACTACTTTGACGCTGTGTTATTGCGGGAGTCGACGCTGCAGTCGCCCTTTGCCCTGATCCTGCTGGACGTCGATTTTTTCAAAAAATACAACGACCATTATGGCCATCAGCAGGGGGATGAGTGTCTGATCAGGCTAGCCGCCTGTCTGGAGAGCGCGACCCGGCGTTCGCAGGATCTGGTGGCCCGCTATGGTGGTGAAGAGTTTATTATCCTGCTGCCGAAATCCGATGCCTGTGAGGCTGAACACGTAGCACAACGAATCGCGGCGCTGCTCGCGGGGTTGGCGTTGCCGCATGCAGATTCTGAGGTGGCGCAATGGGTGACGGTAAGCCAGGGGGTTGCGCAATGGCAACCGGGACAAAGCCGTGAGCAACTGCTGGCGGCAGCCGATATGGCGTTATACCGTGCCAAGGCGCTTGGTCGCAATGGCTATAGCATTGCAGAGTGATGTGGTTGGTCAGGACGGCGCGACAGGCCGCCCTGACCAAGGTGATTAACGGCGTCGATAGCTCTTCTGCGCGTTGTTCACTTTTACCAGGTAGCGGCGTGATTCACCGGCTGGATGCTTGGTCGTCAACGTCTGGTAGACGTCGCCCGGCTGCATGCCATTGATGATACCCACCGCGCGCGTCCTGTCGCTGGAGAACACCCGCAATACGCTGCCTGCGCCACCGTTATAGGCGGTGATAACGGCATAGCGGCGTGAGGTCGGGTTCTGGATACCGCCCAAATAGTTGTTCTGCAAAATGGCCAAATAGGCAGTACCGGTGTCGATGTTGTTCTCTGGATCGAACAGGTAGCTGCGGCTTGGCGTACCCCATTTCCCGCGCATCTGGAACACGTCTTTACCGGCGGTGTGTTGTACCACCTGCATCAGGCCGAGTGCATCCGAACCGCTTACCGCATACGGGTTAAAGCTTGATTCTGTCTGCATGATGGCCAGGATCAGTGATTCTTCAACACCGTATTTTTCCGACGCTTTACGGACCATTGGCAGGTATTTATGCGCACGTTTGTCCAGGTGGTTTGGTACCAACTGGATGGTGATTGAGTAAATCACGTGCAGGCCGGAGGTGCGTTTTTGCAGTTTGGTCTGCAACAGGTAGTCAGCAAAGTGCGCCGCACGCCATTCCCAACGGATCGGCGCGCCTTTGTTATCCAGCACCTGGCCGTACAGGAACGGCTCTTTACTGATCTGGATATCGTTGACGTCGGAATAGAGATCGATAGAACCCGGATCGTCACCCATCAGCAAGGTGCTGATAATCGCCTGACGCAGGTGTGCAGCAGGATCGGTGGTGGCAATGGTTTCAATGGTGATGGCACCAGAATCAAAGTTAATGTGGCTACGGGTTTGATACTGGTCGGTATATTTAACGTAATCTTTTGGCCCGGCGATCAGAACTTCGTTCAGACCCCAGATATTCTCAATGTTGTGGGCGAACTGCCCCATCAGGATCTCAAAGCCATTGGTGTCTTTGACCCAGGCTTCGTTGACGTCTTCACTTTTTTTGCTGGAACAAGAAATCAGCAAAGGCGCTATCACTAGCAAAGCTAAAATTTTCTTCATCTAAAATAAAAGCCGTATACGAGAAGAATTTAAGGTATTGAAGAGGGCCAGCGCCTGGCCCCAACAGCGTTATTCGCTTGGCGGCGTATAGCCTTCGATGTGCACGTCATGCCCTTCGAACAGGAACTTGATCATTTCCGCTTCCAGCAGTTTGCGATCATCCACGTTCATCATGTTCAGCTTCTTCTCGTTGATCAGCATGGTTTGTTTTTTCATCCATTCTGCCCAGGCTTCTTTCGAGATCTCGTTATAGATACGTTTGCCGACGTCCCCAGGATAAAGCTGGAAGTCCTGCCCTTCGGCATCACGCTGCAGGAAGGTACAAAAAATGGTTCTGCTCATGCTAATTCCTCATCAATGGCGCTATCGCCAAATAAACCCGTCATACTTTCGACGTCTTTAGGGTATTAATCCTGCTGGCGCGGTGACTGTTTTGCCAGCTGTTGTAACAGACGGTCAACCGGCGCTGCCAGCCCGACCGATGGCGGCTGCGCTAAGTTATACCAGAGACCGGCACCCTCATCCATGCTGCTGCCTGCGTCGTCCATTTCCAGCCATATCGGCACAATATCGAGATGGAAATGACTGAAAGTATGGCGAAATGCGGTCAACTGTTGCTGGCGATTGTTTTTCAGACCGCGTTGTTGCAGCCAGAGTTCCATCTCTTCACGTTCGCTGAACTGCGGGAAGCAGAATAGGCCTCCCCACAGCCCAACGGCCGGCCGTTGTTCCAACCAGGCTTGTTCGCCCTGCTGCAACAATAAAAAGTAGGCCGTTTTTTCCGGTAAAGTCTGCTTGGGTTTCTTACCCGGGTATTTCGCCCAGCTGTGATTGGCATAGGCGATACAGCCCAGGCTGAGCGGGCATAGCTCGCATTTGGGCTTGGAGCGGGTGCAGACCATCGCACCCAGATCCATCATCGCCTGATTGAACTGGCCGACGCCTTGGGCTGGGGTAACATTTTCACTGATCTGCCACAGACGGTTTTCGACGTCCTTCTTGCCCGGCCAGCCTTCAACCGCATAGCAGCGTGCCAACACGCGTTTCACGTTGCCGTCGAGGATCGGGTAATGTTGGCCGAGTGCCAACGACAGCACTGCCCCAGCGGTTGAACGGCCGATTCCGGGCAGCGCGTGGATTTCTTCAAAGGTTGTCGGGAACTCGCCGCCGTGCTGTGCGACAATAGTCTGCGCAGCCTTGTGCAGGTTACGCGCTCGGGCGTAGTAGCCCAGGCCGGTCCACAGATGCAGCACTTCGTCCAGCGGCGCCTCTGCCAGAGCACGCACGTTGGGAAAACGGGCGATAAAGCGCTGAAAGTAAGGGATCACGGTGGCAACCTGAGTTTGTTGCAACATGACCTCAGAGAGCCATACTTGATAGGCGGTTTTATCCAACTGCCACGGCAAGGTTTTGCGGCCGTAGCGTTGGTACCAGTCAAGCACCACCTGTGCGAACTGTTGTGCTTGCATCATAAGCAGATTCGATATCCGGCAGAAAATGAAGCGCGATTGCAGCATAGAGTCATGATGCTGTAAACCGGAACTTTCCGACGTCGCACGGCAGGTACATAAGATGAACACTTGCTAAACCAATGTATCTTTGCATAATGCGCGTTTCCCTAATTAGCAGCCAAACAGACAGAAAGCACTATGATTAATGACGTCATCTCCCCGGAATTTGATGAGAACGGCCGCGCTATGCGCCGTATCCGCAGTTTTGTTCGCCGCCAGGGGCGGCTGACCAAAGGCCAGCAGCACGCGCTGGACCACTATTGGCCGGTGATGGGCGTGGAGTATCAGGCTGAACCTGTCGACATCGCAGCACTGTTCGGGCGCGATGCGCCAACCGTGCTGGAGATCGGTTTTGGTATGGGCGCCTCGCTGGTGACCATGGCGGGCAATAACCCGCAGCAGAACTTCTTGGGGATTGAAGTGCATTCGCCGGGCGTGGGCGCGTGCTTGGCCGACGCCACCGAAGCGGAATTGAGCAACCTGCGCGTAATGTGTCACGACGCGGTTGAGGTGCTGGAGAATATGATCCCGGACGGTTCGCTGGACATGGTTCAGCTGTTTTTCCCCGATCCGTGGCACAAAGCGCGCCATAACAAGCGCCGGATCGTACAGACGCCGTTTGTTGAATTGGTGCGTCGTAAACTGAAAGTTGGCGGCGTGTTCCACATGGCTACCGACTGGCAGCCTTATGCAGAACATATGTTAGAGGTTATGAACGGGATCTCAGGCTACCGTAATCTTTCCAGCGATAATGATTATGTGCCGCGTCCGGATTCACGCCCACTGACAAAATTTGAATTACGTGGCCAGCGTCTGGGACATGGCGTTTGGGATTTGATGTTTGAGAGGAAAGAATAATGGCTAAGAACCGCAGTCGTCGTTTACGTAAAAAGTTACACATTGAAGAGTTTCAGGAGCTGGGTTTCTCCGTAGCATGGCGTTTTGCCGAAGGCACTTCGGTTGAAGATATCGACGGCACGCTGGACGCTTTCATTGATGAAGTGATCGAGCCGAACGGCATGGCGTTTGACGGTAGCGGCTACCTGCAATGGGAAGGTTTGATCTGCCTGCAAACTATTGGTCACTGCACCGACGAACAGCGCGAACTGGTCAAAAAATGGCTGGAAGCGCGTAAACTGTCCGACGTTAAGGTCAGCGATCTGTTCGATATCTGGTGGGACTGATTTTCCCCGCCCGATCGGCCCGGCCCGGTGCCGCGCTAGGCTAATTGATTTTAAGGTGCCTTAACGGCGCCTTTGTTTTATGCCCAAAATATTTCAAGTTGCAGCTAGGCGGCAAGTTTGTGAGTCCTCGGGAGCTTACTCAGGTAAGTGACCGGGGCGATGAAACGCAGCCAACAACGCGGCGGCTTGAAAGATGAAGGGAGACCCGGAGTGTGACCGCGGTGGTAACTACATTGGATAACGCGTTGCTGGATGACATTCTGCAACAGGTGCGCCCGCTGATTGGCCAGGGCAAAGTGGCGGATTACATTCCTGCGTTGGCGGAAGTGGCTGCTGATCGCTTGGCCATTGCCATTTGCACTGTCGACGGTGAAATGTTCCAGGCGGGTGACGCCACCGAGCGCTTCTCTATTCAGTCTATTTCTAAGGTACTGAGCCTGACGCTGGCACTGGCGCGCTATCAGGAACATGAAATCTGGCAGCGGGTCGGCAAAGAGCCTTCCGGCCTGCCGTTCAACTCGTTGTTGCAGCTGGAGATGGAGCAGGGTAAACCGCGCAATCCGTTTATTAACCCCGGTGCGCTGGTGGTGTGCGACATGCTGCAAACCCGGCTCAGCGCCCCCAAACAGCGCATGTTGGAAGTGGTGCGCCAACTGGCCGGTGAAGATGATCTGGCCTATGACGCGCGGGTGGCACGTTCCGAGTTTGAACACTCGGATCGCAATGCCGCAATAGCCTATCTGATGAAATCATTCGGTAATTTCGAGAACGACGTGCTCACCGTGCTGCAAACGTATTTTCACTACTGTGCGCTGCGAATGAGTTGCGTAGAGCTGGCACGCAGCTTTGTTTATCTGGCCAATCATGGCCGCGATCTTCGGGGGCGTGAAGTGATCAGCCCATTGCAGGCGCGGCAGATTAATGCGCTGATGATGACCAGCGGTATGTACGACGGCGCAGGGGAGTTTGCTTACCGTGTGGGTATGCCGGGCAAATCTGGCGTCGGCGGCGGCATTGTCGCCATTGTTCCCGATGAGCTGTCGATCGCAGTCTGGTCACCGGAGCTGGATGCCTCCGGTAACTCATTGGCGGGAACTGCGGTACTGGAACTGTTGTCTCAACGGATTAGCCGTTCGATTTTTTAGCCCATCACGGAAGGGCGTCAGGAGAAAATATGTTAAAGAAAACCGGGCTAGCCTTGTTGCTGTTGACGGCTTCACAGGCACATGCCGAGTATCAGTGCAGTGTTAAACCTCAGGACGACGTGATTATCAGCCCGCAAAATGTGCAGGTGACGGGCGCCAGTGGCAATCTGCAGATTTCACCTGATGGTGATGTTACCCGCAACGGCCAGGCCTTGAGCATAAATGACAGCCAGCGCCAAAAGGCGTTCAGCTATCAGAGCGCACTGCGCAAAGAATTGCCGTGGATCGATAAAGGTGCGCAGCAACACCTGGAGAAAGCGCGAGTGGCGCTGGACAAGGTCATTGTGAAGGAGCTGGGTAGCGACAGTAACGTGCGCAACCGCCTGACCACCCTGAATGGGCAGCTCAAGCAGCAAATGAACCGTATCATCGAGCACCGCAGCGACGGCCTGACCTTCCACCACAAGGCGATTGATCAGGTTGAGCAGGATGGTCGTAATCTCGTGCAGCAGAGCATGGGCGGTGTGTTGCAAGACAGCCTGAATGAGATGGGCGTCAAACAGGCTGCCAACAGTGGCGGTAACCCGTTGCAGGCGATCATGGGTAATCTGGGTGGCCTACAGAAAGCGATTCAGAATGAATGGAACAACCAAGAGCAGGACTTCCAAAACTTTGGCCGTGACGTGTGTAACCGTGTTACTGGTCTGGAAACTCAGCGTAAAGACCTGTTGAAGGCGTTGAAGTAACACGACATCACGCTGGTCGCCTGCTGTTTTACGTCTTCCAACTGAAGCAAAAAAAAGCGCTGAATATTCAGCGCTTTTTTCTATTCATCTGCCAGGAACAACTCCAGCAGCGAGTTAAGGAACAGTTTGCCTTTCTCGGTGATTTGCCAATACTCCGGCGTTTCTTCCAGATAGCCTTTCGCCAATGCTTCATCCAGGGGCGCACGGATGGTGCTTTCATCCAGCCCGGTGTAGTTGACGAATTCGGCTCGCGGCGCGGCTTCCAGCAAGCGGAAACGGTTCATGAAGAATTCGAACGGCCGATCGGCCGCCGTCACCTCATGCTGCTTGTCCATATACTTGCCCTGCATAAAACCGCGCGGGTGCTTGGTCTTCGCGGTGCGCAGAATACGGCCGTCGCTGAAGGTCACTTTGCCGTGTGCACCACAACCAATCCCCAAATAGTCGCCAAAGCGCCAATAGTTGAGGTTGTGTTGGCACTGATAGCCTGGCTTGGCATAGGCCGAGGTCTCATATTGCTGGTAACCGGCGGCGCTCAGTAACGCGTGGCCGCGCTCGAAAATGTCCCACAACGCGTCGTCGTCCGGCAATACCGGTGGACGTGAGCTGAACAGCGTATTGGGTTCGATGGTCAGTTGATACCATGACAGGTGCGGCGGATTAAGGGCTATCGCCTGGCGCAAATCGTCCAGCGCCTCTTCCAATGACTGATCCGGCAGGCCGTGCATCAAATCAAGGTTAAAACTGCGCAGCCCGAGACCGGTGGCCAGGTGTGCCGCGCGTTTGGCCTCTTCCGGGCCGTGAATCCGCCCCAGACGGGTTAACTTCTCGGCGCTGAAGCTTTGCACGCCGATAGAAATGCGGTTCACACCGGCGCGCTGGTAGCCGCTGAAGCGATCGGCCTCTACGGTACCGGGGTTCGCCTCCATGGTGATCTCGGCACCCTCAACCACGTGAATACGTGCCCGGACACCGTCCAGCAGGGATTGCATCGCTTCGGCACTGAGCAGGCTAGGGGTACCGCCGCCGATAAAAATGGTACTGATTTCGCGGCCGGCAACCAATGGCAGATCGGCATCCAGATCTGCCAACACATGATCGACATATTCTTGATGCGGTACTTCACCCTTCAACGCATGCGAGTTGAAGTCGCAGTACGGGCATTTCTGCACGCACCACGGGATATGAATGTACAAACTCAGCGGGGGCAACTTAAGCATTACGCATTGCTTCCAGCATCAGTTTCAGCGCTTTACCACGGTGGGATACTGCACGTTTCTCATCACGGCTCAGCTCCGCTGCAGTACGGCCCAGTTCCGGGACATAGAAGATGGGATCGTAACCGAAGCCGCCTTCACCTGCGGCGGCAAAGGTGATCTCGCCGGCCCAGCTACCGTGGAATACCAACGGCGTGGGATCTTCCGCATGGCGCATATACACCAGTACGCAGTGGAACTGTGCACCGCGACTGCCCTGCGGCACGTCTTTCAGCGCAACCAGGAGTTTGTCGAGGTTTTGCTGGTCAGAAGCGTCAACGCCCGCGTAGCGCGCAGAATAGATGCCTGGTGCACCGCCCAGCGCGTCGACAGCCAGGCCCGAGTCGTCGGCAATCGCCGGCAGGCCGGTGATTTGCGCGGCATGGCGTGCTTTCAGGATCGCGTTTTCGATGAAGGTCAGGCCGGTTTCCTCTGCGGAATCCACGCCCAGCTCGGTTTGTGCGACCACATTCAGCCCGAAATCGGCCAGCAGGTCGGCGAGTTCACGCACTTTGCCCGGGTTACCGGTGGCAAGAACGACTTTTTGCATAGTGACTACCTTGAAAATGATTCGATGATGCTCTGCGTAGCTGAAGCCGCAGCGGCCTTGCTGCTGATCCAGCTACTTTGTGTATAGCGCCGCGACCACGGCGGGGATCTGTTGCGGATTAACGATGCGTAACTGTTTATGCCGCCCCAGTTCGCCTTTCTCGATGGTGACGTTGCTTTTCGCCACTTTGAACTGCTTGGCAAGAAATTTGATCAAATGAGCGTTGGCCTGGCCGTCTACCGGCGGGGCGGTAATGGCGACTTTAAGTTCGTCGCCATGCAAACCGATAATCTGGTCGCGGCTGGCTTTTGGCTGAATATATAGCCTGATAGCCAGCCCGTCCAGCACCGGAGTAACAGCACTCACAGCAGGAACCAGATCTCGCCGAACACATCCATGCCCAGGTAATTGATCAGATACAAGATCAGGATCACGACCATCGCTGAGAAATCGATGCCGCCCATCGCCGGCAGAATACGGCGGATAGGGGACATTAAAGGCTCAGTCAGTTGATACATCAACTGATCGATTGGGCTGCGGCCCTGGCTGATCCAGCTCATCAGCGCACGGATAATCATTACCCAGAAGATCAGGTAACCGGCCGACTTCACCAGCGAGATAAGGCCAAACAGCAGGTTATATGGGCTGAGTGACATTGCGCCGCCTTGAATGAGCAACAGCAGCGGGTACTTGATGGTCATCAGCAAGAATGCCAACAGCAGCGAGGCGCTGTCGATTGGCCCAAGTGACGGGATGATACGGCGCAGTGGGCCAACCACCGGCTGGGTGATCTTCACGACAAACTGTGCGAATGGGTTGTAAAAGTCAGCGCGTGTCCACTGCATCCAGATGCGCAGCAGCAGTACCATGACGTAAAGATCGACAACGGTTTTGACCAAAAAAGTCAGCGTTAGCATGTAGTAGCCCTTCTCCTTAACTCTCGATTATTTAAAATGATTTTTCCATTTCCTGCGCGCGGGATACTGCCGCTTGCATGGCTTTGGCCACGGTGGCCGGCAGTTGTTGTTCGTTGAACACCCGTAACGCCTCGGCGGTGGTGCCGCCTTTGGAGGTGACCTGTTCACGCAAAGTCGACAATGGCGTATCCGGGTTGGCTTCGACCAGTGCGGCGGCGCCAGAAGCGGCCTGTTGTACCAGGTTGCGGGCGGTTTGGCTGTCAAAGCCCATACGTTCGGCTTCCTGTTGCATCGCTTCCATAAACAGGAAGAAATACGCCGGTGCGCTGCCCGCTGCGGCGATGACGCTATTGATGCCGTTTTCGTCATCCACCCAACAAACCTTACCGACGGATGCCATCAAATCGCTGGTGTAGTCGCGGTCCTGCTGGCTAACGTGCTGTGGCGCGTACAGGCCACTCATGCCTTTGCCTACCAATGATGGGGTGTTCGGCATGATGCGCACGATGTTAAGTTTATCCCCCAGCAGCTGGTAAAAACGGCTGACCTGAATACCCGCAGCGATGGACAACACCAGTTTGCCGCTGAAATCGATCTGATCGTGCAGGGGCTGACACACGTCCGCCATCATTTGCGGTTTTACCGCCAGCACCACGACATCGGCAGTGCGTGCGCAGGCAAGGTTATCGCCACTGCTGATGATGCCGTAGTCTGCCGCCAACGCATCACGGTTTTTGGCCGAGGGTGCGCAGACGCTGATGGATGTAGCGGGGTAACCCCCGGCAACCAGGCCGGCGATGATTGCGCGTGCCATATTACCGGCACCAATAAAGGTAATCTTACGGTGTTGCATTAAAACCCCTCATCTGTGTGTATACCCGTCGTCTTTCAAGCCGGCCGTAGGACGGCAACGTGAAAGCCAAGGGGCATATTAGGCCTGTGAATAATCACGGGCGCCAAAAATTGCGGTGCCAATACGCACCAGGGTGCTGCCAGCGGCAATCGCCGCCGCCATGTCATCGGTCATGCCCATCGACAGCGTGTCCACCTGGGGATACTGCTGTTGCAGGGCCAGAAAGGCCTCACGCATTTGCCCGAACACCGCCAACTGGCTCTGGTAATCCTCTTGCGGAGCGGGGATGGCCATCAGCCCGCGCAGCTTGATATTCGGCAGGGCGGCAACCGCCTCAGCCAGTGCCGGCAATTCAGCCAGTACAATGCCAGATTTACTCTGTTCATCGCTGATATTTATTTGGATCAGCACGTTAAGCGGCGGCATGTCAGCCGGGCGTTGATCGCTCAAACGCAGGGCGATACGCAACCGATCGACGGTGTGGCACCAGGCAAAGTGTTCTGCCACCAGCCGACTCTTGTTGGATTGCAGTGGGCCGATAAAGTGCCAATCCAGCGTTGCACCTTCTGGCAGTGCGGAGAAATGTTGAACCTTATCCACGCCTTCCTGAACATAGTTCTCGCCAAAGGCGCGCTGGCCTGCCGCGATGGCTTCTGCGATCGCCGCCACAGGTTTGGTTTTGCTCACTGCAAGCAGCGTCACTTCTTCTGGAGCGCGAGCGCAGCCTTGAGCGGCCGCGGCAATGCGGTTTCTGACATCCTGCAGATTCTGTTGGATAGTGCTCATTATTGACCCAGGAGATTGATATGGATATCGATGAATTCGTGGCCCTTAGTGTAAAGCATAATGCTTCGGATCTGCACCTTTGTACCGGTCATCGACCGATGTTGCGCATTGATGGCGATCTGCAGCCCTTGGAAGGGGCGGAAATGCTCACCGAGGCGAGTATGCATTTGCTGTGCAGCATGCTGTTGCAACCGGCGCAGTGCCAGCAGTTGCAACAGCAGGGCCAGCTCGATCTGGCACTTTCTCTGTCGGGCGGTATCCGGCTGCGTGCCAATTTCTTTTTGCAACGTCAGGGCATTTCCATTGCCTTACGGCTCATTGCCGATCGCTGTCCAACGTTGGCAGCTCTCGCAGCACCCGACATTATCCCGGCGCTATTGCGGCGGGAGGACGGTTTGATTCTGGTGACGGGGGCGACGGGCAGCGGCAAATCGACCACGCTTGCGGCGATGATTGACAACATTAATCAGCACCAGCGGCGGCATATCCTCACGGTGGAGGATCCTATCGAGTTTATCCACTGTAGCCAGAAGTGTTTAATCCAACAGCGGGAATTGGGCCGCGATAGCCACAGTTTTGACGACGCATTGCGCGCCGCACTGCGTGAAGATCCTGATGTGATTTTACTGGGCGAATTGCGTGATACCGCCACAATACGTCTGGCGCTGACTGCCGCGGAGACCGGTCATCTGGTACTGGCAACCTTACATACCCGCAGCGCGCCGCAGGCGATCGATCGGCTGGTGGATGTTTTCCCGGCGGAGGAAAAGCCTTATGTGCGTACCCAGTTGGCTGGCAGTTTGCAGGCGGTGATTGCCCAAAAGCTATTGAGCAGGCTGGGCGGCGGGCGTGTGGCTATTTTTGAAGTGTTAACGGTAACTGCGGCAGTCAGCAGCATGATCCGCGAAGGCAAAACCCATCAACTGGCCAACGTGCTGCAAACGGGTGGGCAGTTTGGCATGCAGACGTTTGAACAGGGTTTGCAACAGCGGATCAGCGCCGGATTACTGAGTGGGGAAGAGAACGCTTTCGTCTCAGGAGGCGATTAACCCAATTGCCGCTCAAACCAGCTTTCCAGGATCACGACGGCGGAAGCAGAGTCCACGCTGCCCTTGTCCAGCGCGCGGAAGCCGCCGCGATCGAACAGATTAGCACGGGCTTCGACAGTACTGAGGCGTTCATCATGCAGCGCGATCTGTACGCCAAAGCGGCCATGCAAGCGGTTGGCGAACTTGCGTGCTTGCTCTGTGACCAGCTGCTCCGTGCCGTCCATGTTCAGCGGCAGGCCGACGACGACCAGATCAGGTTGCCACTCTTTCAGCAGTTTCTCGATCTTTTGCCAGTCCGGCTTACCCTCTTGGGCTTTGAACGCCGCCAGTGCACGGGCGCTGCCGGTGAGCTCCTGCCCGATGGCAGCTCCAATGCTTTTGGTGCCGAAGTCGAAGGCGATAATGGTGCGGTTGGTCATCAAGCGTGTCCTGCGTGGTTGGCAATGCTACAAATGTCGATACCGAGGCGGTTAGCTGCCTCGCGCCAGCGGTTGGCGATTGGCGTATGGAACAGAATGTTGGCGTCGGCTTCAATGGTCAGCCAGGCGTTTTCCAGCACTTCCTGTTCCAGCTGCCCCTTTTCCCAGCCGGCATAACCGAGCGCTACCAGCACGTCATCGGGTTGGTCTGCGGTGCCCAGCGTCTCCAGCACGTCTTTCGACGTGGTGATCATGGTTTCTGGTGAGATCTGAATGCTTGAACCGAAGCCCTCACAGGGGGTATGCAGGATAAAGCCGCGATCATCCGCCAGCGGGCCACCGGCAAATACGGGTTTATCCAGGCTGATGGCCGGATCACGCGCCTGTGGCATGATCTTCAGTTTGCTCAGCACCGTTCCCACCGTGAACTGTTCCATCGGTTTATTGATCACCAGGCCCATGGCGCCGTCTTCATTGTGCTCGCAGACATAAATTACCGAGCGTTTGAAGCGGGGATCCTGAAGCGATGGCATAGCGATAAGAAAATGGTGCTGTAAATTCATGGTGTTATTTAAGGTAATTGATTGGTGAGAAGTTAAACAACCGCCAGTATGCGGTCATACCCATCGCCTTTCAAGCCGCAGCTTGCTTGACGCGGGCCGAGCGAGCCGGCCCGTGAAGCCAGAATGGCGGGCGACGTTACGCCCGCACTGCGATTATTTTGCCGCCAGACGTTTTTCTATCGCGTCCATTAGCATGCCGGTAATCGACACCGGGAAGGCGGCTTCGATTTCCCGTGCACAGGTTGGGCTGGTGACGTTGATTTCGGTCAGGCGATCACCGATCACGTCAAGGCCAACAAAGATCAGCCCTTTTTCTTTCAGGGTTGGCGCCACCGCACGTGCGATTTTCCAGTCGCTTTCGCTCAACGGGCGAGCTTCACCACGGCCACCTGCGGCCAGGTTGCCACGGGTTTCGCCCTGTGCGGGAATGCGCGCCAGGCAGTAAGGTACCGGCTCCCCATCAACCACCAGAATGCGTTTATCACCTTCCTTGATGGCCGGCAGGAAGTTTTGCGCCATGCAGAAACGGCTACCGTGTTCGGTCAGGGTTTCGATAATGACCGACAGGTTAGGGTCGTCTTGTTTTACGCGGAAGATCGACGCGCCACCCATGCCATCCAGCGGTTTGAGGATGATATCGCCATGCTGCTGATGGAATTTGCGGATGTGCGCTGCGCTGCGGCTGACCAAGGTATCCGGCGTCAGTTCCGGGAACCAGGCGGTGAACAGCTTTTCGTTGCAGTCGCGCAGGCTTTGCGGCTTGTTGACCACCAGCGTGCCTTTAACCTCTGCGCGTTCCAGAATGTAGGTCGCATAGATGTATTCGGTATCGAAAGGCGGGTCTTTACGCATCAGGATCACGTCCAGATCCTGCAGCGCCAGATCTTGCTCGCTGCCAAAGCTGAACCAACTCTCTTTATCTTCCTTTACGCTCAGCAGGCGAGTGCGGGCGCGGCCGTCACCGGCGTGAAGATAGAGATCGTCCATTTCCATGTAGTGCAGTTCCCAGCCACGACGCTGCGCTTCGAGCAGCATGGCGAAGCTGGTGTCTTTCTTGATGTTGATGGAGGCGATAGGGTCCATCACGATGCCGAGCTTAATCATCTTTTCTCCTTTAACCCAGATCACCGAAACGTACCTGCAAAGCGGTAATCGCGGTGAGCGCTGTGGTTTCTGTACGCAGAACGCGTGGCCCCAGCAGGATATCAGTAAATCCGTGGCCTGTGGTCATCGCAATTTCGTCGGCGGATAAACCGCCTTCCGGCCCGATCAGCAGGCGGACATGTTCCACCGGCAGCGGCAACGTATTGATACTGTGGCTGGCGCGCGGATGCAGGTTAAGTTTCAGGCTGCCATCTTGCTCGGCGCACCAGTCTTCCAGTTTCATAGCTTCGCGAATTTCCGGAATACGGTTACGGCCGCACTGCTCGCAGGCGGCGATGGCGATCTTCTGCCATTGCTGAATTTTTTTCGCCAGGCGTTCACCATCCAGCTTCACACCGCAGCGCTCGGAAAACAGCGGAGTGATGACATTGACGCCAAGCTCGATGGATTTCTGAATGGTGAATTCCATCTTCTCACCGCGAGAAATCACCTGGCCCAGATGCAGATTGAGCGGCGATTCACGGTCTTCCTGTTGGCCGGCACCGAGTCGCACCAGCACGTTTTTTTTATCGACCTGGGTGATCTCGGCGTCAAACACCTGGTTGCTGCCATCAAAGAGCTGCAGCGCTTGGCCAGCGCTCATACGCAGTACACGCCCGATGTGGTTGGCTGCGTCTTCGCTCAACGCGACTTCCGCATGATCGTTCAACGACTGCGGGTGATAAATGCGGGGTATACGCATAGAAATATTCGATCCTGACTAATGTGCAGTCATCAGTGCTGCAGCTTAAAAAAAAAGAGTATATACCCAAAGTAATTGAAGCTGCAGCAAGGCGGCAAGTGAGTGCATCCCGATGAGCTTACTGAGGTAAGTGATTCGGGATACAAATCTGCCGGGAGCAGATTTGAACGCGGTTTGCAGCGGCCCCTTTAGGGGCGTGGCCCACGGATGGGCCACGTAAGCTCACGCAGTCAACACCGCGGCAGCTTTAAGTACGAACGGAGTTAGCCGTTTCGTTGCTGGCAAGCCTGTTGAATATAGGGATTATGATTGCCCTGCACCTTAGCGATGCGTGCCTCGCGCAGGCATTCCCACTGGCTTACCGGATATTGACGGTTCCACACGTCAAAAAGCTGGGTCTGTTGGCGTGAAAGCTGCAGTTGATAGCGATCGCGCATATAAAAGTAAGTACGAGCGATGGCACCGCGGGCGCGGGCGGGCGGTTCGGCCTGTTTGTTTTTGAAGTCCACTTTCATTGGACACTGGCCATATTGGCCTTCCCCTCCTTTCCACTGGCTGTACATGAAGTTGTTACGATCGCCATTCACTTCACCTATCGCGGGCTGCAGGTTGTGCAGGTCGGTCTCGATTTGTCGGTAGCCAGCATCCTTATTACAGTTTTTACGGCCACCTTGCTGCCAGCACTGTAATTGGTGACCGAATTGCCAGGCGGGTACCACATGTTCCCATTCGATACGCTGCGCGCGCTGGGCATTTTTACGCGCCTGATAGCCGCAACTGTTCAGATCGGGAATGCCTTTCTTGCCCTGCCAGTCGATCCGGCAGCCGCAGTAGAATGAGCCCGGCGCGTCCTGGTTAATTTTAGCCGCCGCCGTTTTGGCCTGAGAAAAGTTATTGATGCCGTGGGCCTGTGCGGCACCGGCAGTGAGAACCACCATAAACAAAATTTTGCGAAGCATATTCCAAAACAGCTCAAAATTGGAAAAGCAGGCAGGGTAACGGAAGTTTAAGGCAGTGGCAAATGGCGATATTTACTTGTTTTAACGTATAAATCGTTTCGTTAAAGCGGATCGTTAGCGATAAATCTCAGCTTTTCGCCGCACTGACGGCAGCGGTATTCGCTCTCTCCACGCAGCACCCGATTATGGCGACGTACAGTGAGCTGGTGCTGTTGGCAACGGCACAGGTAGGGGAAGGTTTTGCTCTGTACTGAGGCAATCTCAAATTGATGAGTACGGCTGGCAGGGACCTGCAAGACGCTTTCCATCATCCAACGCCATTCATTGCCGTGAGGAGGGACGCGACCAAACTGGCGAAATACCAACAGGTGTGCCAGTTCATGGGGCACCACTTCGTCGATAAACGCCTGTTGGTTTTCCATCAGCAATATGGGGTTTAGCCTGATTTCCCAAGCCTGTAGCCAGGCCGTACCCGCGCTGGTGCCGCGCTGTTGGTAAACGACTTTAGGCTCCGGAAACTCGACGGAAAAGTGCTGACGGGCCAACTGCAATTTTTCTCGCAGGCAGCGCATCACCGCTTGTTGTAGCGCAATGGGGATTCTTACTTTGTTCATTGCCGCTAGCTTAAGCAATGGCGCATCGGCTGGCAAGATGTGCAGTTGCAAGCAGGTTTTTCACCGCATTGATAACCCGATCGACGCTGATGGATTGTAATCAATGTGTTAACTGCGGGATAATAAACCGTACATGCTGAGTCTGTACCCGTTGGGGACGCCTATATTCGTCCCGATTGACGCGGGCGCAGTATACGCTGCCCCTACAAAGCAGGGGGTTATTATGCGATTTAGCGCAATAACCGACTGATTAAAAATACGTAAGGTATGGGGAGTTTTTTGACGCGGCCTGCCCCGAGCTGGCTGAGTAAGTGTGAATTTAACGCAGCTGATGTTGCAAGTGAGAGATCAATGTCGAATAAACCGTTCCATTATCAAGATCCGTTCCCGCTGAAGAAAGACGATACCGAATACTATCTGTTGAGCCGCGATCACGTTTCCGTGAGCGAGTTTGAAGGCCAGGAAGTCCTGAAAGTAGCCCCCGAAGCGTTAACCCTCCTTGCTCAACATGCATTCCATGACGCCTCATTCATGCTGCGCCCAGCGCACCAGCAACAGGTTGCCGATATTCTCAAAGATCCGGACGCCAGCGAAAACGACAAGTACGTTGCGCTGCAATTTCTGCGTAACTCAGAAATCGCCGCCAAGGGTATTTTACCGACCTGTCAGGACACCGGGACGGCCATTATCGTCGGCAAAAAGGGCCAACGTGTCTGGACTGGCGGTGGTGATGAAGCCGCATTGTCACGCGGGGTGTACAACACCTTTATTGAAGACAACCTGCGTTATTCGCAAAACGCCGCGCTGGATATGTACAACGAGGTCAACACCGGCAGCAACCTGCCAGCGCAGATTGATCTCTACAGCGTCGACGGTGAAGAATATAAATTCCTGTGCATCGCCAAGGGCGGTGGTTCAGCCAACAAAACCTATCTTTACCAAGAAACCAAAGCGCTGCTGTCACCGGGCAAGTTGAAGGACTATTTGGTTGAGAAAATGCGCACGTTGGGTACCGCGGCTTGCCCACCTTATCACGTCGCGTTTGTTATCGGCGGGACGTCTGCCGAGGCAACGTTGAAAACCGTGAAGCTGGCGTCCACCAAGTACTACGACGGGCTACCGACCGAAGGTAACGAACACGGCCAGGCGTTCCGCGATGTGGCGTTGGAAGCCGAATTGCTGAAAGAAGCGCAGAACCTCGGGTTAGGTGCCCAGTTTGGTGGCAAATACTTTGCGCACGACATCCGCGTGGTACGTCTGCCGCGTCATGGCGCATCCTGCCCGGTGGGCATGGGGGTTTCCTGTTCCGCGGACCGTAATATCAAAGGCAAGATCAACCGTGACGGCATCTGGCTGGAGAAACTGGAGCATAACCCGGGCAAGTTTATTCCACAGGAACTGCGTCAGGCCGGGGAAGGTGAGGCGATTAAAATCGAACTTAACCGCCCAATGGCCGAGATCCTCAAACAGCTGTCGCAATACCCGGTATCCACCCGTTTGTCACTGAGTGGCACCATTATCGTGGGCCGTGATATTGCACACGCCAAATTGAAAGAGCGGCTGGACAAGGGGGAAGGCTTGCCGCAGTACGTGAAGGATCACCCGATTTACTATGCTGGCCCGGCCAAAACGCCGGACGGCTACGCATCGGGTTCGCTGGGGCCGACAACCGCTGGGCGTATGGATTCGTACGTTGATCTGCTGCAGTCCCACGGTGGCAGTATGATTATGCTGGCGAAAGGTAACCGTAGCCAACAGGTGACCGACGCTTGTAACAAGCACGGTGGCTTCTATCTCGGCAGTATCGGTGGCCCAGCTGCGGTATTGGCGCAGCAGAGCATCAAGAGCCTGACCTGTGTCGAATACCCGGAGTTGGGGATGGAAGCGATCTGGAAAATCGAAGTGGAAGATTTCCCGGCGTTTATTCTGGTCGATGATAAAGGCAATGACTTCTTCCAGAAGATCCAGGCCGGCCAATGTTCACGCTGCGTGAAATAACCCCCTTCTAAAGACCTACCGCCCGACGCCGGGCGGTAGGTTTCCTGCTTGTGGGGTTCATGTGTAAAGTCCTGTAGCCTGCTGGACGCCACCTTTTAACCTGTATAACCTACGCGCTAAGCAGTATCACTCGCGTAAAGGCATATTTGGAATAGAAGGTTCGGCAAACACATGGAAACGCAGGAAAATCATATCAGGGAGTTGCTGGTCTGGATTGAAGACAACCTGACTAACCCACTGTCATTGGATATCGTTTCTGCCAAATCAGGCTACTCGAAATGGTATCTGCAGCGAATGTTCAAAACGCAAACCAACCTGTCGCTGGCCTCCTATATTCGCGCTCGTCGTTTGTATCTTGCCGCCTTCGCCTTACGTTTCACACGCAAAAGCATTCTTGATATTTCAATTGAATATCAATTTGATAACCAACAGACTTTCTCTCGTTGCTTCAAGAAGCACTTTGCTGAATCCCCCAGTGTTTACCGCCATGCCCGCAAGCAGGATTTCAGCCATTTGGTGCGTTCATTGTCGGTCAGTCAACCGGGTGACATCCAAGTGGACTGCATCAAGGTCGCCAAAGGCCAGTATGCGATCCGAGGCAAAAGTTATACTTACCATCTGGACATTGCCGATCTGGATAAATCGCATCTGCATATCCGCAGTAAGCTCAGAGAGAGATTCTATGCGTCGGTGGCTAGTCGGCCGGCGTTGACCTATGCACTCACCGAGTTTATTCCGGATGGTGAACAGGTCAGGGTCGAGTATGTTCTCGGTGTTGCAGCGGACTACCCCGTCAGCGACGATGCAGGTCTTGAGCCGCTGCCTGAAATTTACGGCGATTATTGCCGATTTTTCTACTCCGGCAAGCCTGTTGCCTTGCACGATCATGTCGTACAAATCTATACCCAGGCATTACCGGAGCTCGGCCTGGCCCGTCGTGAAGGGCCAGACATTACGATGTTCAACTATTCGCTGAATGAGCAGGAGGAGCTGCATCTTGAGCTCCAGCATCTGGTGCCAGTGACGCCCCTGGGCTGAGTGACCGAACGTCAGGCGTGCGGTTTTTTTGTTGCACAATATCGGCCATTACCGCCAGCGCAATTTCCGCCGGGGTTTTACTGCCGAGCGGCAGACCGATCGGGGCATGTATACGCTCCAATTCTTGTGGGCTGAACTCGGCAATTTGCTGAAGACGCTGGCGGCGTCGCGCACTGTTACGCAATGAACCCATGGCACCAATGTAAAAGGCGGGGGTGTGAATCGCCTCCATCAGCGTCAGGTCGTCCATGCGCGGATCGTGCGTTAGCGCCACAATCGCGGTATTGGCATGACAGCCGCCATCTTCAATAAATTTGGCCGGGAACTGGCGCAACAAGGTGACGTTGGGTCTGAGCTGCGCGGCAAAATTATCCAGCGCATCTGGGCGGTTTTCACAGACCAGCACTTCAAAACCCAATGAACTGGCGAAGTCGGCGCAATACAGGGCCACGCTGGATAACCCGGCGATCAGTAAACGCGGGGCTGCAGCGATATGCAAAGTGATGTGCGGGCCACGGCGCTCGACTTGGGTGGCGCTGGCAAAATCGGTCAGTGTCAGGCCGTTGCAAGCATCAGGTAAGGTCAGTCGTTTAATCAACGCGTGGTGCCCGTTGAGAGCACCTGCAATGGTAGTCAGATAGTCAATACTCTCGTCACCGGCCGGTAGGTACTCAATCAACACTTCCAACACGCCGCCACAGGGCAGCGCGACGTTCGGTTCCAGTCCCCCTTCGCCGTAGCGGATCACCTGGCTGGCCGCCTGATACTCTCCAGCCGCCACACGCCGAAGAAAATCCTCTTCCACACAGCCGCCTGACAGCGAACCGCAATAATGTCCATCTTGGGTTGCCGCCAGTAATGCTCCCGGCGAGCGTGGCGAGGAGCCATAAGTATTCAGTACGGTGCACAGCCACACCGGTTGCTGTTTCAGCCAGTTTATCGCCTGGCTGACCACGCTGATATCGAGATGTTGCATAGATGATTTACTCGCTGACGGGTAGCTGCGACGGAAGATCAATATCCTGCACGACAGCGGGTTGTTCAACAGGAAGCAGATGCACCGGTTGCCCTTTAACTAGCTCTCGTGCCCCATTATCACCACGCAATTGGCACAGTTGTTTGCGCAATAGAGCGGAAAAACCGACCGGATGGCCCGGTTGCTGCTGGAAAATGGGGCGAACAATGGCGTGTTGCTGCAGGGCGCTGGCCACCCGTTGGAAAACGGTGGGCGTAACGAACGGCATATCCGCCAAATGTATCAACCAGCCCTGCCAGTGGGGCGTTGCATTAACGCCCGCGGCGATGGAATCACCAAGACCCGGGCTGGCGAGCAGCGTGGTCGCAACCTGATAAGTGGCGCAGATCTGTTGTACTTGCACGTTATCCGGTCGCGTGACTACCCATACCGGCAGGCCAGAAGCCAGTGCCTGACGCAGCGTTTGTTCAAACAGCGAGCGTTGTTGACCCGCACCATCCACAAACGCAGCATTTAATTTATTGCCTTCGCCACCGGCCTGGGAGAAACGTTCTCCACGTCCGGCGGCTGCGATCAGTATGCCTGCTGTCATTTTCCACGCCCGAATTTGCGCAACTTTTTATTACCTTACTAAAATTATGTGTTTTTGAGATGTATTTTTGTTGAAAACAACATGTTAATCATCACATAATTTTGGTTATAAGCATATGCTTATGACGTCTACGGCAAGGTCGTCAGCGTTTGCGCAACAACACCGCTGAATACAAAAATACAATAAAGATACGAAGGACTTTTTTATGAGCAATTTCAACCCGTCGCGGCGTCGCTTTATCAAAAGCGCCGTGATAGCGGGGGTATCCGTATACCTCGCGCCATTGTACAGCCGCGCCTATGCCGCACTGTTTGAGCAAAAAATACTCCAGTCCCCGAACTGGGATGCCCAAGAAAAGCGTATACGCTTCCGTATTGATGGTCGCGCTAAAGTGATGGGGCAAAAAGTGTTCGCGCGTGACATCCGTGCGGTCGACATGCCGCATTGGCCGCAGCAGCAGGCACATGCCTTCGTTCTACGTGTGACCAAGGCCGACAGGCTGTTTGCGGGGATCGATCTCTCATTGCTGGGGGACGACTTACAACCAGACAGACTGGTAACGGCGGAGGATTTGGCCCGTGACGGCCTGGCGTTCCCAGCCTTCTACGGCGATGACATGCTGTTGCCCGTCGGCAAAACCCCAGCCTATCTCGGCCAAGCCGTGGCCATCCTGATTTATCATGATTTCGCGCGTTTCCGCTTTGCAAAAGACAAGCTGAAATTCCGTGAGGAAACCCTGAAATACGGGGCGGAAACCGGCCCGCTGCAGCGTGATCCCTGGGGGACATTCCGTTATGTGCGCGTTGGCGGAGATAAACCGTTTGACGACGATCGCTTCTCCAGCCTGAAAGACACGCCGATTTTCCCTGTCTCGATGAAGAAACACCTGCCAGTTTGGCCAGAAGGCCGTGAAGGCGGCAAGCTGGATCAGGAAGGCATGTATTACGCCGGTATGATCGCCAATGAGCTGCAAACCCCGCCGGAAGACTGGCTGGTAATGTCGCGGCGCTACACGACGCAGTCAGTGGATACCTCTGCGCTGGAGCCGGACAACGCGAACGGTTGGTTCGACCCAGCGACCCAGACTTTGCATCTGGTGATACCTACCCAGTCACCGCAGGAAGTGGCAGATGAAATGCCGCGTATGCTGGCTAAGCATAATCCGCCGGTGAAACAGCTGATTCTGCACCCATGCTACACCGTTGGTTACGGTTCGAAAGATCACTATAACTTCCCGTACTACGGGGCGGTGGCGGCAATGTACGGTGACGGGCGTCCTGTACGCTTGGCCAATGACCGTTTTGAACAGTTCCAGACCGCGCTCAAACGCCACGCTTTCGACATGAATTACCGTATTGCGGTGAATCGGCACACCGGCGTGCTGCAGTCATTCCACGGCGAGATGACGGCAGACGGCGGCGGTCGTAGCAACTTTACGCCATCGGTAGTCATGGTGGCGGCAACCGCGGCGCAGTCGATCTACTACTTCCCGAAAAGCGATTTGTCTGCGGTGGGGTTAGCCTCACGTGCGATAGACGCAGGATCGGCACGTGGCTATGGCACGCTGCAAAGCATGGCTGCCACCGAAATGATGGTGGATGAGCTGGCTGCCGAGCTGAAGATTGACCCGATCGAGTTCCGTTTGCGCAACGTGCTGAAATCCGGCATGAAAAATACCCAGGGTGCGATTCCTGCCGGGGCCATTCGTGCCGATGAAGTGCTGGAAAAGGCCGCCAAGCATGAGATGTGGTTGCAACGTGCCCAGCGTAAGGCGGAATTTGAAAGCCAGCACCCAGGCAAACGTTTTGGCGTTGGCTTCGGTTGCGTGCAAAAAGACTTCGGTACCGGTGCCGAGACTTCGTTCGCCCGTGTTGAACTGGCGGAAGATGGGCGCATCATGCTGCATCACAGCGGTGCGGAGATGGGGACCGGGATGTCGACTTCGCAGTCGGTGCTGTGTGCTCAGTGGCTGGGCAAACCGGCAGATGAGGCGCACTTCTCGGTGACCGATTGGTCAGTGTTGCCAATGGTCACCAGCGGCGATCCTTATATCATGTCACAGGCCGATCAGGATCGGCTGCAAGCCAACCCAGCCTGGACACCAAGCTACTGTTCGCCGTCCAGTGCCAGTAACTCGGCATATTACTTCTCACACAGCACACGCGAAGCTGCACGGTTGATATTCGACCATGGTCTGTGGCCGGCGGCGATGGCCATTTGGCAATCCGGCATCGGCGGCGGCCAGGCTGCCCCCTTGGTGGTGCGCAGAGAAGACGCACGTTGGGTGGAAGGCGGGTTGACCGCTGCGGGTATGGAGGTGCTGAGCCTGGAACTGTTGGCGAAAAAAGCCTACCAGATGGGCGGTATCACCGGTGCGGCGGTGCACGTGTTTAACCGTTGGCAGTGGGCGGAAGCGGACTTCACCCTGGGCGGCAAGAGTGAACGTCTACCGATTGACGGGCTGGCGGTACGCAATGCCAACGGTGAGTTCAAGACGCTGGCGCGCAACCAGGTCTATTACCCACCGACTCAGCGCAATAACGCTGCGGTGACGTATTACAGTGCCGTCGGAACACTGGCGGAAGTGGCGGTGGATATCGCAACCGGCCAGGTGGAACTGTTGAACCACCATTCCATCATGGAGTGCGGCAACCTGATTGTGCCGGAACTGGTTTCTGGCCAATTGCAGGGGGGGTTGGCGATGGGTATCGGCCATGCGCTGCACGAATATTTACCGCTGTACGAAGACGGACCCGGTAACGGTACCTGGAACTTTAACCGTTATCACCTGCCGCGAGCCTGCGATGTGGCGGTCTGGAAACAGACTGATGACATCCTGCCCGCGCTGTCGGAAACCGATCCGCCAAAAGGTATGGCTGAAGTGGTGATGATCCCAGTGGTTGCCGCACTGGTCAACGCTATCGCCGACGCTACCGGCCATCGTTTCCGTGATTTGCCCGTTCGTGCAGAAAATATTCGTGAGGTATTACAATGAGCATTAAAACCCAGCCAATTTCCCTGACCATCAACGACAAGCAGTACGGCCCTATCGACGTGCCGGAAGGGCTGATGATGATCGATTTCCTGCATGAATATCTCGACCTGACCGGCTCACGCCTTGGCTGCGGGCAGGGGATTTGTCACGCCTGTGTGGCGATTGTCGATCATCCGAGCGGCACCAGTGAGGAAGTGCGTACCTGCATCACCGGCGCACATTTCTTCAGCGGCAAGAAAGTGCGTACGGTCGAAGGTCACGCCAAGGTGGATGAACAAGGCGAAGTCGTCGAACTTTCCCCTATTCAGCAGGCTTTCCTGGAGCATTACAGCTTCCAGTGTGGCTACTGCACGCCGGGCTTTGTCAACGCTGCCACCATTTTCGTGGAAAAACTTAAGCGTGAACCGATAGCCCGCGAGCAACTGGAAAGCGCTATTGAACAGGCGCTGGACAGCCATATCTGCCGCTGTACGGGCTATGTGCGCTATTACGAAGCCGTACGTGACGTGGTGCTGAAAACCCCAGGTCTGGTGAAGGAGACTGCGCAATGAAGAAACGTCTCGCGCTGTTGATCCTGCTGGTGGTGATTGTCATCATCGCCGTGCTGTGGTGGCGTGAAAACCGCCATTATGATGGCCCTGTGCAGCAGGTGACGGCCAGTACTGAACAGGTTGCCCGTGGTCGTTATCTGGCTCAGGCTGCCGACTGTGCCGCCTGCCACACCGCCAGTGGCGGTGCGCCAATGGCTGGCGGTTATCCCCTTGATACGCCGTTTGGCACGATCTACGGCAGTAACCTGACACCTTCTGCCGACCAAGGTATTGGCCGCTGGACCAAAGACGACTTCTTCCTGGCGCTGACTCAGGGTGTGGCACCCGGCGGGCGTCATCTGTATCCGGCGATGCCTTATACCTCGTATAAAGGCATGTCACGCCAAGATGCCGATGATATCTATGCTTATCTGATGACTCGCCCGGCGGTAGATGTCGCCATTCCAGAAAACGCCATGCCATTCCCGTTCAATCAACGCATGGCGTTGATTGGCTGGAATCTACTGTTCCGCAGCCAGGATCCGCTGCCGGCCAGCTCGCAGGGTGATTCAGCCCAGTGGCAGCGCGGTCGCTATCTGGCGGATACGCTGGGCCACTGTGGCGAATGTCACACGCCGCGCGGCATGCTGGGGCAGATGGATCTCGGCAAACCGATGCAGGGCGGTGATTTGGGGCGCTTTATGGCGCCGAACATTACGCCGCATGGGTTGGCACAACGCGGTTGGACGCCGGACGATCTGAGCCGTTTCCTCGCGACCGGTATAGCACCGCAGGGTTCCGCTTTCAGCGAGATGCATATGGTGGTCGATCTCAGCACGCGTCACCTGACGCCGGAAGATCATCAGGCGTTGGCGACCTATCTGATGGGTGAGCAACCGCCGGCAGCAGTACCGGTCAAAATCGGCCAGGGTAGCGATGCCGGACGCATCAGCTATCTGGATCAGTGCTCGGGTTGCCATGCGCGTGAAGGCGAGGGTAAACCGCACGTGGCGGTGGCGATGCGCGATAACGCCACGCTGCGCCAACCGGACGCAAAAAATCTGATTGTCTCGGTACTGGACGGTTTGCCGGCGCAGCAATTCCCTAACAATGAAAGTATGCAAAGCATGCCAGCCTTTGGCGACCGGCTGGATGATGCGCAGGTCGCGCAACTGGTGAACTATCTGCGTGTGACCTGGGGCGGATTACCGGCGGATGTGACTGCCGAACAGGTGAAAGCCTTGCGTCATAAATAGGTTGAGTTAAGCTAAAAAAATGGCCCGCAGACGATCAATCTGCGGGCCATTTTGTTTTGGGAAAAGCTTATCCGCGGTGGGTTGCGCTTACTGCGCGCTGGCTACGCTGCTTGACGGCGTAACCGATGGCCAGTACCGCTACCCAAACGGGGATCAGCAACACCGAGATTTGAATCCCCGGCGTCAGGTACATGATCACCAGAATGCCGGCCATGAACACCAGGCACAGGTAGTTGCTGAACGGATACCAGAAGGCTTTGAACTTTGGTTCTACGCCTTCACGGTTCTTGGCTGCACGGAACTTCAGGTGTGCCAGGCTGATCATCGCCCAGTTAATCACCAGTGCCGATACCACCAACGCCATCAGCAGTTCGAAGGCGCGGCCAGGGATCAGATAGTTAATCAGCACACAGAATGCCGTGGCCGTTGCGGAGACGGCAATCGCAATGACGGGCACGCCGCGGCCATCGACCTTCAGCAAACTCTTCGGACCATTACCCTGTTTAGCCAAGCCGTACAGCATGCGGCTGTTACAGTAAACACAGCTGTTGTACACCGACAGCGCGGCGGTCAACACCACGACGTTCAGTACCGTTGCCACCAGGTTGCTGTTCAGTGCATGGAAGATAAGTACGAACGGACTGCCGCCTTCAACCACTTTCCCCCACGGGTACAGTGACAGCAGGATTGCCAGTGAACCGATATAGAACAGCAGAATACGGTAGATGACCTGGTTGGTCGCTTTAGGAATGCTTTTCTGTGGGTTGTCTGCTTCCGCTGCGGTGATGCCGACCAGTTCCAGCCCGCCGAACGAGAACATGATCACCGCCATTGCCATCACCAGCCCCATGATGCCGTTCGGGAAGAACCCGCCCTGAGCCCACAGGTTGGTCACGGTGGCCTCAGGGCCCCCCAGGCCGCTAAACAGCAAATAGGCGCCGAACACGATCATGCCGATAATCGCCACGACCTTGATAATGGCGAACCAGAATTCCATTTCGCCATACACCTTCACGTTTGCCAGGTTGATGGCGTTAATGGCCAGGAAGAACACTGCCGCAGACACCCAGGTTGGGATCTCGGGCCACCAGTACTGCACATAGATACCAACCGCGGTCAGTTCCGCCATGGCAACCAAAACGTACAGCACCCAGTAGTTCCAGCCGGAAGCAAAACCGGCGAAGTTGCCCCAGTATTTGTAGGCAAAGTGACTAAAGGAACCGGCAACCGGCTCTTCCACCACCATTTCACCCAGTTGGCGCATGATCAGAAATGCGATAAAGCCGCCAATGGCATAGCCGAGAATAACCGATGGACCGGCCATCTTTATTGTTTGCGCGATACCGAGAAATAGCCCGGTACCAATCGCGCCCCCTAAAGCAATAAGCTGAATATGGCGGTTTTTCAGGCCGCGTTTCAGCTGGTCGCCATGCTGTTGACCATCCATTAATGAAACCCTCTGTCGTTGCAGAATTACTCACATGCTGTAAAGCAGTGGTTACGATGTGTGTTTTGTTTTATTTACGGCGTTATATCTATTAATTCCACGGAGCCGCTACCGTTTGGCAAAGAATAATGTTATGCGCTTCAGTTTGCACCTGCTTTATGTTGTGAGTGATTAAGATTTCAGCAGTTTAGGAAACAAAATGCGGGTTGTGTGACGG
This sequence comes from Serratia sp. CoH_134_PS_4, assembly GCF_058190535.1. Taxonomy (NCBI): domain Bacteria; kingdom Pseudomonadati; phylum Pseudomonadota; class Gammaproteobacteria; order Enterobacterales; family Yersiniaceae; genus Serratia; species Serratia sp. CoH_134_PS_4. Next base: position 31,114 of record NZ_JBXWKI010000019.1, read on the forward strand.
CAGGGGGGATTCAATGCATGAAATAAGCAATAACTCACATAATGCGCAAAAATAATTTAGATGGCGTGGGTTGTCGGTGGCGAAGTATTAACCGGTTAAATGGACCTTTTGCGATGCAAATAGGTATTCGTTAAAGCTTAATAAACATGCAGTAATATCCTGCCCTTGAGGCCTCAGTCTGCTGACTGGAAGGTTTCGCAAAAGTTAAATCAAGAACCTACCGCGTAAATGGTATTACCACGCGTGCGTTAGCGGTTTGCAGCAGGTCTGGAATTGAGGTGTTAAAATGTGCGGGTAACCTGATTTCGATCAAGGCCCATATGGACAGGAGGTGAATACTTTGTTACTTTACCGTCACGTTTTTGAAATTGGTATTACCAATTGACTCCGCGCCATTCGCAGAGAAGAATTCACCCATGGCCTACAGCAAAATCCGCCAACCCAAGTTGTCAGATGTGATTGAGCAGCAGCTCGAACACCTGATCCTCGAGGGTACACTGCGTCCAGGCGAGAAACTGCCACCGGAGCGCGAACTGGCGAAACAATTTGATGTTTCCCGTCCTTCTCTGAGAGAGGCCATCCAGCGCCTGGAAGCTAAAGGGCTGCTCCTGCGCCGTCAGGGCGGTGGCACCTTTGTACAAACTAATCTGTGGCAGAGCTTCAGCGATCCGCTGGCTGAACTGCTGGCCGACCATCCTGAATCGCAATTCGATCTGTTAGAAACCCGTCATGCCCTCGAAGGCATTGCTGCCTATTACGCGGCGTTGCGCGGGACCGACGAAGATCTGGCACGCATCCGCGATTGCCACATTGTGATTCAGCAGGCCCAGGAAAGCGGCGATCTTGACGCCGAAGCGGACGCGGTCATGCAGTACCAAATCGCCGTGACCGAAGCTGCCCATAACGTTGTGTTACTGCACCTGTTGCGCTGTATGGGGCCGATGCTGGAACAGAACGTACGACAGAACTTTGAATTGCTCTACTCGCGCCGTGAGATGTTGGCAAAAGTGAGCAGCCACCGCGCCGGAATTTTTGAGGCGATAGTGGCACGCGAGCCGGAAAAGGCTCGTGAAGCCTCGCACCGCCATTTGGCGTTTATCGAGGAAATCTTGCTGGATCTCAGTCGGGAGCATACTCGACGCGAGAGATCGCTGCGGCGTCTCCAGCAACGCAAGGATTAAGAACGGTTCTCTTCAGGGTACACCAGCCTGTGGGGCTTACGTTCGAAGTGCTTAGTTAAGCATTTAAGCGGCAACTAAACTGATGGGCCTGTCTTCGTGTGTTTTGCCTCAGAACACAGGAAGACAGGCTCCAAAACAAACCATTAGACAGATAAGGAATACCACCATGTCAGAACGTTTAAACAATGACGTGGATCCGATCGAAACCCGCGACTGGCTGCAGGCGATCGAATCGGTCATCCGTGAAGAGGGTGTTGAGCGAGCTCAGTTTCTGATTGATCAGGTTCTGGGTGAAGCCCGTAAAGGCGGTGTTAGTGTTGCAGCCGGTGCTGCAGCTCACAACTACGTCAACACCATCGCGGTGGAAGACGAACCTGCTTACCCTGGTAACTTGGATCTTGAACGTCGTATCCGCAGCGCCATTCGCTGGAATGCGGTAATGACCGTTCTTCGTGCTTCCAAAAAAGATCTGGACCTGGGCGGCCACATGGCTTCCTTCCAGTCTTCTGCGACCTTCTATGAAGTCTGCTTCAACCACTTCTTCCGTGCACGCAACGAGCAAGATGGCGGCGATCTGGTTTACTTCCAGGGCCACATCTCTCCGGGCGTTTACGCACGTGCCTTCCTTGAAGGCCGCTTGACCGAAGACCAAATGAACAACTTCCGTCAGGAAGTTCACGGTAAAGGCTTGTCCTCTTACCCGCATCCAAAACTGATGCCTGAATTCTGGCAGTTCCCGACCGTTTCTATGGGTCTGGGTCCAATCAGCGCCATCTATCAAGCGAAGTTCCTGAAATATCTGGAACACCGTGGCCTGAAAAATACCTCTGCTCAAACCGTTTACGCCTTCCTGGGCGATGGCGAGATGGACGAGCCAGAATCCAAGGGCGCGATCACTATCGCTACCCGTGAGAAGCTCGACAACCTGGTCTTTGTCATCAACTGTAACTTGCAGCGTCTGGATGGCCCGGTCACCGGTAACGGCAAGATCATCAATGAACTGGAAGGCATCTTCGCTGGCGCTGGCTGGCAGGTACTGAAAGTCATTTGGGGTGGTCGTTGGGACGAGCTGCTGCGTAAAGACACCAGCGGCAAGCTGATCCAACTGATGAACGAAACCCTGGACGGCGATTACCAGACCTTCAAATCCAAAGACGGCGCTTATGTCCGTGAGCACTTCTTCGGCCGCTTCCCAGAAACCGCTGCTCTGGTCAAAGACATGACCGACGACGAAATCTGGGCGCTGAACCGTGGTGGTCACGATCCGAAGAAAGTCTTTGCTGCACTGAAAAAAGCGCAGGACACCCAAGGCAAACCAACCGTTATCCTGGCCCATACCATCAAAGGTTACGGCATGGGTGAAACCGCGGAAGGTAAAAACATTGCTCACCAGGTGAAGAAAATGAACATGGAAGGGGTTCACCACTTCCGCGATCGTTTCAATGTGCCGGTTGCCGATGCTGACATCGAAAAACTGCCATACATCACCTTCGAGAAAGAGTCTGAAGAGTACAAATATCTGCACGAGCGCCGCCAGGCACTGAAAGGTTATGTACCGACCCGTCTGCCAGCGTTCACCCAGAAACTGGAAATGCCGGCACTGGAAGACTTCAGCTCACTGCTGGAAGAGCAGAATAAAGAAATCTCTACCACCATCGCCTTCGTGCGTGCCCTGAACGTGATGTTGAAGAACAAGTCGATCAAAGATCGCCTGGTTCCAATCATCGCCGACGAAGCGCGTACCTTTGGTATGGAAGGTCTGTTCCGTCAGATCGGTATCTACAGCCCGAACGGCCAGCAGTACACCCCGCAGGACCGTGAGCAGGTTGCTTACTACAAAGAAGACGAGAAAGGCCAGATCCTGCAGGAAGGCATCAACGAACTGGGCGCAGCATCTTCATGGCTGGCCGCAGCGACGTCTTACAGCACCAACGATCTGCCAATGATTCCGTTCTACATCTACTATTCGATGTTCGGTTTCCAGCGTATCGGTGACCTGTGCTGGGCAGCAGGCGACCAACAGGCTCGCGGCTTCCTGATCGGCGGTACTTCCGGTCGTACCACCCTGAACGGTGAAGGTCTGCAGCACGAAGACGGCCACAGCCACATCCAGTCCCTGACTATCCCTAACTGTATCTCTTACGATCCAGCTTACGCATACGAAGTGGCAGTGATCATGCACGACGGTCTGGTCCGCATGTACGGTGACGCGCAAGAAAACGTCTACTACTACATCACCACACTGAACGAAAACTACCACATGCCGGCAATGCCGCAGGGTGCAGAAGAAGGTATCCGTAAAGGTATCTACAAGCTGGACACTCTGGCAGGCAGCAAAGGTAAGGTTCAGTTGCTGGGTTCAGGTTCTATTCTGCGTCACGTACGTGATGCGGCGAAGATCCTTGCAGACGACTACGGTGTTGGCTCTGACATCTACAGCGTGACTTCCTTCACTGAACTGGCGCGTGACGGCCAGGATTGTGAGCGTTGGAACATGCTGCACCCAACCGAAACCCCACGCGTACCTTACATTGCTCAGGTGATGAACGATGCGCCAGCGGTTGCGTCTACCGACTACATGAAGCTGTTCGCAGAACAGGTTCGTACTTACGTTCCAGCCAGCGACTATCGCGTACTGGGTACTGACGGCTTCGGTCGTTCAGACAGCCGCGAAAACCTGCGCCACCACTTTGAAGTTGATGCTTCTTACGTTGTGGTTGCTGCACTGGGTGAACTGGCTAAACGCGGTGAAATCGAAGCTTCTGTGGTAGCTGATGCGATTAAGAAATTCGACATCAACCCAGAAAAAGTTAACCCGCGTCTGGCATAAGAGGTACTGAAGAATGTCTATCGAAATTAAAGTACCGGACATCGGTGCAGACGAAGTGGAAATCACCGAAATTCTGGTGAAGGTTGGCGATAAAGTTGAAGCAGAACAATCGCTGATCACCGTTGAAGGTGATAAAGCTTCCATGGAAGTCCCATCCCCGCAGGCGGGTGTGGTTAAAGAGATCAAGGTTTCCGTCGGTGATAAAACCGAAACGGGCAAACTGCTGATGATCTTTGAAGCAGAAGGCGCAGCGGCTGCTGCGCCAGCGGCCAAGGCGGAAGAAAAACCGGCTGCTGCTCCTGCTGCGCCGGCTGCCGCTGCAGCCAAAGACGTTGCGGTACCAGACATTGGTGCTGACGAAGTTGAAGTCACCGAGATCCTGGTGAAAGTGGGCGATAAGGTGGAAGCCGAGCAGTCCCTGATCACCGTTGAAGGCGATAAAGCGTCAATGGAAGTTCCGGCACCGTTCGCGGGCACCGTGAAAGAGATCAAGATCGCTACCGGCGACAAAGTCACCACCGGCTCCCTGATCATGGTATTCGAAGTGGCTGGCGCAGCATCTGCTGCGGCTCCAGCAGCGGCACAAGCACCGGCGGCCGCTGCGGCACCGGCTGCGTCTGCAGCTAAAGACGTTGCAGTACCGGACATCGGTGGCGACGAAGTAGAAGTGACCGAAGTGATGGTGAAAGTGGGCGACAAAGTTGCCGCTGAACAGTCACTGATCACCGTTGAAGGTGACAAGGCTTCTATGGAAGTGCCGGCACCGTTCGCAGGTACCGTAAAAGAAATCAAAATCAGCGCCGGTGACAAAGTGAAAACCGGTTCCCTGATTATGGTATTCGAAGTTGAAGGCGCTGCGCCTGCTGCTGCGGCACCTGCCCAGAAAGCGGAAGCTGCACCGGCTCCTGCTGCCAGCCCGGCACCTGCCGCGCAGGCTGCTCCAGCTGCCAAAGGCGAGTTCGCTGAGAACGACGCTTATGTGCATGCTACCCCGGTCATTCGCCGTCTGGCGCGTGAATTCGGCGTAAACCTGGCGAAAGTGAAAGGCACCGGTCGTAAAGGCCGTATCCTGCGCGAAGACGTTCAGACTTACGTGAAAGACGCGGTCAAACGTGCAGAAGCGGCGCCAGCTGCTGCTGCCGGTGGCGGTCTGCCAGGTATGCTGCCTTGGCCGAAAGTGGACTTCAGCAAGTTCGGTGAGATTGAAGAAGTTGAACTGGGTCGCATTCAGAAAATCTCTGGTGCTAACCTGAGTCGTAACTGGGTGATGATCCCGCACGTTACGCACTTCGACAAAACAGACATTACCGATCTGGAAGCTTTCCGTAAGCAACAGAACGAAGAAGCGGCTAAACGTAAGCTGGATGTGAAGTTCACCCCTGTGGTGTTCATCATGAAAGCTGTTGCCGCTGCTCTGGAGCAGATGCCGCGCTTCAACAGTTCTCTGTCCGAAGATGGCCAGAAGCTGACGTTGAAGAAATACATCAACGTAGGTGTTGCGGTTGATACGCCAAACGGTCTGGTTGTGCCGGTATTCAAAGATGTGAACAAGAAGAGCATCACTGAACTGTCCCGCGAACTGATGGCTATCTCCAAGAAAGCACGTGACGGTAAGCTGACCGCAGGCGAAATGCAGGGCGGGTGTTTCACCATCTCTAGCCTGGGCGGTATCGGGACGACTCACTTCGCACCGATCGTGAATGCACCAGAAGTTGCTATCTTGGGCGTTTCCAAGTCTGCTATGGAACCGGTCTGGAACGGTAAAGAGTTCGTTCCGCGCCTGATGATGCCAATGTCGCTCTCCTTCGACCACCGTGTCATTGACGGTGCTGATGGTGCGCGCTTTATTACCATCATCAACAACATGCTGGCGGATATCCGCCGTATGGTTATGTGATAAAAAAAGGGCGCAGCATGCTGCGCCCTTACTACTTCAGTAGCAGTTTTGTCGGTTTTTGCATGACTCGACAAAATTGTTGAGACACGGGTCACTCGAACACGCTTTGCAGATTATTAACAATTCTGTAAACTGCTCGCGGTGTAAGCGTCCCGGTGGATGAAGGGCGTTATGAGATCGATTAATAACATACCTTAAATAATTGCAGTTGCATCAAGGCGGCAAGTGAGTGAATCCCGTCGAGCTTACGTCAGTAAGTGATTCGGGTGAATGAACCTAGCCAACGCAGAGGCAGCTTCGAGTATGACGGGTATAAATGACGTCTGACCCGCCGGACAATAAATTAAGAGGTCATGATGAGTACTGAAATTAAAACTCAGGTCGTGGTACTTGGGGCGGGCCCGGCAGGTTACTCTGCTGCCTTTCGTTGCGCTGACTTAGGTCTTGAAACCGTTCTGGTTGAACGTTATTCCACTCTGGGCGGTGTTTGCCTGAACGTGGGATGTATCCCTTCCAAAGCACTGTTGCACGTTGCCAAAGTGATCGAAGAAGCCAAAGCCTTGGCCGAACACGGCATCGTTTTCGGCGAGCCGAAAACTGACATCGACAAAGTGCGTGTTTGGAAAGAAAAAGTCATCAATCAGCTGACTGGCGGTCTGGCTGGTATGGCTAAAGGCCGTAAAGTGAAAGTGGTTAACGGCCTGGGCAAGTTCACCGGCGCTAACACCCTGGTTGTTGAAGGCGAAAATGGCCCAACGACTATCAACTTCGACAATGCCATCATTGCCGCAGGTTCTCGTCCGATCCAACTGCCATTCATTCCTCATGAAGATCCACGCGTGTGGGACTCTACCGATGCACTGGAACTGAAAACCGTCCCAGAGCGTCTGCTGGTCATGGGCGGCGGTATCATCGGCCTGGAAATGGGCACCGTATACCATGCGCTGGGTTCACAGATCGACGTAGTCGAAATGTTTGACCAGGTGATCCCGGCAGCGGATAAAGACGTGGTGAAAGTCTTCACCAAACGCATTAGCAAGCAGTTCAACCTGATGCTGGAAACCAAAGTGACCGCGGTAGAAGCCAAAGAAGACGGCATCTATGTCACGATGGAAGGTAAGAAAGCACCTGCAGAGCCACAGCGTTACGACGCGGTGCTGGTTGCTATCGGTCGTGTACCGAACGGCAAACTGCTGGATGCGGGTAAAGCCGGTGTTGAAGTTGACGAACGTGGCTTCATCAACGTCGACAAACAACTGCGCACCAACGTGCCGCACATCTTCGCTATCGGCGACATCGTCGGTCAACCGATGCTGGCGCACAAAGGCGTGCATGAAGGCCACGTTGCCGCTGAAGTTATCGCCGGCATGAAACACTACTTCGACCCGAAAGTGATCCCATCAATCGCTTACACCGAGCCGGAAGTTGCATGGGTAGGTCTGACCGAGAAAGAAGCAAAAGAGAAAGGCATCAGCTACGAAACATCCACCTTCCCGTGGGCTGCTTCAGGCCGTGCTATCGCTTCTGATTGTGCTGACGGCATGACCAAACTGATCTTCGACAAAGAAACTCACCGTATCATCGGTGGTGCGATTGTCGGCACCAACGGCGGCGAGCTGCTGGGTGAGATCGGTCTGGCTATCGAGATGGGTTGTGACGCAGAAGACATCGCGCTGACTATCCATGCTCACCCAACCCTGCACGAATCCGTAGGCTTGGCAGCTGAGATCTACGAAGGCAGCATCACCGATCTGCCTAACCCGAAAGCCAAGAAGAAGTAATTCTGCTGGTTTGAAAGGGTAATAAGCGGCTCCTGCAAAGGGGCCGTTTTTTTATGGGCGGAATTCAGTAAAAGGCCGCTCAATGAGCGGCCAGTAGCTTACTTGTTCTGGAATATAACGTTCAGCGTCAGGCTGTTGCCGTTAACCGACCAACCCCCTTTGTTCACGCCAAACGCCGATCCCAGTACAATGAGCAGGATAAACATAGAACTCCCTTTCATTGCGCGATCCCTGTAGAACCACGACCACCGCGACTTCACCGGAAAAATCCCGGCGGAACAAGCGCTCGGTAGCGCCTGTATCGCAGCAGTTGCAGCACTGTTCTCAAGCCCGATGACCAGCTGCTAAACCGGCAGAACAGACCCGCATTAATAGTACGTTGAAATAAACTGTTGGACATTCTTTTTGTTGATTTTTTAAACGATGTTGCGCACAATGTTTTGGCTCGGTAGCGCTTGTATCGTTCTTTAACGATGTAAGAAATCCGTAAGGTGCCTGCTAACACCGAACGGAACAAGAGAACCGCCTTCACCTGGGGCGGTTTTTTTGTGTCTTTCGCTCTCAACTTTCGATTTTTGCAACCATTAACCATTGTAAGTGAGTGGGTATTGTGTTGTTCTCATCAGGCTGAATTATGGTGTAGACGAAACCGTCCTACAGCCCCGTCTGGCCAGTGCAGCAGCCGATTACACTGCGCTCAACGATTCAGCAAAGATTTAATGTTGCTTTTATGTGAACGAATTAACAACCAATTCAAATCCTGATATGCTGGCTGAGCGGAACCGGGCACTGTACTTACAGTCCAGGACATCGACAGCAGTGCCCCGTCAGGATCAATGGCATCAACACCGTGCGCTAAACCCGGTTTGAAGATATACCCTGTGGCTTAAAGGCGACGGGTACAAAACGCCAGGCACAATAAATGACAATGAGAGCGAGGAGAATGTCGTGCTAGAAGAATACCGTAAGCACGTAGCCGAGCGTGCTGCAGAGGGCATCGTCCCTAAGCCGTTAGACGCCACCCAAATGGCAGCGCTGGTTGAATCATTAAAGAATCCGCCAAAAGGCGAAGAAGAATTCCTGTTAGACCTGCTGATTAACCGTGTACCACCAGGCGTCGACGAAGCCGCCTATGTCAAAGCAGGTTTCCTGGCGGCCATCGCCAAAGGCGAAGCAACATCTCCCCTGATTACCCCAGAGAAAGCCATTGAACTGTTAGGCACTATGCAGGGTGGCTACAACATTCATCCGCTGATCGACGCGTTGGATAACGAAAAGCTGGCACCGATTGCTGCCAAAGCGTTGTCCCATACGCTGCTGATGTTTGACAACTTCTATGACGTAGAAGAAAAAGCCAAAGCGGGTAATCCGCACGCCAAGCAGATCATGCAGTCCTGGGCCGATGCCGAATGGTATCTGTCACGTCCAAAATTGGCAGAAAAACTCACTGTTACCGTGTTCAAAGTCACCGGTGAAACCAATACCGATGATCTGTCACCGGCGCCGGATGCCTGGTCTCGTCCAGATATCCCTTTGCACGCCTTGGCGATGCTGAAGAACGAACGTGAAGGTATCGTGCCGGATCAGCCGGGCAGCGTTGGCCCGATCAAGCAAATCGAACTGCTGAACAAAAAAGGCTTCCCTCTGGCCTATGTCGGTGACGTGGTCGGTACCGGTTCTTCCCGTAAATCGGCTACCAACTCGGTGTTGTGGTTTATGGGTGACGACATCCCGTATGTGCCTAACAAGCGCGGCGGTGGTGTGGTACTGGGCGGTAAAATTGCGCCAATCTTCTTCAACACCATGGAAGATGCCGGTGCGCTGCCGATTGAAGTGGACGTGAATGACCTGAACATGGGTGACGTGATCGACGTCTATCCGTACAAAGGCGAAGTGCGTAACCATGAAACGGGCGAACTGATCGCGAATTTCGAACTGAAAACCGATGTGCTGCTTGATGAAGTGCGCGCCGGTGGCCGTATCCCGCTGATCATCGGCCGTGGCTTGACCACCAAAGCTCGTGAAGCGCTGGGCTTGCCGCACAGCGACGTGTTCCGTGTTGCCAAAGAAGTGGCAGCCAGCAACAAAGGCTTCTCACTGGCGCAGAAAATGGTTGGCCGCGCCTGTGGTGTTGCCGGCGTGCGTCCGGGTGAATATTGTGAACCTAAGATGACCTCTGTTGGTTCTCAGGACACCACCGGCCCGATGACCCGTGACGAGCTCAAAGATCTGGCCTGTCTGGGCTTCTCTGCCGATCTGGTGATGCAGTCCTTCTGTCACACGGCCGCGTACCCGAAACCGGTTGACGTGACCACGCACCACACGCTGCCAGACTTTATTATGAACCGTGGCGGTGTATCGCTGCGTCCAGGCGACGGTGTTATCCACTCCTGGTTGAACCGTATGCTGCTGCCGGATACTGTAGGTACCGGTGGTGACTCCCATACCCGTTTCCCGATCGGTATTTCTTTCCCTGCGGGTTCTGGTCTGGTGGCCTTTGCTGCGGCGACCGGCGTTATGCCGTTGGATATGCCAGAATCCGTTCTGGTTCGCTTCAAAGGCAAAATGCAGCCGGGTATCACTTTACGTGACCTGGTACATGCTATCCCTTACTACGCGATCCAGCAGGGTCTGTTGACGGTGGAGAAAAAGGGCAAGAAGAACATTTTCTCCGGCCGTATCCTGGAAATTGAAGGCCTGCCGGATCTGAAAGTTGAGCAGGCATTTGAACTGACCGATGCTTCTGCTGAACGTTCTGCTGCCGGTTGTACCATCAAGCTGGATAAGGCGCCGATCCAAGAGTACCTGAACTCCAACATCGTGCTGCTGAAGTGGATGATCTCCGAAGGTTACGGCGATCGCCGTACGCTGGAGCGTCGTATCCAGGGCATGGAAAAATGGCTGGCGGATCCACAATTGATGGAAGGCGATGCGGATGCAGAATACGCCGCGGTGATCGACATCGATCTGGCCGAGATCACTCAGCCAATCCTGTGTGCACCAAACGATCCTGACGATGCGCGCCTGCTGTCCGACGTGGCCAACAGCAAGATCGATGAAGTGTTCATCGGCTCTTGCATGACCAACATTGGTCACTTCCGTGCTGCCGGCAAGCTGCTGGATCAGCACAAAGGTCAGCTGCCAACGCGTCTGTGGGTTGCTCCACCAACCAAGATGGATGCGGCTCAGTTGACCGAAGAAGGCTACTACAGCGTATTCGGCAAGAGCGGCGCGCGTATCGAGATCCCGGGCTGTTCACTGTGCATGGGTAACCAGGCGCGTGTGGCTGACGGTGCGACGGTGGTTTCCACTTCGACCCGTAACTTCCCGAACCGTCTGGGGACCGGCGCTAATGTCTATCTGGCGTCTGCAGAATTGGCCGCGGTTGCTTCGTTGCTGGGTCGTCTGCCAACGCCGGACGAGTATCAGACTTATATGGCGCAGGTCGACAAGACAGCGGCGGATACCTACCGTTATCTGAACTTTGACCAACTGGGCCAGTACACTGAAAAAGCTGACGGCGTGATTTTCCAAACCGCGGTTTAATTGAGTGACAGAGTCGTCATGTGAAGCGGGGGCCTATAAAGGCCCCCGTTTTTTATGGCAATCATGCCTGCTTGTTTTCATGCTCACAAAATGGGGTTACCCACTGTCTACTTTTTGAAGATTTCAACGTGGATGTCTTTATGATCGCTTTCCTGGCCGGATGCACCGACAATTCGGTAGTAGCAATCTTTGCCGCTCAATCCGCTGAGTTCATTGCATTTTTGATCGACAGCGTTGGAGATGCCTTTATGTCCGACGGTTGGCACGCCGGTTTGTTGGATTGAGAGGTCGCCGAGTTTTGTATAGCTGGCAGAATCTTCAAGGGTGATCTGCTTGGCGGCAAAAGAAGACGCCGAGAAAATAATGCTCAGTGCTACGATTGGGATAATGTATTTCATGGCACACATCCTGATCTTGATGATAGATATGAAGGCGATGAAATCGCCTCTGGCCGGTATTGAACTTTTATTAAAGCTCCATAATGTAAAAGCTAATCGATATTTGCAGAAAGTCAAAAGAGAAGGATTGTCATGGCTATAATAATGTATTTATTTTTCAATGGTATATTTTTTTATTTGCCTTATTTTGACATGCATCTTCACTTTCTTTACATTGTTCGAATAAATAAAATTATTGAACATTTTCCATGATCCTGCCTTACCCATATCTCGAAATAAGCCGTGCTGGTTTACTTTTCTCCCGGCAATAACGCCAACTCTTCCTTCTATTTTTTATAACAACTTGATTAAGTTAATCCTTAATGCCGACAGGCTGACGAGAGGATTATCGGGGCAATTTGTGCACCGCGGAGATGGCGGTGGGCTTAGTGTCTCGCCCACGGAGAGCAAAACAAAACCGCGAGCCTATCGAGCGAGCGACAGGCGACTTCCCATTGCCGACGCAAGCGGCTATATTGCGCGGCGATAGCGCCACCGGCGTTTTATTTTTCTCAGTTGCCAACTTTGCGAGCGCTCACTGAGTTAGTCATGAATTAATGTTTACACTAAAAGAAAGTGCTCAGGAGGCGTGCTATGGATTACGAATTTCTGCGTGACGTGACCGGCCAGGTGATCGTCAGATTTTCGATGGGGCATGAGGTCATTGGCCACTGGATCAACGAAGAACTCAAAGGCGACTTTAACCTGTTGGACCGGATAGAAGCCGGTGCGGCGGAGGTAAAGGGCAGCGAACGCCAATGGCAGTTGGAAGGTCATGAATACACGTTGCTGATGGACGGTGAGGAGGTGATGATCCGTGCCAATCTGCTGGAGTTTGAAGGCGACGAGATGGAAGAGGGGATGAATTATTATGACGAAGAAAGTCTCTCATTCTGCGGCGTCGAGGATTTTTTGCAGGTGCTGAAGGCTTATCGCTCTTTCATGCTGAAGTACTAAACGTCGGGCGCGGCATTGCGCTGCGCCCGAAAGTTATCACAGGTGCGGAATATTGCGGCCGTAATAGATTTCCTGCATCTCTTTCCACAGTAGATCGGTAATCTCTTTACGCTCGGCGGCACTCAGTGCATCCGGTTTGGCGTTAAACAGGTAGTGCTTCAGATCGAAATCCTTCAGCAGCATCTTGGTGTGGAAGATGTTCTCCTGGTAAACATTCACGTCCATCATGTGGTATAGCGCCTTCATGTCATCAGACATGAAGTTCTGGATCGAATTGATCTCATGATCGATGTAATGTTTTACGCCATTCACGTCGCGGGTAAAACCACGCACGCGGTAATCCATGGTGACAATGTCAGATTCCAACTGGTGGATCAGGTAATTCAGCGCTTTAAGCGGTGAAATCACGCCGCAGGTCGAGACTTCGATATCGGCGCGGAAGGTGCACAGACCGCCTTCCGGATGGCTCTCCGGATAGGTGTGAACACAGATGTGGCTCTTGTCCAGGTGTGCAACCACGGTCTTTGACAATGGGCCTGGGTGTTCCGAGGTATCGACATCATTCGGATCAACCGGTTCTTCGCTAACCAGAATGGTGACGCTGGCGCCCTGAGGCTCATAGTCCTGGCGTGCGATGTTCAGAATATTTGCGCCAATGATCGAGCAGGTTTCGCTCAGGATCTCGGTCAAGCGGTTGGCGTTGTATTGCTCGTCAATGTAGGCGATATAGCCAGCGCGGTCATCCGCGGTTTTGGCATAACAAATATCGTAAATACAAAAACTCAGGCTTTTTGTCAGGTTGTTGAAGCCGTGCAGTTTTAGCTTATGCAATTTGGTTCACCTCCTTTATCTTCTCGCTTAACGTGAAACGTTCATTACCGACCTATTTGAAGCGGCCTCTGTATTGGCTGCGCTCCCTTACCCAGCTCACTGACTGGCGCCAGCTCATCGGGGGTTCGTTCACTTGCCGCGTTACTCGGCAAAGCCTCGCCCGTTGGGGCCAGCGCAAGCGCTGTTCAACAAAGCCGTGGCTTCGTCGTGATGCAACTTCAATTATTTTGGGCGTAGTGCGTCGAGCAAATACTGCGGCAGTGCAAAGCTGCCCACGTGAATTGCCGGGTTGTAATAACGGCAGTTTAAGCCACTTTGATTAAAGCGATGTTGCAGGGTAGGTAAGTCGAGCTGGCGCAGTGCCGGATCCTGACTCGCCCAAGCGAAGGTCATAATGCCGCCGTAATAGGTCGGAATTGCGGCCTGATAGAAGCTGACGTCGTTGAAGTACTGGCTCAGTTTGGTGTGGCTATTAACCGCTTCGTCTTGCTGCAGGAAGCACACGCCGTTCTGTGCGACAAAAATGCCACCTTCATTCAGGCAGCGTGCACAGCCTTCATAGAACGCAGAGGTGAACAGACTTTCACCGGGACCGATGGGATCGGTACAGTCAGAGATAATCACATCGAATTTTTCATCGGTCTGACTAACAAAATTGACACCGTCATCAATCACAAGTTTGAAGCGTGGGTCGTCGTAGGCACCCGCATTGTGGTTTGGCAGGTATTGGCGACAGAACTCCACCACACCAGCGTCGATCTCAACCATGGTGATGTGTTCTACGCCCTGATGACGGCTCACTTCACGCAACATGGCGCCGTCGCCACCGCCGATGATGAGCACTTTCTTCACCCGGCCGTGTGCCAACAGCGGTATGTGGGTCATCATTTCGTGATAGATGAATTCATCACGCTCGGTGGTTTGCACCACGCCGTCGAGCGCCATCACGCGCCCCAGAACCGGGTTTTCAAAAATAACCAAATCCTGATGCTCGGTCTTCTCACGATACAGCACGTTCTCTACTGAGAAGTACTGGCCGAAGTTGGCATGCAGCGTCTCATACCAAATTTCTTTCTGGGTCATGTGCGGGAACTCCGTAATAACAGCCATGAAAAATGGGCGCAACATCATAGCTAACTCTGCCTGGTGATGCACGGCTGAATTTCAAACAGAGGTAGCGGAAAGGCGGAGGGGATTAGTTGGCGTAGGCCAGCAGGCTTAGCGAGTCACGAGCCAGGGATTTGCATTTGTTGGGGGTCGGGATGGCAATACCGCTAAGATCACGGTAGCTGTCTTCACCCAGCGCCTTCATATTGAAGCTATTATAGTTGGTCAAATCCCAACGGTTTTGTTGGGCAAAATAGACGATGGCGCGCTTGATTTGTGCATTAGGCAAGTCGTTGTAGCCACAGTCATTTTTCAAATAGATAAATACTGCCGTCAGATCGGCCAGATCTTCCGCCTCAGACTCATTCAGCGCCAGACTGGCGTTGGAGAACCCCAGCATGGTGAGCAGCACCACCAGTAATGTTGTTTTTTTCATCGTGAAAATAGACCTGTTTGTTGTCAACAGACGTTATCACACTTGCCTGTAAAGGCACCAAATTTTATTACCGACGGATAACATAATGGACAGCAAAGGCTTGACCTTCCGCTAAGGGGAGGGTTTAGGCTGTATAGCGTTAAGTTTAGACCCATAATCTTTCAAGCTGCCGCCTGATTGAGTTTGCAGCAGCTTAGTGAGCATTGAGTGCCGATCACTGAAAAAGGGAGTCAGCGATGTTACGCCGTGATTTTATCAAACTGACCGCTGCGCTGGGCGCGGCAAGCGC
The DNA here is from genome assembly GCF_058190535.1 of Serratia sp. CoH_134_PS_4. Classification (NCBI taxonomy): domain Bacteria; kingdom Pseudomonadati; phylum Pseudomonadota; class Gammaproteobacteria; order Enterobacterales; family Yersiniaceae; genus Serratia; species Serratia sp. CoH_134_PS_4. The sequence goes on from NZ_JBXWKI010000019.1 coordinate 46,406, forward strand.
TTTACCGTTGTGGAGCCGGGGTGTGTGGGCGGCCGAGCTGCCTGCGTTGCCTATTCCGCCGCTACTGACGCCGGATGCGCAGGGAAATATCGCGCTGGCGTTACAAACCGGCGAAATGAACTGGCTTCCGGGTAAAGCGACCCACACCTGGGGCGTGAATGGTGCGCTGCTGGGGCCGGCCGTTCGACTGCAACGCGGCAAACCGGTGACGGTAGATATCCGCAACGCGTTGCCGGAGGCCAGTACCCTTCACTGGCACGGTTTGGAAATCCCGGGCGATGTCGATGGCGGCCCACAGGCGTTAATCCAACCGGGTACCACGCGCAGGGTGCAGTTCACGGTTGAACAGCCCGCAGCGACCTGCTGGTTCCATCCGCATACCCATGGCAAGACGGGGCAGCAGGTGATGAAGGGGTTGGCGGGGTTGGTGCTGTTGGAAGATGATGAGAGCAGTAAGTTGCCACTGCCGAAAACCTGGGGGCAGGATGATATTCCTGTGATCTTACAGGATAAGCGGTTAGGCAAAGACGCACAGATTGAATATCAATTGGACGTGATGAGCGCGGCGGTGGGCTGGTTTGGTGACCGCATGTTCACCAACGGCGCGCAGTATCCACGGCATATTGCCCCGCGTGGTTGGTTGCGCCTGCGTTTCCTCAACGGGTGTAATGCCCGTTCGCTGAACATAGCGGCCAGTGATAACCGTCCACTTTATGTGATCGCCAGCGACGGGGGTTTTCTGGCTGAGCCCGTCAAGCTGACTGAATTGCCGATGCTGATGGGCGAGCGTTTTGAAGTGCTGGTGGATGCCTCCGACGGCAAGCCGTTTGATATTGTTACGCTGCCGGTTAAACAGATGGGCATGACGTTGGCACCATTCGACCAACCACTGCCGGTGCTGCATATTCAGCCTTCGATGGCGCAGGGTATCAAGACGATGCCGGATAGCCTGGTGACGCTGCCGGCATTGCCTGCGGTGGCGGGTGTGCAAGAGCGTTGGCTGCAACTTATGATGAATCCGCAGTTGGATATGCTGGGCATGCAGGCGTTGATGGATCGTTACGGCCATCAAGCCATGGCAGGAATGAGCATGGATCACGGCAGCATGGGCAAAGGTGACGGGGCAATGGCCGGCATGGGACAGGGCAGTATGAAAGGCATGGACCACGGCAATATGAAAGGTATGAATCACGGCGATATGAAAGGTATGAATCACGGCGATATGAAGGGCATGGATCACAGCGCCAAACCTTTCGACTTCAGCCACGGCAATATGATCAACGGCAAGGCTTTCGACATGGCTAAACCGATGTTTGACGCCAAGCGTGGCAAATACGAGAAATGGACCATCTCCGGCGAGGGCGACATGATGTTGCACCCGTTCCATATTCACGGCACCCAGTTCCGTATTCTATCGGAAAACGGCAAGCCGCCAGCGGCCCACCGCAGTGGTTGGAAAGACACGGTGCGCGTTGAAGGCTGGCGCAGTGAAGTGTTGGTGCGCTTTGATCACCTGGCCAACAGCGATCATGCCTATATGGCCCATTGTCACCTGCTGGAACATGAAGATACCGGCATGATGCTGGGCTTTACGGTAACCGACTGATTATCCCGCGGCGTAAAACGGGCGGCGCACTCGCGTCGCCAGCGGCTTCAGGCTATGCTAAACTCTGCGCCCTTCTTCCGGCAACTGACCTGAAACCTATGAAACACACTGTAGAAGTAATGATTTCCGAGCAGGAAGTTAAGACCCGTATCGCTGAACTTGGCCGCCAGATCACCGAACATTACCGCGATAGCGGCAGTGACATGGTATTGGTTGGGCTGCTGCGCGGCTCCTTCATGTTCATGGCCGATCTGTGTCGTACGATTGATGTACCACATGAAGTCGACTTTATGACAGCTTCCAGCTATGGCAGTGGCATGTCCACTACTCGCGACGTAAAAATCCTCAAGGATTTGGACGAAGACATCCGTGGCAAAGACGTGCTGATCGTCGAAGACATCATTGATTCTGGCAACACGTTGAATAAAGTGCGCGAAATCCTGGCACTGCGCGGGCCAAAATCACTGGCGATTTGTACCCTGTTGGACAAGCCTGAACGCCGTGAAGTTGAAGTACCGGTTGAGTACGTCGGCTTCCCGATCCCGGACGAGTTCGTGGTGGGTTACGGCATTGACTACGCCCAGCGTTATCGCCATTTGCCGTACGTCGGTAAAGTGGTGCTGCTGGACGAATAAACTGCGGTTGGCGCGATATACCCTTTATACTTGAAGCTGCACCTGTGTTTGACTGTCATTGTGCAACTTCAATTATTTGGGGTATATGTCGTGTTCTGGGCGGAGTTAAATGCCTTTATCTTGCTGAAGCGTAGCCATCGCCTTGCGATAGCCCATTTCCAGGCTTTCTCGGCTGGTGGCTGCAACTTCCAGATCCCGCAGACGTCCGTCCTGGATCCCATACACCCAACCGTGAATCATCACTTTCTGACCGCGTTTCCACGCCGACTGCATTATGGTGGAATGGCCCAGGTTATAGACCTGCTCAATCACGTTGATTTCGCACAATACGTCAAGGCGCTGTTCCGGTTCCAGCTCACCCAACAGTGAACTGTGTTTGTACCAAAGATCGCGAATGTGCAGCAGCCAGTTGTTGATAAGCCCCAGCTCTGGGTTCTCCACCGCGGCTTCTACGCCACCGCAGCCCAGGTGGCCACAAATGATAATATGTTCAACTTCCAGCACGTCGACGGCATATTGCACGACCGACAAGCAGTTTAAATCGGTGTGAATGACCAGGTTTGCCACATTACGGTGGACAAACAGTTCTCCTGGTTCCAACCCGGTCAGCCTTTCCGCAGGAACGCGGCTGTCTGAACAACCAATCCATAAAAAACGGGGCTTTTGCGCCTGTGCTAAACGTTCAAAAAAATCTGGATCTTCCTTACTGATGTTAGCCGACCAAGTATGGTTATTAGCGATAAGCTTTTCGATTTCTTTCATGGAGGTTATTGGCCTGTAACGAACAGATTGCGTTGGGGTAATATAGGACAAGCGTCACAGTTTGGAAATCGGAACCGTTACGCAAGACGATATTCAGCCACTTTTTATACAGTATGGCGGGATGGAACCTGAATTTTCCGCACGGATTTGCCTCAGTGAAAACGCTGCTGATGATAAGATCACCTTCATTACAATACGCAGCAGCATACTCATCGTCACAAGGTACTTTTTAACTTATGAATTATGCACTGGAATTAGCGCAGTTAACCAAGACTTACGCCGGTGGCGTCAAGGCATTGCGCGGGATCGATCTGAATGTCGAAGCCGGGGATTTCTATGCTTTGCTGGGGCCTAACGGTGCCGGAAAATCCACGACCATCGGCATTATCAGTTCGCTGGTTAATAAAACGTCCGGCAGCGTGCGGGTGTTTGGCTACGACATCGACAAAGACATCGTCAATGCCAAACGCCAGCTCGGGCTGGTGCCACAGGAATTCAACTTTAACCCGTTCGAAACGGTGATGCAGATAGTCGTCAACCAGGCGGGTTACTACGGCGTAGCTCGCCGTGAAGCACTGGCGCGGGCGGAAAAATACCTGACTCAGCTGGATCTGTGGGGCAAGCGTGAAGAGCGCGCCCGCATGCTGTCTGGTGGTATGAAGCGTCGCCTGATGATTGCCCGAGCGCTGATGCATCAGCCAAAACTGCTGATCCTCGATGAACCGACCGCCGGGGTGGATATCGAACTTCGTCGCTCGATGTGGGGCTTCCTGAAAGAGCTGAACGCGCAAGGCACCACCATTATTCTTACCACTCACTATTTGGAAGAGGCCGAAATGCTGTGCCGCAACATCGGCATTATCCAGAACGGTGAGTTGGTCGAAAATACCTCAATGAAAGGGTTGTTGGCCAAGCTCAAGTCCGAGACCTTCATCCTGGATCTGGCCGCGAAAAGCCCATTGCCGAAGCTGGACGGTTACCGCCACCGTCTGACGGACACCTCAACGTTAGAAGTTGAAGTGATGCGTGAGCAAGGCCTGAATGGTCTGTTTACCCAACTCAGCACGCAGGGTGTTCAGGTACTGAGCATGCGTAACAAGGCTAACCGGCTGGAAGAGCTGTTCGTCACCCTGGTTAACGGCAATGGAGAAAAAGCATGACGCGTTTGTATTGGGTGGCCTTACAGAGTATCTGGGCCAAAGAGATCAACCGTTTTGCCCGTATCTGGATCCAGACGCTGGTACCACCGGTGATCACCATGACGCTGTATTTCATCATCTTTGGCAACCTGATTGGTTCGCGCATTGGTGAAATGCACGGTTTTGATTACATGCAGTTTATCGTGCCGGGCTTGATCATGATGGCGGTGATCACCAACTCGTATGCCAACGTGGCTTCGTCATTCTTCAGCGCCAAATTCCAGCGCAATATTGAAGAACTGCTGGTGGCACCGGTTCCGACGCACGTCGTCATCGCCGGTTACGTCGGTGGTGGCGTGGCGCGCGGCATTTGCGTCGGCGTATTGGTTACCGTGATTTCGCTGTTCTTTGTGCCATTGCAGATCCACGCCTGGTGGGTGATTGTCGCTACACTGCTGCTGACGGCGATTTTGTTTTCGCTGGCGGGGCTGATCAACGCGGTATTTGCCACGACCTTTGACGATATCAGCCTGATTCCGACCTTCGTGCTGACGCCGCTGACCTATCTGGGCGGGGTATTTTACTCGCTGACGCTGCTGCCGCCGTTCTGGCAGGCGGTGTCCAAACTGAACCCGATCGTGTATATGATTAGCGGTTTCCGTTACGGTTTCCTGGGCATCAGCGACGTTCCCTTGGCGCTGACGATGGCAGTGCTGGTGGCGTTTATTGCGGTGTTCTACCTGTTGTCATGGTACCTGATTGAACGCGGCCGCGGTCTGCGTACCTGATGAACTGGCGTCCCCGTTCAGTCGTCCGGGGACGCTTTTCTTGACCTGAAACAGACATCATGTAAATCAATAAAATTGCTCCAATAACCCCTTTCTCCCCGCTGTTCAAATCGTGCTATGCTGGCGCTCCACATTTCCTCCATTTTGTTATTACGTACTCGTAAGCAGAACATAACCATGCGGTCTAAACATAAGATAGCGGCTGGGCTTCTCGGCATTCTGATGGTATTTGCATCTCCGGCAAGTCTGGCAAATTTGTTGTCGGAAGACAGTGCTGTTAAATCCGAATATATGGAAGCGCAACGCGACAGCGAGGTCTATTCGCTGATTGGCGAGCATGTTATTCCGGTTGGTGAAGTGAAGCAGGGGCAACTGATTCAGGTGTTCCCGGCAGATGCGGAATATTACGAGTTCAAATTCGGTCACGGTACCGGTTTTATCGATAAAGACGATGTGCGGAATCTCAAAAAATCTCGCAAAGTGAAGGATGATCTTGGTGAGCTGAACAAGCCGCTGACCAACCAGAACCTGATCACCCAAAAAGTGACAAACGTCTATACCGATGCGGATAACGGCAGCGATGTTTTTGGCGTGCTGGAAGAGAACCTGCGTTACCCGATCATCGGTAAGCTGAAGGATCGGCTCAACAACACCTGGTATGAGATCAACATTGGTGACCGTCTGGGTTATGTCAGCGAGCTGGACTGTGAAATTGACACGGGTATTCCGGTACTGACTTATCATCATTTGTTGAAGAACGAAGAGAACAAGCGCTTCCGTCATACGTCGACGACCACGTCTGATGTGGCGTTCAGCAACCAGATGACCTACCTGAAGCAGGCCGGCTACGACACCATTTCCTTGTACCAGTTGGAAGCTTACCTGAACAACCAGATCAATTTGCCGGGTAAGGCGGTGGTGCTGACGTTTGATGACGGGCTAAAGTCGGTCTACCGGTACGCTTATCCCGTGCTGAAAGACTACGGCTTCCGCGCCACCGCGTTTATCATTTCCTCACGCATCAAACGCCATCCGCAGAAGTGGAACCCAGACTCGCTGCAGTTTATGAGTATTTCCGAGCTGAAGCAGATTCAGGACGTATTCGATGTGCAATCGCATACGCATTTCCTGCATCGCACTGACGGTAACCGTCAACCGATCCTGCTGAGCCGTTCCCTGCATAATATCGAATTCGATTTTGAGCACTCACGACGTGCGCTGTCGCAGTTTAATCCGCACGTGCTGTATCTGTCCTACCCGTTTGGTGGCTATAACCAGCGGGCGATTCAGGCAGCGAAAGACGCCGGTTTCCATATGGCGGTAACCACGGTGCAGGGCAAAGTGAAGCCGGGGGATAATCCTTATACGCTGAAGCGGCTATATATTTTGCGGACCGACTCTATTCAGACGATGGCGGACAGAATAGCCAACAAGCCGGGAACGCTGGTAGTGCAGTAAGTGCATCGTGCTTCGGCTCCTTGCCGTCGCGATGCAATTCGACGTGTTTAGCGTAAAGATGAGACGGGCGCCAAAAGCGCCCGTTTTTGCGTTTAAGCGACCTGAACCGGTACGGCTTTTGCCTTACGCTGCAGGTTGTTGTCACCTTCGAAGTAGGCGACCTTCGGATGATGTTGGCGGGCATCGGCATCGCTCATCTGCACATAAGAACAGATGATCAGCTTGTCGCCCACGCAGGCGCAGCGTGCTGCCGCACCGTTGACCGAAATAATGCGCGAACCGCGTTCTGCGGCGATAGCATAGGTCGAGAAACGCTGACCGTTATCAACGTTATAAATATCGATAGCTTCATATTCCAGAATGCCTGCGGCTTCCAGGAAGTCCTGATCGATGGCGCAGGAGCCTTCATAGTGCAAGTCGGCCTGAGTCACTTTCACCCGATGTAGCTTACCTTGCAGCATAGTACGTATCATAGCTTTACCTAATATAGAGAGGCGATTGGGTTAAACATCCATACCGAAATATATCGTCACCGATAAGCCCGCCATTGTCTACTATCAGGCCGGCCTCAACGGTGACGGTTGCGCGAAAAATAGCCTAGAGTGTCAGATCAATCTGTTGATTGTCGATCAGCCGCGCTTTACCCAGCCAGGCGGCCATTAGCACCACCGCACGTTGGCTCTCAACACCCAGCGGTTGCAGGTTGTCTGCGTCACGGATAAACAGCTCGTCAGGAATGAAACCGGCGTTGCGCAGGTGTGCTGCAGTTTGCTCCAGCAGTTCGTCGACGTGACGTTCACCGTTGCTGAGCTGTTCTGCCAGTGCATTCATGATCTTGCTGAGCTGCGGGGCGATTTTACGCTCTTCGGCTGTCAGATAGCTGTTACGTGAACTGAGTGCCAGGCCATCTTTGGCCCGTACGGTTGGAACGCCGACGATCTCGATATCGTAACCCATGTCCGCCACCATCTTGCGGATCAACGCCAGTTGCTGGTAATCCTTCTCGCCAAAACAGGCCAGATCCGGCTGCACCAGATTGAACAGCTTGCTGACAATGGTAGCCACGCCGCGGAAATGCCCTGGGCGGCTGGCGCCTTCCAGCATGGTGGAGATACCGGGTACATCGACGTAGGTTTGTTGTTCCAGACCTTGAGGATAGACATCCGCTGGCGCGGGGGCGAATACCAGTTCAACACCGCGGCGGGTCAGCTTTTCGCTGTCCTCTTGCAAGGTGCGCGGGTAACTTGCCAAGTCCTCAGGGCGTTCGAACTGCATTGGATTGACGAAAATACTGACCACCACGATATCGGCACGTGCACGCGCTTCATCGATCAATGTCATATGGCCTTCGTGAAGGTTGCCCATGGTAGGCACCAACGCGATACGTTTGCCATCTTGACGCCAGCGGCGGATCTGCTGACGCAACAGCGGCAGGGTCTCGATAATTACCATTCCATAACTCCTTGATAGGCTGTTTTGCTCGGCTGTATGCGCTTGCTGCGCGTAATCAGGCGGCGCCATTTATGCCTATTAAACCATGCCGTTAGTTAAATGAGTGTTCTTCTGCGGGATAAATTCCTTGCTCCACATCCTGCATATATTGTTGCACCGCCGAGCGGATATCACCGCTTTGCGCCAGGAAGTTTTTAGCGAATTTCGGTGTATGGCCGCCGGTAATGCCGAACGCGTCATGCATCACCAGGATCTGGCCATCGGTGGCATTACCGGCGCCAATGCCGATCACCGGAATTGCCAGGGCTTCAGTGATTTTGCGTGCCAGCTCAGTGGGTACGCACTCCAGCACCAGCAATTGAATACCGGCCAGCTCCAGATTTTGTGCGTCTTCCAATAATTGTTTGGCAGCGAGCTCATCACGGCCCTGCACCTTGTAGCCGCCGAACACGTTTACCGACTGTGGTGTGAGGCCGAGATGACCACATACGGGCACGGCACGCTCGGTGAGCATTTTCACTGTTTCACACAGCCAACTGCCGCCTTCCAGCTTCACCATATTGGCGCCGGCTTGCATCAGCTCAGCGGCATTGGTACAGGCCAGTTGTGGCGTGGCGTAACTCATAAAGGGCAGATCGGCCAATAACAGGCAGGCTGGAGCGCCACGACGGACGGCGCGGGTATGGTAGGCAACGTCGGCGACGGTGACTGGCAGCGTGGAGTCGTGGCCCTGCAGCGTCATGCCCAGCGAGTCACCCACCAGCAGTACTTTAACGCCTTGCTCTTCAAACAATTTGGCAAAGCTGGCATCGTAGGCGGTTAAGGAGGCAAACTTGCGTTGTTCCTGTTTCCACTGGCGCAAATGGGTCACGGTGGTGGGTTTCATCACTACGTCTCCTGAATCGAGCCGTGCGGCGTGCGCAGGGCTCTGGCTGCAAAAAAGTGCTGTCATTCTACTGTAACCCTAACGGGGTGGGTAGCGCAGATCATAATGCTTAAGAGGTTCTTAAGAACCTTGTGGTGTAATGGATAGCAAGGGCTAAAAAAGGACGCGCATGCGAATTTTGCTGATAGAAGATGACAAATTAATTGGCGACGGTATCAAGGCTGGGCTGACCAAACTCGGTTTTAATCTGGACTGGTTTACCGATGGGCTGGTTGGTAAAAATGCGCTGGAAAGTGCGCCTTACGATGCCGTGATCCTCGATCTCAGCCTGCCGGGCCTCGACGGGCTGGACTTGTTGCGCCAGTGGCGGCAGGCCGGCCATGACGTGCCTGTCTTGATCCTGACCGCACGTGATGCGCTGGAACAACGGGTCAGCGGCCTGCAAAGTGGCGCCGATGATTACCTGTGCAAGCCTTTTGCCCTGGCAGAGGTTGCTGCACGTTTGCAGGCATTGATCCGCCGTCGCCATGGCCAGTTGATGCCGCAATTGGCACATGGGAACGTGGTGTTTGATACTGCCACCCGTAGCGTGAGCTGTAGCGGCGAGCCTGTCACATTAACACCGCGGGAGCTGGCGGTGCTGGAGTTGTTCCTGCACAACAAAGGGCGGGTGCTGGCTCGTCCCTTGATCCAGGAAAAGTTGTACAACTGGGACGATGAGGTCAGCAGCAACGCGGTGGAGGTGCATATTCATCATCTGCGACGGAAGCTGGGCAACGGCTTTATCCGTACCATTCACGGTGTGGGCTATACGCTGGGGGATGTGCCGTGAAACATCTCAGTCTGCGGCTGCGGTTGATCCTGATTTTCAGTGTGCTTGCGTTAGTGACCTGGTGTTCTGCCAGTTTGGTGGCGTGGATGATGATGCGTAACAACATCAATGAAGTGTTTGATACCCAACAGATGCTGTTCGCCAAACGGCTGGCAACCACCAATCTGGGTAATCTGCTGGCAGAGGAAAGCGTGCGGAGTTTGCCGAAAACCAAGAGGCTGGTGCACCACGGAAAACGTGGCGAGCAGGACGACGACGCGTTGGCATTCGCCATCTTCGATCGCGACGGCAAAATGTTGCTCAATGATGGCGAGAATGGCGCAGATTTCCGCTTTGACGGTGAGCGTGAAGGCTTTACCGACGGTGAACGCAAAGGCGATGACGACAGTTGGCGTCTGCTGTGGCTAACCAGCCCCGACGGGAGATACCGCATTGTGGTGGGGCAGGAGTGGGACTATCGCCGGGATATGGCGCTAGGCATGGTGACCGGGCAACTGGTGCCGTGGTTGGTGACGTTGCCGATCCTGATGCTGCTGATTGCGCTGATGGTCGGGCGTGAGCTGCGGCCGTTGCGCACTGTCGCCGCGAGGCTGCGCAAACGCGCCCCGGATGATGCTACACCACTGGATGCGGGCCAGGTACCGACAGAGGTGCGTCCGTTGGTGGATGCGCTTAACGCGCTCTTTGCCCGCATCAATGCGTTGCTGGTGCGGGAACGGCGATTCACGTCAGACGCTGCCCATGAGTTACGCAGCCCACTTGCGGCACTGCGTGTGCAGACAGAAGTCGTGCAATTGGCGGGTGACGACGAGCCGATGCGTGCGCATGCGTTGGACAACCTGACGATAAGCATCGATCGCGCCACGCGGTTGGTCGATCAACTGCTGACACTGTCGCGGCTGGACTCCCTGTCCGGTCTGGCCGAACTGGAAACGGTCGACTGGGGTCAATGGGTTCCGATGCTCCTGGCGGAGCATGAGCGCCATGCACATGCCGCCAATGTCACGCTGCGCTATGAACATCAAGGTACGCCGCCACCGTTACAGGGGCAACCGCTGTTGCTGTCATTGCTGGTGCGCAATCTGGTGGATAATGCCGTGCGTTATACCCCGAAAGGGGGCAGGGTCACGGTGAGGCTGACAGAACGCTTGCTGGAGGTCGAGGACGATGGCCCTGGTGTTACGCCGGAGCATCTGGCACGGCTTGGCGAGCGCTTTTATCGTCCGCCGGGGCAGGAACAAACGGGGAGTGGTTTGGGGCTATCGATTGTGGAGCGTATCGCGGGTTTACATGGATTGCGTGTTAGCTTTGCCAACCGACCTGAAGGGGGATTTGTTGCTCAGGTGATGCTGTAGGGCGCTGGAGATGAAGTGCGCCCGACTCAGGATTTCTGCTTGGGGTGATGCCAGAGTTCCATGCCATTTTTCGGCACGCGTTTCAGGCAGTTGGCCAGGGATTCACCATCCGGGAAGATCAACTCGGGGGCGATTTCCGCCAGCGGATAGAGCATGAACTCACGCTCTTTCAGGCCGTAATGTGGCACGGTCAGGCGATCGGTATGAATGATCTGATCGCCATAGAGCATCATGTCCAGATCCAGGGTACGAGGCCCCCAGCGTTCATCTTTGCGTACGCGGCCCTGATTACGCTCTATCGCCTGAGTGTGATCCAGGAGCTGTTCGGCAGGCAATAACGTATCCAATGCAACCACGGCATTGAGAAAGTCCGGCTGGTTCTGTGGCCCCAGCGGTTTCGTGCGGTAAAACGAAGAACAAACGATCAACCGGGTGCGCGGGAGATGCTCCAGCGCTTCCAGTGCGGCTTTCACCTGTTGTAGCGGGTGCGCCAGGTTACTGCCCAGCGCGATATAAACGCGGATCATTATTCCCCTTCTTTACGCGGCGTCCGGCGGCGTGGGCGGCGTTGACGCGTGCGGCGCGGTGCCGGATCGTCACCCAAGGTGTTCAACATGCTTTTTTGGCGCGCTGGCGTAGCGTCCTGGAACTCGCCCCACCATTCGGTCAGACGCAGCATTTCCGGGTTTTCTTCCACTTCCGCACGCAGCGCCAGCAGATCGTAAGCGGCGCGGAACTTCGGGTGTTCCATCAGTTTATGCGCGCGCTTGCCCTGTCGGCGTGACAGCCGAAGTTGCAACTGCCAGATATCACGAACCAGCGTGGTGATACGTTTCGGGATCGCCAGCGAGCGGCACTGCTCGTCCAACACGTCATTCATTGCCAGAGCGAAGGCATCGTAATAGGCCAACCCGCTTTCCTGCGCCAGTTTCTGCGCATGTTCCAGCAGCGGATACCAAAGCATAGCAGCAAACAGGAATGCCGGATTGACGCGCATGTCATTCTGCAGACGATAGTCGGTATTCTTCAACACCTGCACCAGGATACGTTCCATTGGCGTGTCATGGTTAGGGGTGAAGTGACGTGCAATCTGTGGGAATAACGGCTGGAACAACTGGTATTCACACAGCTTCAGATAGGTCGGATAGCCGTAGCCAGCCTGTAACAATTTGAGTGACTCTTCAAACAGACGCGCGGGTGGGATCTCATGTAGCAGGGACGCCAGACGGGGGATCGGCTCGGCGGTTTCATCACTGATGGTCATGTCCAGCTTGGCGGCAAAGCGCACAGCACGCAGCATGCGCACCGGGTCTTCACGGTAGCGAGTTTCTGGATCGCCGATCAGGCGAATCACACCTTGCTTCAGATCGCGCAGGCCGTTGACGTAATCACGCAAGGTGAAGTCCGCGACACCGTAATACAAGCTGTTGATGGTAAAGTCACGGCGCTGAGCATCTTCTTCGATTGAGCCAAAGATGTTGTCACGCAACAGCATGCCGTTTTGGGCCTGCTGGGAAGAATTCTTGTCCGATTCCGGCGTTTGCTGTTCGTGGTGGCCACGGAAGGTCGCAACCTCGATGATTTCCGGCCCGAACATCACGTGAGCCAGGCGGAAACGGCGGCCAACCAGACGGCAGTTGCGGAACAGCTTGCGCACCTGCTCTGGGGTTGCGTTGGTAGTGATGTCGAAATCTTTTGGCTTTTTGCCCAATAACAGATCACGTACGCCGCCACCGACCAGATAGGCTTCAAAGCCGGATTTATTCAGGCGATACAGCACCTTCAGCGCATTCTCACTGATGTCTTTACGTGAGATGGCGTGCTGGTCGCGCGGGATCACGGTCATTGAGCCGTTTCCCTCTGCCGCAGGAAAAGGTGGGCGTTTACGCGGTGCCGGCCGGCGGGCAGGGCTTTCTCTGCCGCGATCGGCGGAACGTTGCTGCGGCGCAGCTGGCTGTTCAGCCGCCACGCTTTCTTCGCGGACTACGTTTTTATCGCTGACCGGCGCTTCATCGCGCGGCTGCTTGTCATCGCGGATTAGCACCTTACGGCAGAAATTGGCTACTCGGGTAAAAATGGTACACCTCGATAGTGTCTGATAAAAATGGCGCTAACAAAAAATAGCGGCTAATCATAGCTCACCATGGCTCTTTTGAGAATGCCGATGTGTTTCCGCCCAGGGGATTGCCTCCTGACGCGGTACATTATCCAGCTTCCAGTGTGCGATTGCCCAGCTCAATAATAACGGCAGGTCAAGATCTTGCCAGCTTTCCGGCAGGGGTTGGCGCAGAAACTTCAATGCGGCAACCAGCACGGGGCGAGGATCACCGTCGGGCAACGCTGGCGCATGGTTTTGTTTCGAGAGTTTGATGCCGTTAGCACCCAGCGCCAGCGGCAAATGCGCATATGTGGGTACCGGTGCCTGCAACTGATGATATAGCGCAATTTGGCGCACTGTCGGTTCGATCAAATCGGCACCGCGTACGATTTCGGTAACACCCTGGAAATGATCGTCAACCACTACCGCCAGGTTATAGGCGAACAGGCCATCACGTCGACGGATGATAAAGTCTTCCCGTGCCAACGCGGGATCGGCGTGCAACTCGCCCTGCAGCCGGTCGTGAAAAGCGAAAACCGGTGCGGACTGCCGTAAACGAATGGCGGCACCCTGAGGACCCAGATGCAAATGACGGCAGTGACCGTCATAGAGGCCACCTATCTGCTGGATACGGCTACGGGTACAGTTGCAGAAATAGCTGAGACCTTGCTGATGGAGTTGATCCAGCGTGGCTCGGTAGGCTTCGTGGCGTTGGGATTGATAGATGACCTGGCCGTCCCAGTGGAGACCATAGTGTTCCAGAGCGGATAAGATACGATCGGCCGCACCGGCAACTTCGCGCGGGGGATCAATATCTTCAATGCGAACCAACCACTGCCCGCGTTGAGCACGAGCCTGAAGGTAGCTTCCCAGCGCTGCAATCAACGAACCGAAATGCAGATCCCCGGAAGGCGATGGGGCAAAGCGCCCCACATAATGTCTTTCTTGCATATCAGAGGGGAAACTTTCCCTTTGCTCTGTGCGGCGCACGCAGGACGCACGCCGCAGCGGTAACAACTGTATACCCGTCATCTTTGAAGTTGCTTCTGCGTTGGCGGCACTCACTTACCCTAATCACTGACTTGAGTAAGCTCATTGGGATCAGCTCCCTTGCCGCCTTGATGCAACTCCACCTATTTTGGGTATATTAGCCGGCCATCTGCTTTTCGCGGATTTCGGCCAGAGTCTTGCAGTCGATGCACAAATCGGCAGTCGGGCGCGCTTCAAGGCGACGAATGCCAATCTCCACGCCGCAGGATTCGCAGTAGCCGAAATCTTCGTCTTCTACTTTCTTCAGCGTTTTCTCGATCTTTTTAATCAGTTTGCGTTCGCGATCGCGGTTACGCAGTTCAAGACTGAACTCTTCTTCCTGAGTGGCACGGTCGGCCGGATCAGGGAAGTTAGCAGCCTCTTCCTGCATATGCGACACAGTACGATCCACTTCATCCCTGAGCTGGTTGCGCCATGCTTCAAGAATGCGCTTGAAATGCGACAACTGGGCGTCGTTCATGTACTCTTCGCCCGGCTTCTCTTGGTACGGCTCCACCCCAGCGATGGCGAGAATGCTCAAGGACGAGGTTTTACGGGTTTGCCCTTCTTGCATGTTGCTTCTCCTACATACACACGCACTATCGAATCCCCAATGCGGGGGAAAAACAGGCCGCTATAAATAACAGATGGGACGTAGGTTGGCAATTATTCCTGTCGCCTGCTTGACAATGGTGTGAAGGAAGGCGTATTTGGCGACGCGATAACCGGTTGTCGGAATATTTGTGCCCAGTCAGCGCTAATCGATAAAAAACGGTAACTTATCGCAGAGAGATATACCGTCAGGTGATAATTTAGCCCCATAACAAACGACTTCTACGCCCAATTGCTGAACCTGTGCCAACAGTGCCGCATAACGCTCATCTATATGATGTGCCGGTGCGACCTGTTCAATACCGCTATGTAACACAGCAAAGAACAAAACCGCCCGTTGCCCGCTTTCAACCACGCTTAGCAACTCACGTAAGTGCTTCTGTCCTCTGAGCGTTACCGCATCAGGGAAGTAACCACGTTGTTGTTGCAATAATGTGACTGACTTAACTTCAATATAGCAGCTAGCTCGATTTTCTGCCTGTAATAACAAATCGATACGACTGTTTTCACTGCCATATTTTACTTCGCTGCTGATTTTACTGTAACCGGATAATTCATTGATTAGATTCTGTTCGATAGCCTCGCGCACCAAGGTGTTGGCGCGTAAGGTATTCACACAGATCCAGTCCCCTTGTTGGGTATGTGTCAGTTCCCAACTGTGGGCGTATTTGCGTTTGGCATTATCTGAGGTGGAATACCAAACGGTGTCGCCGGGTGTTGCGCAACCGGTCATGGCACCGGTGTTGGCGCAGTGCAGGGTAAAGGTTTCTCCCTCCGGCGTGATGACGTCCGCCAGAAAGCGTTTGTAACGTTTAATCAGCGTGGCATGGCGCAGCGGTGGCGTAAAAATCATGAGTTGTCCTGGTTGGCTAAGGGCCATTGTTCAAGCATCTGATAACGCGTGCGGCCGTTTTCAAAAACTGACTGGTACAAGGCAAATGCGTCGGCGCTGAAGACCCATCCCGGTGTAGCCGGTGGTATGGCGACGGGCTGTGTTGCAGAGCGCAATAGTGTGATGTGCGGATGAAACGGCATGGGGCTTTGATAACACCCGCTGCGGGCTGCCTGCGATCGCAAAAGCTCTGCCAACTGCAGCAATCTGCGCGGGGCGCGTCGTGTGCCTAACCAAACCACGCCGGGACGAGGCCAGTGGCCAAGGTCATCCAATACCATGCTGAAGCCGGGTTGGCGAATGCGGCTGGCCAGCTTTTTAAGCGCGGCTTCTTTTGGTGCTGAAACATCCCCGAGAAAGGCCAGCGTCAGGTGCAGATTGGCTGCTGCGACTGGCCGACCCGCTTCGGGTGTGAAGCTTTCTGCGCGCCAACGGATCACCTGCTGCTGTAATGCATCCGGTAAGGTCAGGGCGAAAAAAAGGCGGCGCGAACTGGACATAGATACCCGGCAAGTAATGAAACGCAGAGTCTAATGCTACAATGTGCGCCGTCCAATGTTAACCACTACGGAGAGTTCTGTGTCTTCACTGCCCGTCAGTGCGGTTCTTGATGAATTGCTCACTGCACTGCAATCCGCCCCGCAGGTATTGTTGCATGCACCTACCGGTGCCGGTAAATCGACCTGGCTGCCGCTGCAGATCCTAGCTAACGCCGGTTTGCCGGGCCGCATTATTATGCTCGAACCCCGGCGGCTGGCGGCGAAAAACGTGGCATACCGATTGGCGCAGCAACTGGGGGAGGAACCCGGTCAGACGGTGGGTTACCGCATGCGCGCCGAAAGCAAAAGTGGGCCGCATACCCGGCTCGAGGTGGTGACAGAAGGCATTCTTACCCGCATGTTGCAGCAGGATGCTGAGCTGCAGGGCGTTTCGTTAGTGATTCTCGATGAGTTCCATGAGCGTAGCCTGCAGGCCGATCTGGCGCTGGCACTGCTATTGGACGTGCAGCAGGGGCTGCGCGACGATTTAAAACTGCTGATCATGTCGGCGACGCTGGATAACGCTCGTCTGACGCAGTTGTTGCCACAGGCGCCGGTGGTGGTGTCCGCTGGCCGCAGCTTCCCTGTCGAGCGTCAATATCAGCCATTAGCCAGCCACCAACGGCTGGAGGACGGTGTGGCGAGCGCGGTTAAGCGCCTGTTGTCTGAGCAGGCGGGCTCATTGCTGCTGTTCTTGCCCGGCGTGGCTGAAATCCACCGCGTACTGGAGCGGTTGAGCGGTGACGTCGCGGGCGATATCGAGTTATGCCCACTGTACGGTGCCTTGCCGTTAGCACAGCAGCAGAAAGCGATTCAGGCCGCACCAGCAGGCCGCCGTAAAGTGGTATTGGCAACCAACATCGCTGAAACCAGCCTGACCATCGAAGGCATTAGGTTAGTGGTAGACAGTGGTCTGGAGCGGGTAGCGCGTTATGACGTGCGTAACGGCCTTACGCGATTGGTGACGCAACGCATTAGCCAGGCATCAATGATCCAGCGTGCTGGCCGTGCAGGGCGCCTGGAGGCCGGCATTTGCTGGCATCTGTTTGCCAAAGAGCAGGCAGAGCGGGCGGCGGAACATGCGGAGCCGGAAATCGTGCAAAGCGATCTCGCCGCTTTCTGGCTGGAGCTACTGCAATGGGGCTGCCATGACGTTGCGCAATTGACCTGGCTCGATCGGCCACCGGAGACGGCGCTGACGGCCGCCAAAAGGCTGCTACGACACCTTGGTGCTACCGATGAAGGCGATAAACTGACTGCGCGTGGTCGCCAGATGGCCCTTCTGGGCTGTGAGCCGCGTTTGGCGGCGATGCTAACCCAGGGGGCAGAGCGAGGAGCCGATGGGCTTGCGACAGCCGCTGCGTTAGCGGCATTACTGGAAGAACCGCCACGCGGCGGGCAAATGGACATTGGCTACTGGCTGAGCCGCCCGCAGCCGAACTGGCAACGCCGTGCTACCCAGTTGGCCCGGCGTTTACAGACAAAAGCGGGGCAGGTGGATGTTGACCTGGCGCCGAGCCTCCTGGCGTTGGCGTTTACTGACCGCATTGCTCAACGGCGTGGTCAGGATGGTCGTTACCTGCTGGCTAACGGTATGGGCGCTGCGATGAATCAGGATGAGGCATTGTCGCGAGCTCCTTGGCTGATCGTACCTGGCCTGTTGCAAGGGCATAACAGCCCCGACGCCCGTATTTTGCTGGCGCTACCGGTAGAGATTGATGCGTTGGCGGCCCAACTGCCGGCGATCGTTTCCCAGCAAACCGCAGTGGAATGGGACGAGGAAAAAGGCACGTTGCGCGCCTGGAAACGTCAGCAGATTGGCCGTTTGACGCTGCGTGCACAACCCCTTGCCAAACCGGCAGACGAAGAGCTGCAACAGGCATTGCTCAACTGGGTTCGTGTTCAGGGGGTGGCGGTGCTTAACTGGGATACCGCCGCTGAGCAGTTGCGCCTACGTTTGCAGTGCGCACAAAACTGGCTGCCAGAGGCCGCCTGGCCCCCGGTCGACGATGACGCGTTGCTGGCGTCATTGGAGCAGTGGTTGTTACCGTCGCTGAGTGGCGTACGTGACATGCGTGGTTTAAAACAGGTGAACATTGCCGAGGCGTTGTCACGGCTGTTGGACTGGCAGCAAAAGCAACGGCTGGATAATGCGTTACCCACTCATTACACTGTGCCGACCGGCAGCCGGTTACCGATTCGCTATGACGCCGGCAAACCGCCTGCGCTGGCCGTGCGTTTGCAAGAAGTGTTTGGTGAACAGCGTAGCCCGATGCTGGCAGAAGGTCGCATCCCGGTAGTGCTTGAGTTACTCTCACCGGCGCACAGGCCATTACAAATCACCGGCGATCTGGCGGCGTTTTGGCAGGGGGCCTACAAAGAAGTGCAAAAAGAGATGAAAGGGCGGTATCCGAAGCACGTGTGGCCGGACGACCCGGCGAATACCGCACCGACGCGGCGCACGAAAAAGTATCAGTAATCCCCGTTATACTTGACGCCGCATCTGTGTTGGCTGCACTCACTTACCCGAATGACTTACCAGAGTAAGCTCATCGGGATAAGTTCTCTTGCCGCCTTGATGCAACACCAATGATTTAGGGGATGAATTCAGATGTTTCTTCTGTTCAATGGCCTGACGCCGCGACAGATTAAGCGACTCATAATGGCCGGCAGTGCCGCCAAGTCTGGAGAGTAACAGCAATGGCTGGGGATGACCGCGAGCCCATCGGGCGCAAAGGGAAACAACCAACACGCACCGCGTCGCGCAAGCCGCCGCGCCGTCGTCGAGAAGACGATTACGATGATTACGAGGAAGACGAGTACCAGGATGACGATGATGATTATGAAGACGAGGAAGAACGCATGCCGCGTAAGGTAAAAGCGACTCCGCCGCGTAAAAAACGCCGCTGGCTCGGCCTGCTTATCAAACTGATTCTGGTGGTCGCAGTTCTGCTGGCGATCTACGGCGTCTATCTAGATTCACAGATCCGCAGCCGCATTGACGGCAAAGTCTGGCAGTTGCCGGCAGCGGTTTATGGCCGAATGGTCAACCTGGAACCGGGCATGCCGTACAGCAAAAAGGAAATGGTCGATTTGCTTGAGGGCATGCAATACCGTCAGGTAAGCCGCATGACACGCCCTGGTGAATTCACCGTGCAGGCCAACAGCATCGAGATGCTGCGTCGCCCATTTGATTTCCCAGACGGTAAAGAGGGCCAGATCCACGCGCGTCTCAATTTCCAGAACAACCGCCTGGCGAACATCGAGAACATGGAAAACCAGCGCAGTTTTGGGTTCTTCCGCCTCGATCCGCGCCTGATCACCATGCTGCAGTCGCCGAACGGTGAACAGCGTCTGTTTGTGCCACGCGCCGGTTTCCCAGACCTGCTGGTGGATACGCTGATTGCCACCGAAGACCGCCATTTCTATGAGCATGATGGCATCAGCCCCTATTCCATTGGCCGTGCGGTGTTGGCTAACCTGACAGCCGGACGTGCAGTGCAGGGCGGCAGTACACTGACGCAGCAGTTGGTGAAAAACCTGTTCTTAACTAACGAGCGTTCGCTGTGGCGTAAGGCCAACGAAGCCTACATGGCGTTGTTGGTGGATTACCGCTACAGCAAGGATCGCATCCTTGAGCTGTATCTGAATGAGGTTTACCTCGGCCAGAGCGGCAACGATCAGATCCGAGGGTTCCCGCTGGCCAGCCTGTATTACTTTGGCCGCCCGGTAGACGAGCTGAGTCTGGATCAACAGGCGCTGTTGGTGGGCATGGTTAAAGGGGCGTCGCTGTATAACCCTTGGCGTAACCCGAAACTGGCGCTGGAACGCCGTAACCTGGTGTTGAAACTGTTGCAGAACCAAGGTGTTATCGATGCAGAGCTGTATAACATGCTCAGTGCTCGACCTTTGGGCGTGCAGCCGAAAGGCGGGGTGATCACGCCGCAACCCGCGTTTATGCAGATGGTTCGTCAGGAACTGCAAGCCAAGCTGGGCGACAAGGTTAACGATCTGTCCGGTGTGAAAATCTTCACCACGTTGGATCCGGTATCACAGGATGCAGCAGAAAAGGCGGTTGAGGATGGTATACCTGCGCTGAAGGCGGCTCGCCACGTTCAGGATCTGGAAGCGGCGATGGTGATCGTCGATCGCTTTAGCGGTGAAGTTCGTGCCATGGTCGGTGGTGCTAACCCACAGTTTGCCGGATTCAACCGTGCCATGCAGGCGCGTCGTTTGGTTGGGTCACTGGCTAAGCCACCGACTTACCTGACGGCCTTGTCCGAGCCGGACAAATATCGTCTGAACACCTGGCTGGCGGATCAACCACTGACGTTGAAATTGTCTAACGGTACCGTTTGGCAGCCAAACAACTATGACCGTAAGTTCCGTGGTCAGGTGATGCTGGTGGATGGCCTGGCATTTTCACTCAACATACCTACGGTGAACCTGGGTATGTCGGTTGGGCTGGATCAAATCAGTGCTACGCTGCAACGTTTGGGCATTCCAAAGGCAGAAATTAACCCGGTGCCTTCGATGCTGCTCGGGGCGATTGGCCTGACACCGATGGAAGTCGCGCAGGAATACCAGACGATTGCCGGCGGTGGTAACCGTGCTCCGTTGTCTGCAGTGCGTTCGGTGATTGCTGAAGACGGTTCGGTGCTGTATCAGAGCTTCCCGCAGGCCGAGCGTGTGGTGCCTGCTCAGGCAGCTTACCTGACGCTGTACGCCATGCAACAAGGTGTCGCGCGCGGTACTTCCCGTTCACTGTCGGTCAAGTTCCCTAACTACAACCTGGCGGCGAAAACCGGTACCACCAACGATTTGCGTGATAGCTGGTTTGCCGGCATCGACGGTAAAGAAGTGGCTATCGCCTGGGTGGGGCGTGATAACAACGGCCCAGCCAAGTTGACCGGTGCCAACGGTGCATTGACCCTTTATCGCCGCTATTTGGAAAACCAGACGCCGCTGCCGCTGATGCTGCAGCCGCCGGAAGGTATTAACCAAATGGGCATTGATGCCAGCGGTAACTTTGTCTGTAGCGGTGGTGGGCGTACCATCCCTGTATGGACGGATAACCCGCAGGGATTGTGCCAGGCAAGCCAGGCCGCTCAGCAACAACAACAGCAGCAGCAACAGCAGGCGGGTGAGCAAAAAGATGCTGACGGCGTCGCGGGTTGGATCAAGGACATGTTCGGCAAGTAAGCAGCAAAGCATGTAAAACGCTTAGGCGAAAAGTTTTTCTTTGTTATTAAGCCCGTAACTTTCTGTTGCGGGCTTTTTTATTTCTCCGCGCAGTTTATTTCCATCAGGTTAATGTGGCTAAGCGGTTAATCTCACACCAATTCACAGGCTGAATTCGACTTGCAGTTTAATTTGGCTTCTGCATAAAATGCGTCGCTTATAATAATTATTATCGTTTACATTCGTTATCAAATAATTCATCAGAGAAACCACTTATGCCGACCAAGCGTCTTCCTTCCACGGCCAAACAGAGCCGTTTTCACGTCAGTGGGTTAGCGATTACTATCGCTGCTGCACTTGGCACGCTGGCTATGCCAGCATTTTCCGCCGACACCAAATCGACTGCCAAGGAAGACACGATTACCGTGGTAGGCAGCGGTCAGTCCCAGCAGGAAAGCGCCTGGGGGCCGGTCGGCACCTATGCGGCCAAGCGCAGCGCTACCGGGACTAAAACGGATACGCCATTGATTAAAACGCCGCAGTCAGTCTCTGTCGTGACGCGTGAAGAGATGGATATGCGCCAGCCGGAAACGGTGAAAAGTGCGCTGGCGTATACGCCGGGTGTGATGGTAGGCAACCGTGGTGCCTCTACCGCCTACGACGCCGTGAACATTCGTGGTTTTAGTTCCGTGGGTACCAATATGTACCTGGATGGTCTGAAACTGCAGGACGATAACTATTCCATTTACCAGATTGACCCTTACTTCCTCGAGCGTGCCGAAGTGCTGCGCGGTCCTTCTTCCGTACTCTACGGTAAGAGCAACCCTGGCGGTGTCGTCGCGCTGGTCAGCAAACGCCCAACGACGGAAACCCTGCGCGAAGTTCAGTTCAAAATGGGCACCGACAATCTGTTCCAGACCGGCTTCGACTTCGGCGGTGCGTTGGATGATGCGGGTGTTTATTCTTACCGTTTGACCGGCTTGGCGCGTGATGAAGATCAGCAGCAGGTGGGAGAAAAGAGCAAGCGCTATGCTATTGCGCCTTCGTTCAGTTGGCGGCCTGATGATCGCACCTCGTTGACTTTCCTCAGCAGTTTCCAGGATGACCCCAGCGTGGGCTTCTATGGCTGGTTGCCGAAAGAGGGCACGGTGCAAAATGGTATCAACGGTAAATTGCCGACCAGTTTCAACGACGGTGAGCCGGGCTATAACAACATCTCACGTAAGCAACAGATGGTTGGGTACGCCTTTGAGCATGGGTTTGATGATGTGTGGACGGTGCGCCAAAACTTGCGTTACTCCAAAATGGACGTTGATTACCGATCCATCTATGGCCAGGGCATCAGCGCGACTAACCCTGCGGAATTGACCCGTGGCGTGATGAACTCGAAAGAGCACATGTCCAGTTTTGCTGTGGATACGCAGGCACAGGCCAAGTTTGCCACTGGGCAGGTCGCTCACATCTTGTTGATGGGGGTGGACTACATGCGTATGCGTAACGACGTCGTCTATCAATACGGCAGCGCTTCCCCTCTGAATGTCGTGGCGCCGCAGTACGGTAACCAAAGTTACACCATTACGGGTGGTGCAAGTCAGGTCAATCGCCAGGAGCAAACCGGGCTTTACGTACAGGACCAGGCTGAATGGAACCAATGGGTGCTGACCATGGGCGGACGTTATGACTGGAGTGATACCAACAGCACCAACCGGTTGAACCAGAATTCGGTTTCAAAGCAGAAGGACAACGAATTCACCGGCCGCGCCGGTTTGAATTATGTATTCGAAAACGGCATTGCACCTTATGTCAGTTACAGTGAATCCTTTGAGCCGACTTCAGGCACGGACTTCAGTGGTAACACCTTCGCTGCCTCCAAGGGCAAACAGTATGAGGCGGGCGTGAAATTTGCGCCAAAAGATCGTCCCATCACTGCCAGCATGGCGATTTATCAGCTGACTAAAACCAACAACAAGGTGGCGGACCCTAATCCAGACCATCCATTCGCCAGCGTTCAGGGCGGTGAGATTCGCTCTCGCGGTGTCGAGCTGGAGGCCAAAGCCGCGCTAACAGCCAATGTTAACCTGCTGGGGTCTTATACCTACACGGATGCCGAGTACTCCAAGGACACCACGCTTCAAGGCAATACCCCGGCGGCGATTCCAAAACATATGGCTTCACTGTGGGCGGATTACACCTTCCATGAAACCGCACTCAGCGGTTTGACTCTGGGCTCCGGTGTTCGCTATGTCGGTTCCAGCTATGGTGATGAGGCCAATACCTTTAAAGTGAAAGACTACACGGTGGTTGATGCCGCAATAAAATACGATCTGGCGCGTTTCAATCTGCCCGGTTCCTCGATTGGCATTAACGTGAACAACCTGTTTGATAAAGAATACGTCTCTAGCTGCTTTGCTACCTATGGCTGCTATTGGGGCGCAGAACGTCAGGTGGTCGCCACCGCAACCTTCCGCTTCTAATCGGATAACCGGGGCGGCGTTATGTCGCCCCGGACAGAGTAGGACCTATGCAGGATAAACACCCCAATTACGACGCCACTTTTACGTTAGATAGCGCCAGTTTTGCCGTTCCCGGCCGTGTGCTGTTACAGCCATTATCGCTGACCTTTCCCGTGGGGAAAGTCTGTGGGTTGATCGGTCACAATGGTTCTGGCAAGTCTACGCTGCTAAAAATCTTGGGTCGCCATCAGAACCCGTCCACCGGCAGTGTATTGCTCAACCAACAACCACTGCACCAATGGGACAGCAAAGCCTTTGCGCGTCAGGTCGCCTATTTGCCGCAGCAATTGCCGGCCGCAGAGGGCATGACGGTGCGCGAGTTGGTGGCGATTGGTCGCTACCCGTGGCACGGTGCCTTGGGGCGCTTTGGCGTCAACGATCGCCAACAGGTGGAAGAGGCCATTGCGCTGGTGGGATTAAAACCGTTTGCCAACCGTTTGGTGGACAGCCTGTCCGGCGGTGAGCGCCAGCGTGCCTGGTTGGCGATGATGGTGGCACAAGACAGCCGCTGCCTGTTGTTGGACGAGCCGACCTCGGCGCTGGATATCGCCCATCAGGTTGATGTGCTCGCGTTGATCCAACGATTAAGCAGCCAGCGCGGTCTGACGGTGATTGCAGTGCTGCATGATATCAATATGGCTGCACGCTATTGCGACCATCTGGTGGCGTTGCGCGGCGGAGAAATGATTGCACAGGGCGCACCATTAGATCTGATGCAGGGTGACGTACTGGAACAAATTTACGGTATTCCTATGGGGACGCTGCCACATCCAAGCGGCGGTGCGCCGGTGAGTTTTGTCTACTGATGTCTGATTCTTCTGAGTTTCATCATGATGCCGTACGCCGTCGCCTGTTGACGGCAATGGCGCTGTCGCCATTGCTGCTTTCCCTGCCGGGGCACGCCGCTGAAACGCCGCCCGACCTGACGCGCATTATCGCGCTGGAATGGCTGCCGATTGAGCTGCTGTTGGCCCTTGGGATTACGCCGCTGGCGGTCGCTGATATTCATAACTACAACCTGTGGGTGGAAGAGCCAAAGCTGCCTGCATCGGTTATTGACGTGGGTCAGCGTACCGAACCTAACCTCGAATTGTTGCAGCAGCTTCGCCCTTCATTGATGTTGCTGTCGAAGGGCTACGGGCCCACACCACAAAAGTTGGAACCGATCGCACCATCGATGAGTTTTAGCTTCAACGACGGCAGTGGCAAACCGCTGACGGTGGCGAGGCAATCGCTGCAGGCATTGGCGCAGCGGTTAGGGTTGGAAAGCCGCGCTATGCAGCATCTGGCGCAGTTTGATCGCTTTATTGTGGAGATGCGTCAACGCCTGCATTCATATACCCGGCAGCCACTCCTGATGTTTTCACTGATAGATACCCGTCATGCGCTGGTTATTGGCCAGAAGAGCCTGTTCCAGGAAGTGATGGATCAGCTTGGCATAAAAAATGCGTGGGAAGGCGAAACCAACTTCTGGGGCACGGCGGTGGTGGGGATTGAACGCCTGGCAACGGTGAAAAGCGCACGGGCGATTTATCTCGATCACGGTAATCAGGCGATGATGGATAAGGTCAGCTCGACGCCGTTATGGCAGGCATTGCCGTTCGTCAGACAGAATCAATTGTGCCAGGTACCGGCAGTGTGGTTCTACGGTGCGACGTTATCGGCGATGCGCTTTTGTCACCTGCTGGAACACGCGCAGGAGAGCTATTCATGAACGCAGGTATCCGCGCATTGCCGGTGACGTTGGTTCTGGTTCTGCTGGCGAGCGCCAGCGGCTTAACGCTTTATAACCTGCTGCAACAGCTGCCGTGGGCACTGTGGGGACAGGCGCTGAACGCACCGGATATCGACGATGTTCACCAAATGTTGTTCCACTATAGCCTGCTGCCGCGATTGTCCGTGTCCTTGCTGGCCGGTGCCGGATTAGGGCTGGTCGGCGTACTCTTCCAACAGGTATTGCGCAACCCGTTGGCAGAACCCGCGACGCTCGGCGTTTCCGCCGGTGCGCAGCTTGGATTGACGGTCGCGACGCTATGGATGTTGCCGGGAGGGGAACTGACCCGACAATTGGCTGCGATGGTGGGAGCGGTGGTGGTCGGTGGATTAGTGTTCGGTGTGGCGTGGGGCAAACGCATGTCGCCGGTGACGCTAATCCTCGCCGGGTTGGTGTTGGGGCTATATTGCGGTGCGGTTAACAGCCTGCTGGCCTTGTTCAATTACGATCAACTGCAAGGCGTATTTTTGTGGAGCACCGGTGCCCTGAACCAGCAAGACTGGAATACCGTGCAGTTTATCCTGCCGCGTTTGCTGGTGGCAGGGCTGTTGGCGGTGCTGTTATTGCGTCCATTAACGCTGTTGGGATTGGACGACGGTGTGGCTCGCAATCTGGGGCTGGGGTTGTCGATGGCGCGTTTTTGCGCGCTGGCCGTAGCAATTATCTTCAGTGCCATGCTGGTTAATGCCGCTGGTGTGATCGGTTTTATCGGTTTGTTTGCCCCCTTGATGGCGAAAATGCTGGGCGCACGTCGGCTGGCACACCGCATGATGTTGGCACCTCTGCTGGGTGCGCTGCTGTTGTGGTTAACCGATCAGGTAATGATCTGGCTGACACAGGTATGGCGTGAGGTTCCTACCGGTGCCGCGACCGCACTATTTGGTGCACCGCTGCTGCTGTGGTTGTTACCGCGTCTGCGCAGTGCCTCCACGTCACCGCCAATGAATCTGGGGGATAAGGTACCGGCGGAACGTGGTCATCTGTTGGTGTGGGTTGTGCTGGCGGGGGCGGTGTTATTCGCTGGGCTGGCTGTGGCACTGATGTTTGGGCAAAACGCTGCCGGTTGGCACTGGAGTCAGGGCGCCGAGCTGGAGTCATTGATGCCGTGGCGCTGGCCACGGGTATTGTCGGCTTTGGCTGCGGGCATGATGCTGGCGGTTGCGGGGACATTAATTCAGAAGTTGACGGGTAACCCGATGGCCAGCCCGGAAGTGTTGGGTATCAGCTCAGGTGCTGCGTTCGGCGTGGTGATGATGCTGTTGGTCGTACCGGGTGATGCCTTTGTCTGGTTGTTGCCCGCTGGGAGCCTGGGCGCTGCCGGTACTTTATTGGTGATCATGATTGCTGCAGGGCGGGGTGGTTTTTCCACCGAACGCATGCTGTTGGCCGGTATTGCGCTTAGCACGGCGTTCACCACCACCATTTTCCTGCTGTTAGCCAGTGGCGATCCGCGTACCGGTGGGCTGCTGACCTGGATTTCTGGCTCCACCTATTCGGTGACGCCGGAGCAGGCAGTGCGAACGGCGATTATTGCGACGACGTTGATTGTGCTGGCACCGCTGTGCCGCCGCTGGCTCAGTATTTTGCCGCTTGGCAGTGCCACTGCACGCTCGGTGGGTATTGCTTTGACGCCGGTGCGGTTAACCATCTTGCTACTGGCCGCCACGCTGACCGCGATGGCGACATTGACCGTAGGGCCGCTGAGTTTTATTGGCCTGATGGCGCCGCATATGGCGCGCATGCTGGGCTTCCGCCGTGCGTTACCGCAGATGGTAATTTCCGCGTTGTTAGGGGGCTTGCTGATGGTGTTTGCTGACTGGTGCGGACGGATGGTGATGTTCCCGTACCAAATCCCTGCCGGGCTGCTGGCGACCTTTATTGGCGCGCCGTATTTCGTTTACCTGTTGCGTAAACAAACCTCATAACCGACGCCGTTCCTGCCGTTTCTAGAATCAAAGGCTCAGCATCGCTGGGCCTTTATTTTTTTCGTATTTTCATACTATTGCAACGCTTTGCGTACGGCTACGCAGAACGGAGATCCCGTGCGGAAAGGGCGCGGAAATCTGGGGGAAGATAAATATACTGCGCGCGGGTGCTCTGAATCCTGTCGAAAGGCAAGGAAAGAGGTACCCCTACACTCAAATTATCAAGGTGTACACAGTACATTTTCTGGTGTACTTTGTACCTCCGCATGGAGAGGGTGCCAGTGAGTCATGCGCTAGTATTTATTGAGACCCCGATGTTTACGCGGCAGGTAAGGCAAATTGCCACGGACGACGAGCTAAAAGAACTCCAGAAAGAACTCATCGAATCACCCGATAAAGGCGATCTGATACAGAAAACCGGTGGCCTGCGGAAAGTCAGAATGGCTACAGGTTCCCAGGGTAAAAGTGGAAGTGCCAGAGTGATTTACTTTCTGGCAACCAAAGAGGTCATCTATCTGGTAATGGCCTACCCGAAAAATAGTAAAGACAGTCTGAGCGACATGGAAAGGTCAGAGCTGAAGACATTGACGAAATTGCTGAAAGATGAGGTATGACATGAGCTTTTTTGACGATATGAAAACGTCTCTTGAAGAGGCCGTCGCGATTAAGAACGGGGTTGAGGCTCCGGCCAATGTCACTCGTTATGATATCGCCGATGTGAAAGCGATCAGGGCGCAGCTTAATATTTCTCAGAGTGAAATGGCAAAGGTGTTGGGTACCAGCGTTGATACCATTAAAAGCTGGGAAACAAAAAGGCGTAATCCGACCGGTCTGGCTGCAAAGGTGCTGGCGGCGATTCAGGCTAATCCTGCCTTCTTCAGGGAGTTGGCGGCCCATTAGGGCTTGCTTACCTGCTGCTGTATACGCGGTGTCTGACGCCCTTCCTTCAAAAAAAACGGCGAGCCTAGGCTCGCCGTTTTCACGCTGGATACCCGGGCTTATTTCAAGCCGGCAGCATCGCGCAGCAGTTCTGCTTTGTCTGTCGCTTCCCAAGGGAAGTGCTCACGACCAAAGTGACCGTAAGCTGCAGTTTCGCGGTAGATTGGTTGCAGCAGGTCCATCATCTGGATCAGGCCGTATGGGCGCAGATCGAAGAATTCACGCACCAGCAGGGTCAACTGTTCGGTAGGGACTTTCTCAGTACCGAAGGTTTCCACCATGATTGAGGTCGGTTCTGCCACGCCGATGGCGTAGGAGACCTGGATCTCACAGCGGTCAGCCAGGCCAGCCGCCACGATGTTTTTCGCCACGTAACGCGCTGCGTAGGCTGCTGAACGGTCAACTTTAGACGGATCCTTACCAGAGAACGCACCGCCGCCGTGACGAGCCATGCCGCCGTAGGTATCAACGATGATTTTACGCCCGGTCAGACCACAGTCACCCATTGGCCCGCCGATAACGAAACGGCCGGTTGGGTTGATGTGGTATTTGGTGCTGGCGCTTAACCATTCAGTTGGCAGCACGGGCTTGATGATCTCTTCCATTACCGCTTCTTGCAGATCTTTCAGAGAAATATCTTCGGAATGCTGGGTGGACAGGACTACTGCGTCGATGCCGACGATTTTGCCGTCGTCATACTGGAAGGTCACCTGGCTTTTCGCATCTGGACGCAACCATGGCAGGGTGCCGTTTTTACGCACTTCGGCCTGACGCTGCACCAGACGGTGCGCGTAGGTTACCGGTGCAGGCATCAGCACTTCGGTTTCATTGGTAGCATAGCCAAACATCAGGCCCTGGTCGCCGGCACCTTGTTCCAGCGGATCGGTGCGGTCAACGCCCTGATTGATATCTGGGGATTGCTTGCCGATTGCGCTCAGTACGGCACAAGAGTTGGCGTCAAAACCCATATCCGAGTGGACATAACCGATTTCGCGTACGGTTTTACGGGTGATTTCTTCGATATCAACCCAAGCGCTGGTGGTGATTTCACCGCCAACCAGTACCATGCCGGTTTTCACGTAAGTTTCGCAGGCGACGCGTGCTTTAGGATCTTGTTCCAGGATGGCGTCGAGGACGGCATCGGAGATCTGGTCAGCAATTTTGTCAGGATGCCCTTCGGAGACGGATTCGGACGTGAATAGGTGTTTAGCCATTGTATTCTTTACCTTGCATAAGACGGGTTAGAAATTACTGCACAGCGCTGGAGATCCGGCATCAAAGCGAAGGGTCTTCCGCTGATGGCGCGAGATACATCCTGCAACGCCCCTCAGGCAAAGCCGTTAAGCAGTTTCTTCGTTAATCAGTATAGATGGATTAACATCTGGACGTCTATTTTAGGTCAGGCCTTGACCGGATTGCCAGTATTTTTTTGCCATTTCGCTCTTTTGCGCAAAGCTGCCGACGCCATTTTCATCGCTTGAAACAGTTTCCGACAAATTTTCATTTTGCATTTTCCCCTGGTTATCGGTATAAACTGCGCGCGCGGCTCATTTGGTGCACAGTGCGGGGAAAGAAGTTGTAAACTTCTGTGACTCGCCATGGGTAGCCGGATTGTCAGCTGCAGACGTCGGCCTTTTTGACGTCGCCGCTTCATAGAACGGTCACGTTCTTACACTATTAATAGAGGCTCGGTCGTTCATTGAGGACGACGTGCGTGGAGGTGGTTGGATTAATGATCCGTTGTCTACCGGTTGTTGGTTCTCAACAGCAGTGCCGTTCTGGCGCACATTCTTCTGCTATTTCCCGTCTTGTCTCTACACCACCTTTCAGGTGTGATAAACACCTGGGCGCTACTCAGGATTCTCGGGCCGGTTAACGGTCGTCTGAAGAACTGAACAAGGGTAGCCTGCAGCCTTCCTGTGGGATGTTTCTTGACCCGATTCACGAGGTTTGAACAGGGTGTCTTACAATTATATGAGTAATAAACCGATCGCTGACCGCGAACGGCAGTTTTATTCGCTGCCGCAAGGGCGGTTTGTTGGGTTGTTCTCGCGGGTTGTAGCTGCGATAGTGGCTGACTGTATCGTCAGTACGGGATGTGAGGCGAGTAATGTCTGATGATCTGTTGATTCACCGTCCGTCAGCAACGGGCGAATCTATATCTTTGCGCTCCATGCAGGAGGTTGCCATGAATGATCGTGATGCCAGCAAGATGCTGCGCACTTATAACGTCGCCTACTGGGGCAACAATTATTATGACGTCAATGAACTGGGTCACATCAGCGTGTGCCCGGATCCTGACGTCCCGCAGGCGCGTGTCGATCTGGCCGATTTGGTCAAACAACGCCAAAAAGACGGTCTGCGTCTGCCGGCGCTGTTCTGCTTCCCGCAGATCCTGCAGCACCGCCTGCGTTCGATCAACGCCGCTTTCAAACGTGCGCGTGAATCGTTCGGTTATGAAGGTGGTTATTTCCTGGTTTACCCGATTAAGGTCAACCAACACCGTCGCGTGATTGAATCTCTGGTCAATTCCGGCGAGCCGCTGGGGCTGGAAGCCGGTTCTAAAGCTGAACTGATGGCGGTGCTGGCACATGCCGGCATGACCCGTTCCGTGATCGTCTGTAACGGCTATAAAGACCGTGAATATATCCGTCTGGCGTTGATCGGCGAAAAGCTGGGGCACAAGGTGTACCTGGTGATCGAGAAAATGTCCGAAATCAACATGGTGCTGGAAGAAGCTGAACGTCTGAATGTGGTACCACGCCTGGGCGTGCGTGCGCGTCTGGCGTCACAAGGCTCCGGCAAATGGCAGTCGAGCGGCGGCGAAAAGTCCAAGTTCGGCCTGGCAGCCATTCAGGTGTTGAAACTGGTGGAAACCCTGCGTGAAGCGGGCCGTCTTGATAGCCTGCAACTGCTGCACTTCCACCTGGGTTCGCAACTGGCCAATATTCGCGACATCGCGACAGGCGTACGCGAATCGGCACGTTTCTACGTTGAACTGCACAAACTGGGCGTTAACATCCAGTGCTTCGACGTGGGCGGCGGTCTGGGCGTAGATTATGAAGGCACCCGTTCGCAGTCTGATTGCTCGGTGAACTATGGCCTGAACGAATACGCCAACAACGTGATTTGGGGTATCGGTGATGCGTGCAACGAACACGGCTTGCCGCATCCGACGGTGATCACCGAATCCGGCCGTGCAGTTACTGCACACCATACGGTGTTGGTATCCAATGTGATCGGCGTTGAGCGCAATGAATTCAGCGATCCATTGCCACCGGCAGAGGACGCACCGCGCGCGCTGGAAAGCATGTGGGAAACCTGGCAGGAAATGAACGAGCCGGAAAACCGCCGTTCGCTGCGTGAATGGCTGCATGACAGTCAGATGGACCTGCATGATGTCCACACTCAGTATGCTCACGGTATGCTGGATCTGACCAAGCGTGCCTGGGCCGAGCAGTTGTACCTGAACATCTGCAACAAAATCCAGCAGCAACTGGATCCAAGCAACCGCGCGCACCGTCCAATCATCGACGAACTGCAAGAACGCATGGCAGACAAGTTCTACGTCAACTTCTCGCTGTTCCAATCAATGCCGGACGCCTGGGGTATTGACCAGCTGTTCCCGGTGTTGCCACTGGAAGGGCTGGATAAGCCGCCGGAAGGCCGTGCCGTACTGCTGGACATCACCTGTGACTCCGACGGTACTATCGATCACTACATCGACGGTGACGGCGTAGCGACCACCATGCCAATGCCGCCGTACGATCCGGAAAATCCGCCGGCGCTGGGCTTCTTTATGGTGGGTGCCTACCAGGAAATCCTGGGCAATATGCACAACCTGTTCGGTGATACCGCCTCGGTGGACGTGTTTGTCTTCCCTGATGGCACGGTAGAAACTGAATTGTCTGATGAAGGCGATACCGTTGCCGACATGTTGGAATACGTGCAGCTCGATCCTACTGCGCTGCTGGCCAAATTCCGCGATCAGGTAAAAGAAACCGATCTGGACAGTGGGCTGCAAGCGCAGTTCCTGGAAGAGTTTGAGGCCGGTTTGTACGGTTATACTTATTTAGAAGATGAGTAAGTCACGCTGAAAAGCCGGGCATCTCTTTGATGCCCGGCTTTTTTATTGGTTTTCTCCCGCATCTCCCCTCGCAATACCCCTTATCTCCTATCAGTTATCACAAATTTGTTAACTCTCCGTGAGGATTCGGACAGGGTTTTCTTTGTAGGTTGTCACTATCGGTTTGATCAGTCTTCGGGGTGGCAATGATGATGAACAGACGGCAGTTTATTCTGGTTGGCGGCGGCTTGTCCGCGGCGTTTTCGCTGGGGCTATTGCCAACGTGGGCCGCGCGGGCTGCGGCCACCGCGCAATTTGAAGTCAACTACACTGATCAACAGTGGCACGCGCGGTTGACCGCCGCGCAATACCATATTTTGCGCGAGGAGGGCACCGAAATACCCTACAGCAGCCCGCTGAATGACGAACACCGTGATGGGGTGTTTTCCTGTGCAGGGTGCGATTTACCGCTGTTTTCCTCCCATACCAAGTTTGACAGCCATACCGGCTGGCCGAGTTTTTATCAGCCTCTTGACCATGCCGTTGCCCAGCGCCAGGACCGTTCATTCGGCATGGTGCGAGACGAGGTGCACTGTCGGCGCTGTGGCGGGCATCTTGGACACGTGTTTGACGACGGCCCGCAACCTACCGGGTTACGTTACTGCATGAACGGGTTGGCGCTGTTGTTCACGCCGCAACAGGCATAATGGGGAGAGCGACATGTTGATCCTGATACTGGCTTATCTCGGCGGCATTCTGACCATCGCCAGCCCGTGCATACTGCCGGTGCTGCCGTTCATTTTCTCGCGTGCCGATCGCCCTTTCTTACGCTCCGGTTTGCCGATGCTGGTGGGAATGGCGCTGACCTTTGCGCTGTTTGCCACACTGGCGGCCGTCGGTGGTGGTTGGGTTGTGGCGGCCAATCAATATGGTCGCTGGCTGGCGTTGATCCTGATGGCGGTATTTGGCATCACCTTACTGTTTCCGTCGGTTGCCGAACGCGTGATGCACCCATTGGTATCGGCCGGTAATCGCCTGTCTGACAAGATTGCGGCAGACAAACAGCATCAGGTTGGCTCGTCGTTGCTGCTGGGTATCGCCACTGGCCTGCTCTGGGCACCTTGTGCCGGCCCTATTCTCGGTCTGGTTTTGACAGGAGCGGCATTGCAGGGGGCTAATGTCGGCTCAACATTGTTGCTATTGGCCTATGCCGCAGGGGCAGCAACGTCGCTGGCATCGGCATTGTTGATCGGCGGTAAGGTATTTAGCGCCATGAAACGCTCACTGGGCGCCGGTGAATGGATCCGACGGGGACTGGGGGCGGCAATGCTCGTGGGGGTAGTGGCGATTGCGCTTGGCCTGGATACCACGGTGTTGGCACGTCTTTCCGCGGCGTCGACGGGGGGAATTGAACAGCGGTTAGTACAGACATTGACGCCCGCCACCACGCCGGTGCGACCTCCGGTGCAAACGGCAGTCGACGCTCAACCGATGTTGGATGACCTGGGCGAGATGCCGTCCCTGTCAGGGGCTGTACAGTGGTTGAATTCCCCACCGCTGACGACAGAGTCCCTGCGTGGCAAGGTGGTCCTGGTCGATTTCTGGACCTACTCCTGCATCAACTGCTTGCGCTCTCTGCCTTACGTGAAGGCCTGGGCGGAGAAATACCGCGATCAGGGGCTGGTAGTGATTGGTGTACATGCGCCGGAATTTGCCTTCGAGAGAGATATTGGCAATGTCACCAAAGAGGCGAAAAAACTGGGTATCGACTACCCGATCGCTATCGATAACAACTACAGCATCTGGCGCGCGTTCAACAATCAATATTGGCCTGCGCACTATTTTATCGATGCCACCGGGCATATTCGTTACCAGCATTTTGGTGAAGGCGACTATGCGCAATCTGAGCGGGTGATTCAGGAACTGCTGCGCCAGGCTGGGGCAAAAAATATCAGCACGGCCGTTAGCCAGGTTGCCGGGCAGGGCGTTGAACAGGCGGCGGGCAATCAGGCTGATATCTCACCAGAAACCTATCTGGGCTACGCGCGGGCGCAAAACTTTGCTTCCGGCGAGGCCGCTCAAGACCGGAGCGCCAGCTATGTCGTGCCGGCAAGTTTACCGCTCAATGATTGGGGGTTGGTGGGGAATTGGACGGTTGGCGAAGAAAACGTGATGTTGAATGCCCCTCAAGGGCGCATCGTCTACCGCTTCCATGCGCGTGATCTGCATTTGGTGCTAGGCCCGAACGCCGGGGGTAAACCGGTCGCGTTCAAAGTGACGCTGGATGGCAAAGCACCCGGTGAAATGCACGGCACGGATGTGACACCGGACGGTCGCGGCGTGGTCACCGATCAGCGTCTCTACCAGCTGATTCGGCAAACAGACGGCGCTGGAGAACACACCTTCAGTATTGAATTTGAACAGGCAGGGGTTGCTGCCTACGCCTTTACTTTCGGTTAATCCAGTGGTGAATATGATGAAACGTTCAAACAGGTTAGGCATGTTGTTGCGATCTTATGCCATCACTGGCGTGGTAGCGCTGGTCGGTGTGGGCCTCTGGCAGGGAAACGCGTGGTCATTTGGCGGAGCGGAAACCGCGGTAGTGATCCCAGCCCCTGCGGTTGATGAGCCAGCAGGCACCTCGCACACTGAGACCGCTATTTTTGCCGGTGGATGCTTCTGGGGCGTGCAGGGCGTCTTTCAGCATGTGAAGGGCGTCACCAGCGCCATCTCAGGTTACACCGGAGGC
Source organism: Serratia sp. CoH_134_PS_4 (assembly GCF_058190535.1). Taxonomy (NCBI): domain Bacteria; kingdom Pseudomonadati; phylum Pseudomonadota; class Gammaproteobacteria; order Enterobacterales; family Yersiniaceae; genus Serratia; species Serratia sp. CoH_134_PS_4. The sequence continues at coordinate 81,636 of NZ_JBXWKI010000019.1, forward strand.
ACCGCGCAAACTGCCGATTATCAGCAGGTCAGCGGCGGCGATACCGGCCATGCGGAGTCGGTGAAAGTGACCTTTGACCCGGCTCAAGTGTCCTACGGCGACCTGTTGCAGATCTTTTTCTCCGTGGCGCACAACCCCACAGAGCTGAATCGGCAAGGACCGGACAGTGGCACGCAGTATCGTTCCGCGCTTTTCCCATTGAATGCTTCACAACAGCAGGTTGCCAATGCCTATATTGCTCAGCTGCAGGCCAGCCACAGTTACGATCAACCGCTGGTTACGCGTATTGAGAGCAACGGGCATTTTTACCCGGCGGAGCCTTACCATCAGAATTTTTTGACTGAACACCCTGATTCCCTCTACATCATGATTAACGATCAGCCGAAAATAAAACAGCTGGAGCATTTATTCCCGGCGCGTTATAGCCAGCAACCCGTACTGGTGAAGCAGTAGTGCCTATACTGGACGGTGACGAGTCGGCAGGATGATGATGCGCGCTCTTGAAGCGCGAACGAAATGCGGCGATAATCTGCCGTATCAGCAGTACTGAACCAGATTCTGTATCAATCCCTTTCTCGTCGGGCTAACGACGCGGGAGGGATTTTTTTTTGTCAGCGCCTGTGTGATTTTTCGCCAGGTGAAACGTTGAAATATGAGGGTTTACTATGAGCACCTTAGGCCATAAGTCCGATAATTCTTTAGTGTCCAACGCCTTTGGTTTCCTGCGCTTTCCGCTGAACTTCATGCCTTACGACAGCGATGCAGAGTGGGTCATCACCGGCATTCCATTTGACATGGCAACCTCCGGCCGCGCCGGTGGCCGTCATGGCCCGGCGGCAATCCGCCAGGTTTCCACCAATTTGGCGTGGGAAGGCAACCGTTGGCCGTGGAATTTTGACCTGCGCGATCGTTTGAACGTCGTCGATTGTGGCGACATCGTGTTCAACTTTGGCGATGCTCAGGACATGAGTGACAACTTGCAAGCGCACGCGGAAAAACTGCTGGCAGCGGGTAAGCGTATGCTCTCATTCGGCGGTGACCACTTCGTCACACTGCCACTGCTGCGTGCACACGCTAAGCATTTCGGCAAACTGGCATTGGTGCACTTCGATGCGCATACCGACACCTATGCTAACGGCAGCCAATACGATCACGGCACTATGTTCTTCCATGCGCCAAACGAAGGCCTGATCGATCCAAAGCACTCGGTGCAGATCGGTATTCGTACCGAGTTCGATCATGATAATGGTTTCACCGTGCTGGACGCCGCACAGGTTAACGATCGTACCGTTGACGATCTGCTGGCTCAGATCAAACAGATCGTCGGTGATATGCCGGTCTACCTGACCTTCGACATCGACTGCCTGGATCCTGCATTTGCTCCGGGGACCGGTACTCCAGTGATTGGCGGCTTGACCTCCGATCGTGCGCTGAAGCTGGTGCGCGGCATGCAGTCACTGAATATCGTCGGTATGGACGTGGTGGAAGTGGCACCGGCCTACGATCAGTCTGAGATCACCGCGCTGGCTGCGGCGACCCTGGGCCTGGAAATGCTGTACCTGCAGGCCGCTAAAAAAACGAAATAAGTATACCCGTCGTCTTTCAAGCTGCAGCGTTGTTACCTGCTTTACAAGCCCCATCCGTGGGGCTTGCCCCTTCGGGGCCGCTGCAAGCAGCGTTCAAATCTGTTCCTGACAGATTTGTCATTCACCTCAGTCACTTACTTGAGTAAGCTCCTGAGGATGAATGCGCTGGGTGCCTGGCTGCAACTTGAAATACATAGGGTATAGCGGGTGGTGAATGTAGAACGGAAAAATATAGTCTAAAACACTCAGTTTGCCGTTCGTTACCGCACCATGAAAATGCCTGTATCTGTTGCCTCGAAGGTCTATAATCCGGGCTTACGGAGGAACCATGCTGACGAAACAATCCACACGTCTTAACAAATATATTAGCGAGAGCGGTATTTGCTCCCGCCGCGATGCCGATCGTTACATCGAACAAGGCAATGTTTTTATCAATGGCAAGCGCGTGACGCTTGGCGATCAGGTGTTTCCAGGAGACGTGGTCAAGGTCAACGGTCAACTGATTGAACCGCGCAATGAAGACAACTTGATCTTTATTGCGTTGAACAAGCCGGTCGGTATTGTCAGCACCACGGAAGAAGGCGAGAAAGACAATATTGTTGATTTCGTCAATCACAGTACCCGTATTTTCCCGATCGGGCGGTTGGATAAAGACTCTCAGGGCCTGATTTTCCTCACCAACCACGGCGATTTGGTGAACAAAATCCTGCGCGCTGGCAACGACCACGAGAAAGAATATCTGGTCACGGTGAACAAACCGGTGACTGACGATTTCATCCGTGGCCTGGGGGCCGGTGTACCGATGCTGGGCACGGTGACCAAAAAGTGCAAGGTGAAGAAAGAAGCCCCCTTTGTGTTTCGCATCGTGCTGGTCCAGGGGCTGAACCGCCAGATTCGCCGCATGTGCGAGCATTTCGGCTACGAAGTGACCAAGCTGGAACGTACTCGCATTATGAATGTGAGCATGGCCGGGTTGCCGCCGGGTGAATGGCGTGATTTAACCGACGACGAACTGGTCGAGTTGTTTAAATCCATTGAGGGCTCCTCCTCAGAGGCCAAACCAACGAAGAAAGCCAAGCCTGCGGTGAAAAAACCGGGGAACAGCGGGTCGAAAAGTGCAGAAAAGCCCAGCGGAAATGCCCCTGCGCGTAAGCGCTTCGCACAGCCGGGCCGTAAAAAGAAAGGGCGTTGAATCGCCATTAGCTTAAATATATCCGTCGGGCGTATTGTGCAGCCCGACTGTTTTATACCCGCTTTACCTCACGCGTCATCAGCATCCGACTGAACAGCACGCCGCCCGCCAGCAGTGTCACTAATTGCGACAGGATCAGCACGGCAAATCCCGAAGAAACCTTGCCCTGACTGGCCATCACCATACCCATGATCATCGGTACAAACGCCGAAAACATATTGCCAATGCCGTTAATCAGCCCATAGGCGCTGCCAACCGCCTGCGGCTGCGCATAATGCTGTAACAGGGTAGGGATCGCGGCTCCCTGAGCGCCCCAGCAGGCATTGGCCGCCAGCAGGAAAAATGCGATCCAGCCGAGTTGTTCACTGTGCATCACGCCATAAATGCACAGCGCCGTTGCCGCACCGCCAAAGGCGAAGATCAACGGTGCCTGGTAGGGGCGGATGCGATCGAGCAGCACGCCGCCAAGGTATTTGGAGGCGATGCTGACGACAAACGGCAGCGAGGCCATCCAGCCCATTTGTTTGATGGAAAAACCTTTCTCGTCGGTCAGGTAGGCGGGTAACCAGGAGCTGGAACCCCACAGGTAGCTGAGGGTGGCGATCTCGATCAGCATGATCCAACCCAGCATCGGTGTACGCCAGGCCAAAACAAACGTCTCCCAGACACGCGTTATGACCGGGCGAGACTCTACAGTGCGTGACGCCAGCGATGCCGGGTGTATAAACAGCCGCACCAGCGCTAACCCCAGCAGCAGATTGATCAGCGCCAGCAGGTAGAAAGAGACGGCCCAGCCGAAGTGTGCCATCAGGAAACTCACTAGCGGAAAACCGATCACTAACCCCAGTGAGACACCCAATGTACTGATCGCATTGGGTTGCCCACGTTCATGGGCGGAAAAGTGATCGCCGATATACATGGTTTTCAGCGAGAACAATGGCCCCTCACTGATCCCCAGCAGCGCGCGCACCGCAAACAGCAGCAATACCGATCCTGCCAGAGGGGACGCGGCGGTGAGCAGCGCCCACAGCACAATGCTTAGCGTCAGCGCACGGCGGTAACCCATCAGCGTTTCCAGGAATGGCGTCAGCAACATGGCGGAAAGCCCGTAACCGAGTAAGAACACTGTCATCAGCATGCCTTGATGCGCGCGGTTGCCGTCGAGTTGGAAGTGCTGCAGGAAATCGGGATTGACCAGCATCACGGCAATATTGACCCTATCGGCATAGGCGATGACGATCAGAAACAGCAGGGCCAGGACCCCGTACCAACGTTGACGTTGTTGCAAAATGCGCTCCATGTACGCTCCTTTGACGGGCGATTGACACATTCAGGCAGCAAAAAACTAACCCGCTGATTTCGCAGGGCTGAAAAGCAGGTTTTTGGCTGTTTAAATGTAAATTTATTGTTATTTAAAAGGGTGTTTTAGTCTGTGTGAGAGAACTTTTACTCGCATTGTGTCAGCAAGATCAATGGGTTTTTACCCATGAAATAGTGATGTAACGCACAGCTTCCAGCGGTTTTTCATATCGGTGCATTTTTTCGTGATCCTTCCCGCATTTGTCATGTTTAAACAACTTTCCATTAACAATTGCCGCTTTGCTCTCTTGACGAAAGTTTCACCAGACTTATAGTGAGTGTATTAAATAAGAAACTGAGTTTCATATATGAAACAATCAGATAGAGGACAGAAGCAATGAGCTGGAAGAAAGTGTGTGAAGTGTCTCAGGTGAAAGAAGATTTTCCTTTTTCTGCCAATGTGGAAGGGAAAGAAGTCGGGGTGTATCTGATTGACGGCAATTACTACGCACTGGAAGACGTTTGCCCACATGCCTATGCCTTGCTCAGCCAGGGGTTTGTTGATGACGGTAAGGTCGAATGCCCGTTGCACGAAGCGTTGTTCGACGTGCGTACTGGCCAATGCCTGCGTGAACCAGGCGGCCGCGATCTGCAAACCTATGCCACCCGGGTGATCGACAATCAAATCCAAATCACCTTTATTGCGGAGGAGTAATCATGCAGCACATCACCGATTTCAATCCCTGGCTACCGGACACCCAACAGGTGATCCCCGCGCGTGAAGGTGGCAATGGCCAGATCCATCAGCCAGGCCAATTCCAGAACGTCATCTGGCAAAACCGGGCCCGAGTGCCGGACGGTTTTGAGACAGCTTTAGTCGCTGCGCTGGAAGAGATCTTCGAGCAGGGCGCGGAAGAGCTGGAACAGATTGTCAGTGCGCTGAATCAACGTCGCCTGTTCGATCGCAATGGCCAGCCTTGGAATGAGACGGCGTTCCGCGAATTCCTTCACGTTAACGGTTTCTGAGCAGCATCCGGGAGAAGACAATGACAGCAAACACAACATCCTCCGCACAGACCTTACAAGAGTATCTCGACCAGGGGCTGCGCGGCATGTGGTATCCGGTGCTGGCCAGTTGGGAAATCGGCAATAACCCGGTGGGCATTACCCGTCTGGAACAGCAGATCGTGGTGTGGCGTGATGGAGAAGGCGCGATCCACGCGTTGGAAGATCGCTGCCCGCATCGCGGTGCGCGGCTTTCCATGGGGTGGAATCTGGGCGATCGCATCGCGTGTTGGTATCACGGTGTGGAAGTGGGCGGAGACGGTACGGTTAAAGACGTGCCTGCGGTTGATCGTTGCCCGCTGGTGGGACAGAAATGTCTGCGTTCCTATCCGGCTAAAGAAGCTTACGGCGCGGTGTTCCTCTATTTCGGCGTGACGGCAGATGAAGAGCCGGTCGAACTGACCTTCCCGCCGGAACTGGCAGACGAAGCGTCCTACAGCAACTTCTTGTGTACGGCCAGTTGGGACTGCAATTACCAATACGCGTTGGAAAACGTGATGGATCCAATGCACGGCACCTACCTGCATTCATCCTCGCACTCAATGGCGGAAGGGGATCGCAAGGCGGACATGGCACTGGAGCCAACCGACAGCGGTTTCATCTTTAAGAAGAATGGCCAGATTGGCGTGAACTTTGACTGGGTCGAATTCGGCAGCAGCGGGGCGTACTGGATGCGCTTGTCGATCCCGTATAAAAAACGGTTTGGGCCGGGTGGTCATTTCTGGATCATCGGCATGGTGGTCCCGGAAGATAAAGATCACTGCCGGGTATTCTTCTGGCGTATTCGTAAGGTGAAGGACTGGCAGCGTGACATGTGGCGCTTTATGTACCGCAACCGCCTGGAATCGCTGCACTGGGACGTGTTGGAGCAGGATCGTATCGTGCTGGAAAACATGGCGCCGAACGCGCGTGGCCGTGAATATCTGTATCAGCATGACGTCGGGCTGTCTCGCCTGCGCCGTATGATGCAAAAAGAAGCACAGAAACAACTGGCGCGGCTGAGTGAACAGGAGGCGGCACAGTGAACGGCCTGTTGACAGGTAAACGCATTGTCGTGACCGGCGCGGCGCGGGGTTTGGGGCGCAGTTTCGCTGCTGCGGTCGCCGAGGCCGGTGCCACAGTGGTGATGTGCGATATTTTGGCGGATGCACTGTCAGACAGTGCCGCCAGTCTGCGTGAACAGGGCGCGCAGGTTGAAAGCCACACGATTGATCTGGCCGATCCGGCCTCGATCAGCGCTGCGTTCAACGCGATAGCCGAAGGCGGGGCGATCGACGGGTTGGTGAACAACGCGGCGTTGGCTACCGGAGTCGGTGGTAAAACCATGATGGAATACGATATCGATCTGTGGGATCGGGTTATGCAGGTTAACGTGCGCGGCACCTGGCTCGTGAGCCAGGCAGCGGTACCGCTGCTGGCGCAAACTCCTCATGCCAAGATCGTTAACGTGGCTTCAGATACCGCGCTGTGGGGCGCGCCGCGCTTAATGGCTTACGTGGCCAGCAAAGGGGCGATTATCTCTATGACCCGTTCAATGGCGCGTGAGCTGGGCCCGCAGGGGATTTGCGTTAACGCCATCGCTCCGGGCCTGACACGCGTAGAGGCCACGGAATATGTGCCTGCCGAGCGACATCAGTTGTACGAACAGGGACGAGCATTGGCCGGCGCGCAGCATCCTGACGACGTCAACGGCACGGTGCTCTACCTGCTGTCGCCATTGGCGAATTTCGTCACTGGGCAGCTGTTACCGGTTAACGGTGGTTTTGTCTTTAACTAATTATGCCTGTCATACTTGAAGCTGTATCTGTGTTGCCTGCGTTCGCGCACCCGAATCACTTACTTAATGTAAGCTCATCGGGATTTACTCGCTTGTCGCGTTACTCGGCAAAGCCTCGCCCCGTTGGGGCCAGCGCAAGCGCCGTTCAACAAAGCCGTGGCTTTGTTGTGATACAGCTCCAATTATTTAAGGCATGACTCTATAAGGAAACGGACATGGCGGACGATCAAGGGTGTAAATATCTGATCCCAGGACTGGATCGTGGGTTGCAGCTGTTGCTGGCCTTTGGCGAGCAACACAAGGAAATGACGTTTGCCCAATTGCATCGCTTGGTCGATATGCCAAAAGCGACCGCCTATCGCGTAGTGCAAACGTTGGAGCACCTGGGTTTTCTTGAACGTAACCCACGTACCAACACTTTTTCTTTGGGCATCAAAGTACTACGTCTCGGATTCGAATATATTGCTTCGCTGGATGTGGCACAAGCCGGTCAGCCGGTAATAGAACAACTGCGCGATCGCAGCCAGTGCAGCAGTCATCTGGCAATCCGTGATGGGCGTGACGTGATCTACATTGCGCGTGTCAGTGCCGCGGGGTCGCAAATCAACCAGGTCAGCGTCGGTACTCGCTTGCCGGTACACCAAACCTCGCTTGGCCGGATGCTGCTGACCAGCGCCACCCGTGAGGAGTTCGAGCTTCTGTATCCACAGGAACAACTACCGGGGAGCGGCCCGGGCACCCCGGCGGATCGTGAAACGCTGTGGCAGATGGTGCAGCAGGATAAGGCGCGCGGCTATGTCATCGGCGAGTCGTTTTTCCGCCACGGCATTTCCTCGATCGTCTACCCCATCTTCAACCGCGAGCAGCGGGTTGAGGCGGTGATCAGCATCATGGTGCCGTCTGATGAGATCCCGAAAGCGGATCGCGAGCGGCTGCGGATGGAAGTGCGGGACGCTGCAGAGAAAATCTCCGGGTTCTTGGGCGCGCAGCCACAGGCTAACGCCGGTTAACTGACAACCGATTGTTTGCAACGGGGCGCTGCAGGTTGCCCCGAATTAATCGGGACGAACAGCGTCCCCTATCAATCACTCAGGCAGGGATGAGGCTCATGACAATCATGGGCCGGGGTTCGATCATGCCTGAAAACCGTATTCAGCGAGAACGTGAGGCACAATTAATGAGCGTAATCGGAATCGAAAAACTGGAGTTTGGCGTTGAAGATCTGCCAACGTGCGAGAAATTCATGCAGGACTTCGGTCTGCAGGCAGCGCAACAGCACTGGGGCGAACGTCAACGAGAATTCACCACGCTGAGCGGTGCCCGCGTGGTGCTGCATCCGTTGCAGAGCGACGCGCTGCCGGCAGCGTTCGAGAGTGGTTCGACTCTCCGCCGTATGACCTGGGGGGTTAGCAGCCCGTCCGAGTTGGCGGCGTTGCAACCGCTGTTGGCGCAGATGCCGGGCTTCCGCCAGGTGGGTGAAGAGCTGGAGTGTCTCGATCCGAACGGCATGACGCTGCGCTTTAGCGTCAGTCAGCAGCGCGACGTTGATTTACCTGTGTCACCGATCAACCAGTGGGGCGATGTACGCCGTATTGATCAGCCGAGCCCGGTGTACGCCCAGGCGCAGCCAATCAACATCGGTCATGTAGTGTTCTTCGTCGAGGATCTTGCGGCGACTGAGCGCTTTTATCGTGAGGTGTTGGGGTTTCAGGTATCGGATCGTTATATCGATCGTGCGGTATTCCTGCGCACTCAGGCACGCGGCGGTCATCACAATCTGTTCTTGCTGAAATTGCCTAATCGACCACGCGGCTTGAATCATGTGGCCTTTACCGTCCGCGATATCCACGAGGTGATCGGCGGCGGCATCGCCATGAACAAAGAGAAGTGGAGTACCTTTATCGGCCCCGGCCGCCATCCAATCTCCTCGGCCTATTTCTGGTACGTCAACAGCCCGACGGGCGGTGCGTTTGAGTATTACACCAACGATGACTACCTGACCGAAAACTGGCAGCCGCGTGAGCTGGAACATTCGCTGGTGTCGTTCACCGAGTGGGCTGTGGAAGGCGGAATCGACCATGACACGCGGCGGCAGCAGAAAAAACCGGAGGCGTTATGAGCCAGCCAGAACCGGCGGGCATCGTGATCATCGGTGGTGGTCAGGCTGGCGGCTGGGCAGCAAAAACGTTGCGCGATCGTGGCTATGCAGGGCGTTTGACGGTGGTCAGCGATGAACCCTATGACTTTTATGAACGGCCACCGCTCTCCAAGGCGGCGTTGCTGGACGGTAATGCGCCACTCAGCCGGCTGTTCAGCGAAGAGGTGGTCGCCGGGTTGAACATCGATTGGCGTCGCCCGCTGCGTGCCGCATCTATTGATGCGCCACAGCAAATTGTCCACCTCAGCGATGGCAGGCAACTGCAGTTTGATCAACTGCTGATTGCTACCGGTGGGCGACCACGCTTGCCGGACGCCCGTTGGGCTGAGCATCCGCGCGTGATGACGCTGCGTTCCTGGGATGATGCGGCAAAGCTGCGCCAGGCGCTGCAGGATTGCCGCACGCTGGCGATTGTCGGCGGTGGGTGGATCGGGCTGGAGATCGCCGCATCGGCGCGGCGCATGGGGGCTGATGTGACGGTCTTCGAGCGTCAACCGGCCCTGTGCATGCGTAGCGTTGGGGCGGACGTCTCACAGGCGTTGCTCGAACTGCATCAGCAGCAGGGGGTTAGGGTGCAGTGCGGCTGCGGCGACATTCAACTGGAGGATCGTAACGGCAGTGCCTGGATCGGCAGCGACATCAGTGATCCTCAGCCGTTTGATCTGGTGGTCGTGGGGATCGGCGTGGAGCTGAACCTGGAGCTGGCGTACGGTGCCGGGTTAAAGGTTGATGCCGGCATTGTGGTTGACGGACAGGGGCGCACCAGCCACTCCGCCATTTTCGCCGCCGGGGATGTCGCGCGCCACCCAACGCTCGGGCTGTGCCTGCAGTCCTGGGCTTATGCGCAGAACCAGGCGATCAGCACCGCCTGCGCAATGCTGGACGCTTTTGCTTCTCCTTATGATGATGTGGCCTGGCTGTGGTCGGATCAATATGACGTCAATATCCAGATCCTTGGCGTACCGGCCGGTGGCATGTATCACGTGGTGCGGCGCACGCCACAATCGCAGGTGTTCTTTACGCTGAATGCCGATCGGCAGTTGGTGCAGATGGTGGCGTTTAACGATGCGCGCACCATCAAGCTGGGTAAACGCTGGTTGGCCAGCGGACGGGTGCTGGAACCGCAGCAGTTGGCGGACGCAGAGTTTTCTTTAATGGCGTTGAAATAATCATTCCCCAATGCGTTTTATGTTTCAGCTAACAAGGCTGTAGCGTGAAACGCGAAGGGGGAATCGGGAGCGTTTCATGACTACGCAAGACATTGACGCCCGCGCTGAACGGGTGGGGGAGGCTGTTGCCGAAAACCCGCAGCAGCGGGTGCGCTGGTCGGTACCCATCGCGCTATTCGCCTGTGTGTTGCTGGCGTTTTTCGACAAGATCAGCATCGCGGCACTGTTTTCCGATAGCGAATTCCAGCAGGCGCTAGGCATCAGTTTTGACCCTGCGCGGTTGGGCTTGTTGATGAGTGCATTTTTGTTCTCCTACGGCATTTCTTCAATGCTGTTGAGCGGCATTGGCGATCGGCTGAACCCGGTAAAAGTCCTGATCGGCATGATGGTGGTGTGGGGCGTATTGATGGTGTTGATGGGCCTGACGCGTTCTTATCACACCATGATGACGCTGCGCATTTTGCTCGGTATCGCCGAAGGTCCGCTGTTGCCGATGGCTTACGCCATTATCCGCCAGGCTTTCCCGCAGCGGCTGCAGGCGCGCGCCACCATGCTGTGGCTGCTCGGTACACCGCTGGGGGCAGCGCTCGGCTTCCCGGTCACGCTGTATATCCTCAATACCTTTGACTGGCAGGCCACCTTCTTCTTTATGGCGTTCCTGACGCTGCCGGTCATGCTGTTGGTGCTGTTCGGCATGCGCCATCTCAACGTATCACGTCCGGCAGCGGTCACGGTTTCAAAACCGGCCGTCGCCGAACGTAAACAGCATCGCTATGAGCTGCTGCGCAACCCGCATTTCTGGATGATTTGCCTGTTTAACATCGCCTTTCTGACCTACCTGTGGGGCATGAACGGCTGGCTGCCCAGCTACCTGATCAAGGGCAAAGGCATTCACCTGGAACATGCCGGTTACCTGTCATCACTGCCGTTCATCGCCATGCTGCTGGGGGAAGTGGTCGGCGCCTGGCTGTCGGACAAACTGGATCGCCGTGCCTTGGCCTGTTTTATCTCGCTGTGCGGCGCCGGGCTGGGGTTGGCCGTGGTGCTGCATATGCAGGGCACCTATAGCGTGATTGCCGCCATGGCCTTCAGCACCTTTATGTGGGGCGCAGGCGCGCCGAACATCTTTGCTCTGCTGGCGAAAGCGACCAGCAGCAAGGTCAGCGCCACCGCCGGCGGTATTTTTAACGGATTAGGCAATTTTGCCGGTGCGCTGGCGCCGGTGCTGATGGGGGCGCTGATCGCCGCTACCGGCAACATGGATAACGGTTTGCTGTTCCTGGTGGTGATGGCCTTTATCGGCTGCATCATTCTGCTGCCGTTGCTGAAGAAATATTGATATCCCATTGATCAACGAGGAGTACCAACATGTCCCAGGTTGAGAAACAAACCGGCGTTAAGCCACAGGATCAGTCGATAGAAAATTGGGTGGAATCACGCATCGCCCGTTTTGAAGGCCGCAAATATGACTGGAACGCGCTGAAGTTCCAGGCTGACTACGACCCGAAATACCGCCGTGCCCAGATGCGTTATATCGGTACCGGCGCCACGGGGGTGGTTAACGATACCAACACCATTCCAGCGGGTAACTTTACGTTTTCCACCATGGTGTTGCCGTCTAAATGCGAAGGGCCATTACACCTGCATGATGACGTGGAAGAAGTGTTCTTTATGCTGAAAGGCAGCATCACGCTGATGATCCAGGACGGTACCGAGTATTACGAAACCAAGCTGAAAGAGCGCGATCTGATCTCTGTCCCTGCCGGCGTCTACCGTGGGTTATTCAACCACGGCGAAGAAGAAGCGTTGATGTGCGTCATGCTTGGCACCGCCAAACCGGAAACGCCGACCTACCCGGCAGATCACCCATTATCCAAAGTGAAACGCAACTGATGAACGGCTTAGCGCAACGTCAGCAGGCACGCTGCGGGGATTACACCCTGAGCTGGCGCGAAGCGGGACACGGCCGGCCGGTGGTATTGCTGCACGGTATTAGCTCCGGTTCTGCGTCGTGGATCAAGCAGTTCAACGATCGTGGTTTAGCCGACGGCCACCGCCTGCTGGCCTGGGATGCGCCGGGTTATGGTGGCAGTTTGCCGCTGACGGTCAGCCAACCGGGGGCTACCGCCTATGCCGCTGCGCTGGCGGCGCTGGTGGCGCAATTGCAGTTGGAGCAACCGTTGATCGTGGGTCACTCACTCGGGGCATTGATCGGCAGTGCTTATGCTGCCGGTTATCCCGATGGCTTGTGTGGGCTGGTGCTGGCGGATCCGGCTCAAGGTTATGCCAGCGCACCGGAAGAAAAGCGCCAACAGGTTTATGGCCAGCGCAAACAGATGATCGAAACCCTGGGGCCGCAAGGTTACGGCGAACAACGGGCAGCCGCGCTGCTGCGCGATGACGCGGATCCGCAAGATATCGCCTGGATCCGCAACGGCATGCAGCAGTTGGATCCTGACGGTTTTCTTAGCGCAGCCTGGATGCTGGCTAATGACGACATCAGCCACTATTTGGCGCATTACCGTGGTCCGTTACAGGTGTGGTGCGGTGACGGCGATCGGATCACGCCACCGGCAGCGGCGACAGTATTGGCGCAGCAGCAGGACGCGCCCCTGCGTCTGATTGAGGGGGCGGGGCACGCCAGCTATCTCGATGCGCCAGCGCAATTTAACCGCTATCTGCAGGACTTTACGGGAGCAATCCAACCATGAATTTTCAGCTTGAGAAACGTGTCGCTGTCGTGACGGGCGGTTCGTCGGGCATCGGTTTCGAAACCCTGCGTTTGTTGCTGGCGGAAGGGGCGAAGGTGGCATTCTGCGGCCGCAACGCGGACAAATTGGCCGGTGCCGAAGCCAGTCTGCGTAGTGAGTTTCCGCACGCGGAGATCCTGGCGCTGTGTTGTGACGTACTGGACGAGTCGCAGGTGACACAGTTTGCTGCCCAAGTGATGGCGCACTTCGGCGCAGTGGATGTGTTGATCAACAACGCGGGTCAGGGGTTTGTCGCGCACTTTGACCAAACACCGCGTTCCGCCTGGCTACATGAGGCGGAGCTAAAGCTGTTCGGTGTCATCAACCCGGTGCAGGCGTTTCTGCCGGCGCTGGAACGCTCGGATATTGCGTCAATCACCTGCGTGAACTCGCTACTGGCATTGCAGCCGGAAGAACACATGATTGCCACGTCGGCAGCGCGTGCTGCCTTGCTCAATATGACGCTAACGCTGTCAAAAGAGCTGGTGAGCAAGGGGATCCGCGTTAACTCGATCCTGTTGGGCATGGTGGAGTCTGGCCAATGGCGCCGCCGTTTCGACGAGCGCAGCGATAAGGATCAAAGCTGGGAACAGTGGACGGCGGCGATAGCTGAACGACGCGGTATCCCAATGAAACGTCTCGGTAAACCGCAGGAGCCTGCGCAGGCGTTGCTGTTCTTGGCTTCACCTTTGGCGTCCTTTACCACCGGTGCGGCGCTTGACGTCTCCGGCGGCTTTAACCGCCATCTTTAATCGCAAGGGCTGAAAAGATGAAAAAGATCATGATGATTGGTTACGGCGCGATGGCCAAAGAGGTGCTTTCCCGTCTACCAGATGGGGTGAGCGTTGGCTGGATCGTGGCACGTGCGGCTCATCATGCGGCAATTGTCAGTGACTTTGGCGGCGCGGTGCAGGCGTTAACCCACCCGGATCGGTGTGCTGAACGGCCTGATTTGGTGCTGGAGTGCGCCAGCCAGCAGGCGGTGGCAGAGTTTGGTGAAGCGGTGGTCATGCGTGGTTGGCCATTGGCGGTGATCTCTACCGGTGCGCTGGCGGATGCGGCGTTGCAGCAGCGGTTGCAGCAAGCCTGTCGGTTGCATCATGGGCAAGTGATTGTGCTGTCCGGCGCGGTGGCGGGTATGGACGGATTGGCATCGGCACGCGAAGGCGGGCTAGACAGCGTGACCTATCAGGCCTGCAAAAGCCCGGCGAGCTGGCGCGGCAGCATGGCGGAACAATTGATTGACCTCGATGCCGTGAGCGAAGCGCAGGTATTTTTCGAAGGCTCGGCGCGGGAGGCGGCGCAGCTGTTCCCGGCCAATGCCAACGTGGCGGCGACCATTGCGCTGAACGGTCTCGGAATGGACGCCACCCGAGTACGGTTGCTGGTGGATCCTGAGACCCGGCGCAACACCCACAGACTGCAGGTGTGCGGGAACTTCGGTGAATTTCGGATTGAGCTGAGTGGCAACCCGTTAGCGAGCAATCCCAAGACATCAACCCTGGCTGCGTTAAGCGCAGTACAAGCCTGCCGCCGTCTGGTCGACGGTGGTTTTATTGCCTGAACGGCAGGAGTGAGCATGGAAAAGTTAACGATTTTTGTGGCTGGGCGCTGGTGTGAAGGGCGAGGCGATGAGATGACCTCGGTGTTTCCGGCTGACGGCAGTGTCAATGCGCGGCTGTGTGCCGCCAGCATTGACGATGTGAACGACGCGGTGGCCGCAGCGGAACGTGCCTGGCGTGCACCTGAGTGGCGCGGGCTGGTGCCGCACCAGCGTGCCAGCATTCTGTACCGCGTCAGTAACCTGATTATGGCGCAGCAGGAAGAGCTGGCGCAGTTACAGACACGCGATAACGGTAAACCACTGGCGGAAACCCGTGGTTTGGTAGCCAGCGCCGCGGCAACGGCTCGCTACTTTGCCGCAGCCTGCGAGGTGCTGGAGGGAGAACTACCGACTCAACGCAGTGCTGAGGTGATGACGTTGAGCCAGTATCAACCGTTGGGGGTGATCGCCGCGATCACCCCGTGGAACTCACCGATTGCCAGTGAAATGCAAAAGGTGGCGCCGGCATTGGCTGCGGGCAACGCGGTGATCCTCAAACCTGCCGAAGCCACGCCGCTGATGGCATTAAAATTGGCGGAGCTGTTTGAACAGGCGGGGTTGCCGGCCGGGTTACTCAGCGTACTGCCGGGCAAGGGTTCGGTGATTGGCGAAGCCTTGGCACGTCACCCGTTAGTGAAAAAGATTTCGTTTACCGGTGGCACCAATACCGGTCGCCATCTGGCGCATATCGCCGCCGAAAAGCTGATCCCCACGTCGCTGGAGTTGGGCGGCAAGTCGCCAACTATCGTGCTGGAGGACGCCGATCTGGAACAGGCGGCACGCGGCATCTGTTACGGCATTTTCAGCTCCGCAGGGCAGGCTTGTATAGCCGGGTCGCGGCTGTTTGTGCATCGCTCTTTGTACCAACCGTTGCTGGCACGCCTGAGTGAACTGGCGGCCGGTCTGCGGGTGGGTAATCCGCTGACGCCGGGAGTGCATCTCGGCCCGCTAATTAACGACAAGCATCGCCAAAGCGTGGCGGATTACGTGGCGCTGGCGCAGCAGGAGGGCGGCAGGGTGGTGATGGGCGGCGAGGCCCCGGCAGATCCGTTGCTGGCAGGCGGTAGCTATTACCTGCCGACGATTATCGACGGGTTGAGCAACAGCGCCCGCGCCTGTCAGGAAGAGATTTTTGGCCCGGTTCTGGTGGTGCTGCCGTTTGACGACGAGAAACAGCTCATTGAACAGGCCAATAACTCGGTGTATGGGCTGGCAGCCGGTATCTGGAGCCGTGACTTCACGCGGGCGATGGCGCTGGCGGAGCAACTGGAAACCGGCACGGTGTGGATCAATACCTACAAAACATTCTCCATTTCTACGCCGTTCGGCGGTTTTAAAGAGAGCGGTCTGGGCCGCGAAAAGGGCCTGCACGGCATCAAGGCTTACATGCAGCAAAAGAGCCTGTACCTGGCGCTTAACCATCAGGTAAATCGCTGGAGCGATTAGGTTTGATCGACGGTGCGTACCCCCTTTGCCCCTGCAACTTGAAAGACGAAGGGTATACAACGAACACAATAAGAAGGCAGATGATGAGCGAGAAAATAACGGTTGGTGAGGCAATAGCCCGGACTCTGGAACAGTACGATGTGTCGGCGATGTACGGCATCATTTCGATTCATAATCTGCCGATCGCTGACGCAGTAGGCCAGCGTGGCAACATTCGCTTTGTACCGGCGCGTGGCGAAGCGGGAGCCGTCACCATGGCCGATGCGCATGGACGTTTCTCTGGTCTTGGTGTGGCCTTGACCAGTACCGGCGCAGGTGCAGGCAATGCCGTTGGTGCG
Source organism: Serratia sp. CoH_134_PS_4 (assembly GCF_058190535.1). Lineage (NCBI taxonomy): Bacteria > Pseudomonadati > Pseudomonadota > Gammaproteobacteria > Enterobacterales > Yersiniaceae > Serratia > Serratia sp. CoH_134_PS_4. The sequence goes on from NZ_JBXWKI010000019.1 coordinate 98,019, forward strand.
ATGATCGAGGCGATGAACGCCAACACGCCGCTGCTGCATATTACCGGCCAGGTGGAAAAAGCGTATCTGGATGCCGATGCCGGTTTTATTCATGAAACCCGCGATCAGCTTGGTTTCCTACGTGCCTGCTCCAAACGTGCCTATCGGGTCAACTCCCCGGAACAGGCGGTGGCAGTGATCCAACGGGCGATCCTCGATGCGCAGACCCTACCTTGTGGCCCGGTTGCGGTCGAGATCCCTATCGACATTCAGAGCAGCCTGGTCTCCAGTGCGGTGCTGAGCCAGCCTGTAGCGCCAGCTCCACTGCCGCAGGCCAGCGACGAAGCGGTTGAGCGGTTGTATCAGCGGCTGAAACAGGCCAAACGCCCGTTACTCTGGCTGGGCGGCGGTGCGCTGGCCTGCGGAGACGCCGTGCGTAAACTGGCGGATGCCGGTATTACCGTGATCTCCAGTACGCACGGGCGCGGCATTTTGCCTGATAGCCATCCCCGTAGCCTGCGGGCGTTCCATAATTCGCCGAGCATTGAGGCGATCCTGACGCAGTGCGATTTGACGCTGGTGGCCGGTTCGCGGTTGCGCAGCAATGAAACCCGCACCTGGACGCTGCCGCTGCCGCGCCCATTGGTACAGATTGATATTGATCCGGCAGCGGCCAACCGCAATTACCTGGCTGACGAATACATCAACGGCGACTGCGGTGCTTTGCTTAATGCGCTGGCTGCCCGACTGAATCCGGGTGAGAAGGTCAATGCCGAGTGGGATGCCGAGATCATTGCTGCGGTGCAGCAGGCGGAAAGCGCGTTGCGTCAGCAGTCGGGGGAATATGCCAAATTAAACGACGCCATTGCCGCTGCGCTGCCGCAGGATGGGTTGCTGGTGCGTGATATCACCGTCTCCGGTAGCGTCTGGGGCAGCCGTTTATTCCGCGCTATTTCGCCGTTGTGCAACATTCACTCGTTGGCGGGCGCGATTGGCATGGGTCTGCCGATGGCGATTGGCACCGCGATCGCCAACCCGCAGCGTAAGGTGGTTGGGCTGGTGGGCGACGGCGGGCTGGCGTTAGGCCTGGGCGAGCTGGCGACCATGGCGCAGGAGCAGGCGAATATCACTCTGCTGATCATGAACGACGGCGGTTATGGCGTGATGCGCGGCATTCAGGATAAATATTTTGCCGGTCGCCAATACTATAACGAGCTGCATACCCCGGCGTTTACGCTGGTTGCTGAGGCTATGGGGCTGAAGGCATGGAAGGTGGACAATGCGGCGCAGTTCAATGGCGTGCTGGCAGAAGCGATTAATTATCCGGGGCCGTCGGTGGTGGAAGTGGATATGAACAGTATTGGGCCGTTGACCTTCGCCGGGCCGCCGCAAAAGAGTTTGTATTGAGGATATAAAAAATGCCCGGCTCTGCCTAAACTCCGCTTACTCGAGGTGTTTTTTAGCGAGTTCAACGTTTTTTTCGGTCGATAAATGAATAACGTACCATGAGGCTCATGCGCCTCGACCGAGCAAGGGGCCGTAAGCGCGGCCCCTTGCAACCCGCGATCTTGCCCACTCAGACGGTTGGCTGCGCCAACGGCTCTCACTTCATCACGCCGCATCACGGCCGGCTACGACAGGCGTCCCTGCCTGTCTCGCCTGAAACCGCCGTCCATGGCGGTTTCGCCTATGCGTTGTTCTTGCGTTCGACGTCTTCAGGGCGCTCAACGGCGTGCTCATCTCATTATTTTCACTGTCTTTCATCACGCAATGTCGCACTTAGGGTATTCGCGCGGCGGACAGAGGGTCTTAAGCAAAGGTGCGGGTGGGGAAGCGCCAATTGCCATTCATTGTGGCGGCAGAGAAGACTGGATTTTTATGGCAACTCGACCTGCACTGAGCCTACAGGGGCCGAATAAAAAAAATGCCAATCAGGCTTAACCGATTGGCATTGTGGCATCAGCCGGGCGTTTTATGTTACTTGCCGGCTGCGATACGATCGCGAATATGCTGTGCACGTGCTTCGGAAGCAGGGTGATCGTCAAACATACTGCTTTGACGACCGGCTTCCATTTTAGCCAGTTTTTCGAAGCTGGTGACCAGCCCGTTTGGATCGATACCACGCTGTTTCATCAGATCGAAAGAATAGTCATCCGCTTCGCTTTCCTGTTTCTGGGAGAACTGCGCGTTAACCAGTTTTTCACCCATGTCTGCCAACTGTGACTGCGACAGCGAACCTATGATGCCGCCGGTTGAGGCTGCGGCGGTACGCAACGCCACTGTGCCATAAGCTACCTGCATCGCCTTGCGAGTATGGCCGAGCGCCACGTGACCCATTTCATGGCCCAGCACGCCTTCCACTTCATTGTCAGTCATCATGTCCATGAGCCCGCTGTAAACGCGGATACAGCCGTTAGCCATTGCCCAGGCATTCACGTCTTTGGTGACGTAAACCTTGTAGTTAGCCGGTGTGCCGTTGATATTATCCCCCAGCGCCGCAGCAATTTTGTTCAAACGCTTGGTGTAAGTGCTGTCGGCCGGCGCGATTTGTGCCTTGCTGTCCATCTCTGCGCAGGATTTATCACTCAGGGTTTTGACGTCGTCATTGCTCAATGTCGCCGCCTGAAAGGCTTGCGCGCCAGACTGCATCAACGTATCGGTATTCAGGTTTTGACAGCCGCTTACCAAGGTGGCAATGCTTAATGCAATCAAAGAGGTACGGATTTTCATAAAGCCATCTTCCTGTGATAGTAACAAGGGGGAGTGTCATTTTTAGTTTAGGGAAATCGTGCTGCACGAGACTAGTGTACGATAGCAATTGGGAAAATAGTGTTATTCCGAAAAACCGACCAATCGTGCTAATAAGTTGTGAACTCGCTCTCATTTGGTATTAGGGATTGCCGTTTTAATGCTGAGTCTGAGAAAATAGAAAACTTGACTGATTTTTTAATCCGACCTGGAGTAAAACATGTCCTCTCGTAAAGAGCTTGCCAACGCCATCCGCGCACTCAGCATGGACGCCGTACAAAAAGCAAATTCCGGCCACCCGGGTGCACCTATGGGCATGGCGGACATCGCCGAAGTCCTGTGGCGTGACTACCTAAACCACAACCCGACCAACCCGCACTGGGCTGACCGTGACCGCTTCGTCCTCTCCAACGGCCATGGCTCCATGCTGATTTACAGCCTGTTGCACCTCACCGGCTACGACCTGCCGATGAGCGAGCTGGAAAACTTCCGCCAGCTGCACTCCAAAACCCCAGGCCACCCGGAATACGGCTACACCCCAGGCGTTGAAACCACCACCGGCCCACTGGGCCAGGGTATCGCCAACGCCGTCGGTTTTGCCATTGCCGAACGCACCCTCGGCGCGCAGTTCAACCGCCCGGGCCATGACATCGTCGACCACCACACCTACGCCTTCATGGGCGACGGCTGCATGATGGAAGGCATCTCCCACGAAGTCTGCTCGCTGGCCGGTACCCTCAAGCTCGGCAAACTGACGGCGTTCTACGATGACAACGGCATCTCCATCGACGGTCACGTTGAAGGCTGGTTCACCGACAACACCGCCGAGCGCTTTGAAGCCTACGGCTGGCACGTGGTGCGTCACGTTGACGGTCACAACCCGGACGCCATCAAGGCCGCGATTGAAGAAGCCCGCAAGGTCACCGACAAGCCGTCCCTGCTGATGTGCAAAACCGTGATTGGTTTTGGTTCACCGAACAAGGCCGGCACCCACGACGTGCACGGTGCGGCGCTGGGCGCTGCCGAAGTGGCCGCCACCCGCGAAGC
>NZ_JBXWKI010000020.1:0-89221 GCF_058190535.1 Serratia sp. CoH_134_PS_4
CCTTTGCCCGTGCGGGCTGCCAGCGCATTGCTTTTGCCAACTCATTGGCCGGTACGCCAAGCCTGATGGCGCGTGAACGCGGTTTTCTTCAGGCGGCAGAAGGCGTGGGCTTGCAGGTGAGCGTTGAGCGTTTTGGCACCACATCTTATGAAAGTGGTCAGATCCTGGCGCACCGGCTGTTGACCCGCCGCGAGCGGCCGGACGCGGTATTCTGCGTGACCGATCTGCTGGCCTGCGGTTTTATGGATGAGGCGCGTCATCGCTTTGGGTTACGTATTCCAGAGGATTTGTGCGTTGCCGGTTACGATGATATTCCGCAGGCGGCCTGGTCCTCTTATAACCTGACTACCTTTACTCAACCGGTGGCGTTGTTTGCGCAGGATGCCGTTGCGTGGCTGATGGCGGAAGAAAAGAAAGAAGAGAGCATGATGCCAGCATTGGGACAGGAGATGCCGGGTGAAACCCGGCTATATCATGCCGATTTTGTCTGGCGTGGGACCATTCGCGGGGCCTGAAACCGGCGTAATATCTTGTTTTATTGCGGCGCTGCGACATTGTTATCCGGCGGCCAAGGCAACTAAATGAGCCTCGAAACCGTTGTCGCTTCCGGCTGCATTGACATGGTCGAAGTAGTTATACCAGCCGCTGGCTTTAATGCCTGCGAGCAACATCTCCCGCGTTTGAATGTCAGCAAAACGCCAGACACCCACAAAACGATGGCCTGTAGATTTGTCGATAGTGCTGTCCGTTTCACTCAACGTCAGAATTTCAACACCAAGATGGGATAGGTTGCCCATCGCAAGCTGAACGTTGTCGACGAACTGCTGACGTTCTGTGGCGGATAAAGCGCCCCATTGAGTGTTGGGGGAATATAGTTCAATCAGGTAATGAGACATGGTCGGTTTCTCCTTATTTCAGATTACGCATAGCGCGTTGGCAGATACGCTGGGTCGCTGGAGAGGGAGGGGGTTGCAACCATTGCTGACACAAGCCCATTACCCAGTCAGGATGACTTTTGGCGGCGTCGTTGAGCCAGTTCGCCAGCGAGTCTTGTACATACGGGGACGGATCGGCCCGCAAAGGGGAAAGTATTGGCAGTGCTCGTTCAGGCTGTTGTTTTAGCGCAGCAATATGCGCAGACCAGACGCCGCGTGGCCGTAATGCTTCGCTGGCAAAACGACGAATACGTTCAGAGGGTGACCTTGTCCATACGGCCAACTGTTCGATAGCGTTATCGAGCTCTAGCACCAAAGCTGGACGCACCGCCAACCAAGCCCATTCTCGGACACCGAAATGATCGTCGTCAGCCAGAGGGCGGATAGCGTCTAGCCTTTCGGTTACGCGCATTTCAGTCTGTGCCCCAATCATAAAACAGGCCCAACCACGCACGGTATCCGAGCGGTGTGACATGCATTGTTCGATGCCGGCCATACCCAGTTCAGCCAATAAAATGTCGCCAATGCCTGCCATTCGCTTGACGATTCCCTGTTGGCAAGCCACCTCGGCCGCTTGCAGCGATTGAGGTGAGAGGGTAGGGAAAACGGTACGTAGCAATAGGATTTGGTCAAGAGCCAATACTTCGACCAGCGTAGCGCTCTGTTGCTCACCACGGGATAATGCAGTGAGAGTGTCGGGAGCAATGTCTGAAACGCGGATTGCTCCTTTACGCGTGGGAGAGTGGCTCATATCGCTGGCTCCTCTTTGGCTGGCGTTACGTTGGCTGCGACTTTTTCGAGTAACAGACCCAGCTGAGTTTGTTCGCTAGCGGAGAGGTTCCCAAACAATCCTGCTATCCAGCGGCTATGCTGCTCAAAAACCTGTTTGGCAACCTGTTCGCCCTTGTGAGTCAGCCGAACACGTAACGCCCGGCGATCGCTGATATCGGCGTGGCGCTCAAGCAAATGTTCCCGCTCAAGGCCATTGAGCAGACCCGTGACGGTGGCACGCGTTACGCCCGCTTTTTCCGCCAGCGCATTCGGTGCCAGCCCTTCTTTGGCTGCATCAAGCAAGAACAGCATAACGAAGCGGCCTTCAGACAGGGCATAAGGTGCCAGCAGTGAGGCACAGTCCCGATCGATGGCTGAAGCCAGCGAAAGTGTTTGAAAGCATAATCGAATATTCTCCAGGTCAGGAAGCTGGCGTTGGTGGGCTTCCTGGAGCAGGGAGAGGTATTTTTGCTCAAGTTTCATGTTCGATCTCACCATGTAGTATGGCGCCTAACTATATGCAAAGAAAAACAGAAGATCAACAGGCTGAGGTAACTATGAACGGAGGGGACGGCTGAATAGCAAAACGCCCGCTTAAGTTTCCTTAAGCGGGCGTCTCTAATATGGTTCCTCTGACTGGATGCTCCATTTAATATATCTTGTTGAAATTAAATTTATTTAATTTTTTAAATTGAAGAGAAGCCCTTAATAAGGTCCCAAATGTTGTTGCTTTTTTAAATGTGATGTATGTCACGTTTGTGATTGTTGTTCTGTCCTAAAAAGCGTGTCAGGTTCGGGAATGAGCGGCAGAGGAGTTGGGTTATCACGTGAATCATTTGGCTCGGGGGCTAGTGCGTAACCGTAGCGGCATTGTCTGCCTGATCGTTTCAGAACTGGCGACGCCTTATCGTGCCAGCCTGGTACGGTTGCTGACCCAGCACCTGCAGGATGTGGGGAAAATTGCCATGTTGATTAACACCGATCGCTCTGATGACAGTGTTTCCCAGGCATTGCAGCAGGCAATTAACTTCCGTGCAGATGCCTCTTTTGTGCTGTCCGGGATGCCGGACAGTGGCATTGCCCGTTTGTGTCACAAACACGGTCAGCGACTGGTGCTGATTAACCGTAACGACACCTTACCGGGGTCACTCAGCATCCGGCTGGATAACGAAGAAGCGGCAGGCAGGATTGTGATGGCCTTTGCCCGTGCGGGCTGCCAGCGCATTGCTTTTGCCAACTCATTGGCCGGTACGCCAAGCCTGATGGCGCGTGAACGCGGTTTTCTTCAGGCGGCAGAAGGCGTGGGCTTGCAGGTGAGCGTTGAGCGTTTTGGTACCACATCTTATGAAAGTGGTCAGATCCTGGCGCACCGGCTGTTGACCCGCCGCGAGCGGCCGGACGCGGTATTCTGCGTCACGGATTTATTGGCTTGCGGTTTTATGGACGAGGCGCGCCATCGCTTTGGTCTGCGGATTCCAGAAGATCTTTGTGTCGCAGGCTACGACGATATTCCGCAGGCGGCTTGGTCTTCTTACCATCTCACCACCTTTACCCAACCGGTGGCGTTATTTGCTGAGGATTCGGTTGAGTGGCTGGTGGCCGAAGAGCAGAAGGAAGAGAGCATGATGCCGGCGTTGGGCCAGGATATGCCGGGTGAAACCCGGCTGTACCATGCTGATTTTGTCTGGCGCGGCACCATTCGCGGCGCCTGAATAAAGTCGTTAGGGATAGACAATATTCAACGTGGCAGTGGTATTGATTTTCCCCGCGCTAACGTCAGTGGGGGCATAAGCAAAATAAAACGCCGCCAGAGAAAGCGAGAAACTGGACGTCAGACTCCCTCCCCGCTGCACGTTGAACAGCGACGTGGCGTTGTTGCGGCTGGCAGTAGATGTCGACAGTACAATCGGCGCATCAGGCTGACCGACATTGACCAGGCGGATACCCGCACCTTTGGCGGCACCGTTGGTGTTATCCACCATCACGCTATTGTCGGTACTCAGCAGAGTATTACTGGACAGGAAAATATCAATGGCGCGCGTAGCGGTATTGTTCGCCGCTAATTGTTCGCATTTAAAATTCAGCATAAAGGGTGTGTAGCCAGGTTTATTATTTTTGAGGATCTGGCTGATCCCTTGAGTCGGCAGGGCGACCGTTAATCCAGCATTGTCGAAGCTGCAAGTGGTCAGTTTTGGCGCATATTTGATAATCAACGGCTGACCAAACATATCAGTGTTGTCATATGGCCAGGTCTGGAACAGTGAAGCGACCCACTGCACTATTTTCCCCACTTGTTTTAGCAACCAGAGGATCAGATTTAGCGACGTCAAATCCGAAGCTATCACCGTATCGCTGATATTGAAGGTATCGCCACTGACATTTTTTCCGGAATCGGTGACCAGCGAGAAGGTGAGATTCATATTTTGGTTCAGCTCTGAGGCTGAATGCTGCTTACTGTCTGAAATCTCCATTGAGTCGGATTGCAGGGGTTGCATAGCGACATTGACCAAATATTTTCCATTGGAAAAACCCATCACTATTGAATTTTTCTCCAGGGGAACGAAAAAACCGATGGTGCCACCTCTGCTACTACAAGTGAAGGTTCCGGTATATTGGGTAGGTAACGTCAGGCTCCATACCGGCGTCTGGGCGCTGAGCTTATCGGATAGATCAATGGAGATCGGTGCGGAAAGTTTGATACCGCTATTGTCGGAGCAAGCGGCGTAGCTATAGCCACTGAACAGGCTCGAAAGCAGTAACGCCAAAGGGATGGTTTTCATAATCTTACCTCTGAAAGAGTTATTGGCAGACGTTTTGCACAGAATTCAGGCCAAACTGTGGGTGTTCGATCGCGCAGTGCCGTTGTCGGTCGGCGTTGAGCCGAACCTGCAGATAATCTGGCTGTTTATCGGCTTTGATATACAGCGTGCTGGCTTGGCCAACGAAGCCAAGCGGGGTTCCGGAGGCGTCGGTGACCTCCGTGCCAAACGGCAAGGGGGTTCCGTCAGGCTGGTGCGCTCGCAAGAGGTAAGATTGCCGGCGATCGGTGTCAAACTTCAGATAATTGACGGCACCAAAGTAGGGAACAATATTGCCCACGTTGCCGAGAATTTCGGCACCGGACGCATTCTCCGAGTTGGATAAGGTGATGGTGTTTTGGCGATAAGGGGTGGCGTAAGGCACCAGTGCCAGGCCGTCGGCATTTGTGACGATACTTTGGTCACCGTTCACGACCAATCCTTTGGCCTGCGGCGCGTCCACCACCGTCAGAGTATTGCCGACCTCGTTCGAGGCCAGGATATGCCAAGGGATCGCCACCAGGCTGCCACGGGCACTGATGCCGGTTTGCCGGTAGTCGCGCGATTCACTGTAGGCGCCGCCAAGGGTAGAGGAGTTGGCCCGATACGCCGCGTTCAGGCTGGTCATGTTTGCCCCTTTGCTCTGGTTGGCTCCGGCAATGGAATAGCTTAATCGGTTGGATTCAAGCGCCGTGCCGCTCAAACTGACGTTGCTTTGTTGGTAGCGCGAGTCGGTCATCGCCAACCCGGTGCTCAGATAGGCGCTATTGTCGAAGGCGCTCAGCGGTACGCTGAACGACAGGTAATAACGCGTCTCTTCTTTAGCCGCGTTACTGCGCACTCGGCTGGCTGAGAGGCTGTAATTGATGTTGCCCAGCGTATTGGCGTACCCCAGTTGATATTCACGAGTTTTATCATTCTCGCTCCAGTAATCACGCTGGGTCCCGGAGAAGTACAGCGTACCCCAGTGGTCGCCGAGGCGTTGATTCAGACTAAGGTTAAAGGTGTTACGTGGCCGTGCTGAGCGCAGGGCGTCCAGCGTATTCAAGTCCAGATCGGCCACTTCTGTTGCGGTCGCGTCGGTTAAATACTGCCGCCTTCTTTGTTCCAGTTGACGGAAGCCTTCATTAGAGTAAATGGCGTCGGTGAACGAGTAATAGCCGCGGGTAGAATAGCGGTATGCCGCCAGCGTGAAGTTGGTGGCGGTGCTGTCCAAAAACTTACTGTAGGCAATGCGATAGCTTTGTCCGCTTTCCGTTTGGTTCTTCAATCGGGTGTTGGCATGGGTAACATCCAGCGACACCGCCCCGAAAGGCAAATTCCAGCCGGTACCGAGCAGATAGGCATGGTAGTCGTTGCTGGTGGTGGTGCCACCATAGGCGGTCACCAGGTTATTCAGACCATATTGCAGGGTGCCTTGGACAAAGGTCGGGGAGTAATCGGTATTGATCTGATTCACTTTCCCGGCGATCAGGCTATATTTATACACCCTTTGCTTTAGCATATTCGGCACGGCGGAGAAGGGTACGGTAAAGGATTGCTTGCTGCCGTTCGCTTCCTGTACCACCACCAGAAGATCCCCGCCTGAGCCGGTAGGCGGAATGCTATCTATGGTGAAGGGACCTGGCGCCACATTTTCCTGATAGATAATGCCGCCGTTTTGCGAGATCTTCACCAGGGCATTGGTCTGCGCCACCCCACGGACTACCGGGGAATATCCCTGTTGAGAATTGGGTAGCATATTGACGTCGGATGCCAGCGAGACGCCTCGCAATCTGATGGAATCGAACAGTTCGCTCGACGAATAGAAATCACCGGCCTTGAAATCCGACTTGATAGACGCGATACCCTGTTGCACGTAGCGGGTGGTATTTTGCCAACGATTGCCGCTGCTTGAGTAATGGCTGAAGGTACTGCTGTCGCGTAATTGCCAGCCGGCCAGATTTAATCCGGAGTCCAGGCCGAGATAAAAGTCATCGCTGTTGGCGCCGTTGGCCGTTTTGGATTTTACGCTGTAGTAACTGGTGTTATAAGACAGCAGCAGGGCGGAAATGCCACGATCCCAAAATTGGGGGGCGACATAGCCCGCCTCTGAATGGAGCATATGGGCCTGCGGCACGCTGAGTTGCAGGCTGAGCGTTTGAACATCCATTTCTGCATGTCCGCCCTGAACCAACTGTTGCAAGGTCAGAACGGCATTTTTGGACAGGATATTTTGCAATTGACCGAGATCGATGTCCAAAGCAGCGGCATCTGCGTGGCTGATTTTGACATCATCTTTGGACTGGCCCAGCTTCAGGGTAAAACGACCTTTCCAGTTGCCGTTAACGTAAACATTGAACAACTGATTGCCTGCCGGCAGATCGGTTTCCTTATAAAAACGGGACAGGTCAGATTCTTTTGAGGCACCTGCCAGCAGACGGGTATCAAAGGTCACGGCTGCCAGGGACTTATTGAGCAGTAATAATGAAGACACCGTCAGTAAAGAGAGTACTTTTTTATTTAGCTTCATTCTGCGCACTCTTGTTTATTCCGCGGTGAATGTTTTGCTGTTGTAGGCACCGAAGTCATCCACATAGGTCAGTGTGAATTTTTCTTTCCCCTTGACGGGAAAACGGCTTGCCGTTGTCAGCGTAGAAAATGGCGCAACCATGACCGGTGCGGATAAAAGCGGCTTTTTATCTTGGGCGCTGATGTTTGAAATGGAAAAGTAATAGGGGGATTTATTGGCTATCTTTAGTGTTTGGCCCAAAGCAGAAAGCAAAATCTCTTTATCGGAATAATCAGGCCCCCCTTGCAGCTTTTGCGGACGATAAAATAGCTTTAGCCTGGACTTTACCGCCAGTTGCAGCGTGTTTTTATCTTTTAAATTTTCCGGTACCGGTGGGATATCAAGCACGTTAAGGAAAAATATCGATTCGCGATCGGCAGGCAATGTCACCGCGAGTTTTTGTATGCGCAATTGCTGGCCGCTGTTTTTAGCGACTTTGACTACGGGCGGCGAAAGTAAAAAAGGGACTTTTGCCGTCTCTGGTGTGGAATTGATATCACCATTATCAATCCATGCTTGAACCAAAGAAGGGGCATCGCCGCTATTATTAAGCTGTACGACAATTTCTTTGTTTTTTTCCGGGTAAATAAATCGGGTACCATTGATAACAATATTTGCATTTGCAGAAACGGTGATAAAGATCAGGCCGCTAACCAGCGTGCTATATTTCATTTTAGCCCCTAAATGGCCAGATCCAGCAGGATGGATCTGGCCAATATTCATCGATTACTGATATGAAATGGTATAAGTCAGATTGGAGCTCAGAGGTCCGGGTTTAGCGGCCAAGGTATTGGTTTTGTAGTAATAGGCATCAAATGTCAGCGTTTCGGTATCTGGAGATTTCTTATCGCCTTTTAGCGTGGTTTTGTAAGGCACATTCAAAGGAATGGCCGTGGTTTTTCCTGTTTCGGTCAATGCGAAGCCCACATTTTTGGCCGTGGTAGCATCGTTTTCATTGACTGAGTTATTAAGCAGATATTTGCCGTCGTTAGATATGTTATCTGCAGAGGAGAAATAAATTTGTAGTGGACTTCCGGCGGTTACGGAAGCCGGTGCGCAGTCGGAAAATGTCAACGCAAACGACTTCTTGTTCTTGTTGATAAGCCCTACAACGGCGCTGGCATCAGCAACGGTGATAGGCGATAACGCCACGGTGAAGTCCGCGCTTTTACCTCCGTTAATGGTGCAGGTGGTATCGGTAATAGCGCCGGTGAATGAAATTATGCCACCCGCGGCACTGCCGGCGGCCATGGCTACCGGGGTAGCAATGATACTTGCCAGCACTGCGCAAGAAAGAAGTTTCTTGTTCATATTACGCCTCGTTAACAAGTTGAAGTTTGAATATCTACTGCGGTTGTCTTGAATCATTGTTTTTAGGAAAAATAAAGCCATACACATGAACGTGTATTTTTGTTTGAAAACCAAGTGCAATCTACAGCCAGACAGGAGATGGGGGAATTAACCTGCTTGGCGAATATATAGTAGTTCTGATGTTTCGGTAAAATCAACAGCGGGGGTTAAAAAATACCATCACCATTTAGTTTAGTTACGTTTAATGTTTGTTAAATTGGTTAAGAATAGTCTCTGTTATTTTATTTGGTGCTTTGAGTTTCACTGCATTGCGCGATTAAATTAAGAATTATCTTTCTTTTTAGGATTTATTTTTTCGTCATAATGGGAATGTAACTTGTTTTTTCATGTTTTTAACTGTTTATGGTACGCATGATATCTGGGGAATATCCATAATGTTATAAAGTGATAGCTTTTCAAACGATTCAATAAGGGGCTTCCATTGCCTGAATACTGGTGCTGCGGCGTGAAATCTACGCATATAAAACAAGGGTATTGGTAGGTGCTGTTGATAAACACCGGTTTTTCACCGCGAGTATCACTGCTTGTCGGGCGGCCCAGACCAGTGTTTGTTATAATTATGTGCAATAAGAGTTCGCCGTGATGGCACTGACTTATTTTTCACCAGCAGCTAGGTTAGCGAGACTTGCCATGAATAAAAAACGAGTGCTCATCATCGAAGATGATATGGATGCAGCAGAAGTACTGGAGGCTTACCTGGTGAGAGAGCATTTTGTGGTTTCCATCGCGACCGATGGTGTGAAGGGGTTGGATATGGCGCAGCAATGGCGTCCGGATCTGATCTTGCTGGACGTATTACTGCCAGGTATCGCAGGAACTGAAGTCCTTAACCGGCTGCGTAAAAAAATGGATACTCCGGTGATTATGATATCAGCGATGAGCGATGCCTCGGACAAGATAGGTGCCTTACGCTATGGCGCAGATGATTATATCGTTAAGCCTTACAATCCCGGCGAGGTGATGGCGCGGGTACAGGCTGTTATGCGTCGTTATTCAGAACGCATCGAGCACACGGACCTTCTTTCATTTGGCCCCTTGCAGTTGGATACTGAGGCGATGGCGGTATCAGTAGATCTGCCAACAGGGGAAACACGCTTTCTAACCCTGACCCCTACCGAGTTAACCCTGTTGGCCATTTTTTTACGTGCGCCCACCAAGGCGTTCACGCGCCAAGAGTTGCTGGAAAAATGCTTGCCGGAAAGCGATGCTTTGGAGCGGGTGATGGATACTCATATCTATAATCTGCGCAGAAAGCTGGAAAGTGTTGGCATTACCAATGTGTTGCTTACGGTAAGGGCGATTGGCTATCGATTTAAGCCGCTGTAAGTCACTTCAGTGTGATATTGACCTTTGCTTAGCCGGTTCGGTTTTGACGACCATGCCGGCCGAAGAGAGTACATTTTGTTAATAACAAAATAATATAAGTTATTCCAATGTCTTTTCGGTATTGATAAAACATTGATAATTCATGCATGGCATCTGGATAATTGGCCTGTTTAATTCGGTTAAGTAATTTCGGGGAGAGCCAGTGTGAAGCCAATAATCTTATCTCTGTTTGTTTCTTTTTTTTTGTTTCATTCAACCTACGCAGCGTCGCAGCCATCCGTGAGCGGTGTTAGTGCTACGCTTAACAGTAAAGGGGTAAAATATCACGAGTTTTATTTTAAAAAATTCAATTTAATTCAATCAGATCGTCAATATTATGCTTTTGGAAATAGAGTCAATAACGACGAAAGGGGCCAGCAACATTTCGTACCAAAAAGTGTCCGTGGATTGATTCAGAAGCTAAAGCGTGAAAGTCGCCATGGTGCAAAGTTTCACTCAAGTACACCCAATACTGATATGGCTCACTTGCAGATTGGAGGAAATTCAGAACAGCCTGTTGAATATTTATTAACCGCTAAAACCTGATCTTCCAATAAGGGACTAATGTAAAAACGATAGGGTGATTTATGATTAGCGAAAGCCAAGGAAAAATCATATTGGCAGATCTTTGCGGTGGTATGGGACAAGCTTTTGAGGAGTTTTTTAAAACCTGTACTTCTTTTAAAACCTCATTATTGTATCTTTCGAATCCTGATTTTAAAACATTGGATTACCATGTGAAAAATAACCGTTTAACTTCCGTGGTGTTTTTTTATTTAAGCGGGGAGGTTATTTCACAGGCCTATGAGGTTGACCTTATTACAAAATTTTACACTAGAAACCCAAGGGCTCGTGGAATCATCATGCTGGGAGATACCGGATGTCTGACAAGGGTACTGCACCTTTCCTTTCCTTATACGCTAATTCATAAGCGCGACACATTGTTCGAGGTGGAACGGCTGGTGGGATTGGGGATAAGAAAAAACAAACAGCTCAGCGACTGGAGCCAGCGACTTTTGGTTATGGAAAACAGCATGCGATGGGTCGATAAATTGAATTCACTTACCCGCAGAGAGAAAACGGTGATGAGGGATTTGATGATTGGCCTGTCCCCGGTGACGATTTCCAGAAAAATGCAGCTGAGTATTAAAACTATCTCAAATCATAAACGCAATGCCTATTTTAAGTTGGGAATAAGTCACTCGGTTCATTTGTTGAACTTCAGTGCGGGATGTTTTTCAACAATGCGTTATTAGATACAAAAGGGTAAGGGGGCTTACGTTTCCCTAGCCGATCAGAGTCATGCAACAAGGCTATACTAGTCTGAAAAGCATCGCTAAGTTCCGGGTACTGTAGGGCATCCGACCTGCAGTTAGCGGTTTTGAATAAGGGTATGGTTTGCTATGGGTAAGCCTGAAAAAGGTGTTTCGTTGTGGCATTGGATCACGGTACGTATCCTGCTGGTGGCGATAGGTACTCTTGCACTTATCGCCGGATGTATGTGGTCGTGGTACACCTATCTGAATTTTTTTGTGGTGCGATCGATGCCGGACGCTGTCAGGAAAGAGTTCCTGGCCTTGGTTAAAAATCCGGAAAGCAACCTGCAACGCTTTCATGGAATTGTTGATGAATGGTATGGCGTCGATTTTTCCAGCCCTTTCTCCTTTGCGATTGACTGGAAGCTGCTGACGCTTTACGCCTGCGTTATCGTCCCATTTATCATCATTCTGGGGCTGTATACCGCCAGGCCGCTGTCAGAGCAATTTACGCGTTTGGCTATGGCAGCCCGTGCAGTATCCAGGGGCAAGTTCACGGCTCGGGCCGGGTTAACCAAAAATGCACCGGCGGAACTTATCAAGCTGACTACGGACTTCAATACCATGACAGGCCGTCTTTCAGCTTTCGATCGTGAGCTAAAAACCTCCCATGCCGCGATGGCACACGAACTTCGTGCTCCATTAACTGCCGCCATGGGACGGCTCCACGGGGTCATTGATGGCGTTTTTCCCCCTGAAACGCATCATCTTACGATGATCATGAATCAACTCACGCATTTGAATCGGTTGATTGATGATTTGCATCTTTTGTCTCTTGCCCAAGCGCGGCAGCTGACTTTGGATAAGTCACCGGTCGATGTCATTGAGCTGTTACGGGAAAAGGAAGCCTGGCTACAGCTTCGTCTTGATGTGGCGGATTTTTCTTTTAACATCTCGGCTTGTTCACCTTTGATTGTCCTGATTGATCCCTTCCGGATGGGGCAGGTATTCACTATTCTGATGGACAATGCGCTGAACTACGCCACTGAAGGTAAGGTATTGGATATCACTCTGCGTGATTATCAGGATCATATCGCTATCACTTTTCGCGATCATGGGCCTGGGGTGAGTCATGAGTTTATACCGCTGATGTTTGAGCGTTTCTCCAGAGCGGACAGCTCAAGAGCACGCAATTTCGGCGGTAGTGGGCTGGGTCTGTCAATTGCCAGAGCAATTTGTGAACTGCATGATGGGCATTTGGTAGTTAATATTCATCCTGAAGGAGGTATGCGCTTCATTATTCAACTGCCAGTGAGAAATATTTTATCCAAAGGGTGAGCTATCGGATAGCTTTTTAGGCTGTCGCGCGTGCTGCAAGTCTTCTTCGGATATATCATTTAACGGTGAGGTATCTAAGGTATCTAAGGTATCAAAGATATCTTCAATGAATTTTCTCTGCGCATCTGTCAACCCCCAGTCGCCAGGTATTTCT
Source organism: Serratia sp. CoH_134_PS_4 (assembly GCF_058190535.1). NCBI lineage: Bacteria > Pseudomonadati > Pseudomonadota > Gammaproteobacteria > Enterobacterales > Yersiniaceae > Serratia > Serratia sp. CoH_134_PS_4. The sequence goes on from NZ_JBXWKI010000020.1 coordinate 12,540, forward strand.
GGTGGGTTTAATTTCCCTGTCCGGTTTTTTATATTCATAACAGCCAAAGAACTAATAAAATAACGCCCAACCAAAATATGCTACAAAATGTAACTATTGCTATCCAAACTTTACGCCGAAGGTTCCAGTCTGTTTCGTTGTTCATCCTATATTTCCCGTCGATTACTTATTTCGGTTATTATCAGTTCAGACGATTTTTTATAAATGAGAATAGTCTCTGGAACAGCATTTTTAATATGTAACAATTTGCTACGGTACGGATAGAAATAAATAAGGCGGTCTAGTCTTACGCATTGATGAGACAATTGTCTTGTGAGGGGGAAGGGAAGATAAATTACAGGTAATAATTTTACGTATGAATGCAAAAAGCCCGCTTAAGTTTCCTTAAGCGGGCTTTTCTAATATGGCTCCTCTGACTGGACTCGAACCAGTGACATACGGATTAACAGTCCGCCGTTCTACCGACTGAACTACAGAGGAATTGTCTGAACGGGGCGCATCATATCCAGCCGCCCAGAGTGTGTCAACGCTAAATTCACCGATTCGGCGCGACTGCTCAGCATCTGAGCAATGCGGGCGTGGTTATAGCAGTTCTGTGCCGCCCTCAGCTTGCCAGCGTTGCAAACGCGCGAGCGTATCTTGTTTATAGAAGCGGCAGAAATGCTGGTATAGCGCGGGAAAACGGTTGGCCAGCAGTTCGGGAGCGCTGAAAAAATACTCTGACAGCACGGCAAAGCACTCGGCCGGATCGGTCGCGGCGTAGGCATCCATGCTGGCGGCGTCTTCGCCGACCATGTCGATCTCGTCCTGCAGGTTTTCCATTGCGGCGTGCAGGTCATGTTCCCAGGCGGCAATGTCGCGTAGCGGAATAGGGGGGACCCCCGTAGCGCTGCCGCCATTGCGCATATCCAGTTTGTGCACCGCCTCATGGATCACCAGGTTAAAACCGGAGAGATCGAAAGAGTCTTGCACGTCCTGCCAATTGAGTACGATCGGCCCCTGTTCCCAGCTCTGGCCAGATTGTACTACGGGCCCGGAATGCACCAGGCCGAAATCATCCTGCCATTCATCTTCCACCACAAAAGGGGTTGGGTAGAGCAAAATCTCATTGAAACCGTCAAGGCATTCGGCACCCAACTCCATTACCGGCAACGCGAACAGCAGGGCAATGCGCGCCTGCATTTGCGGCGTCAGCACCAGCCCTTGTAACGGGACAATGCGTTTTTGCTGCAAAATCTGCCCGGCAACGGCAACCAGCCGTTGTTGTTCCCGCTCATCCAGCGGAGAGAGCAGGGGAATTGCCAGCGCGTCTTGCCACTGGGCAAGCGTTTCCGCCTGCGGTTGATGCGTTTTCCACGGCCATTTAATCATCGCGTTGCTCGCAAAGTCTTCACTTGAACATTCGGCTGGAGGCTAACTCTGTAAAAATGCCGCAAAAAGGGGCATGATAGCAAGCACTTGAAGGAGAGATGCCGGAGCGGCTGAACGGACCAGTCTCGAAAACTGGAGTAGGGGCAACTCTACCGGGGGTTCAAATCCCCCTCTCTCCGCCATTATTCAATCACTTACAGACGATTTTGTCTGTGATCCACGCCTCACATGCCCCATCGCGATCAAAAATCACTGCTGCTGCCCAGGGCGGCGCTGCTTATTGCCTTGCCTGAACAAAACCCTTTCTTTTTATTCTGACGGCAAAGAGATAGCTGATAACCAAAAAGGCACATTGGAAGATAAAGAAAGGCTCGAACCATTGGTGATTAAGGTAAACGTAATAGCCATTGTGCAAGACATCAACGGTAATGATGGCTAAGGTGCTGGCGATGCCGGCCTTGGGCTTGGCAATAAGAAGATAAGCCGCGAGTGGGTCAAGGAATGTCAGACTGCCCCAAAATAAACGGCTGACGAGGAATGCCTGTTCGCCATAGCCATAATCCCAGAGAAAACCAAATTTCAGGGCGGCAACAAGATGATTAATTGTCGCAATGATTAAGCAAATGGCTAAAAAATAACGCATCGCATTGGCGTTGTTCATAAGTCAGCTTGCCTTAATGCCCCAAGGGCGGCGTTATCCAGCGTAATGACGGATTTTATGCTGGAGGCGATGAGTGCAGTGATGGATTCTCGGGGGCCTGAACGCCAGGCATCGCTGGCATAGAAGGCACTTTGGCTGGTCTCGAGATGTTCTGCGTTATCGTAGGCCCGGATTAAATAATAGCTATCCGGATCATGCAAGGATTGACCATAACGAACAACATCCATGCCGCAGGTCCGGTGCAACGGCACACTTATCTCATGCATGATTTGATGAAATGCCTCGCCAGTGCCTGTTTGTAGGGCATACAACAGAATTTCTACGGTTTTCATTCCACCTCCTTGATGTTGTGCCATCATGGCACGCGGAATACTGTTTTTTCAACCAGTATCCCACAGGTTGGTAGGGTACCTGCGCCCCCATAACGCCTCAGAAATAATGCCCGCCCATTGCCTTGCAGTATTTTATGGCTCACCTACTATCATTTAATCATCACTTTTTTTGCGGGTAATCACTATGTTTGCACTGTTACGCACATCAATGGTTGGCGCTGCGGCATTGTTATTGATCGCCGGTTGCCAGCAAAAGGCGCATAAACCGGTGCCACCGCTGCAAGCGCAGTTGGATCAGCTTTCTACGATGCTGGCCGGTAGCCATTTCCTGCGACAAAATTGCCACCGTTCGGACATTCCTGACGATGTAAAATTACAACGTACAGCGATGCGGGTAGCGGAGCATCGCGGCTGGGATACCCATGCAGCGGGCTATCAGCAATTACCGGCAATGGCCCAGGCACGTTATCTGGCTGTGCTGGAGGATCGTCAGTTGCTGACGGATAAATGCACTGTGATGGAGAATCGCACCGCAAACTTTATTGCCGCAGCGAAGTCCGATCAGGAGGACTATATGGAGTAGTGCGTGCCTGATGCATGCCGGTGTGGCGTGCTGCGTATCAGCCTATTCCCAATTCTTGGCGCATTCTCAAAAAATTCTTTGCAGGATAACGATCTGTCGCTCATTATTTGAAATGTTGTTTCACTTTTATCTCATGAGCCGATCTTGAACCCATATGTCGCCCTGCGTCAGCGCGTAGAAAACACCCCCTGGTATGGCAAACGGAAAAGCTACCGCGTGCTGTTTTGGCGTGAGATCACGCCGCTGGCGGTGCCGATCTTTATGGAGAACGCCTGTGTCCTGCTGATGGGGGTATTAAGCACCTTTCTGGTGAGTTGGATCGGCAAGGAGGCGATGGCCGGGGTGGGGCTGGCCGACAGCTTCAACATGGTGATTATCTCGTTCTTTGCCGCAGTGGACCTGGGGACGACGGTGGTAGTGGCCTTCAGCCTTGGCAAGCGGGATCGTAGAAGAGCGCGCGCGGCGGCACGTCAATCGCTGGTGTTGATGACCCTGGTTGCCTTGGGGTTGGCTGCGGGGATTCATTTGGCGGGCGAGCAGATTATTGATGTGATCGCCGGTGCCGCCACGCCAGAGGTAAAGGCGCTGGCACTGTCTTATCTACAAACGACGGTATGGAGTTATCCCGCTGCGGCCATTGCACTGATTGGCAGCGGTGCGCTGCGTGGTGCCGGGAATACCAAAATCCCGCTGCTGATTAACGGCGGCATGAATATCCTGAATATTATCATCAGCAGCATACTGATTTACGGCATGCTGGGCTGGCACGGCCTAGGCTTTATCGGCGCGGGGTTAGGGCTGACCATCTCCCGTTATCTTGGCGCTATTGCGATTATTTACGTCCTGATGATCGGTTTTAACCCGGCGCTGCACATCACACTGAAAAGTTACTTTACCCCCTTAAAACTCAATATCCTCTGGGAGGTGTTGGGGATCGGTATTCCTGCCAGCATCGAGTCGGTGTTGTTTAACGGGGGCAAGTTACTGACTCAAATGTTTGTCGCCGGTATGGGTACCAACGTGATCGCCGGCAATTTTATCGCTTTCTCTGTCGCCTCGTTGATCAACCTGCCGGGCAATGCCCTGGGGTCGGCGTCGACCATTATTGTGGGAAAACGCCTGGGGAAAGGGCAGATAGCTCAAGCGGAAAGGCAACTGCGTCACATTTTCTGGCTGGCGACGATTGGGTTAACGGTGATCGCCTGGGGCACGGCACCTTTGGCGGGGATATTCGCCTCGTTTTATACACAACAAGATGACGTGAAGGAGGTGGTAAAGGTATTGCTCTGGCTTAACGCTGCCTTTATGCCTATCTGGGCGGCTTCGTGGGTATTGCCCGCCGGTTTGAAAGGGGCGCGCGATGCCCGTTTTGCCATGTGGGTGTCCATGTTGGGCATGTGGGGCTGCCGTGTGGTTGCCGGTTATACGCTGGGCATTATGTTGGGCATGGGCGTTGTTGGCGTCTGGTTGGGGATGTTTATGGATTGGGCGGTACGCGGTGCGTTGTTCTACTGGCGTATGGTCAGTGGGCGCTGGTTGTGGAAGTATCCGCGCATAAAACCGGGCGTCACTGAAGAAAAAACCGTCGTGAAGTGACCCTTAGCTGTCAGTCGGCCCTGGCTGATTATTGTCCTGCCGCCATTTGGCCGGTGACACGCCGTGAACCTGCTTGAAGGCTTTGGAAAAGTGCAGTTGATTTTCATAACCGACAGAAATTCCCACCACTTTGATTGCCGTCTGGCTATTACGCAGCAGGCTGGCGGCGATATTCATGCGGAAGTTAAGTAAATACGCCTTTGGCCCGATACCGTAAGCGTTTTTAAACAGCCGACACAGGTAACTGCGGTTGATGTTGCAGTAGGCGGCCAAGCGTTCAATGGTAAGCTGTTCATGGTAGCGGTTTTCAATGAGTTTAACCGCCTTATGCAGGTGCTGCAGTTTGTCGCTTGGGAGCTCGCCGCCGCCTTGCAGTGCGTTATCGATCAGCGCAGAAAAAAACAGGTAGCTCAGGCCGAGCGTCTTTAGCCTGTGTTCATCGCCATGACTAACCAGTTGTCGCAGATAACGCAGTGCCAGTAAGGAGTCTTCACTTTGACGCGGGTGATAGATCGGAAATTGGCGGCTCAGGCGGCACTCTTCAAAAATTTTGCCGGCAACCAGCCCGTCGACCTCCAGCCACATGTAGTGCCAGGGATCTTTTTTGTCGGCGCGATAGGTGGTTACGTCGTGCGGGTGGATCAAAAAACCTTCGCCGGCAACCACGGGAAATGAGCCGTATTCAGTGCTCAGTACACCGGTGCCACTTATCACATAATGAAATAAATAGTGCTGGCGTACCGCAGGCCCAAAGCTGTGCCCCTTGTCACAATTTTCCTCACCATACTGGTACAGATTCAGTTCGATGTTGTCAGTGCGACTCAACGTAAAACTCTTGTGCATCCGCTATGGCTCCTGTTTTTTCCCCACTGTAGCAGTGTCGTTGCGGCAACCCAGTGAAATGCGCTCCAGATCCAGACCTGGCTCACAGTTTTTGCGGTGCGTCATTTTTCGCCATAACACGGTCACATTTATCCATATATCGTTCAGGTGTTGCAGGGTAATTTCAGCCTATCGAAAACACGTGCAGCGGAGAAATACGATGATTAAAGTGACATTTATGGGCGCAGGCAGCACCATCTTCGCCAAGAACGTACTCGGCGACATCATGGCGACGCCGGCATTGAAGGAAGTGGACATTGCGCTGTATGACATTGACAGTGCGCGCCTTAGCGAATCATTCGCTATGCTGAACAATATCAATCGCAATATTAATGGCGGCAGGGCGAAGATCACTCCTTATCTCGGGGTTGAAAATCGCCGTACGGCCTTGAAAAATGCCAACTATGTGGTGAATGCCATTCAGGTCGGTGGTTATGATCCTTGCACGATCACCGACTTTACCATTGCGAGAAAGTACGGCTTGCAGCAGACCATTGCCGATACCCTGGGAATAGGTGGGATCTTCCGCGCACTGCGCACCATTCCGGTCATGTTTGATTTTGCTCGGGATATTGAAGCGGTTTGTCCAGATGCCTGGTTGCTGAACTACACCAACCCGATGGCGTCTTTAACTGGTGCCATGCTGCGTCATACGGGGGTGAAAACGGTGGGCTTGTGTCACAGCGTGCAGGTTTGCGCGGAAACGCTGCTGAAAAGCGTGGATATGCCGACCGATGATGTGCAGTTCCACATCGCGGGCATTAACCATATGGCATGGCTGCTGGATGTTCGTCGCCACGGCGAGGATTTGTACCCAGAAATTAAACGTCGCGCCAATGCGTTACAGGGCAAGCATGATGATATGGTGCGCCATGAAATCATGAAAACCTTCGGCTATTACGTTACCGAATCTTCCGAGCATAACGCGGAGTACATGCCCTATTGGATTAAACGCCATTACCCAGAACTGATTGAGCGCTTTAACATTCCTCTCGACGAGTACCCGCGCCGCTGTATTGAGCAGATCGAACAATGGCAGCAACGTAAGCTGGCGCTGACCCATGACGCCAACCTAACTCACACGCGTACCCATGAGTATGCCTCTTACATCATTGAAGCAATGGAAACCGATCGCCCTTACAAGATTGGCGGCAATGTGCTTAATACCGGTTTGATTACCAATTTACCGGCAGAGGCCTGTGTCGAAGTGCCTTGCCTGGTCGATGGGCAGGGGGTCACGCCATGCTACGTCGGTCATTTACCGGAGCAACTGGCCGCGCTCAACCGCACCAATATCAATACCCAACTGTTGACGATCGAAGCTGCGGTGACGCATAAACGTGAGGCGATTTACCATGCAGCACTGCTGGATCCACACACTTCTGCCGAGCTGTCGATTGATGATATTCGTAAACTTTGCGATGAGCTGATTGAAGCCCACGGCAATTGGCTACCCGCTTACCACTGATCGCTGAACTACCCCGTATTACCTCCTCAAAACGCACAAGGCGCAGGGCTTCCTGCGCCGTCATAAATGGGATGGTGAGCCATGTTTTATTTGAAAAACAAGAACTTTTGGATCTTTGGTGCCTTCTGTTTTTTCTATTTCTTTATCATGGGGGCGGTGCTGCCGTTCTTTCCGATTTGGTTGCATGACGTTAACCAGCTCGATCAACAGCAAACCGGACTGGTGTTCGCCTGTATGGCGCTGTTTGCCCTGGTATTCCAACCCATTTTTGGTTTTGTCACCGACAAGTTTGGCCTGAAAAAACATCTGTTGTGGATGATCATCTTTCTGCTGCTGTTTCTGGCACCGTTGTTTATCTACGTGTTCTCGCCGCTGCTGCAAACCAATTTTGTGCTCGGGGCGGTGTTGTGCGGTATTTACCTGGGATTGGTCTGCAGCGGAGGATCGCCGGCGATTGAAGCCTATATCGAGAAAGTGAGCCGGCGCAGCCAATTTGAGTATGGCCGCGCACGCTTATTTGGCTGCATCGGCTGGGCGATTTGCGCGTCGATCGTCGGCTATATGTTCACGATTAACAATCAGTTTGCGTTTTGGTTGGCGTCGAGCTTTGCGCTGGTGTTGGCCGGTCTGCTTTATTTGTTTAAACCCGAGCAGGGCAACACGCTGGCGGTCGCAGAGGGTTTGGCGTTGAACAGCAAACCCATCAAATTAAAAGCGGCGCTGAGCCTGCTGAAGATGCGTAAGTTCTGGTGCCTCGTGATGTATATCGTCGGGGTAGCCTGTGTGTATGACGTGTTTGATCAACAGTTCGCCAACTTCTTCACATCGTTTTTCAGCGATCGCCACGCGGGGACTCAGGCGTTTGGCTATGTAACCACCTTGGGCGAATTTCTTAATGCCTTTATCATGTTTTTTGCCCCCTTGATCATCAACCGCATTGGCGGCAAGAATGCGTTGCTGATAGCCGGGGTGATAATGTCTGTGCGGATTATCGGTTCGTCCCAGGCGGATTCGGTGACGGCGGTGATTTTCCTCAAAACCCTGCATATGTTTGAGGTTCCCTTCCTGTTGGTGGGTATTTTCAAATACATCACGACACAGTTTAACGTTAACCTCTCGGCATCGATTTATCTGTGGGGTTTTTGCTTCTTCAAGCAACTTTCGGCCATCGGCATGTCCTATGCCGCGGGTCTGATGTACGTTAATTACGGTTTTAAAACCTCTTATCTGATCCTCGGCTGCATCGCATTGCTGTTTACGCTAATTTCAGCCTTTACCTTGAGTAGCAGAGTGGTGGTGGTGAAGGAAGAGGGGGCGTTGCCCGTGGCGGTAAGTTAACCTTAATCAATACAATAACGTCATGATGCTGAAAAACAGCAGCGTCAGAGCAATGATAAATCCGGTTTGTACCGTCTTGCGCATAAGACGACTCTGGCCCCAGCGGCTTGTGCTCAAGCGGTTGTCGATTGCGAACAGTGCCGGCACCATCAGCAGCACATAAACCAGCATCAGCATGGCGGTCAGTGGCTGTTGGCTCATAGGGTATTCTCCATGCTGTGGTGGATGTGCGTCACTTGTGCTGGTGTGACGTTGAGTGGTTGCCGACTGCTGTGTTCGATCATGTGCCTCCGAATGGGGCCGCCCGAGGGCGGCCACCCGTCTACTGCCTGTAATGTAGAGATGATTGTCGGCCACTGCCGAGGCCAACGGAACCATAATATTGCGAATGATAATCATTATCAATACATAGAGTGAAATTTTATTGCAGAGGGTTACGCCGGAAAGGAAATGCGTTGGGGGATGTTTACGGTGACGGAGCACGCCTGGCGGCGTGCTCCGTGATAGAACTACTGTCGACGATTATTTCGCATCAGGCAAGGCATAAGCGACGATATAGTCACCCAGCTTGGTGCCGAACGAGCCATGACCGCCTGCTGAAATGACCACGTATTGCTTACCATTAACCTCATACGTCATTGGCGTTGCCTGGCCACCGGCCGGCAACCGCGCTTCCCACAGTTTTTCACCGTTGGTCACGCTGAAAGCGCGCAGATAGTTGTCTGCTGTCGCGCCAATAAAGAACAGGTTACCCGCGGTAGAGACAGGGCCACCCAACATTGGCATACCCATCTTGAACGGCAGCGGCAGCGGAGAGCTGTCGCGCACGGTACCGATGCGCTTTTTCCACACGATGTCGTTGGTCTTCAGGTCTACAGCAGAAATATACCCCCAGGCTGGCTGTTTGCACGGCAGGCCAAACGGTGACAGGAACGGATTCAATGTGACGCCGAACGGCACGCCATACTGTGGTTGAACGCCTGCCTCAGTGCCGCTGCCGCCCTTGTCGCCGGCTGGCGGTTCAATGGGGTTGCCTGGGCCACGCGGGATCAGTTTTGACACAAATGGCAGTGCGATAGGGTTGGCAATCGCGACCTGACGATCGGTATCGACAGACAAACCGCCCCATTCGAACATGCCGAGGTTACCTGGGAATACCAACGTACCTTGTTCTGAAGGCGGTGTGAAAGTGCCCTCATAACGCAGGCTGTGGAACATCACGCGGCAAACCAGTTGGTCGTAAATGGTCGCCCCCCACATGTCCGCGCCAGTCAGTTTTTTCTCAGGGCGGAAGGTCAGCTCAGAGAAAGGCTGAGTGGGTGACAAACGGTCGCCCTTGGCCGGGCCTTGTGGCACTGGTTTTTCGGGGGCCGGTACCACCAGTTCACCGTTGGTGCGGTTCAGTACGAAGATGTTACCGGTTTTGGTCGGTACGTAGATGACCGGCACCTTATTGCCGCTCTTGTCGGTAATATCCGCCAGCGTTGGCTGGGCCGGTACGTCCATATCCCACAGATCGTGGTGCACGGTTTGATAGAACCAGACCAGTTTGCCGGTTGAGGCATTCAGCGCCAGCAGGCCACTGGCATAGCGTTCCATCTCTGGTGTGCGGTTACCGCCCCAGATGTCCGGTGTTGCTACGCCCATTGGCAGGTAGACAATATCCAGCTTGGCATCATAAGCAGCAGGTGCCCATGAGTTAGGTGAGTTCGGGGTAAAGTGATGCTCGTCTGCTGGAATCGCGTTAGGGTCTTTGGCACCCGGATCAAATGCCCACAGCAGTTTGCCGCTGTTGACGTCAAATCCGCGGATCACGCCGGACGGCTCGCGGGTTGAATAGTTGTCGGTTACGGCACCGCTGACCACGATCACCTTGTCGGTGATCACGGGCGGAGACGTCGGCTCATAATGGCCTGGCGTCGCATACGGCATATTGCTTTGCAGGTTGAGCTCGCCGTTATTGGCGAAGTCGGCACAAGGCTTACCGGTTTCGGCATCCAGGGCAAACAGGCGCCCGTCGTTCACTGGCAGGAAAATGCGTCGTGCGCACATTGCCGGTGAAGCATCAGTTGTTGAACCTGCTGCTGCGGTGGTTTCATGATAAGAAACACCGCGACAGGTGATGTGCTGGAAGGTCGGGTTGAAGTTCAACTGAGGATCAAATTTCCACTTCTGCTTACCGGTGGCCGCATCCAGTGCAAACAGCTTCTGGTGAGGTGTACACAGGTAGAGCGTATCGCGGATTTTAATCGGGGTGACTTCGTTGGTGATTTCCCCTGGATCGTTAGCGGTTTTCAGATCGCCGGTTTGGAAGGTCCAGGCTTCTTTGAGCTGGCCTACGTTTTTGTCGTTGATCTGGCTCAGAGGGGAATAACGCGTACCTTCCTGCGTCCGGCCATAGGCAGGCCAATCGGCGTCAGACGCCTGGGGTTCTGCTTTCACCTGCGCAGGCTCAAGGGTGCCGTTGATCTCTTGCGGATCGTTAAATACGGCATAGGCCAGTACCGCGACGGTGAACACCAGCGCAATGCTCAGAGCGCTGTAGGCCAATTTGCCGTTCGCGATTAGCTTGTGATAGATAAACGGTAACACCAGCCACAGGCCGAAGAAGAAGGTGACGTCCAGCCGTGGCGTCAGCGCCCAGAAGTCCGGGCCGACCTCCCACAGTGCCCAAATTGTGGTGCCGAGTAAAAACACGGCATACAGCAGCAGTGCGGTGGCGCGGCGACGAGCCAGCAGCCAGGCGGTAACCAGCAAAACCAGGCCGGCGATGATGTAGTACAGTGAACCGCCGAGTTTGGCCAGCCAGATGCCGCCTCCCAGCAGATAGAGCCCACTCAACGCGGCAAACAGCGCCGTGATGATGATGAGCGGCGACAATGATGCTTTATTTTGCATAGTATTATCCTTACCAAAATGAAAAGTCCCCGATTTAGAGATTAAGCCATATCCAAAAAAACACGCGGTTTCTCCCTAAAAATCCGTCCCGTATGTTCGGCAACCTCCCTCATCACCAACGCCAATCGGCATTGACAGCAAAAATGGAGAGGACAGTTTTGGATGATTGAAGAAATTCTAAAATCGAGGTTAAAACCAAAACAAGACTGAATCAGGCACAGCGTTCGACAACGCCCTTAAACGGGGGAGTCAGCACCGCCTGAAGCGCGGCTAGGTTACTCTAACTGTTACTCTTTAGTTACATACCTTGTGCTGTTTTTGCGATTATTTGTTGGTTTTATGAATGCAGCTCATAGGCTCAAGCACAGTTAACCCATAGTCATTTGCCGACCGTCCTCCTACAGTAATCACACTTTGTTTGCCGCGGCGTGAGCGGTGGCCAGCGTGACACTTTTGGAGGCAAAAATGCAAAAACGTAAACTGGGTAGCAGTGGTTTAGACGTCTCGGCGTTGGGTTTAGGCTGCATGGGGCTGAGTTTTGGCTATGGCCCGGCGACGGATAAACAGCAGGGGATCGCGTTGATTCGTGCGGCAGTGGATCAGGGCGTGACCTTTTTCGATACCGCTGAAGTATATGGGCCCTTCACCAATGAGACACTGGTCGGCGAAGCGTTAGCTCCGGTGCGTGATCGCGTCGTGATCGCCACCAAATTTGGTTTTGAACTGCCCCAGCCGGATGGCAAACAGGTGCTCAATAGCCGGCCGGAGCATATCCGTCAGGCGGTGGAAGGGTCACTGAAACGTCTGAATATTGAAACGATCGACCTGCTTTACCAGCATCGGGTCGATCCCAACGTCCCGATTGAAGACGTTGCCGGTACTGTGAAGACCTTGATCCAGGAAGGGAAAGTGAAGCATTTTGGTTTGTCAGAGGCCGGGGCGCAAACCATTCGCCGTGCCCATGCCGTACAGCCGGTGACGGCATTGCAAAGTGAATATTCGCTGTGGTGGCGCGAGCCGGAGCAAGAAATCTTACCGACGTTGCACGAGTTGGGCATCGGTTTTGTGCCCTTTAGCCCGCTGGGGAAAGGTTTCCTGACCGGGGCGATTAATGAAAATACTGCCTTTGACAGCGGTGACTTCCGCAATATTGTGCCGCGTTTCAGCGCGGAGGCACGTAAAGCTAACCAGGTGCTGGTGGATGTCCTGGGGCAAATCGCGCAGCAAAAAGGGGTAACTTCAGCCCAAATTGCGTTGGCCTGGTTGCTGGCGCAACATCCGTGGATTGTTCCTATTCCAGGGACCACCAAGCAGCATCGCCTGCAAGAGAACCTGGGGGCAGTGGCGATAACGTTGAACGTGGATGAACTGCGCAGCATCGAGGGGGCACTTGCCGCCATTGAGGTGCAGGGCGCCCGTTATCCTGCACATTTGCAACAGAACGTCGGGCGTTGAAAGTGGCCCCCTGCCGCAGCTGTTTGCAGCGGGGAATTCAGGGTTGGCGCGTCTACCCGTAGGGCGAAGGCCGCAGTGTGCTGCCGACGGCTGGGGTTTTAGGCCATAGGTCCTTGCGCATTTCATCCCGCTTTAGGCGTTATCCGGTGAAATGACGCGCAGCTTCTACAATTATTCTGTCCATGCCCGTCATGCTTCAAGCTGCAGGTGTGTTGGCTGCCTTTCTCACCTGGGTAAGTTCATCGGGACTCACTCAGTTGCCGCCTTCCTGCCTGCAACCCGAATTATTTAGGGTATATGTTAGCGTTGGCAGCTTTTACCGAAATGGAGAAATACGTGAAAATTCAACGCAGCGGTTCCCAACCTTCTCGTCCAGGTCCAGAGGATTATTTCACCGGCAAAGTGCGTATTGACGCGCCATTTGCCGGCAGCGCACCGGCCCGCATCGGCGGCGCGACTGTGACCTTTGAGCCAGGAGCACGTACCGCCTGGCACACGCATCCACTTGGACAAACGCTGATTGTTACCCAAGGGCGAGGCTGGATCCAGGTATGGGGTGACGAGATCCAGGAAATGAATCAGGGCGATATTGTTTGGATCCCGGAAGACGTCAAACACTGGCACGGCGCGACACCGGATACTGCCATGACCCATATTGCAATCGCTGAGTCACTTAACGGCAGCCCGGTTGACTGGATGGAAAAGGTCAGTGACGCACAGTATCAGAAGTGACGCCTGCGCGCAGAGAGGCCGTCAGCTGTTGCTTATCTGCTCACAAAAACGCAGGCGGTTGCCGAAGGGGTCTGTGATGTTTAACTCTTTCCCCCAATCAACCTTTTCAACCCCAGGTCTGGCATAGCGATACTGTTTGGCCGACAGTTCCCGGTGTAATGCGTCGATGTCATCCGTGGGGATAAACACCGCAGAACCCGGCGTGCTGTCACCGTGGTGTTCGCTGAGATGCAGGGTGAGGCCAGAGCGAGAGACTTGTGCGTACAGCGGCAGATCTTCGCTGAAGCGATGCTCCCAATCGAGCGTAAAGCCGAGAAAATCCAGATAAAACTCCTTGGCTTTTGCTACCGAGAAGATCCGAAGAATAGGGACGGCGGCGGAGAATTCCATTATTCATCTCTCTTAATTTGCAATGATGATACGCCCCGTATTATACGGGCCGTATCATCACATCAGGTGGTTAGCTGTCTAGCCCACCGAGGCACAGGTACTTAATCTCAAGATAGTCCTCGATGCCGTATTTTGACCCTTCACGCCCCAAGCCGGAGCTTTTGACCCCGCCGAACGGCGCGACCTCGGTGGAGATCAACCCTTCATTGATGCCGACGATACCGTATTCCAAAGCTTCTGCGACGCGCATCACGCGGCCAATATCACGGCTGTAGAAGTATGATGCCAGGCCAAATGGCGTATCGTTAGCCAGCTCAATGGCCTCGGCTTCATGTTCAAAGCGGATCAATGGCGCTACCGGGCCAAAGGTCTCTTCATGGAAGATTTTGGCCTGACGCGGCACGTCGGTCAGGATGGTGGGCAAAAAGAAGTTTTTGCCCAAGGCATGCGGTTTTCCCCCCAACAAAACCGATGCGCCGTGCTGCACCGCGTCAGCGATATGTTCACTGACTTTTTCGACGGCAGCAGAGTTAATCAAGGGCCCGATGGTCACGCCATCGTCCATGCCGTTACCGACTTTCAGTTTTTCTACCGCGGTTTTCAGCTTTTCAGCAAAGGCATCATAAATGCCGTCCTGTACCAGGAAACGGTTGGTGCACACGCAGGTCTGGCCGGCATTACGGTATTTAGAGGCCACGGCGCCGATGACAGCGGCATCCAGATCGGCATCGTCAAACACGATAAATGGCGCATTGCCACCCAGTTCCATACTGGTCTTTTTGATCGTAGGCGCACACTGTGCCAGCAACTGTGCGCCCACCTCAGTACTGCCGGTAAACGAAAGCTTGCGCACGTCTGGGTTGGCGGTCAGCTCTGCACCGATGGCCTGGCTTGGGCCGGTAATCACGTTGCAGACCCCCGCCGGTAACCCCGCGCGTTCGGCCAGTACCGCAATGGCCAGTGCCGAGAATGGCGTTTGGCTGGCAGGGCGGATCACGCCGGTGCAGCCTGCCGCCCAACCGGGACCGGCCTTGCGGGTGATCATGGCAGCAGGAAAGTTCCAGGGTGTAATGGCGGCGAAAACCCCAATCGGTTCTTTCTGCACGATAATGCGGCGGCCGGGCTGGGGTTGCGGGATGGTATCGCCGTAAACGCGTTTGCCTTCTTCGGCAAACCACTCAATAAAGGACGCCGCATAGGCAATCTCACCGCGGCTTTCGGCCAGCGGTTTACCCTGTTCGGCGGTCATGATTCGAGCCAGATCGTCCTGATTTTCCATCATCAGTTCAAACAGGCGGCGCAGCTTACCGGCGCGTTCTTTGGCGGTCAGCGCACGCCAGGCTGGCTGGGCTTTCTTGGCGGCGGCAATCGCCCGTGCTGTTTCCCTGGCACCCAAAGCCGGTACCTGGCCGATCAATTCACCGGTTGCGGGATTGTGGATCTTGATACTCTGGTCATCTTTGACCGGCAGCCATTGCCCATCGATATAGTTGGCTTCGCGGAACAGTGAGGCATCTTTGAGGGTGGCAGAGAAGTGATTGCTCATCGGTTATCTTCCTTTTTCAGAATTCAACACAGGGTGACCTATCCCAAACGGCTACCCTTTACCCTAGCAAACTTTCCCGGCTTCATTTGCCCCATCCGTGGCAAGAAATCAATTTATTGCCTTGAGCACCTTCTGTACAAAAAACGCCCGCGTTCGAGACGATACTGACATTAGCAAGTCTATGACCCTTTTTGAAATGACCATACCCTGGGAATTTCACGCTGTAGTCACCAACGCGGCAACGTGAAAGGCGAAGGGGATAAAAGGAGTGTGCAGAATGATGACTTCAGTGAATCGGCACCTTGCAGTCCATAGCGGCAGTAATATGGATTTTTTGGCTTCAAGCATTGCATTGATGGAGTGGCAGGGACGGGAGATTGACGCCGAGAACGTGGCCGGCAATATGTCTGAGTCTCAAAGCCGTTTGTTCTTTGAACGTTTGAATTATTTCCGCCAGCTTTATCAGGCGGCTTCGACCTTAGAACACAGCGTCTAAACGATCTCAACCGACCCCGCCAGAGCGGGGTTTTTTATACCGGCCATACCCCGGTATTCAGCGTTGCCGGTGAATACTCCAGATTGCGGCCGCGCCACGGCAGAGCCTGAGAAAAGCGCCATGCACTGCGTATATCGAAACGCCAATAGCGTTCAGCGCCCACTACGGCGTGCCCAATTTCCGTTTGCCAGAGAATGTGGGTTTCCCCTTGCAGGTGCAAAATATCCCCATGCTCAAAATCGACAAACAACAATGCCGCACGCGGCTCCGCAAGCAGATTACCCAGCGTATTCATATACCGGTTGCCACGAAAATCGGGTATCCACAGGGTATTACCCGCCAAATAAATAAAACCCGGTTTACCACCGCGGTGGGAGATATCGACCCCACCTTGTGCCAGCGTGGTGTGGGCGCAACTGGCGACAAAACAGGTATCAGCCTGGCGGATTAACCTTTCAGCGGACGCGTCCAATGTCAGGAGCTGTTCAATCGACGTAGGTGAGCCGCTTACCGGATACAGCTCACGCCGTTGAATATACTGCGGGCAGTTACCAAAACTCTGTCTGACGTCGATCTCAATACGGTTCTTGTCGGTGCGTCCAATAATACCGTTGACGCGGTTACGACGCCGGTTGCTGAAGTCCAACCCCAACGCACCCACCGCTTTACCCGTTTCCAACGCAGCCTGCGCGGGATCGTCACTTCGCCGAGGGGCGCTGATGCGCAGGTGGCCGTTGTCCGGCGTGCGCAGGAAACCGGGCGGGCCGCAGAACAGTGTTGCCACTGGCCAATCTTGGTTGTCCAGTGTGGCGACGAACAGATAAGGCAGGGCAGCGAAAAACGCGCGATGCTGCTCTGGCATGCTGGGGTAAATGCCGCCACTCACCCGATCAAACCCGGCTAACGTCTGGGCGCGCAGCTCGTCGGGATGAAACACCGGTTGGCTCATCCGTTACCTCTTGCCGGGTTCCGGCAGCGTTGGCATGGCGAAGAAACCGGGCAGCGCAGCGATACGTGCCACCCAGCGTTGAATCGCGGGATAGGGGGTCAGAGCAATGCCGCCCTCCGGGGCCACCGCGACATAGCTGTAGCAGGCCAGATCGGCAATAGTGGCATTATCAGTTGCCAGAAACTCACGGTCGGTCAGATGCTGTTCCATCTGTGGCAGAAAACGGGCGGCGACCGCCAGTGCACTCTGATAATCCTCTGGCGCAGAGAATTGCGCGATCAAACGGCTTGACGCTGGCCCATAGCGTACTTCTCCGGCGGCTTTGGATAACCATTCTTGCACCTGAGCCGCCGCGAAGGGGGATTCCGGCAGCCAATGGCTGTCCGGGGCGTAGCATTTGACCAGATACACCAGAATGGCATTACTGTCGGCCAGCACCTGGGCGCCATCTTCCAGTACGGGGATCTGGCCAAAAGGGTTCAGGCGGCGAAACTGCTCGCTCTGACGCACCTCCGCCCCGGCCTCGATAAATTCATACGGCAGATCAAGCATCCGCAATAGCAGCGCCACACGGTGAACATGGCCGGAAAGCGGGGTACCGTAAAGTTTCAGTTTTTGCATGGTAAGGCTCCTCAACAATTATTATCAGCATACTCTTGCAGACAGCGAGCGAAATCCGGCAATGTGGAAATTGATAATTTCACTTTATGGAACAATCTATGGATCGGTTGGACGAACTGGCGATCTTTGTTGCGGTGATCCAGCAGGGTAGCCTCGCCGCTGCCGGGCGCAAGCTACGGCGTTCCGCACCGGCGATCACCCGGGCCATTGCCTCACTGGAGCAGCGCTTGGGCGCCCGGTTGGTTGAGCGCACCACCCGGCGGCTGGCACCAACCGAGGCGGGGTTACGCCTGATGGAACGCGCACAGGTATTGCTGCATGAATATCAGGCTGCCGTGTTAGACACGGCGGATACTCAGCTCACGGGCCTGTTGCGGATCACATCGCCGGTGCAGTTTGGGCGCAAGCATGTGGCACCGGTGGTGATGGCCTTTCTCGACCGCTATCCTCAGATGCAGATTGAGCTGGTGCTCAACGATCGCAATCTGGACTTGATCGATGAAGGGCTGGATGTGGCAATACGCATCGGGCATCTGCAAGATTCTTCACGGGTGGCGCGGCGGCTGGGGCAGGTCTCCAGGGTTACGGTCGCCAGCCCGGCTTATTTGGCACGGCGCGGGGAACCTCAAGAACCGGCGCAACTGGCGGATCATGACACCATCGTCGGTACCCAACGGGCGTCGCTGCGTGAATGGCGCTTTGGCCCACAGGAAAATGGCGAGCGGGTGCGCTTGACGCCGCGCTTGCTGCTTAACGAGGTTGAAACGCAGTTATTGGCGGTGCGCGCAGGCAAAGGCATCGCCCGGCTGTTGTCGTACCAGGTTGCGGACGATTTGGCGGCGGGTACGCTGGTGCGTCTATTGCCGGCCTATGAACCCTTGCCAATGCCGGTGCAATTGGTGGCTCAGAACGTACAGAGAATGCCGCTAAAGGTACGCACATTTTGGGATTATGCCTGGCAAGAACTCAGCCAATTAGCGCACATTCAACCGGTAGAATAATAAAGGCCACGACCCAATAAGTTTCACTGGTTAAACTTATTGGGCGGCCAAAAAGATTTATATTACCCGACCCGCATTGCTGTTGTTCCCTTCTTGACAATATTATTCCCGGTGCTAATAGTTAACGCATATCTTAAATAATAAACGAAGTTTAATATATGAAACTTGTTCCAGGGGATTACGATAACAGCGCTTCGGTGGACAATGAAGATGAGATCCTGACGTCGTTTCAAACACGAAGTCAGGAAGTTTATCGCCAAGTACGTAGTGAGCGTAATATTGCCTACGGCAATTCTCCACGGGACGTTTTCGATTGGTTATATTCCGACAAGGCGCATAAAGGCACATTAATATTTATTCATGGCGGCTATTGGCAATTTTGTAATAAAGATGATTTTGCTTTTATTGCCGACATGCCCCTGTCGTTGGGTTTTGATGTTGTGCTGCTGGAATATACACTGGCACCTTACGCCACGTTAGACGATATTTGCCGGCAAACGGGGGCCGCACTGAGTGCCGTTCAACAACGGCTGGGGCAGGATAATTCAGCGCCGGTTTATCTGTGTGGGCATTCTGCGGGCGGGCATCTGGCAAGCTTTTGGCAGCATCATGAGGTCGTCGATGTGGTGTTGCCCATCAGCGGTATTTTCGAACTGGCGCCTTTGTTAAACACTTATGTTAACCGGCAATTACAGCTGACCCCACAGCAAATTGCCCGGCTGAGCCCGGCGCGTCATATTCCTGAATGTATAAAGCCCATGACGTTATTTTATGGCGACGCAGAGTTGCCGGAACTGATTGGCCAGTCGCAGCACTATTACACGGCACTGCATGAAAAACACCTGCCCGTCAGCCTGGTTCCGGTTGCCGGTGCGAACCATTACAACGTGCTGGATTCGTTGTTCGCCAGGGATGGGGCACTGATCCGCCAGTTAATCACCACGGGGAAATAAACCATGCGCACTATCATCGACACGGGCCTGCCGGAGATTGGCCAACCTTTTTCCTGGGCGACCAAAGGTGGCGGCATGTTGTTCACCGCCCATGGCCCGGTGAGGTCCGACGGCACGATAGAAACAGGCGCGCCGGAAAAACAGATTACCCTGACATTCGATAATCTTGCACAGACGCTGAAGGCGGCAAATAGCCAAAGCGACAATGTCTTGCAGGTTATGGTTTATCTCACCGATGTGAATGACGTTAAATTACTCGATGAAATCTATAAGAACTATTTTAATTACCCTTATCCCAATCGCTCAACGGTGATTGTAGATAAATTGGTGGTGCCAGGAATGAAAATAGAAATAACGGTGAGTGCCGTCGATGAATAACCTATCGCAATAACATTTGACGGTGCTGTTCAGTGAGTCGCACCGTTAAATGCATGAGATATATTCTTGAGTAAGTTCACCTGAGAATTCATTAAATAATGAGTTAAGGAATCGCTATGTTTAATCACATTGGCCGCTCTGCGCCCGATCCTATTATGTCGTTGATGGAAGCTTATTTGCAGGACGAAAATACACAGAAAGTGAATCTGGGTATTGGTCTTTATTACGATCGGCAGGGCAAAATCCCGCTGATGCAGGCGGTTGAGGCGGCCGAAAGGCGCTTGCTCGACCAGCGCCGCTCACACGGTTATCCGCCGATCGAAGGCTCGGCGCTGTTTGCCCAGCAGGTTCAGGCATTGTTATTTGGTGAGCAGGCATCATCGTCAATCACCACGGTGCAGAGCGTTGGCGGTTCTGGCGCTCTGAAGCTGGCGGCGGATTTTATTCATCACTACCTGTCCCGCCACGATATTTGGGTGTCGGATCCGACCTGGGCGAACCATTGGGCTATTTTTGAAGGCGCTGGGCTGAAGGTACATACCTATCCGTACTTTGATGAGGTGAACGGCGGTCTGCGCTTTGACGCCATGCTGGACACGCTCAATAGCCTGCCAGAAGGCAGCGTGGTGCTTTTACACCCGTGTTGTCATAACCCAACCGGTACCGATCTTAGCCAGGCGCAGTGGCGGGCCACCCTTGAGGTGTTACAGCGTCGTCGCCTGTTGCCGTTTTTTGATATTGCCTATCAGGGCTTTGGTGACGGCCTGGAAGAAGACTGTTTTGCCCTGCGCGAAGCACTGAAAACCGATCTGGCATTCTTGGTTGCTAACTCGTTTTCAAAGAATGTCGCGTTATATGGCCAGCGACTGGGTGGGCTTTCAGTACGTTGTGCCAGCCCAGAGAGTGCGGCGAACGTTAAAGGCGCGCTGAAAACGCTGATCCGCCGCAGTTACTCGTGTCCCCCGATTCACGGTAGCCAGATTGTGGAAACGCTGCTGGCGGACGAAACCTTGCGGCAACAGTGGGAAGACGAACTGGCCGGCATGCGGCAGCGTATCAAACAGATGCGGCAAATCCTGTCTACGGGACTGGAACAGGGCGGTTCGCAGTTGGACTACCGCCGTATCCGCGATCAGAAAGGCATGTTCAGCTACACCGGCCTGAACCAAGCGCAACTTGAGCGGTTACGGCAACACTATGCCATTTATCTGGTGGCGCCTGGTCGTATGTGCCTGCCTGGCCTGAATCAAAATAATGTCGACTACGTTACTGCCGCCATTCTGGATGTCACCCGTACTGCGTGAATAAGGTAGGACACTGCTATGAAACAGATGAAAGGTTTTGACGAAATAGCTCGGCGGCAGGGCGGTTTGCAGAAACAGCTCACCGCTGGGCAGATGTCGATGCTGGCGATAGGTGGCGCGATCGGTACCGGGCTGTTTCTCGGCAGTGCCTATGCCATCCAGATGGCGGGTCCCAGCGTATTGTTGAGCTATTTTATTGGCGGCGTTGTTGCGCTGCTGCTGATGGGGTGTTTGGCGGAAATGACCTCCGAACACCCGACACCGGGTTCATTCGGTGACTACGCCGAGTTTTACATCAGCCCACTGTTTGGTTTTCTGGTGCGTTATTCCTATTGGTCCTGCGTGGTGCTGGCGGTGGGGACGGAGGTCACCGCCATTGGCATGTATATGCAGTTCTGGTTCCCGACCACGCCAATCTGGCCTTGGGTGCTGTTGTTCTCAGCGGCGGTCATCGTCATTAACATTATTGGCGTCAAGTCATTCGGCCAGGTCGAGTATGCGCTGTCGACCATTAAGGTGGTCGCTATCGCGGCGTTTATCGCTATTGGTATCGGTATTTTGGTGTTCTCCGGCAACCCGTCTTTTGGCATCCAAAACTTTACCGCAAACGGCGGCTTCTTCCCGTTTGGCGTCAAGGGAATGTGGTTTGCGGTGATCGTGTCCATTTTCAGCTATCTGAGCATTGAGATGATCGCGGTGGCTGCCGGCGAAGCCAAAAACCCGGTGATCGCGGTAAAAACGGCGTTCAAAGGCACGATTTTGCGGCTGTTTATTTTTTATATGCTGTCGATTGCGCTGATGCTGGCAATTGTTCCCTGGCGGCAATCCGGTACCGGCGAAAGTCCGTTTCTGGTGGCGATGAACGTGATCCACTTGCCAGCCGCCGCCGGCATCTTCAATTTTATCGTGCTGGTGGCCGCGCTCTCGGCGATGAACAGCCAGCTGTATATCACCACGCGCATGATGTTCTCGTTGTCACGCGCCGGGCAAGCACCGGCCGCGCTCGGGCGAGTCAGTCAACGCGGTATACCGGTAAGCGCACTGGCGATGTCCTGTATCGGCATTGTGGTGTCGATCGTGCTGAGCCTGGTGTATCCGCAAAAATCGTTCGCCGCCATGATGTCCATTTCGGTATACGGTGCCTGCTTTACCTGGTTGATGATTTTCGTCACCCACCTGTTTTTCCGTCGTCAGCATCGCCACACTCACCTGAAATTCCGCATGTGGGGTTTTCCATACACCACGCTGGCCGGGGCAGGACTGATGACCGCGCTGTTGATTTCGACGGCATTCACCGAGTTTTTCAAGATGACCCTGTGGTTTGGCATCCCGTTTACCCTGCTGCTGGTGGCAGTCTATTACTTCTATAGTCGTCATCAGCCGGTGCCCGCTGCGATGGAAACACCGAGTGTGGAATAAACTGGCTCAGTAAAAAATGTGATTATGTGGCTCTGTAAATAAACCACTTTAACCGGAGAATAAAGGGTCTTTCGGGATTGTGGAGTCGTATTGCAATGCGCAGTGAAACAGAAAGAAATGGCGTTATCGTCCGGGTTAGCGATGCGGAGGCACGCCGCTCGGCCCAGGGGTGGACCAGCGGCTTTTTGGGGATGTTGATTTTTAGCGGTTCTTTGCCCGCGACGCGACTGGCGGTGCTGGAGTTTGATCCGCTGTTCCTGACCGCGATGCGGGCGGTGCTTGCCGCTTTGCTGGCCATCGCTGCACTGGGCGTTATGCGCCAACGCCGGCCGCAGCGTCATGACATCATGCCGCTGGTGATGGTGGCGGTTGGGGTGGTCATTGGCTTTCCTTTGCTCACGGCGTTAGCTTTACAGCACACCACGTCGGCTCATGCGCTGGTGTACATCGGGCTGCTGCCGCTGGCAACCGCGTGTTTCGGCGTGCTGCGGGGTGGGGAACGACCGAAGGCCGCGTTCTGGCTGTTTTCGATGTTGGGCGGCATGTTAGTTGCCGCTTTCGCGCTGAGCCAGGGGAGCGGCGGTTCCTGGATCGGTGATGTGTTTATGGTGGCTGCGGTTCTGCTCTGCGGGCTGGGTTATGCAGAAGGCGCGGTACTGACGCGCAAACTCGGTGGGTGGCAGGTGATCTCCTGGGCGCTGGTGGTGGCGTTACCGCTAACGGCAACGGTTGCCATGGGGTCTGCCCCTACGGTATGGCCGCAGGTCAGTCTTGGTGCCTGGCTTTCTCTGGGCTACATTTCGTTGTTCAGCATGTGGATAGGTTTTATTTTTTGGTATCGTGGTTTGGCGCTGGGCGGCATAGCCGCCGTTGGGCAACTGCAACTGCTGCAACCGTTTTTCGGCCTGGCGCTTGCCGGACTGATACTGCATGAAACTGTCCAGCCATCCATGATTGCGGTAATGGTTGGGGTGTTGGTTTGCGTGTACGGCGCGAAGCGTTTCTCGCGATAATCTGCGAGGGCAGGTTTCGGCTTACCCTGGGTGGGCTAACGACACCAGTACCTGATTGAGCGTTTGGGCGGCACGGTGGATCTGTGCTTCATCGTAGCCGCCCAACCCGAGTATTAACCCGCTTTTCCCGCTGCCGCTGGCATACATGGGTGAGAGTGCGCTTACGGCCACACCTGCTTCGGCTGCCTGGCGCACAACCTGCAGATCGTCCAACCCGGCCTTTAACCATAGTAGCATATGCATGCCTTGATCGCTGGGGTGCAAGGCCGCCAGTTCGGGAGAAATATGGGCGTTAATGGCGCCGGTGAGCACACGCCATTTTTCCGCATACACGCCCCGCATCCTGCGTATATGGCGATCCAGATGCCCCTGCGCCATAAAACTGGCTAGCACGTGTTGGTCGGCGCTGGGCGGGTGGCGATCCATCAACACGCGGGCACCACAGAAGGCATCGACTAACGGTGTGGGCACGATGGCATAACCCAGCCGCAACGACGGAAACAGGATCTTGCTGAAGGTCCCCAGGTAGATCACTCTGGATGGATCCACCCCCTGTAATGAAGGGAACGGATGACCGGAATAGCGCATTTCGCTGTCGTAGTCATCTTCAACAATCCAGGCGCGGCTTTCCTTGGCCCATGCCAACAGCTCGAGTCGGCGGGTCATACTCATCGGCATGCATAACGGGTATTGATGAGAGGGGGTGACAAAGGCGGCTCTGGCCCGTGGCGCGATCTTTTTACCCGCCGCGATGTCTATGCCTTCCTCATCTACCGGGACCCTGGCCATGATTCGATCCCTGAATACGCTGTTAAAGATGGCGGTAATACCGTGATAGGCGGGGTTTTCCACCCAGGCCGTGTCACCGGCATCCAGCAAAATTTGCGTGGCGAGATAGAGACCCTGTTGAGTACCGGCGGTGATAATGACCTGTTCGGGTGTACAGAGCACCGAGCGGGATTTACGGACGTATTCACAGACGGCCTTGCGCAATGCCAATGCGCCGAGCGGTTCGCCATAACCGGCGGGGGCACCGGGTCCCCGTGCGCGAATTCGGTTACCGAGCCGGCGCCAGACATCGTCGGGCGCGGTATCGTTGATTGGTACGGACACGGTGAAGGGCACTGGCGGCAGCGGCCGCAACTGGGCTGCAAAGCTTGCCAGCGCCTGTGCCTGACTGGAAAGCGGCATGTCGCAGGCTTCGGAATGCGGAGCGGGAGCAGGGGGCTGGCGTGTGAGTGACAGGGCTACGCGGGTACCCGAACCGGGTTGCGCCTCCAGGAAGCCCTCTGCGGTCAGTTGTTCGAAGGCCGCCAGTACGGTGCCTCTGGCAAGCTGCAATGCGCTTGCCAGCACGCGGGTGGAGGGCAAGAGGTCGCCCGCTTTCAGTTCGCCCTTATTGATGGCAGCCCGTAACGCTCGGGCAAGCTGCAGGCTGAGTTGCCCTGCGTGGCGGTCAAGCTCGCCGATCGCAGGAACGTCAACCGTTTTGGCCGTTCTGGGCATCTATTCCGGTCCAGGTAAATGGGGTAAGTAAGAGCATTACTTTAAACCACTTTGTCCCTCAATAGCCTGTTGGGGCAGCAATTAAAGCTGACTTTTCGGAATCAGGTGGTCGCCAAAGCACAGGCGCTGTCGGTCAGGTTCAATGGCAGTTAGCGGCGCGACCTCATGCAGTGAAGACTTACAGCGCGATACCAGATCGTGGTATTCGCGTGTGCCAGCCACTTTCCATGCCAGCTCCTGTTCGGTTAAATCACGCAAGACTCGCGCCGGGCTGCCGACCACCAATTTATTGGCGTCGATCACTGCGGCCGCCTTGACGAATGCCATCGCCCCCACGATGGTATTCTCACCGATCTCTGCGCCGTCCATGATCACGGCGTTCATGCCGACCATGGCATTGCGCCGGATGCGGCAGCCGTGCAGGATCGCGCCATGGCCGATATGACCATCTTGCTCCACAACGGTGTCTTGCTGCGGGAAACCGTGCATGACGCAGTTGTCTTGAATATTGGCACCGTCGCAGATAACCAATCGGCCAAAGTCACCGCGCAGGCTGGCGTTTGGGCCGATATAAACGTGTTTGCCGACGATCACATCGCCAATCAACACCGCCGTCGGGTGTACATAGCTGCTGGGGTCTACGACTGGGGTTAGGCCGTCAATCTGATACACGGGCATAGCTAATGCTCCCTATAGTGAAGGATCTCGCGGCAGGCCGCCAAAGCGTCGGTAATAGCCTGCTGCCGGGGCGGGCAGGGCACCGATAGTGGTTTCTGCCAGCGTGCTGACATACTCGGTAGCGGCACGATCCACGCGTTGATAAATATTGATGCACAGATTACGGGCGATTTGCCCCTCCCACTGCGTGGGCAGCAAGGCATCCGGCAGTAAAGGATCTTTTAGCACCACGCGCCGGAAGAAGTGGATCAATAATAGCTTAATCTGGAAACAGCGCTGGGGTGTCAGCAGCACGTCATCGGTTTCGCGCAGCAGCGCCATAAGCGGGCGGAAAGAAACGATAAATTCGTGATAATCGGCGGCAACATCCGCCAGCGCCCAGCAGCTCGCCACGATCTGTTGCAAGGTTTGTTCTGAGCGATTATAGGGGTAGTCTGCACGGAAATAGATCACCTGTTCGCTGGCGTTAAGTTCGCCGAGCAGCGCCGTCACGTCGGTTTGCACGTGCGTCGGGGCGGCCATCAGGTTATTGGCTATTTGACCGAACCCCAACCAGCCCAGCTCTTTTTTTAGCCGTGCGCGATCGTTCTTTTCTGCCCCTTCCAGCAACAGCAAATCCCATTTGCCATCCCAGGCGGGCGGTTCGCTGAGATAGATTTTCGACTCGGCGTGGCGAAATTGGCGCATGCCCTGTTCGGTCACCCGATAAAAGCTGCGGCGGCCGATTTTTTCGACGTCCAGCCAGCCCTCTTTTTGCAGGCGAAATACCGAAGTGCGCACAAAGCGATCGCCGAAACCCAACGCTTCCAGCAACGCGCTCAGGCTACCGAGCCACACCTCGCCACCGCGATGGCTGAGCGCATCGCCGTATAAGGAGATAATCAGTGAGGTGCCGCTGATCGGCTGAGCGTCTATGGCATGGCGGATAAACTCATCCAGTTTATGTTCCATATTTTTCCATGGGTTAGCCGTCGATGAAGCATAACATTACCACAATTCATTAAGGCGTCATCCGTGACGCCCGTTGAATCAGCGCGGTCTTAAGTCAACCACGCGCTGGGCCTTGCCTTCCGAACGCGGAATATCGCCACAGTTGGCGATGCTGACGTCGGTGCTGACGCCGATAATCGACTTGATATGGTGGCGTAACTGGTGGCAGATCTCACAGCGTTGCTGGTGGCTGAGGCTGAGCGCCGCTTCTTTCAATTCAACGCGCACCGCCAGCGTATCCAGGTGCCCGCTGCGGCTGACTTGCAGTTGATAATGCGGTGACAGCTGTTCGAACTGCATAATTTGTTCTTCAACCTGCGACGGGAAGACATTGACGCCGCGGATGATCAGCATGTCGTCGGAGCGACCGGTAATTTTCCCCATTCGGCGCATTTGGCGTGCGTCGCCCGGCAGCAGGCGGGTGAGATCGCGGGTGCGATAGCGAATCACCGGCAGCGCCTCTTTGGTCAGGGTGGTGAACACCAGTTCACCGTGCTGTCCGTCTGGCAGTGCGATGCCGGTCTCCGGGCAGATGATCTCCGGCAGGAAGTGGTCTTCCCAGATCGTTGGGCCACCGCCGCTCTCTGCGCACTCCATGGCGACCCCTGGGCCCATCACTTCGGACAAACCATAAATATCCAGTGCCTTGATGCCCATGCGGCTTTCGATCTCGTGCCGCAGCGCTTCGGTCCAGGGTTCGGCACCGAAGACCCCAAGACGCAGTGAACAGCCGCGAGCGTCGCCACCCATTTTGCGCTCCAGCTCGTCGATCAATGTCAAACAGTAGGAAGGCGTCACCATGATCACGTCGGGTTTGAAGTCCAGGATTAACTGGGCCTGTCGTTCCGTTTGCCCGCCGGACATCGGGATCACCGTTGCCCCAAGCCGCTCCGCACCGTAATGCGCCCCCAGCCCGCCGGTAAACAACCCATAGCCGTAGGCCACATGCACCTTGTCTTTGGCGGTGGCACCGGCGGCTCGTAGGCTGCGGGCAACAATATCCGCCCAATTATCGATGTCCCGCTGGGTGTAGCCGACGACGGTTGGCCGCCCCGTAGTCCCTGACGAGGCATGAATACGGACCACTTGCTCCATCGGCACGGCGAAGGTGTCGAAGGGATAGTTGTCACGCAGGTCTTGCTTGGTGGTGTAGGGGAAGCGGGTCAGGTCGTTCAGCTGTTTGAGATCGTCGGGGTGGACACCCGCCTGATCGAACTTGCGTTTATACATCGGCACATTGTTGTAAGCGTGGTGAAGCGTCCATTTCAGACGTTCCAATTGCAACGCTTCAATCTCATCGCGCGAGGCGAACTCAATGGCATCGAGTGGCTGTGGATTAGTTGTCATAGTTAGCCTCGGGGATCAAACTCGCTCAATAATCATGGCGATGCCTTGGCCGACGCCGATGCACATGGTGCACAGTGCGTAGCGACCGGAACGCCGTTCCAGTTCAAACAGGGCGGCCAGCGCCAAACGCGCACCGCTCATACCCAGCGGGTGGCCCAGGGCGATCGCACCGCCGTTGGGGTTTACCTGTGGTGCGTCGTCAGGCAGGCCAAGCTGGCGCAGCACGGCCAGCGCCTGGGCGGCAAACGCCTCATTGAGTTCAATCACGTCCATTTGCGCCAGACTCAGTCCGGCTATCTCCAGCACCTTGCGGGTCGCTGGCAGCGGTCCCATACCCATCAGACTGGGTTCGACACCGCAGGTGGCGGTGGCGACGATACGCGCCCGCGGCGTTAAACCCTGGCTTAGGGCCATTTTCTCAGAGGAGACGATCAGCGCAGCTGCCCCGTCATTCAAGCCGGATGCGTTGCCAGCGGTTACCGTGCCGGGTTGGCGGAACGGGGTTTTCAGCGCCTGCAATTGTGCCAACTGAGTGTCTGCGCGTGGATGCTCGTCCCGGCTGAACAGCGTGACGACGCCTTTTTTGCCGCTGAGGCTGACCGGCTCAATTTCCTGCGCCAGCCATCCGCGCTCTTGTGCCTGAGCAGTGCGTTGCTGACTACGCAGCGCGAAAGCATCTTGATCGGCACGGCTGATGTTGAACTGTGCCGCCACGTTTTCGGCGGTTTCTGGCATCGAGTCGGTGCCGAACTGTGCCTGCATCAGCGGATTAATAAAACGCCAGCCCAGGGTGGTGTCATACAGTTGTGCCTGGCGGCTGAAGGCACTGTCGGCCTTGCCCATCACCAGCGGTGCCCGCGTCATCGATTCCGCACCGCCAGCCAATACCAGCTCAGCGTCACCGGCTTTGATGCTGCGCGCCGCCATTGCCAGGGCGTCCAACCCTGAGCCACACAAACGGTTGACGGTGGTACCGGACACATTGACCGGCAGACCGGCCAGTAGCGCCGCCATGCGTGCCAGATTGCGGTTATCTTCCCCGGCCTGATTGGCACAACCCAGGATCACGTCATCAACCAACGACCAGTCCACCTGGGGATGGCGGGCCAGCAGAGTACGCAACGGCAGCGCGGCTAAATCATCAGCACGCACGTTGGCGAGTGCACCACCGTAACGGCCTATTGGCGTGCGGACGCCGTCGCAGATAAACGCCTGTTTCATGGTTGTTCCCCTAAAATGTGGTGGCCCAGGCGATGTGCACGGCCGCGGAACCAAGCGACGGTTTTGCCCAGTTGGTTGACGATTTCCACGTCATATAACCCCGTTGTTTTGCCCTGATGGCGTACTTCGGCGCTGGCGGTCAGGCGATCGCCTGCCAGCGCAGGGCGGATGAAATCGATGCTGCAGCCGGATGCGACAGCGGCTAACCCTTGGCTGTTGCAGGCGTAAGCGAAGGCGGTATCCGCCAGGCTAAACAGTTGACCGCCATGGCACGTCTGGTGCCCATTGAGCATCTGCGGGCCGACGGTCATGCTGACGCGGGCGAAACCGGCGTCTACGGCATCCACACGCATGCCCATTGCCTGCGCGCAGGTATCTTGTTGAAACATCTGTTCGGCGCAGCGTTGCGCCAGCCCATGGGGCGTATTGGCGTTCATCATTGGGCTCCTGAAGAGAGGGATGCGTAGTGGCGCAGCAGCGGCATGGGACGGTAGCGAGGTTCACCGTAATAGTGTTGCAGGTTTTCCAGCGTGGTCAGGATCTGTTGCCAACCCAGAGCGGCTGCCCATTCCAGCGGGCCACGAGGGTAATTGACCCCGCAGCACATGGCGCGATCGGTATCGGCAGCACTGGCAACGCCCTTGTTCACCACGTCGAGTGCTTCATTCGCCAGCATGGCGAGGGTGCGCATGACCAACAGGCCGGGATAGTCCGGTAACTGAATCACTTTTTTGCCAAGGGATTGCAGCAGGCGCACTACCGTGGCGTTGTGCCGGGCGTCGTTTTGCGCCGCGCAGCTTATGGCGACGGTGGACGCCTGCGAATAGTGGGCGGACAGATCAAACAGCACCACGGGGGTCCCGGTTTCCTCGGCGATTTGGCTAGCTGTTTTACCATTTGTTAACATAAATGTAACTTCATCTATCCGGGCAAATGCGCTGGTCTGGCCAGGTTGTTTGATCGTGACCGCATTTTCCGTCAGCAAAGTGGCCAACAGAGTCATGCCCGCAGGATCGCCGTGCAGCGTGATACTGCGTGGTAACGCGGCGGTCGAGGCGGGTAAGCAGGTGGCAGCCGGTTGAGGATGATCGCCATAACGGTAAAACCCCTGGCCGCTTTTCCGCCCCAGGCGGCCGGCGGCGACCAGTTCTTGCTGTACCAGAGAGGGTGTAAAACGGGGATCCTGGAAGAAGGCGTGAAATACGGACTCGGTCACGGCGTAGTTGACGTCCTGACCAATCATATCGGTCAATTGCAGTGGCCCCATGGCGAAGCCACCCGCGTCACGCATCACGGCATCGAGCGTCGTGGCATCGGCGACCTGTTCTTCCAACGCGCGGAGGGTTTCGGCATAAAAAGGCCGTGCTACGCGGTTCACAATAAAACCGGGTGTGGAACGGCACAGGACGCTTTGTTTACCCCATTGTTGGGTGAGCGCTTGCAGCGTCGCCACGGTTTCGGCGCTGGTGTCCAGGCCGCTGACGATCTCGACCAGCTTCATCAGCGGTGCTGGGTTGAAGAAGTGCAAACCAGCCAGGCGTTGTGGGTGCTGTAAGGCTCCCGCAATGGCGGTGATGGACAATGATGACGTGTTGCTGGCAAACAGAGTGGCAGGGGAGCACAGGGCCTCCAGCTCGCGGAACAGGCTCTGTTTGATCGGCAGTTTTTCTGCTACCGCTTCAATCACCAGTTCGCTGTCGGCCAGTTGACTCAATGCATCTACCGGATGAATGCGTGCCAGCAACGCTTCGGTGCTGGCAGCATCAGCCTTACCAGACGCAACCCGTAGGCGCAGCCGCTGCCCGAGCGCGTCGAGTGCCCGTTGGGCGGCGGTGGCGGCGATATCAAATAGCAGTACCTGATGCCCGGCGCGAGCCGCGACTTGGGCGATACCTATCCCCATGGTTCCGGCACCGATCACCGCGACCCTTGCGTTGACGTTCGGCAGGTTCATGATCATTTCCCGCTGAAAGAAGGAGGGCGTTTGGCGAAGAAGGCACTGACCCCTTCACGGTAGTCGTCGCTGCGGCCGCCGAGGCGCTGTAGATCGCGCTCCAAATCAAGCTGCTGATCGAGGGTGTTGTTCGCCGAGCTGTAGAGGGCTTTTTTAATCAGCCCCAGCCCATAGGTTGGTTGAGTGGCCAGGTGCTGTGCCAATGTTTGGCTGATTGACGCCAATTCATCCGCAGCCACAACTTGCCAGATCATGCCCCAGGCCAGCGCCTGTTGTGCGCTGATTTTGTCACCCAGCATGGCCATGCCCATGGCGCGGGCGTGGCCTGCCAAGCGTGGCAGGAACCAGCTGCCGCCGGAATCCGGTACCAGGCCCAAACGACAGAAGGACTGAATAAAGTTGGCGTTATCGGCGGCAATCACGATATCGCAGGCGAGCGCCAGAGCAGCACCAGCGCCTGCCGCTACGCCATTGACGGCGCATACCACCGGTTTTGGCAAGGCGGTCAGGCGGCGGATCAGCGGGTTATAGAAACGTTCCACTGACAGACCGAGGTCGGGTGCCTGTTGCTCAACGCTGACATTGCGATCATTGAGATCTTGTCCGGCGCAAAAACCACGCCCGGCTCCGGTGATCAGCAGGCAGCGTACCTTGTCGTCCCTTTCAGCGAGAGTGAGCGCTTCACTTAACTGGCGGTGCATCTCATCGTTAAAGCTGTTGAGCCGGTCCGGACGGTTGAGGGTCAGGGTCAGCACCCCGGCTTCGAGGTGGGTGAGAATCAATGCATTATCCATAAATCAGCGCCCCTGATAGTTTGGCGTACGTTTTTCGAAGAAGGCGGCGATGCCTTCACGGCGATCGTCGGTGGCCGCCAGAGTGACGAATTGCTGACGTTCAATGGCCAGCCCCTGGCTAAGGCCGGTTTCTTCAGCCTGTTTCAGAGCCTGTTTGGCGGCACGGAGTGCCAGCGGTGCTTGTAGGCTGATGCGTTCAGCTATCTGCTGTGTGCGTTCCAGCGTGAGTGCATCTACGCATACCTCACTGACCAATCCGGCTTGCAATGCACTTGCGGCGGTAATGGCTTCTCCTGTCAGCACCATTTGGCTGGCTCGAGACTTACCGACGCAGCGGATTAATCGCTGTGTGCCACCGGCACCCGGCATCAAGCCGAGGGTAATTTCCGGTAGGCCAAAGCGGGCGCTTTCACCGCAGATAACGATGTCGCAGGCCAGGGCCAGTTCGCAGCCTGCACCCAGCGCATAACCGTTCACTGCCGCTAGCAGGGGTTTGCTAAATTGTGCCAGCCGTTGCCACAGCAACGGGCGACGATCTGTCAGCGCTGCGGGCAGATCTTGTTGCTGCAGCTCATGCAGATCGGCACCGGCTGCAAAGAAACGGGCGGCACCGGTAATGACCACGGCGCCAACGCCGGTGTCGGCGTCGGCGTGTTCCAGCAAATAAACCAGCTGTTCCAGGCACGGGGTGTTCAGGGCGTTGCGGGCCTCTGGGCGGTGGAGCGTCAGTGTCACCACGCGCTGGTGTTGCTGTCGCAGGATCAAAGGGGTTTCCATTGGTGGCTCCTATACGTCAAAGTCCAAGACCACACCGTCGCCGCGAGGCCACGACTGGCAGCTCAATACGTAACCTGCCGCCAACTGATCCGGCTCCAGGCTGTAGTTGACGGCCATATCCACCTGGCCGGCCCTTAAACGGCATTTGCAGGTGGCGCATACCCCACCTTTGCACGCATAGGGCAGATCGGCGCCTTGACGCAGCGCTGCATCAAGAATGCTGTCGTCCTGTGCGCCAACCTCGATATTCACGCGACGACCATCAAGCAAGATTTCCACCTGGGTGGCGTTACGATTGCCATCATTGACCGGCCGAGCGGCAATGCCGCTGGTGTTAAAACGTTCACTATGAATGTGCCCAGTGGGCACGCCGGCCTGTTCCAGCACGCTTTGGGCATCGTCCATCATGGCTTCAGGCCCGCAGATAAAGGCGTGGTCATAGTCAGGGTAATCCAGCAGGGTCTTGCCGATAGCCAGCAGGTGCTCGCGGTCAATACGACCACTCAGCAAAGGGCTGTCCAGGTTTTCCTGGCTGAACATATAGAGTGGCTGAAAGCGCTGCGGGTAGCGGTTTTTCAGATCGGACAGTGCTTCTTTGAACATCATCGAACGGCTGCTGCGATTGCCGTAAATTAACGTGAAGCTGCTGCGTGGTTCGAGTTGTAGCGTGGCTTTGATGATCGACAGCATTGGCGTAATACCGGAACCGGCGGCAATGGCCAGATAGTTACCGCTATTTTCTGCCTGTGGCTGATAGCCGAAACGCCCTTGTGGCACCATGACCTCCAGCGCGTCACCGACCTTCAGCATGCGGTTAACGAACGAGGAGAATCGCCCCTGGTGAATGGCTTTAACGCCAATCTGCAACAGCCCCTCCTGCGGCGAACTGCATATGGAATAGCAGCGACGTAACTCTTCACCGTCAATCTGCGCCTTGAGCGTCAGATGTTGACCCGGCGTGTAGCGATAGTGACCTTTGAGTTCTTCGGGCACCCGCAGTGTGATGGCTACGGCGTCCGGCGTTTCGCGCTCGATGGCGGCGACGTTCAGGCGATGGAAGACCGTCATGGCGTTTCCTAAATACATTTGAAGTAATCGAAGGGTTCACGGCAATCGCAGCAGCGGTACAACGCCTTGCAAGCAGTGGAACCAAATTCGCTGATTTTCTCGCTGTGAGTGCTGCCACAACGCGGGCAAGGTACCGGGCCGTGCAACTGCGGTTTGTCACAGGTTTGCCCCTGTGGCGGCGCAACGCCATATTCGCGCAGCCGTGCGCGTGCAGCGGCGTTCATCCAGTCGGTGGTCCAGGCTGGGCTGAGTTGGATCGTCACTTTCACTGGGCTGAATCCTGCCTCTGCAAGGCGCTGTTCTATTGCCTCAAGCAGGAACTCGGTGGCGGGGCAACCGGAGTAGGTCGGCGTAAAGGTAATGCGCCAGCCGGTACCTTCAGCCTCAACGTCGCGCACCATGCCCAGATCGGTAATCGACAGCACCGGCAATTCCGGATCGCTGATCTGTTGCAGGCAGTGCCAAATTTGCGGGATCTCAGGGGCCTGTAGCCGGGTTATGTTCATAACGGCCTCCTACCAGTTCGCGTTCGGATAGGCGCGTTGCAGAAATTGCATCTCTGCCAGCAGTGGACCGAGGTGCTCGCTATGCTGTCCTTGTTTGCCGCCATGGCGGAACGCCTGCTCTGTGGGCAACGTCAGGGTGGCTTGTTGTAACGTATCATTGACTAGCGCGAGCCACGGTGCTTCAAGCTGACGTGGATCGGCGGCGATACCCTGTTCTGCTAATTGCTGCTCCAGGTCATCGGCGTGGAACAGTTCGGCGGTAAATCGCCACAGGTTGTCCAGCGACTGCTGGATTTTTTGATGGCTGAGTGGGCTACCGTCACCCAGGCGGATCATCCAGCCGCGGCTGAAACGTAGGTGGTAATGCGCTTCTTTTAGCGACTTGGCGGCGATAGCGGCTATTTGAGCATCGCGGCTGTTGCTCAGGGCCTGATGCAGTTGTACGTGATAGGCATCGATCAGGAACTGGCGTACCAGAGTGTCGTTGAAACCGCCGTTGGGTTGCTCTGCCAGCAGCAGGTTGTGAAACTCGCGTTCGTCACGACCGAAAGCCAAACGGTCTTCGCTGTATTGCGGCCCCGCCAGCTCGGCGGCATAGCCGAGAAAGTTGCGCGCCTGGCCAAGCAGGTCCAGGCCAATGTTCGCCAGCGCCAGGTCGATTTCCAGCTCCGGTGCGTGTCCACACCAGGCGCACAACCGTTGGGCGAGGATCAGTGGCGTGTCGCCCTGACGCAGGATATAAGTGATTCGCGGATCGTTAAGGGTCATAACCGCCTCTACATGTTCTTGATGCCGTCGGGAATGGTATAGAACGTCGGATGACGGTAAATTTTGTCATCGGACGGATCGAAGAAAGCTTCGCGATCCTCAGGCTGTGAGGCGATCAGGTGACTGGACTGCACCACCCAGATTGAGCAGCCTTCATTACGGCGGGTATAGGCATCGCGTGCATTTTCCAGCGCCATTTGATCATCAGCGGCATGCAGGCTGCCGACATGGCGGTGTGCCAACCCTTGTTTGCTGCGGATAAACACTTCATACAGCGGCCATTCAACGTGTGTCATCATCGATTCCTTTTATGCAGCGGTTGAGGTGTTTTTCGACGCGTGGGTCAGGGCGCCTTCACGCACCCAGGCACCGTCTTCCCAGGCGCGACGTTTGGCCTGCAGTCGTTCGTGATTGCATTGCCCACGCCCTTTGATCACCTCGTGCAGTTCACGCCAGTCAATGTTGCCGAAACGGTAGTGGCCGGCAGCGGCGTCCCACGCCAGGTCAGCGTCCGGTGCGCTAATCCCCAGTGCTTCCAATTGCGGCACGGTGTTGTCGACAAATTTCTGCCGCAGTTCATCGTTGCTGTGGCGTTTGATCTTCCAGGCCATGCTTTGTGCGCTGTGGGGCGAGTCGATATCACTGGGACCGAACATCATCAGTACGGGCCACCAGAAACGATTAATCGCGTCCTGCAGCATCGCTTTCTGCTGTTCGTTACCGTTAGCCATTGCCATTACTGCTTCGTACCCCTGACGCTGGTGGAAGCTTTCTTCTTTGCAGATTTTCACCATTGCGCGTGCGTAAGGACCGTAAGACGCGCGGCACAGGGCTACCTGATTGACGATAGCCGCGCCGTCCACCAGCCAGCCAATCACCCCGATGTCCGCCCAGTTAAGCGTCGGGTAATTGAAGATGGAGGAGTATTTCATTTTGCCGTCGAGCATCTTTTGGTAGATGTCCTGGCGCGAGCAACCCAGGGTTTCGGCTGCGCTGTAGAGGTACAGGCCGTGACCGGCTTCGTCTTGGACTTTTGCCAGCAATACCGCTTTGCGACGCAGGGTAGGCGCCCGGGTTAACCAGTTGGCTTCAGGCAGCATGCCGACCACTTCGGAATGGGCATGCTGGCCAATCTGGCGGATCAGGTTTTGGCGGTAGGCATCCGGCATCCAATCTTTGGCTTCAATGGCGGTATCCGCCGCAATTTTGTCGTCGAAGTGTTGCTGTTGTTGCGCGTCAGTTGTCATGCTTACCTCTTGGTGATTCGTATTTTTCACATTAAATATAAAAGTGTGAATCACGTTAACTAACCATAAGGCTACAAACTGATAACAAAAAGATCAAATGAGATTTGTGTGGTTTTGCGATGGCACTCACAAGTGATTTAATTATCTAATTGTTATTTATGAATATTTAAAATAACCTCGTCGCTGAAAACCGTCTTTTTTGCGACGCCGACAGGCTTCTTGTTTTAATTTTGTTAAATTTTACCTTGGTATGAACTGGACAATATGTGATACGTCATTAATCCTTGTTGTGTAAAATTATGAATTCCGGAGGATCAAATGCAGCAGTTACACAGTTACCTTTCTGGCGGCTGGGTGTTCGGTCAGGGCGCCGCCCGCGAAATCCATCATGCCGTCACCGGCGAACCCTTGTATCAGGTTTGTTCCGAGGGGTTGCCACTGGCTGCCAGCCTGGAGTACGCACGCAATAAAGGTGGCAAGGCGCTGGCACAAATGACCTTCCAGCAGCGTGCACAAATGATGAAAGCGGTGGCGAAACACCTGTTGGCGCATAAAGAGGCGCTGTATGAAATTTCATACCAGACCGGCGCGACGCGCAGTGACGGTTGGGTGGATATCGAGGGGGGGATTGCCACGTTGTTCGCCTATGCCGGGCTGGCGGGGCGTGAACTGCCGGACGATACCCTGTGGCCGGAGGATGAACTGATTCCACTGTCCAAACAGTCGCAGTTTGCCGCTCGCCACGTACTGACATCGCGGCCAGGTGTCGCGCTGCATATTAATGCCTTTAACTTCCCTTGTTGGGGGATGCTGGAAAAACTGGCACCCACCTGGCTGGCTGGCATGCCGGCTGTCATTAAGCCGGCAACGGCGACGGCCCAATTAACGCAGGCGATGGTCAGGCTGATTGTCGACAGTGGCTTAGTACCTGAAGGCGCATTGCAATTGGTCTGTGGCGGCGTAGGTGACATGTTTGAACATCTGGATTACCAGGACGCGGTGACCTTCACGGGGTCGGCGCAGACCGGCCAGCAGCTGCGTGCTCATCCGCGCCTGCTGGAGAAATCTATAGCCTTCACCATGGAAGCGGATTCACTCAACTGCTGCGTGTTGGGGGAAGACGTCACGCCACAGATGCCCGAGTTTGCGCTGTTTATCAAAGAGGTGTGCCGTGAGATGACCGCCAAAGCCGGGCAAAAATGTACGGCTATCCGGCGGATTATCGTACCGGCGAAGCGGGTGGCGGACGTGCAGCAGGCACTGTTACAGCGGTTAGCGGGCGTGACAATCGGCGATCCAAAATTGGAGCAGGTGCGCATGGGCGCGTTGGTCAGCCATGAGCAGCGCGATGATGTGCAGCAGAAGGTCGACTACTTGCTGCACAACGGGTGCGAGCCGTTGTGCGGCGCGGTGGCAGATAAACTGGACATCATGGGGGACGGCGCGAAAAACGGGGCATTTTACCCGGTCACCCTGCTTTATTGCGCCGATCCCTTTGCTCATCAGGCCGTGCACGGCACTGAGGCATTTGGCCCAGTGGCAACGCTGATGCCCTATCAACACACCGAACAGGCGATAGAACTGGCCTTGATGGGCCAAGGGAGCCTGGCAGGAACGTTGGTCACTGCCGATGAAGCGTTGGCGACGCAGTTTATTCGCGCCACTGCCTGCGCGCATGGCCGCATGCTGATTCTGGATCGGCATGCGGCGACGGAATCCACCGGCCACGGTTCGCCACTGCCGATGCTGGTACACGGCGGGCCAGGGCGCGCCGGCGGCGGCGAAGAGTTGGGCGGATTGCGGGCGGTGAAACACTATATGCAACGCACCGCGATCCAGGGTAGCCCGGCGATGCTGGCGGCAATCGGCCGTGAGTGGGTGCGCGGGGCCACGGTGATTGAGGATCAGGTTCATCCATTCCGTAAATACTTTGAACAACTGCGACTGGGCGAAAGCCTGCTGACGGCACGCCGTACCCTAACCGAGGCCGATATTGTTAATTTTGCCTGTCTGAGCGGTGACCATTTCTATGCGCATATGGACAAGATCGGCGCTGCCGAGTCTCTGTTTGGCGAGCGAGTCGCCCACGGCTATTTTGTGGTTTCCGCCGCGGCCGGGCTGTTTGTTGACCCTGGCGTAGGGCCGGTGATTGCCAACTATGGCATGGAAAACTTGCGCTTTATCGAACCGGTGAAGATTGGCGATACCATTCAGGTGCGACTGACCTGCAAGAAAAAAATCCGTAAGCCGCAGAAAACGGCAGAAGATCGCCCGCATGGCGTGGTGGTGTGGGATGTCCAGGTACTCAATCAGCACCAGCAAGCGGTGGCGCTATACAGTATTCTCACGCTGGTAGCGCGTCAGGAAGGGGATATTGCGCCGGCAAGCTGATGGCGGCGGGGGTAGGGCGCCTGGGTTAAGAAGCGCCTTACTCTGGTCAACATGGTTGGGTCTACGCAATGGCCTGCATTTGCAATTGCTGCCGGCATTGGCACCCCGGTGGCTGAAGCCAGTCGCTACAGCCAGGCGTGGAGCACCAGCCACTGATGACACGGCAGGGAAACCCTGCTGATGGAACCGGGCTAAAGCAATGGCTGATGCAGCAGTGTTTCCAATACTTTTAGCGGCGATTGTTGCGGGTTTTTCATGGCGTCTACCGGCAGCAGGAAGGTCTGTTCCAACATAAATTGGCCTGCCATTGCCGCGTGCGGCGTCTGATCGGAAAAACAGATCCAACTGCTACCCGGTGGCAAATCCAGCGCCAGTTGCGGGCCCTGCTGCTGATAGTGTTGGTCGGCTTTCATGGCGTCATGCAGTTGCAGCATCAGGTGGTCGTAATGGCTACGTCGGCGCTTGGTAATACCGACTTTATGCTGCAACCAACTGCTCAACGGTGAATAGCGGGACAGGCGCGGGATAAAACGTTGCGCTAATTCGGGAAAAGGCTCACCAATACGCCATTGGCGATGCTCTCCGTTCGGGTTGATATTGGTAAAGATTCGCAGGATGCGTTCCCCGTGATTTGGACGAGAAGGGAAGGCATCAACGTGCAGCCGGCTGTCGTCTTTACGCCATGAACTGGTTGCACGCCAGGCCGAAACCGGATGCAGACGCAAGCTGTTGGTGGGCGAATGCAGCGTTTGCTGGTAGTGCGGCAATAACCCGGAGATCAACTGACGGCAGGACTGATAATAGCGTGCCAACAGTGCCTGGACTTGTGGCTGTTGTCCCGCGACCGCCACGCCGGATAATTTATCCCTTTCTGGCCAATAACTGATGTTTTTACGTTTGGCATCGACCAGTGTAGGGTCAAGTAACGTTATTTCCTCTGGCGATAATGAAAAAGCCAGCTCCGGTAAAAAGAGGATCTTACCTTGCTCCAGTGCCTCTACGGCGGAGAAGGAAAGGGATGAGGGAGCCATATCCCACTGCCGTTGTGGCAAGTTCATCACTGCCTGTTCAGGCGTAAGGCTATCCGCACGCATAATATCTCCTTGCGAAGGGTTGATGCTTTAATTGTTTTTACTTTGAAAGGAATTTATAACCAAGGGGGATTATTTCATTGGGTTTTATTAATTATTATTAATAGGAACGCGTTTTTAAGCGTAGCACTATTAAAATGCGGTAAATAGTAAACAGACATTAAACGAAGATGCCAAGCGCACGAATAGGTAAAAAAAGAGTGGCTGAGCGTTAATTCTTCCCATATAAAAACAAATCAAAAGGTTAATTATATTTTTTGTTTTTAATCAGTGGATTGTGTTTTTTTGGTGTGTTGGGCGGTTATTTTATCGCTGGGCCACCTCCTGCGGAGGCGGCCCAGAATGTTAAGCGGAATAAATGCAGTTTTTACCCTGTTCTTTGGCTTGGTACAGCGCACTGTCTGCCTGGTTGATAAAACCAATAGGTGTGTCGTTATACATATGCGGAACCTTGGCATAGATACCAATACTGATGGTGACGATGCCATGAGGGTTGCCCCGA
Organism: Serratia sp. CoH_134_PS_4; assembly: GCF_058190535.1. NCBI lineage: Bacteria > Pseudomonadati > Pseudomonadota > Gammaproteobacteria > Enterobacterales > Yersiniaceae > Serratia > Serratia sp. CoH_134_PS_4. Next base: position 52,766 of record NZ_JBXWKI010000020.1, read on the forward strand.
TGCGGTATTTTCAAATCACGCATCGCCTCGATAACGCGTTCAGCGAAGATAAACGCGCCTTGAGCATCGGTATCCGGCAGAATGATGCCCATTTCTTCACCACCGTAACGGGCCATAATGTCGTTACTGCGGCTGGCTAACCCTTTAAGCATCTGCCCGATCTGCTGCAGACACTGATCGCCGGCGACGTGGCCGTAGATGTCGTTATACTGCTTGAAATAGTCGATATCCAGCATCAACAACGCCACGCTGCGATAATTGCGTGAAGCGCGCATCAGCTCATTTTTTAACGCGATATCAAACTGACGGCGGTTGGCCAGGCCAGTCAGGCCATCCAGCAGTGCCAGCTCTTCCAGCGTGCGATTGATGCTGGTGAGCTGATCTCGGGTGCGCATGAGTTCCGCTTCGGTTCGTACACTGTGATTGATTTGGCGCATCAGCACGAGGCCCAACGCCAGCAGAATAGCCAGTAGGGTGACCCCCCCCAGGGCAAATACGCCAGAGTCATTGCGCCAATCGGCCAGTGCATCTTCTTTCGACAAGCCCGCCGCAATCACCAATGGGTAACGGTTCACTCGCGAATAGCCATAAATCCGTTCCACCTTGTCGTAGCGCGAGATAATGGTGGCATTACCGAATTCGGAGTGCGGCAGAATTTCGCGAAACAGTACGCCATCAGAGATGTTCTTGCCGATGGAGGCAACGGAATAAGGGCGACGGTAGAGAATGGTGCCGTCCGCCAATAACAGGTTGAGTGATGCATCGCTGTTCAACGCAAAGGTATCGTAAAACTGGCGGAAATAATCGACGTACAGTGTGGCCAAGATTACCCCGGCAAAACTGCCGTCCGGGTTATTAAAACGCCGCGACACCGGGATGATTAAATCGCCGGTAGAACGGCTACGCACGACTTTACCGATATAGATCGTGTTGCTGTTGTGATCGAGGTGATATTTAAAATACTCGCGATCGGCATTGTTGGCGTTTTGTACGAATCTTCCCGATGAAGTGACGATCCAATTTCCTTTAGCATCGTAGACAAACAGACCGTGCAGTTGAGGCAGGTTACTGACCTGGGATTGCATGACTCTTTGCAGCCGCAATTGTTGCAGTTGGCCTAACCCATCGTGTTGAATCCGTTCGGTAAGATCAGCCAGCGTGCTGTCTGTCTGCATAAAGGTATCATCAGCATGCTGCGCCAAAGAGCGTGCCAGATTAGCAGATTCATGGTTGGCGCTTTGCAGGTCACGCTGGTGCGCATTCCAAATCTGCCAGGCGTTAAACAGGATCAACGTGGCGGCAACGATGACGACAAATACGCCGGCCTGGAATAATAACGGGGAATTTTTACCGTTGTGCGGCTGCTCGGCATTCTGAGGTTGCTGCTGTGTCATGTCACCCTTGCTATACAATCTTCAAATCGTGTTAAGAACAATCCTACATCTTATTCGTTAATCCGGCAGACCACTACTCCCTTACGCAAAATGAGCAAACTGCCATGCGAACATATTCGTTCCCGATTGCGTAGGTGTCGTATGCGAGTCCCATTCAAACATGGCGATGAGCGGGGTGTTCCTCTAGAGACAAGGTGAAATTCATCGGTATACAATTCGCCATAAAACCGGATTAGAGAATAATAAGGGATCCCGGCATGTCTGATTACATCATTATTAGTTTATTGACGTTGGTTGTTTATTATCCAGTAACCTTGGGGGTGCTGGCGTTATTGATTGGGTTTGCCTGGCGGCGGCGTAAATCGCCTTACTGGCGTTTAGGGCTGGTGCTGTTGGCTGCCATGTTTGTGTTGTTCGCCATGGCGGCGTACGACTGGTATCACTACAACTGAGCGTTGGCGGTACGATGGCCGCTATCGGCGGCGGACACCGCACCGAGATGACGCGTTATTCAACGTTAACCATCCAATTAACACCAAACCTGTCGGTTAGCATGCCGAAACCCTTGGCCCAGAAGGTGGGCTGGAAAGGCATGGTCACTTGACCGCCCTGTGAAAGCTTTTCAAACAGCTCACGCCCTTGTTCGACGTTGCTCGGATTGAGTGACAGCGCAAATCCTTTGTGCGATGCGTCGGCGCCATCTTGTGGGCAGCCGTCGGAGGCCATCAACGCGGTTTCACCAATCAATAACCGCGCATGCATGATGGCCTCTGGATCGACATCTTGCGGGTTTCCTTGCTTGGCCTCTTCCGGCATCTCTTTGTAACGCATCATCATTTCAAGTTTAGCGCCCAACTGCGCCACGTAGAAGTTAACCGCCTGCTCACAGTTACCGCTAAAAAATAAATAGGGTTGAATCAACATGACATTGACCTCTGTTATGGCCCGTCAGAACCTTTGAGTGCCCACGGGCGGGAAGCAATAGTTTCTGTTTGCGACTATTGCCGTTGGCAACTTACAAGTGTAGTGCGATTAGCGCTGAATGCCTTGTGGGCGATCACGCTGTAAGAATTTCTTGCATTGCGGGGGCTATTGGCCAAAAAACCGGGACAGTTCATCCCAGTTTGGACAGATTATCTGAGCGGTCACAGTTTCTATACTCGTTACACCCTTCACTAACGGAGTGACTGTAATGAGCAAGCAATCTTTAAATGGAAAAGTCGTTTTGATCGCGGGCGGCGCGAAGAACTTGGGTGGCCTGGTAGCACGCGATCTGGCGGCTAACGGTGCGGCGGCCGTGGTGGTGCATTACAACAGTGATGCGACTCGAACGGCAGCGGAAGACACGCTGAAGGCAGTGAAAGCAGCAGGTGCACAGGCGATAGCGGTACAGGGCGATCTGACGCAGCCTGGTAACGTGGCACGGCTGTTCGAAGAGGCGGTCACGGCGTTCGGCAAAGTGGATATTGCGATCAATACAGCGGGTCTGGTGATCAAAAAACCGATTGCCGACGTCACCGAAGCAGATTACGACAGCAGTTTTGACATCAACGCCAAGGCGGCGTTTTTCTTTATCCAACAGGCGGGTAAACATCTGGCCGACAACGGGCGCATTGTGACGATTGTCAGTTCATTGTTGGCTGCCTACACGCCATTTTATGCGGTCTATCCTGGCAGCAAGGCGCCGGTAGAGCACTTCACCCGCGCTGCATCCAAAGAATTTGGCGAACGCGGGATCAGCGTGAATGCAATCGGCCCAGGGCCAATGGATACCCCGTTCTTCTACGGCCAGGAAAGCAAAGAAGCGGTGGACTATCACAGCAGTGCTGCTGCACTGAGCAAGTTTTCGAAAACGGGTCTGACCGACATCGAAGACATCGCGCCAATCGTTAAATTTTTGGTCACTGACGGCTGGTGGATCACCGGTCAGACGCTGTTTGCCAACGGTGGCTATACTACTCGTTAATCTCAATTCTGCTGCGGCCTGTGCCGCAGCCTGTTTATCAGGATGCACAATCGGTGGATAAAATAGGGAGATTGCGGGTTTTTATCCAGGTTGCCGAGGTAGGCAGTTTCATCCGAGCCTCGCAAATCTTGATGATGCCGAAAACCACGGTGTCGGCGGCAATACAGCAACTGGAACATGAAATGGGCGCTCGTCTGTTTCATCGCACCACCCGGCGGGTGCAACTGACCAGCGACGGTGAACTGTTACTTGAGAAAGCACGCAACCTGCTGGGTGACGTGGAAGAATTGGAAAACCTTTTTCACCGCCAAAACGGCCCCATTGATGGTCGTCTGACCGTTGATGTCCCCAGCCGCATAGCCCGGCGGATGCTGGTACCCGCATTGCCCGATTTCTTTTCTCAGTACCCCGACATTCAGTTATTTCTCAGTGCCAGCGACCGCTCAATCGATTTGATTCAGGAAGGGGTCGACTGCGTGGTACGCGTGGGTAGCCTCAGCGACAGCAGCCTGGTCAGCCAGCCACTGGGCCGACTCAGCATGATTAACTGCGCCAGCCCGGACTACCTGCAGCGTTACGGTATCCCGCATACGCCTGCTCAATTGGACGATCATTGGGTGGTGGGCTATGCGCAACCTACGCTGGCAGGGGCAGATACCTGGTCGTGGCAACAAGGGGAGCACTATGGTGAAAAAACGCTACGCAGCCGGGTGACGGTTAACAATGCAGAAAGCTATATCGGGTGTTGTTTGGCAGGACTGGGGTTGATGCAGATACCCCGATTTGATGTTCAGCATCATCTGGATAACGGCAGTCTGTGTGAAATCTTGCCACAGGCTCGTCCGCCAGCGATGGGCATTGCGTTGCTTTACCCGCACCGCCGCCAGCGTTCGGCACGTTTCATCGCGTTTGCCGAGTGGTTTAGCCACTTAATCAAGCCGTTTTGTGAACCCTAAAGCCTGATGGCCTATGGGATTTTTATCTAAACGCGGCGGAATTTATTATTGGTTTTCAGCCAATTAAATTTGCTGAAAAAACAAGACACAATTAAAGCCAACAATAAAGTGACAAAGGATGTGTAACATTACATAAGCAGGAGGGTGGCAGAGCCATCCCAGACGGCAGCCAGGGCGTATAACGCGGCCAGTATCAGTAAAAAGGGTGTGTTGGTCATGGTCTGTCTCCCGCAGGGAAATTCCTCCTTGTTATAGCGCGCAGAAATGACAGTTAGATGAAGGTGGTCGTTTTATGTACAGACAAATTCAGACAGACGGAAATGTGTAAACTGCTGATATTTGTCTATAGTAACAGTGTGAAGATGCGTGTTTAGCGCGATTCACCCTGTATCGCGCTGCCGGTCACGGCAAGCACAGGGAAATACCAGTGCGAAAATATCGATCAGGGTTGGAGCAGGCGCCGTCGTGGGTCTGGTGATAGAGTTTCTTTTAGGCAAAAGGTAATAGGGAGAGTAAAAATGGGCATCATTTCCTGGATCATTTTTGGTTTAATCGCCGGTATCTTGGCTAAATGGATCATGCCGGGCAAGGACGGTGGCGGATTTATCATGACCGTCATCCTGGGGGTCATCGGTGCTGTTGTCGGCGGCTATATCAGTACCTTCTTCGGTATGGGCCGTGTTGACGGCTTCAACCTGGGCAGTTTTGTTGTCGCGGTAATTGGTGCTCTGGTAGTACTTTTTGTCTACAGAAAGATCAGAAACTGATTCGGTGCTGATCAATAGGGTCGCTACGGCGGCCCTTTTTCGTTAAGTCACAGGGGCGTGCGGCTTATGCCGACGGCCTGAAGGAGATTACCATGGGTCTGTTTGATAGCGTATTGGGCAACATTCTGGGCGGCAGTAACGGTAAAGGCCTGGATTACGTTGCTATCATGCAATGGGTTGAGCAACAGGGTGGTCTGCAGGCGATTCTGGACAAGTTCCGTCAGGGGCAATTCGGCGATGTGGTCGGCTCATGGCTGGGCAACGGTGAAAACCAGCAGATAAGCGGCGATCACGTGCAGCAGGCGCTGGGTAGCGATGCGATTAACCAGTTGGCAGAAAAGCTGGGGATCGACCCGGCTCAGGCATCAGCGACGATTGCGCAGTTCCTGCCAACGGTCGCTGACGCGGCGTCACCCAATGGGGAAGTGCAGCAAGACAGCAACGAACTGGGCGACATGGTCGGTAAACTGTTCAAATAATGCTTATGCCCTCGGCGTATTACCGGGGGCATGATTCACGCTTATTCCCTCAATGTCTCCCAACGCTTCCTGCAGGTAATCCACCCAGGCCCGTACTTTGCGAGGAATGAACCGCGCGCCGGGATAAACCGCATGCAATGCCATTGCTGGGTAGTGCCAGTCAGGCAAAACTGGCACGAGCGCACCGGTAGACAGTTGCCGACCAATCAGCGGCCGCTGCGCACCACCAATCCCCAGCCCTGCCTCGATAGCGGCCAGCAGTGAAAAGGTATTGTTCGCGCGAAAAACCGGACGCAAATTTACCATCTCGGCACCCTGAGGGCCGATTAACGTCAACGAGTCACCGTCGGTGAGACCGCTGTAGCGTACATGCGAATGTGCTGCCAGCTCTGCCAGCGTTTGCGGTGTGCCATGTCGTGCCAGGTAAGCCGGTGATGCAACCAGCATCCGTTGCAATCCCCCCAATCGTCTCGAGACGATGCCTGGGGCATTGAGTTCACCAAAGCGAATCGCTACGTCAACGCCTTCCCCTATCACGTCGGCGCGGCGGTCATCCAACAACAGCTCGATATTCAGTGCCGGGTGGAGTTGCTGAAAGGCAATGACCAGCGGTGTCAGGTGCTGCTGGCCGAAACCCGTTGGCGCGTGAATACGCAACGGGCCATACAGTTTCTGGTTCAATCCCTGCAACGCTTCTTCAGCGTCGTTCACCGCCGCAAGAATCGGTTTGATGTGATGGTAATAACCGGCACCGGCGTCGGTCAAGGTTACGGCTCGGGTACTGCGAAACAGCAACTGCGCCCCCAGCTGCTGTTCCAAACCGGCAATTTGCTGGCTGACAGCCGGCTGAGTCAGGCCGAGATCGCGGGCAGCGGCAGACAGATTGCCGAGTTCGGCCACGCGGACGAAGGTTTTCATTGCGCTCAGTTTGTCCATTGCTGTTCCACCTATAGAATTTACTTATAAGTGTTAGTAAGAAAGGCCTTCTACCGCAAGCGTTGCTTATCACTCACAGTGAATACATCAATTCATACTGAGTGGGGCATATATGCAAAACGATAAAGTGGCATTGGTGGTAGGCGCTAACGGCGTTATTGGCAGCAAGCTGATTGATGAGCTGGAGCAACAAGGCTGGCAGGTGATTGGCCTGTCCAGGCGCGGGGGCGTCGATCGGCCGCGAGTGCGTTATCTGGCCGTCGATCTGTTGGATGCGCAGGCAACGGATAACGCTTTGCGTTCGTTGACCCGGGTCAGCCACATTTTCTACGCGGCTTATCAGGATGCGTCGGACTGGGCGGGGTTGGTTGCGCCGAATGTGGCGATGTTAACGCATGTTGTGGAGGCATTGGAGCCGGTTGCACCGGGACTGGAACACATCAGCCTGATGCAGGGCTATAAAGTCTACGGTGCCCATCTGGGACCTTTTAAAACGCCAGCGCGGGAGAGTGATGCCGGACACATGCCGCCGGAGTTTAATCTTGCGCAACAGCGTTATCTGGAAGGGCGTCAGCAAGGGAAGAGTTGGCACTGGAGTGCAATCCGTCCAAGCGTTGTTGGCGGTTTCTCACTGGGCAATCCGATGAACCTGGCACTGACCATCGCCGTTTATGCCTCTATCAGCAAGGCATTGGGGATACCGTTGCGTTTTCCCGGTAAACCGGGTGCTTATCACAGCCTGTTGGAAATGACCGATGCCGGGCTACTGGCGCGCGCTACGCTTTGGGCGGCGACAGAACCGGCGGCGGCCAATCAGGCGTTTAACATCAATAATGGTGATTTGTTCCGCTGGAGCGAGATGTGGCCAAAAATTGCCGCCTATTTTGACATGGAGATAGCACCGCCGTTACCCCTGGTGCTGGACTCGGTGATGGCGGATAAAAGCGAGTTGTGGCAATGCCTTGTGCAACAGCATGACTTGGCCGAGACTGACTATGGCGCGGTGGCGAGCTGGCGCTTTGCCGACTTTGTTTTTTCGTGGGATTACGACATGTTCGCGGATGGCAGTAAGGCACGCCGCTTTGGCTTCCACGCATTTATCGAGACGGAAGCGATGCTGTTTGCGCTGTTTGATGAGTTCCGCCGTCGCAAGATTATTCCTTAAGCTGGCTGGCGGGGCAGGCGTTTTTTATGGCAATCTTTGGCTGCCGCTTGATGTGGCAGTCAGAAGGCCGTCATTTCGACAGGCCACGCCGATGATGAGGAATTAAACGTGACAGGGATTACCGCCATACTGACGCTTTTGCTGGCGCTGGTGACCATTGCGCCACTGTCGAAGCAGGCAGCCTGGTGGATTCGGGTGTGGGATTTCCCCCGCCTGCAAATACTGGTGCTTTCCCTATTGGTGTTGTTGCTTAATTTGCTGTTTGTGCCCTTGTCACCTTGGGTGTGGGGCATGATGACGGTAAACCTGGCCTGTGCCCTGTATCAGGCTGCATGGATTTACCCTTATACCCCGTTGAGCAAACCCCAGGTGCTGGACTTTACCGGTTATCAGAAGAAGCCACGTATCCGTATTTTGGTATCAAATGTGTTAACCCCTAATCGCCAGGCGGAAAAACTGTTGGCGTTGGTGGCTACCGAGCGACCGGATGTGCTGGTCGCTGTAGAAACCGATAACTGGTGGGAGCAACAACTGTCGGTGCTGGAGCAAGACTACCCGTACACGCTGAAATGCCCGCTGGATAATCTGTACGGTATGCATGTCTATTCACGGCTGAAACTTAGCGACGCCCAAATTCAGTACCTGGTGGATGAGCAGATCCCGTCGATGCACATGATGGTGCATTTGCCGCAGGGGCCGCAGGTACGCTTGCACTGTGTGCATCCGATGCCACCAAGCCCGACAGAAAATGAAGAGTCAGAAGATCGCGATGCCGAGTTGGTGATGGTGGGCAAAAGTGTGGACAAATCGACGTATCCGGTCATTGTGACCGGCGATCTCAATGATGTGGCGTGGTCGACTACCACTCGGCTGTTCCTCAAAGTCAGCGGTTTGTTGGACCCGCGCCGTGGCCGAGGTATGTTCAGCACCTTCCATGCAGGCTATCCGTTCCTGCGTTGGCCGTTGGATCACGTGTTCCACAGTGATGATTTTGTGCTGGGTGCGCTGCGTCGTTTACCCCATGTAGGATCGGATCATTTCCCGATTTTGGTAGAACTGGTGTATTCGCCAAAACAGGGGGAGCAGCAGGAAAGCCTGGAGAAAGACAGCGAAGATGAAGCGTTGGCACAAGAGAAGTTGGCCAATACCGGCTCTACGCCTGACGATGTGCATACGCCCGGCGCTTGACGTTTCAGGTTTACCCCGCAGCGCGAACTGCGGGGCGTTGTACTCTAGAGCGTCAGCATAATTTTCCCAATATGCTGGCTGGATTCCATCAGCGCATGGGCTTGTGCCGCTTGTTCCAATGGGAAGGTTTTAAATATCTGCGGTTTCAACGCACCGCGCTCCAGCAGTGGCCAAACTTTTTGCTGTAAATCGGCGGCAATCTGCGCTTTGTCCTCTACGCTACGTGCGCGCAGGGTCGAGCCCGTGTGGGTCAGACGCTTAATCAGCAACGGCATCAGGTTCAGCTCCTTAACCACGCCATTCTGGGTGCCGATTTGCACAATGCGGCCATCCATCGCTGCCGCCTGGTAGTTTTTCGCCACATAGTCCCCGGCGATCAGATCGACAATGACGTCTGCTCCCTTGCCGTCTGTGGCGAGTCTTGTTTGTTCAACAAAATCTTCGCTGCGGTAGTTGATCGACACATCTGCGCCCAATGCCAGACTCGCCTGGCGTTTTTCTTCCGAGCCGACGGTGGTGATCACTCGGGCGCAGAAAGCTTTCGCCAGCAAGGTGGCGACAGTGCCAATGCCCGACGTACCGCCATGAATCAAGACGGTCTCACCGGCCTTCAGGTGACCACGTTGGAACACATTGACCCAAACGGTAAAGAAAGTTTCTGGGATGGCTGCGGCCTCTATCAAACTGAAGCCCTGCGGTACCGACAGCGCGTTGGTTTCATGTACCTTGCAATATTCTGCATACCCACCGCCGGCAATCAGGGCACAAACGTTATCGCCAATGGCGTAATTTTGTACTCCAACGCCGGTGGCGACCACAGTACCTGCGATCTCCAGACCAGGAATATCGGAGGCGCCAGGCGGTGGCGCGTATTGGCCGCGGCGTTGCAGGACGTCAGGACGGTTAACCCCGGCGGCGGCGACCTTCACCAGGATCTCCCCCTGTTGCAGGACCGGGAGTGGCCGTTGGACGACAGCTAAAACCTCGGGTTCACCTGGCTGGCTGATTTCGATGGCTTTCATGGTGCTGGGCAGCTGTGGGTTGGCTGACATGGTGGTTCTCCTCAGTTGGCGTTCAGGTGCAGTAACCAGTGTAGGTAACCGCCTGCTGTAATTCATGTTTATCTTACAGAAATGCCGAAGAGGGGATGTAGCGCATTGAGCGGTTTAACACGGGGGAAAAGGGGCGCCGCCGCAGGGGCGGCAGGGGGATTAATCGTTCGGAGGGATACGGAAACCTTTCAACGACACGATAAAATGCTCTTTCCCTTTGGAGATTTTTGCGCCTCTATCGCACCACAGGCTGGCGAGCTGGAAAAAATCATCACTGTCGATGTCATAAGCCAGTTCAATTTTTTTGGCTGTGCCGTAACGGATCAGCTTTTCTGCTTCCTGGTGGTTTGTTGCTTTGATGGTGGTCATAACGAAATCCTTGGTGTTAAGCCAGTGCGGATAATCGCAACCATCATATGGCCATATCGTGACAATTTTGTGATAAAAAAATGACAGAGTGCAATTCTGTGGCCTGAGGCAGGGTAGGGAGACCCTGCCTTCAGGAGCGCGTCCGTCAACGATCGTGCGGACGCAGCAGGGTGTTTTTCTTCTGTGATTTAAAGTGCTTATACAGTGCGAACCCTGCGATGCCGGCTAACACCGCCAGCAAAGATAGATATTCAGTCGCCATCTGGCCAACCTCCGATATAGCGTGGCTAAGGAGCGGCTATTTGTGACAGTAATCACGTTATGGCGCAATGAGACCATTCTGTAAGGCTACAGGTGACTGATATCAAGGCATAAAAAAAGCGCCTATAGGGAGGCGCATAAAAAATTGCAACACAGCTTGTTGTGCTCAGCACCAGGAGAAGTGGTGAACACAAGCGCATTGTATGAACCCTGTGCTGCCGCAGATATAGGGTAACTCTTAAAGCGCAGTTACCACTGATAACCCATGTTCACGCTGTAATCGGGATCCTGATTGGTGGAGTAGGGATCTGACTGACGGCGGCGATCGGTTTTTTTCACCGGCCCGTTAATGCCTGAATACACCTTGGGGCGTTGGCGACTGCAGCCAGGGTGGTCACACTCCATATCAAGGCGAAAACCGGTTTTGTCTTCTGACTCTGACCAGACCACAGGCGGTTTACCTGTTTTTTTTGCCGGGCCAAGTGCAGCTTGCGGAGCAGGTGCCGGTGTGATGCTAGGCTCCGGAGCGGTATAAGACAGGTCCAGCGCCAGGGCTGGGGCGCTCAGTATCAACAGAGCGGTGCAGCAAGAGGCTGCAAGCGTAGGCCATCTCAGCATGGTCGATCTCCCTTTATAGTTACGCAGCGCAACTATAAAACAGCGAGACGAGAATTACTATCATTTGTAACACCTGTTGGCGTTGGGGATTTGGCTGTGCTCAGGTTCGGGTCTAGTATATGAGCAACTTCTCTTTATAAGACATTGGGCTATGACCATTGACACCCCGGCGCTCGGCTGGCGCCAACGCAGCTATCGGCTGCTTTTCGACAATCATTTCCGATCTGGCCGAAGAATGGAAACGTTTTGGGTCAGTACCGCATTACTCAGCGTTATTCTGTTGTTTCTTGAACCGGGTGGCAGTGCCTTGTATTTTCCTGGCCAGGAAGCCATTTATCTTTTCTTCTGGGCTGAGGTGGTTTTTACCTTCATTTTTACGCTCGAGTATCTGTTACGGCTGTGGTGCACACCGCGCGAGCAACACTATGCCTTCAGCTTTTTTGGCGCAGTTGACTTACTGACGGTACTGCCGTTGTACATCATTTGGCTGTTCCCACATATGACGGTCGAGTTTGTGATGCTGTTGCGCGTTATGCGGATACTGCGTGTGCTGCGGGTCCTGAAGCTTCTGCGTTACATGAGCGAGATGGGGATGATTTGGCGCAGCATTAAGCTGGCGCGTCATAAGTTGGCGATGTTTTTTGGTTTTGTCGCCGTGGTGCTGTGTGTGTTTGGTGGCCTCATGTATGCCGTTGAGGGCGGCACCGGTGGTTTTACCAGCCTGGCGGCCGCCGTGTATTGGGCTGTCGTCACGCTGACCACGGTAGGGTACGGTGATATCGTCCCCCATACGCCGGTGGGGCGCTTATTGACCTCGGTGCTTATCCTGTTGGGGTATTCGATTATCGCGGTACCGACAGGCATTCTGACGGCCTACATGTCACAGGAGCTGCAACGCAACCGTGAAAGGCGGAATTGTGAACAATGTCAACGGGGTGGCCATGAGAAAGAGGCCTCATTTTGCAAGTTTTGCGGCTTTGCATTGCCGCCTTTATTCGGAAAACACCGCCAGAAATGACGATAAATTAAGCAAAATGGACTGAATCCTGTGCGTTTAGCCCCGTTTCCACAAAGGGGCTAACAAAAAGAGTTGCTATTAAAGTCCCATCATGAGTTAATGCTTCTCGGCCTGTGGTACAGACCTATTTATGCACGACATTTTGAGTAAAGTAGTTCAAATTTAAAGCGTTATCCTAGATAGCTCTTCTCTGACGAATTTCCTTTCTAGTGCCTCCATAAGTAACTGATGACCGGCTATATCTTGCCCATGGTGGCGTAAATTTAATATTGAAGGAATTAGACATGTCTAACATGATCAAAGGTCAAGTGAAGTGGTTCAACGAGTCTAAAGGTTTTGGTTTCATCACTCCAGCAGACGGCAGCAAAGACGTGTTCGTACACTTCTCTGCTATCCAGGATCAAGGCTTCAAGACCCTGGCTGAAGGCCAGAACGTACAGTTCTCTATCGAGAACGGTGCTAAAGGTCCGTCAGCGGCTAACGTTACCGCTATCTAATCGGCCTCTTGCTGATTAATAAAAACCCGCCAAGGCGGGTTTTTTTGTGTCTGTAATTTGTCGCAGGCAAAAAAATGCCCGCAAGTCTGCGGGCAAAAGTTCCTTGTTACTTCTTCATTTGCTGGTACTTCTCTGGGGGGAAGCACCGAGGAACAGACTACCGGTTGCGGGCTTAAGATTCTGCGGGCAAAACGTTAAGAAAGTGAAAAGCCGCTCGCACGCTCGCCTGCTACGCTTTAGGAAGACACTACGCAGATGAACAGCAGATTAACTGACGGTGTACGGGTATTCTTCCCACCTCATTCTGTAATACACTGACATCAATGATAAATGATGGGGTAAGGCATGAAAGTTAACGATCTGGTCTCGGTAAAGACTGACGGTAAACAGCGGCGTGAAGGCGTGATCCTGGCGGTAGAAGAGTTTAATGAAGGTGTCATGTATCTGGTCTCTTTGGAGGATTACCCCGCGGGTGTGTGGTTCTTTAACGAGATTGATAGCCGAGATGGCACCTTCGTTGAATTGCGTCAGGCCGAATCCAATTGATTGTTTCGCAAAACGCGATACTTCTTAGTGAATTAATTTAATTTGTAAGGTTTTCGGAGGGTGATGATTCCGGGGAGGCATTAATAAACGGATTTTTACTGCGGGAATACCCGTCGCGGCCGAGCATGTCGTCGCGAGCAGGTATTTAGGTTATTTAAATGCGAGATTTTCAGTACAATTGCCTGAACAACATTTAAAACCAACGTTTGGCAGAGTATACGACAAGCTTTATACCTAGCGGCTATTGACAAATATTCCGCTGGTCAGTGTGTCGGTCAAACGAACAACATGGTAGATAATCTGCTTGTTGTGCGTTTTAATTTTTCTCTTGATATTTCCCTTGTGGGAAGAGACGGTCTTGGCTTTAATTTGCATCTGGTCGGATATCTGGATAGTTCCCTGACCTGACATCCACATGCGTAACATATTTGACTCAGTCTGGCTCAGCGTCACGGGTGTTTGGTCGAATGAGCTTTTTTCCGAGCGAGGGGCTTTTCTCTCCAGATAGTGACTAAGTAGTTGATTCATAGTCTCTGGTTTGATTGATTTTGACGAGATGATGACATTTTTACGAACATATAAATAATCGTCAAAATGTACGTTGGTGATAGCCATGAAGATGAAGAATAAAGTATCAGGGTGCAGTGAAATCACCCCTTTTATACGTTCGGTAGCATTGGCTTCATGTATGAAGCAGTCTTCGTTAATAAAGACCAGACTGGGTTTCAACTTGCTGCATTTTTCATGCAGGTCGTCAATATTGCTAATCGCATTAATTTGGCGTTTTTTTACTCCGTGTGTTGTCAGGTAGTCTGTTAAACCTAATCTGGTATAGCTGCATGAATCCATAATGATCGTTGGCATATCGCACCCCCACTTAAATCCGTTTTACCGCGGTAACAAAAAGAAAAAGCCTGAAGCCTAAATGGCAAAAAAAAGGAACAAAAAAATCACGTATATGCAGTGTTCTATCAATAAATTCGACGGTACTCAACGATATTTTCTTTCTAAACTAATTAACACTGTGAACCTATAAGTTTAGCTTAAGTCAGAATAATCTGCTGGTGTCGGCGCGACGAGGGTGTGACGTCAATTGGTGCTTGAGCCGCGTGCCTGCTGGTATCTTTATCATTGAATCTGCCCATCATGTCACGAAACGAAATTTTAGATTGCTAGGAAAATTCTTAAAAAAAATTCATGTGTTGTTTTTTTAACATTTTCTCGCTTACTTCCTGGGCGAATTGCATTTCGTCGACTACGTGTGTTTTTATTTTTAATAATATTATCATAATGTTATCATTTATTCTTTTGTTTTTGATAATGATAATTCTTTCATTTCTTATCACTTGCGATATCCAATAATCACATTGAGTTAACATTAATCCGTTTTTTTGTTACAGAAACTGACGATATAACAAAGGGTTGATGTGACTATTCGTGCTATTTCGGCAAATGTGAAAAATGTCAGTGAGTAATTAATTTGTTTTGCTGAACTATTTTCGTGTTACCGACTGGGAGCCGCTTATCAAGGGCAGGAAAGGGCAGGTTTTGGCGGTAATAATAGCGCGGTGCGTATCAGCACACCGCGAGTTTCAATTTCAGACCAATGCTTGCCGACAGTGTTCCATGGACTCCAGTGCAAGATGAATATCGGCCTCTTGCGTCATCCAATTGACCAGCGCTGCGCGGATCCCCGGTTGCCCGTTATAGTGGGTGGGGGTGCAGCGTACGATACCGTGGCGGTCGAGTAGGGCGATAAAACGATCGCGTGCGGCAGTCGCATCCCCCTCCACGTTCTTGAGTGCAAAACACACGACGTTCAGATTAACCGGTGCCAGCAGCTGGAAGCCCATGCTGGCGTCCAGCTCTGCACCCAATCGCTGCGCCAGTTGCACATTACGCTCAACCATATCTTGCATACCACTGCGGCCATAGGCTTTTAGCGCCATCCACAGCGGCAATGCGCGGAAACGTCGCGAGTTTTCTGGCGTCAGGTGCAGATAGTTGTCCGGCCGCAGCGTCGGTGCTTCCAGGTAGGCAGAATGGTTTTGAAAGACCTGCATCTGTAACGCTAAATGACGGCTGAATTGAATCGCACTGTCGTAGGGGACATTTAACCATTTATGTGCATCGACGGTGATGGAGTCTGCCTGTTCCCAGCCTGCAAGCCGAGGAGCATATTGCGGCGAGCAGGCCGCGACACCGCCAAATGCAGCATCAACATGCAGCCAGAATGGATAGCGTTCACGCAGTGCCAACAAGCGGGGTAGATCGTCGAAGGTCACGGTATTGACGGTTCCGGCGCTGGCCAGCACGATGGTTGGCACACCACGGTTGGCAACCAGATGGCGCTCCAGCGCTTCTGGGTCGATAGCCTCAGAATGGGGCTGGCTGCCGATAATATTAAGCGCGTCGCGACCGATACCGAGCATGCTGAGTGCCTTCACGCTGCTTGAGTGCGCATTTGCCGATAACACCTGAATGGATCCTAATGCTGCCAGCCCTTGTTCGGCGACATCAATCCCACGTTGTTGTCCCAACCACTGGCGGCCGATGGCCATTCCGACAAAGTTCGCCATGGTCGCGCCGCTAACAAAACTGCCGTTAAATGCCTCGGGCAGGCCAAGCAACGTTTTGAGCTGCACAATGGTTGCCAATTCAATCGCTGCAGCCACGGTGTCGTGGCTCAATTGGCTATTCTGGTCGATAGCGCTAACCAGCCAATCCGCGGCCAATGCGGCCGGGGTCGCGCCACCGGTGACAAAGCCAAAGTAACGTGGCCCGGCACTGCCCGAAAGCCCATCCGCGTAACGTAGCCAGAAGTCGTTCAACGCCGCCAGCGCGCCGTCGCCACTTTCTGCCAGCCGATCGTCCCCTTGCTGCAATTGTTGTGCAGCCAACGGAGGGCAAACCGGGCGTTGTTTAATCCCCGCCAGGAAGCTGTCAGCCAACTGGCGGGTGTGCTCGAGTATTTGTGGAAACTGGTCAAGATCTTGCTGTAAACGTGGGTGCATGGGGAGATCCGGATATAAAGAGGTTAAAAAGCTACCCTAGACCATTTGCGTTGTGGCGAAAATCGATGAAAAATAGCCTTTTTGGATAGCAGGGCTAACCAATGTTGAGTGAACGTATTCCGCTGCATCTCCTGCCAACCTTTGTGATTGCCGCCCGGTTAGAAAATCTGCGCGCAACGGCCCAGCAGGTGCATCTTACCCACGGCGCCATTAGCCAGCAGATTCAACAGCTCGAGCAAGCGATCGGCTGCCCGTTGTTTGAACGCCAAGGCAGGGGGCTGTGTTTGAATGCTGCCGGCCGTGAATTGCTGGCGGTCGCCGAACCGGCGTTGCTGGCATTGCAACAGGGGATAGGGCGGGTCAGACGCCTTGCGCAAAGCCAGTCGCTTCGTATCAGCGTGCTGCCTTCTTTTGCACATTACTGGTTAATGCCGCGTCTACCGTCTTTTCATGCGGCTTATGCCGATATTGCATTGGATATCGATGCATCCTTGGCAGTGCAGGATCTGTCGCGAAAAGGGTTCGATGCGGCGATTCGGCTGGGTAATGGCCAATGGGCGGATATGCAAGCGCAGCGCATTGCCTCGGGCGAAGTGATACCGGTTGCCACTCCCGCTCTGGCGCATCAGTGGCAGCTAGCTTTCGACAGTGGAGCGCAAGGTATGCCGCTGCTGGAGCATGACGTCACTCCATGGCGCAGTTGGTTTGTCGCGCATCAGCAAATGGCAAGCGAGCGCCCGTTGGCGCTGTTCAATGATGCGGGGTTATTGATCCGTGCAGCTGAACAAGGCTTTGGTATCGCACTGGTAAAAAAACGGCTGGTGAGTGATGCGCTGGCAGAAGGCCGATTGGTGGCTCTAGCACCTGCACAGCGTCTGGATCAGACGGACTTCTATTTGGTGTGGCCGCAGACCGCTGGCTTGACGCCAGCGGTTGAGGCCTTGTTACACTGGTTGCAGCATCAGCTAGCCGGGCATTAGCGCCGTAGCCATTCCGGCTGTGAACTGCCCAAGGTGGTGGCGGGCAGTGCCCAGCGCAGCGCTGTGCCGTTCAGCCGCAGCGGAGCGATGAGGCGTTGCGCTGGGCCCCAGTGAGTGAGTTCAGTTTCAGGGTTTTCATCCGAGGTATCGACGGGCGCCAAAGGTTCCAGCGGGTGTGGCTGTGGGTAAGGATGATCGAGCAGCAGTTGCGCTGTCCGCGCCAGAGACAGCCGAGCACTATAGCCGGTGCCCTGTTGTAGACGTTGACGCATGCCGTGCAGTACCGCTGCGGCCATCAGGTAACCCGTTGCGTGATCCAGCGCCTGCACCGGCAGCGGGACAGGCGTGGCGGCAGGCTTCCAGATCATGCCTGATTCCGCCAGGCCACAACTCATTTGTACCAAGCTGTCGAACCCGCGTCTTCCACGCCATGGGCCCGTCCAGCCATAGGCGTTCAGACACACGTCAATCAATCCAGGCGACAGTGCACGCCGTTGTTCAGCGCCATAACCCAGTTTTTCCAGCGCCCCGGCGCGGTAGCCGTGTACGATGACGTCAGAGTTTTTCAGTAGATGCTCGAAGGTGTGGCGATCGTGGGCATTGGTCAGGTTCAGCCTCGCACAGCGCTTGCCGAGGATCACGTCATGTTCCACGCCGGGTTCATCCCACCCGTAAGGATCGATACGCAATACGTCTGCACCCAACCCGGCGAGAAAGCGGGTGGCAACGGGCCCGGCGATAATCCGTGTCAGGTCCAAAACCCGTACGCCGTGCAGTGGCCTGGCAGTAGGGAGGCCCCAGTTCGGCGGCGGGGCCTCCGCTTGTTGTGCTTGATGGATCAGTGGCTCCAGCGCAACGCTCTTGCCCTGTACGTGTTGCCGCCAGGCCTTAGCCGAACGCATTTCTGCCGCGCAGCCGCCTGCTTCGATGACGGCCTGTTCCAGGTCACCTTTTTTCCACGTAAGCACCTTTTGCGCCAGTGCATTTTTATCCTGATGTGGACCGAGCACGTGCTCTACCGCGCGGCGGTGATGCGGTGCATTGGTATGCAGACGGATCCAACCGTCGCAGGTGGCATAGTCACCGGCCAGAGCATCCCAGGCTGCGGGCAATGCCCACCCCAGCGGCCGTAATGTCCAGCCGAACCATAATGACGCCAACCGACGATCGACAAAGACGAGTGGGGCATCGGCCTGATTGTGTTGCCGCAGTTCAGCACAGGCTAACCCCGCGGCACTCCAGCAGGCAGTTGCCAGTTCGCTGACGGGGAATGCGCTGTTCAGTGCGCCTTTACCACTGACTGTCAACGGGCTCGCCGGGGGAGTGTGTCCCCCCAGATGTTGTCTGATCTCAGAGAGCAGCGTTTGCGTAAAGGTATCCATCATCAACTCCAGGTTGCTGGCCGGGACTGCGTCACGCGTCGAACACCCCGTTCAATGTGAGAACGGGACAGTTCCTCATGTCTCGCGAGTGCCCCTGGCATTCAATTACGGGGTATAGTCCAGGATACGGCCGTCCGCCAGTTTGGCTCGCAGGCTTTGGGCGGCGATGCCGTCGAACGGCTGCTTGCCAAAGTTGGCGGTCAGCGTTGAGCCATCGCTGAAAGTGGTTTGCTGCACCCAACCCGCTTTATCCAACCAGCGGAAGTCGGTCAATGCCTTATCCCACAACGCTTGGTGCAGCGGACGGAAAGCGGCATCGGCTTGTTTGATTTGCGGCAAGCGCGTCTGCAGCGTTGCGCGGCTGAGATGGAACATCGGGGCCGTGTTGTACAGCTGGCTAAGCAGGCTACGCGTGGTTTTAACATCGCTGAATTTCAGATTGTCATAATTCCAGTGGTGGCTGCTGACCACCGCGTCGTGAAAAACGGCCTGGTACATTGGCAGGCGATAACGTGGATCGAACTCCACGGTGCGGTAGGGTTCTTTCACCTTGGCCGGGCTGAAGAAGAAGGCCGGTTGGGCATTGGGCCACCACGCACCGAGATAATAAGGAGAGGATTTGTCCTGGTTCATTTGCTTATCGCCCCAGCCAAAGCCCCAGGTTTCCATGCCGTGGGCAAACATAATGTGGCGTGCGGTTACCGCATTACCGTCTTCGGAACCGAGCGGCAACCGAAGGGTATTGCTGAACCAGGCAAGCCGCGCATTGCGGGCCTGCGCCATTTGTTCTGCGCCCGTGGGATGATTGGGCTGATAGTCGTCGGACACCATTCCGGTGCCGTCAACGTCCAGAAACAGGCTGTTCAGACCAGCCAGTTGCACCAGGTCACGCATGCGCTGTTGTGAGTAGGGCAGCACACAGCCTGGATTCAGGTAATAGCCCTGTTTGCCGAAACCGGGTTTTTTGCTTCCGTCAGCGCGCACGATGGCGCACTCTTCACGCAGTGCTGCCGGCAGCTGAGCTGTCAGCCAACTGTCGTTGACTCCGCGGGGAATGGCGGTGTCGTAAGAGTCATAACTGGCAATCAGGTACCCCGATTTTTTTGCGCTTTCGACCGCCTGCGGATGCAGGAATTCAGCAGTCCAGTTATCCGTCCCCAGCCACAGTCGAGGAAGGCCGGCCTGGTGCAGTGTGTCGATCAGCGGTTTCGCCAGCCCCTGGCCCCAACTGTCCGCCGGTGCGAGATAGGCCCCGAGCTGACGTTGCGCCAACGCCCTGACGTCAGCGGCTTGTTGGTATTGTGCTTGCAGGAACCCCGTTTCGTCTGGCGTAGCGTTTAGCGGTTTCAGCGCCAGCAGCGCTTGGTTTAGAGCATCAACCAAGGTTTGCTGTTGCCAGCCTTCCGGTGTTTTTCCTGCCAGTTCTCGCACGGTTTTCTGGCTATCGACATCGATTTTTTTCCACAGCGTTTCCCCTGCTGGAGAGACCAGCCAGGACAAAATGCCCGGCCAGTTTTTCACGTCAGCCGGCGCCAACAGTTTGTCGCCCCATAAATAAATGTGTGTCGCGCCAATCAACTTTTCGCCTTCCGGCGCGGTGCGAATTTTATCGCGCAAGGTGCTGAACTGATCGCTTTGCTGCAAATACTCGCGGTAGCGATGCGCACCTGATAACAGGGTGTCTCCCACGTGCAGTAATACGTCAAAAGCTTGTTGTTGATTAAACCGATTGAACTGATGACTGGCGTGCATAGTGAGGGTGTCTTTCGTACTGGCGAAGGTGACCTGATTGCTGAAGGGGGTAAGCAATAGCCAACTATAAACCTTACCCTGCTGCTGTTGGCTCCACAGTGGCAGCTTAAGATCCCAGTTGGTATCCAGCGGTGTCATCTCTTTGACCAGATAATGTTGCCAAACGGGATTGTCCAACGGTATGCGGCTGCCTTCGCCAATGGGCAACAGCAAGGTGCTCGCCTGCGGTGGCAGGGTGAACCACGTCATTGTCTGTGCTCGGTTGCTGCTGAAGCTCAGCCGCAGATCGCTGCCGTCCAACCGGGCGCTGATGCTTATCGCGCTGTTTGGCCACTGCCAGCTTGCCTGTGTGGCGGTGCTTTGCTGATCAGCCACGGTTTGCACGGCCTGAGCCTGGTTGACCAAGGTTTTGTCTGCTGTGATCTTTAACGTGGCCGGATCGATATCGAACCGGACTGCCCCCTGCTCCAAAAGGAGTGCCTTAACGGGAAAAGCGGTAAGCAGGGCGAGGCTAATGGAAAGTCGAAGTATGCTCATCGAGCGGGATGTCCTTAGGGTTGATTGTCCTGTTAGGGGATGAGTTTATCGGTAATCACCGGCTTGCCCAATGCGAATCCGTTATAATTGTGTGACGCATCAAATATGCAGAATTATTGAGTTTAATTTTCGTTTAATAAATTCGTCTTTACATCATCACTCCGCGTCACTATACTCAGCCAAAATTTCAATGAGGAAACACAATTGGACAGTTTTAGTTGCAGTGATATAAACAAGGCAAGCTGACCAATCCTCTTTTGATTTGTTGCTTGCCGAAAACGGCGGGCAGCACCCCTCTCACGTTATTCCGAGCTGTGCAAACCCGAATCTTATAGTTGTTCCTGCTGCCTATTGGCATCGGGCGAATTGATTTGGACGTTATTATGGCAACTTTCAGCCACAGCCTTTTCCCTCCAGGCACTGATACGCTCAATCGCTGATTTAATATCGGCGCAATTTTGCGTGTGCTAAAAAGCACATGATTTTATCTCCTGCAGTTATTTAAGGGGAAAGTCATGGCTATGACTCCTTTTGTTTTAAATTTATTACTGGCGATGAGCCTGGGCGCGATTATTGGCGCTGAACGGCAATGGCGCCAGCGTATGGCTGGCCTGCGTACCAATGCGTTGGTCGCGACCGGTGCCGCCGTATTTATTCTTAGCTCCATGTCCACCGATCCGTCCAGTGCCGGGCGGGTTGCTGCACAGATTGTCTCGGGTATCGGTTTCCTGGGTGCGGGCGTGATCATGCGTGAAGGGCTGAATATCCGCGGCTTGAATACTGCTGCGACGCTGTGGTGTTCAGCGGCGATTGGTGTGCTGTGCGGCCTGGGGCAATATTGGAATGCCGTGTTGGCGACACTGGTGATCCTGTGCGCGAACATCTTATTACGTGAGGCAGCCCAGCGCATTAATCTGCAGCCTCAGCAGCAGGCGACCGATCTCGAGGTGTGCTACCGCATTCAGGTTACCTGCGGCGAGCAAGATGAAATATTGGTGCGCACCTTGATATTGCAGGCGCTGAATGGCGTGGCATTAAGGCTGCAATCATTGCGCAGTGCCGATATTTCCATTCCTGGCCAACTCGAGGTGTGTGCAGAAATAACGGCAAATCCTTCCGTGCAAAAAGAAATTGAAGGCATTGTCTGTCGAGTCAGTCTCGAGAAAAGTGTTAGCGCCGTGCGCTGGCGTATCGCGTCTGAATTACCTGTCTAATTATTGATAAATATTCACTGCATACAGTGATAAGGAGGCGTCATGGACGGTGACCCCGAAACGTTAATTGCTCAGCGTTTATGGCGCGGTAATAAACCGCGTTAATTACGCTAACTAAATAAATTCCACTCTGCGTTTATTCACCTGTTAATCGGGCGGGGTATTCCTGTGCGCAGAGTAAAATAAGAGAATAGCGTTATGACCTATATTAATGAAACAGCTCGCCGTCGCGATAAAATAAAGGCGCCTTACGCCATCGCACACGAGGCGAAAAACAGCGTTGAGCAGACGCTGGCTAATTTAAAATGCAACCGCAACGGCTTAACCCAGGATGATGCGGTTGAACGTCTCGAGCAGTTCGGTGTTAACCAGGTTGCTCACGAGAAAGCACCGCACGCGTTGGTACAGCTCATCGCTGCGTTCAATAACCCATTTATCTTTGTACTGATGGTGCTGGCTGCGATCAGTTTCTTTACCGACTACTGGCTGCCTGCCCGGCGCGGTGAAGAAACCGATCTCACTGGCGTGATCATCATATTGGTGATGGTTTCACTTAGCGGACTGCTACGTTTTTGGCAGGAATATCGCACCAACAAGGCAGCGGAAACGTTGAAGTCGATGGTGCGTACCACCGCAACGGTATTGCGCCGCAGCAGTTACAGCGTGCAGCCATTGACGCTGGAACTCCCGATCCGTGAACTGGTACCGGGCGATATTATTACGCTTTCCGCCGGGGATATGATACCGGCTGATGTGCGCCTGTTGGCCTCGCGCGATCTGTTTATCAGCCAGGCGATCCTGACCGGGGAGGCAATCCCGATCGAGAAATACGATGCGATGGGCAACGTCAGCCAAAAATCGAGCGAGGATGACGTTTCCAGTGAGCATGCCTTGTTGGAACTGTCGAATATCTGCTTGATGGGCACTAACGTCGCCAGCGGCACGGCCACGGCGGTTGTGGTGGCGACGGGCGGCCGCACCTATTTTGGCTCACTGGCCAAATCGATTGTCGGTTCCCGTTCGCAAACGGCGTTTGACCGTGGGGTGAACAGCGTCAGTTGGTTGCTGATCCGCTTTATGCTGGTGATGGTACCGATTGTGCTGTTGATCAATGGTTTCACCAAAGGCGACTGGAGCGAAGCGGCGCTGTTTGCCCTGGCGGTGGCCGTTGGGCTGACGCCTGAGATGCTGCCGATGATCGTCAGTTCTAACCTGGCGAAAGGTGCCATTGCGATGTCACGGCGCAAAGTGGTGGTCAAACGCCTGAACGCCATTCAGAACTTTGGCGCGATGGATGTACTCTGCACCGACAAAACCGGCACGCTGACTCAGGACCGCATCATCCTCGAACATCATCTGGATGTGAGCGGAGCCAGAGACAATGAGGTGTTGCATCTGGCGTGGCTGAACAGCTTTCACCAGAGTGGAATGAAAAACCTGATGGATCAAGCGGTGATCCGTTTTGGCCGCGGCAAGCCGGGCATTGAGGCTCTGGGGCGTTTTAGCAAGGTTGACGAGCTGCCGTTTGACTTCGTGCGTCGCCGTTTGTCGATTGTAGTCGAGGATGAAAACCACCAACAGCGCCTGATTTGCAAAGGGGCAGTGGAAGAGATGCTCGAAATCGCTACCCATGTGCGTGAAGGGCAGCAGATTTTACCCTTGGATCAGGCACGACGTGACGCATTGCAGGCGCTTGCCGCTCAATATAACGAGGATGGGTTCCGCGTGCTGGTCTTGGCAACGCGGGAACTGGGTGAGCAGAAAAACGCCTTGCCGCTGAGCGTGGCCGATGAACGCGATATGGTTATCCAGGGGCTGTTAACCTTCCTCGATCCGCCAAAAGAAAGTGCGCAGGAAGCGATAGCCGCACTACAGGAAAACGGCGTGGCCGTGAAGGTACTGACCGGTGATAACCCGGTGATCACCTGCAAAATCTGTCGTGATGTCGGGCTGGAACCGGGTGAGCCGCTTTCCGGTCCGCAAATTGCCGAAATGGATGACGCGACCTTAGCGCGAGAGGTCGAGCAGCGTACTGTCTTTACCAAACTGACGCCGCTGCAGAAGTCGCGGGTGCTGAAGATGCTGCAGGCGAATGGCCACACCGTCGGCTTTCTTGGTGACGGCATTAATGATGCACCAGCATTGCGTGATGCCGACGTGGGCATTTCGGTAGATACCGGTACTGATATTGCCAAAGAGTCGGCGGACATCATTTTGCTGGAAAAAAACCTGATGGTGTTGGAAGAGGGGGTGATCAAGGGGCGTGAAACCTTCGGGAATATCATCAAGTACTTGAACATGACCGCCAGCTCCAACTTCGGCAACGTGTTTTCCGTGTTGGTGGCCAGCGCATTTATCCCGTTCCTGCCGATGCTGGCGATCCATCTGTTAATCCAGAACCTGATGTACGATATTTCTCAATTGTCTCTGCCGTGGGACAAGATGGACAAAGAGTTCCTGCGTAAACCACGCAAGTGGGATGCTAAAAACATTGGCCGCTTTATGCTGTGGATTGGACCAACGTCGTCAATATTTGACATCACCACTTATGCATTGATGTGGTTTGTCTTCGCTGCCAACAGTGTTGAACACCAGGCGCTGTTCCAGTCCGGCTGGTTTATTGAAGGGTTGTTATCACAAACGCTGGTGGTGCATATGCTGCGTACCCAGAAGATACCCTTTATTCAAAGCACCGCAGCATTGCCCGTTCTGTTGACCACGATTCTGGTGATGGCGCTGGGTATCTATCTGCCATTCTCACCACTGGGTGCATTGGTCGGGTTGCAGCCACTCCCTTGGGAATACTTCCCGTGGTTGGCGGGGACCTTGATCAGCTACTGTGTGGTGGCGCAGATGATGAAGCGTTTCTATATTCGCCGCTTTGGTGAGTGGTTGTAATTCCTCAGGGGCGTTTCTGTCGCGGCGATGTTTTTCGCCGCGATGCATTCGGGCGCAAAACATTGCGCCCCTACAACAACTTTTTCACCAGCAGGCCAAGCATAATGGTCAGCGTAAAGGAAAACAGCGTACCGAGTAGCACATACTCAGTGCGCATTTTGTCATCACTCTGCCGCAAATCGCCAAAGCGAAAAATGGATTTGGCCGCTAACAAAAAGCCGATTGCCGGAATCTGCCCAATCAAAACAAAAGTCAGGATCAGCGTTCTTTCCAGATAACCGATTTGTTTGCCCGCACGTAACAGGGAGTCATTATCGGCTTTGGCAGAAGGCGGCATTTGTGGTGTCCAGTGCGCCAGCAATTGGCCAATCAAAATACCCAGTGGCATATAAATTAAGAGATACGCCAATACAACCAGGCCAGACTGCCAACTGATGAGGGTCGCGCCGAGCGCGGTGAACAAACTGGAGGCGTTGGGGGTCAAGAACAGCCACAGCAAAACAATCACTGCCAGATGCAGACATTGGTCGAGGAGAAACCCACCTGCCTGGCTGAGAGGCGTCAACAGCGTGACTTTTAGCAAATCAATGAGCCAGTGACTGATGGCGATAACCAATAACGTGGTGAGGATCTGGAGGGAGGACAGCCCACCGTGCAGCAGCGCAAACCCGGCCACGACCCAAGCGGCAAGGACACCGTGCAGTAAGGCGTGTAGCAGCAGGAATCGGGAACGCCCGCGATGAACAATTTTATCCTCAACCCAACTTCGTGGTTGCAGCGAAAAGTCTGCAAGCACGTGGGCGATCAGCAACCAGGTCAGCAAAGGTACGTAACTCAAATCCATATTCAGGTGATCCTGTTAATCGCGTGAATAAACCGCATGATTTCCTCGTAGGCCGCGCGTTTAAGCGTTGCGGAGACCGTCGAGGCGGCCTTTTGCAGCTTTTCTGCCACTTCCTGATTGGTTGTAGCCAATATACGCGCCCGGACTATCCGCGCTTCGGTCTGGGAAAGGCGGCTAACCACATGATCTAGCATTGGTAACAGATCGCTGACAATGGCATTTGTTTGGTCATTATCATTTTTCAGAGCTAACCGGCAATTTTTCGTCAGGCCATCCAGCGCCTGGCCCGAATTCACAAAAGCGCTGCCATAGCCGGCGTTTTTTGCCTCCCCCGCGCCCAGACCCACGGCGATGCGAGCGTCCCAGTGTCGGGTATCCATTGCTTTGAGTGCGATGCGGATATAAACCGCCAGCAGTAAACCGGATTGCGGTTCCGCCACGGCTTGAAATGCATCCCCGCGGAAAACCTCAAACGTTTGAATAAGCTTAGCCTGTTGCAGCTGGGTCAGCAGGGCATGTAACTCGGTTATGTAGTGAGTGGTATCTAACTGCCGGGAGTTGACCAGATCGCCAGTGATCACGCTGATTTGTGCGGGCATGTTATTGGCTCGTAAGCGGTAGGGTGTCACTAAACTTCGCACCTAAATACGAATATGTCAATAATTCGTACTTAGATGCGAATTTTTAGGGTATTCGCATCTAGATGCGAAATTTACTGGATAACGCCATACGTTCATAGAGCCACGTAGTCAGGGGTTTTTTCATTCGTGCCAGATAAATACCCAGTATGATCAGGCTAATGGCAAGGAGTTGTACACTGGCTGAACCCTCGTTGTCGCGCAGACGATCTATTACCACCCCCGTCAGCATTTGACCGCTGATAATCAGTAATGCGGCGCGAAGGGTCCCCAGACGGGGTAGCACGTAGCTGTTCAATGCGACAAACAACGCCCCAATGACCCCGCCCAGATAAGCTCCCCAAGGCGCCTGACCTAAGGGGCTGGCAGTGAATCCGCCGATGACTGCCAGCAGCAGGCTGAGGAACACAAAGCCGACAATGTGATTGCAGAGTGAGGCGTGGAAAGCTCCACGACTTAGCGACAGACGGCCATTAATTGCACGGCTGATGCTGATGCAAATGCCGTTAAAGAGCGCGAGGAGTACCAAGGTTAGCATGACAATTATCTCAGGAAGATGAGGAGGGCGCAGCCGGAAAGGATCAGCAGCGTGGCAATAACGTCGTTGACGCTGAGACGGCGTTTAATTACGCCAAACCAGCCGCAGCTGTCGGACACCATGCCAAATAAAACCTGGCCGGTAAGCATGAGCGCAAGGCTGCCGGAAAGTGCCAGAGGGCTATTGACGGTAATGGCAGCTAACACCACCGTCAGGGCACCGGGAATCCCCCCCAGATAGGCCCAACGGGGAACACTGGCAGGCGGCAATGAGGATGCCGACCTCGGGGTACGCCAGCGCAGCAGGAGCAAGAGCAACCAGGCCGTGATCGCCCCAACGCCGTGCGCGACCCATGAAGCAAACAGTGGGGAGTTAAAGCTGGCCAACAGGCTATTGATGCCTATCATCAGCGCCAGTAATGCGCCAGCGGCCAGCGCTAGCAGAGGGTTGGAGAAACGCTCGCGTATCATCGTGTCAGATCCTATTTTGGGCTGACAGATAGGCTATATTGTTTTTGTTTTCGGTATAATCCATTAAAATGGAAACTCATTGTTGAGTAAAAGTTGACGAAGAATGCAAGATAACTTTGCGGCGATCCCGGTATTTGTGGCAGTAGTAGAATGCGAGAGTTTTTCAGCGGCTGCCCGGAGACTGGGTATCACCAAATCAGCGGTAAGCAAGCGAATCGCCCAGTTGGAAAACTCGCTTGGCGTACAATTGCTACAACGCACTACGCGTAGCCTGAGCCTTACTGAAGCGGGAGAGCAGTATTTTGGCTATGCCCGTAATGCCTGTGCCGTGGCACGCGAGGGAGAGGATGCGGTCACCCGGTTACAAGGGCAACCGCAGGGTTGCTTGCGGATCAGTGTGCCTATGGTTTTTGGCCGTTTGCATGTTGCGCCGCTGATCCCCCGTTTTCTGGCGGCTTGCCCGGACGTGGAGATCACTATGATGATGGATGATCAGGTGGTTGATCTGGTCGATGGGGGTTTTGATCTGGCTATTCGCATTGGCCAACTGGCTGATTCGAGCTTGATTGCCCGGCGTATTGCTCCTTGTCACAGCCTATTATGTGCCGCCCCTGCTTATCTGGCCTGCTACGGCACACCGACAGATCTGGAGCAGCTGTCACGGCATAATTGCCTGTTTTACAGCTATTTCCGGGGTGGCAGCGAATGGCAATTTGAGGGGCCAACGGGAAGGGTGCGCTTTCAACCACGCGGTAATTACCAGGTAAATAACAGTGAAGCCTTGCGCGAGGCGTTACTCGCCGGCATGGGGATTTGTCAGATGCCGACCTTTATCGTCGGGGATGATATTGCTCAGGGGCGGCTGATTGAGCTAATGCCTGCTTATCGGCTACCAGAACATGCCATCTATGCCGTATATCCACAGCGTAAATACCTGCCAGCCAAAGTATCGGCTTTTGTCGACTTCTTACTTGCACAACTGGGCGGAGATCAGCCCTATTGGGATGTTCCACGGCAGTGATAACCCATTCACTGCTCAGCCGGGAATACGCGGGCCTGATGGCTCGCCACCGGCGTGGAGCGGGTTGTTAGGGTTACGGCCTGGCATTCAGAAGCTTTTTACCAGCACTTCACGCGGCTGCTCACTGCCGTGCTTCAGCAGATAATCAAATGATTTTTCGCTGGTCTTCAGTTGCTGCAGGAATTCCTGCGGCGATAAGTCGTGTTGTTTGCCGCTCATATACGCCAGCGCCAGTTCTTTTGCCTGATAACGAGAGAAGTTGTACATCGTGCCTCCGTTGAGAATGAAGTGTTTTCGTTACAGGCTGATTGTAGGGGAATAGCACATAATGAACAGTCGCTTTGGCGTATAGAATCGATAGCCAAAACTTAACCTGGTTTTGTGTCTGGTGAAGTAATCGCCTGTTTTAGCCAAACATATATGATTTTTCATATGTATTGTTGACATCCTTTCGCTGCGGATTATGATGCTATCAATGACTCTGGAGCCCCATTTATGACATCAATAACACCGCTGCAATTGTTTAAAAATCTATCGGAAGAGACGCGTCTCACAGTGGTGCTTTTACTGCGCCAGATGGGGGAGCTCTGCGTGTGTGAGTTATCGGGGGCGCTGGCTGAATCACAACCCAAAATTTCCCGTCATCTTGCCATGTTGCGTGAAAGTGGTTTGCTGCTTGATCGCCGTGAAGGAAAATGGATCTATTACCGGCTGTCGCCGCATATGCCGGCATGGGCAGCAGCAGTCATTGAACAGGCTTACCTTAGCCAGCAACAGCAGGTGACTGAACTGGCACAACGCGCGGCGGGGAATGAGGCGGTGTGTTGATAACGTAAAATTTTTTAATTTTATATATATGAAATTTCATATGTGTTTGGCATAAGCCACTAAGGAGTTGTGATGGTGCTGGCCGGGGTAATATTCATCCTGACTATCATTTTGGTGATCTGGCAACCCAAAGGGTTAGGCATCGGCTGGAGTGCTTCACTTGGCGCGGGGCTGGCATTGCTGACTGGCGTGGTGCATCTCAGTGATATTCCTCTGGTCTGGCAGATCGTCTGGAATGCTACTGCCACGTTTGTCGCCGTGATTTTGATCAGCTTGCTGCTGGATGCCTCTGGTTTTTTCGAATGGGCGGCGCTGCACGTAGCGCGCTGGGGCAAGGGGAAAGGGCGTTGGTTATTCACCTATATTGTGCTGCTGGGGGCAGCGGTGGCGGCACTGTTCGCCAATGACGGTGCGGCGTTGATCATGACGCCAATTGTGATTGCTATGTTGCTGGCATTGGGTTTCAGCCCAGGAGCTACATTGGCCTTCGTGATGGCTGCGGGGTTTATTGCCGATACCGCAAGCCTACCGCTGGTGGTGTCCAATCTGGTGAATATTGTTTCCGCGGACTACTTCCAACTGGGTTTCACTGAGTATGCCGCCGTAATGGTCCCGGTGAATATTGTCGCTATCGTTGCCACACTGGTGATGCTGCATTTGTTCTTCCGTCATGATATTCCCGTGAACTATGACCTGTCGCGATTACGGCGGCCACGGGAGGCAATTCGCGATTTACCGACATTTAAAGCCGGCTGGGGTGTATTGGTATTGTTGTTGGTCGGTTTTTTTGGACTGGAACCGCTCGGTGTGCCGGTTAGCGCAGTAGCTGCCATTGGCGCATTGATTCTGTTGGTTGTCGCGAAAAGAGGGCGGGTCATAGATACCGGGAAAGTTCTTCGCAGTGCACCTTGGCAGATTGTGGTTTTTTCTTTGGGCATGTATCTGGTGGTTTATGGCCTGCGCAACGCAGGATTAACCGGTCTGTTGGCGAGTGTGCTTGATACGCTGGCAGAACGCGGGATATGGGCGGCAACGCTGGAGACGGGGGTTCTGAGCGCCTTTTTGTCCTCTATGATGAATAACATGCCGACGGTGTTGGTGGGAGCACTGTCGATTGACAGCAGCAGCGCTACGGGAGTGATTAAACAGGCGATGATTTATGCCAACGTGATAGGCAGCGATCTGGGGCCGAAAATTACCCCAATTGGCAGCTTAGCCACGCTGCTGTGGTTGCACGTGTTGTCGCAAAAAAATATCGCTATCACCTGGGGATATTACTTCCGCGTGGGCATCGTGATGACGTTTCCGGTGCTATTTGTCGCGTTGGTCGCTCTGGTGCTGCGCCTGTTGCCTTAGTCTTAATCCAAGAGAGAACGTCATGAGTATCATCAAGATTTACCATAACCCGGCTTGTGGCACGTCGCGCAATACATTGGCGTTGATCCGCAACAGTGGGGTGGAACCGGCTGTCATTTTGTATCTGGAGACACCGCCAAGTCGCGAACAACTAATTGAATTGATTGCTGATATGGGTATTTCTGTACGTGCCTTGTTGCGAAAAAATGTCGAGCCCTACGGCACGCTGAATCTTGAGGATGTGGAGTGGCGCGATGATCAGTTGCTCGACGTTATGTTGAAGCACCCGATATTGATCAACCGGCCGATCGTGGTAACGCCGCTTGGCACCCGACTGTGCCGCCCGTCGGAAATGGTATTGGATATCCTGCCGGATGCACAACAAGGTCCCTTCAGTAAAGAAGATGGCGAACCTGTCATTGATGCCCAGGGGCAGCGGATAACGGAAAAGTAACCCCCTGGTCCGCATCGCCGAACCCTGTTTTCAGCGCAGTTGAACAATCAAAATACTTAGCCTGAACCCTTGCTCGCCACAGGTCGCACTCTGGTATTGACGTGGTGAAAGGGTTTAGGCAAGTTCAGCGCTTAAAGGCGCTCAAAATGAGGAAGAAAGACGCCACGCTGGTTTGGCCGCGGCGCCATGGACATTTACTGGGCCGCGTTTTCGGTGGTGTTGCGGTCGGCCAAATCTTCTAACAAGGTCGCCGAGGGGACAAAGAACAGGCTGCCGGTAACCGCGTGGCTGAAATCGAGCAGGCGATCATAGTTGCCAGCCGGGCGGCCAACGAACATGTTTTCCAACATTTGTTCGATGGGCTGAGGGGAACGTGCGTAACCAATAAAGTAAGTGCCAAACTCGCCCATGCCGGGTTTACCGAAGGGCATATTGTCACGCAATATTTTGACTTCATCGCCATTTTCATCCACCAGCGTCGTCAACGAACTGTGCGATGACGAGGGTTTGACGCCCTCGTCCAGTTCTATATTGGATTGCTTGTGACGACCAATAATGTTCTCTTGCGTTTCAACGGTCAGTGAATTCCAGCCTTTCATATCATGCAGATACTTTTGCACCAACACGTAACTGCCGCCGCAAAACGCGGCGTCTTCATTGCCAATCACCGTGTAGTCGAAAGCGTCATGACCCTCAGGGTTTTCGGTGCCATCGACAAAGCCAATCATCGCCCGTTGATCGAAGTAGCGGAATCCGTGTACTTCTTCAATGACTGTCACGGCACCACCGAGTTTGTTCATCAGCTGTGTTGCGAGCTCAAAGCACAGATCCATCTCATCGGCACGGATATGCAACAGAATATCGCCGGGTGTGGAGACGGCAATACGGTCACCGGAGCCTATTGCGCGAAAAGGATGAAGTTGTGACGGACGAGGCTGACCGAATAGCCTGTCCCAGGCCGTGGAACCAAAACCGCAGACGCAGGTTAAGTTTCCTGCCGGAGATCTTTTGCCGACGGAACGGATCACGCCGCTGATATCGGCGCACCAGCCACGCACTGTCGCGAGGTGTGCAGGTTCGGTCGACAGTGTGGCGACCAGGAAGATCGCATGGCGTGTAACAGGGCTGAAAACAGCCTGAGGTTGTTGCGTATGGGTAGTCATAGCATCCGGTGCATAAAAAAGTCGGAACTCAAAACTAATCTATTTTCGCGCCAACGCCAACCGATTAACCGCAGTTTGTCAGTGGGCATCTGTGGTGGCGGAATGAGGCCATTGGTGCAAGAGGGGTTTCTGAACCACGTCCGGTGTTTACCGGTTATTTGCCGCGATGTGTAAATCCGAGCGGTATAACCGCCCGGGTGGGGGTTCAACGTGCGATATCGAAAGGATCGTCAATGGATTTTGCCGGCGTTGTAAACCAGCGAGCCCCGTCCTCAGTGACGTAAAAATGGTCCTCAAGGCGAATACCGAACTCGCCTGGCAGGCATAACATGGGTTCGATACTGGCGCACATGCCGACATCGAGCGGCTGCGTCTGTTTACGGATCAGATAGGGGGCCTCATGAATGTCCAGCCCAATACCGTGCCCGGTACGGTGTGGCAAGCCTGGCAACTGATAATCTGGCCCGAAGCCATGAGAGACCAGCACGTCGCGCGCGGCATCATCCACTTTATGGCAGGGCACGCCCGGTGCAATAACCGCAAATGCCGCGGCCTGGGCTTCATGTTCGGCCTGCCAGGCGAAACGTTGTCGTGCGCTGGCGTCACCGT
This sequence comes from Serratia sp. CoH_134_PS_4, assembly GCF_058190535.1. NCBI lineage: Bacteria > Pseudomonadati > Pseudomonadota > Gammaproteobacteria > Enterobacterales > Yersiniaceae > Serratia > Serratia sp. CoH_134_PS_4. The sequence goes on from NZ_JBXWKI010000020.1 coordinate 85,676, forward strand.
ACACATAGGTGCGTGTAATGTCAGACAGATAATCCTTGTAGCGGCAACCGGTATCCAGCAGTACGACATCGTTGTGTTGTAATGGCTTTGGCTCTTTCACACCGTGCGGGAATGCACTGTCCGATCCAAATAGCGCAATACAAAAGTAAGACCCTGATGTACCCATTTTGCGATGGGCTTTGTCCACGAAACCGACCAGCTCTCTGGCGGTGATACCCGGACGCAATATACTTGCCGCGGCCTGCTGGACACGCAACGTAATGTTATTGGCCGTCTGCATCAGTGCGATTTCCGTTGCTGATTTACGGCTACGGCAGTGCCCGGTGACAGGCTGTGCGCTGATCAACGTCATGTCGCCCGCATGCTGCTGCAAACCGAGGAACAACGTCACTGGCGCCGTTTCGCAAATGGCTATTTTGTGCCCGCGCCCGGTGCCCGCCAACCCACGAGAGGCCAGAAGGGTGAAGAACAGCCGATAGGGATCTTCCTCTTCATGCCAGCTGAATATCTCGGCCTCAATAACCTGCGCGTCTTTGAACGTGCCTATTTCAAACCAGGGCACAATATAGGCGATATCCCCTTCGGCCGGGATCACTGCGCCGACCATGCGTTCACTGGGCGACCAATGGGTACCGGTAAAATAGAGCAAATTGCTGCCAGCATTGATGTAGCAGGCGTCGATACCGTTTTGACGCATCAGGTGCTGTGCTTGCTGAATGCGCTGTCGATACTCACTGGCGGCAATGTCAGGCGGATTATCCGTTAACGGTTGCAGCTGTTCCAGGGCGTCTTGAGGCGTGCAACCGCCAATGCCTGTAGCCATGCGTTTCTCCTTGCGAAATGTGAAATATCTGGGGGCAATGTTCCGGCGCTAAACCTTCATCATAAGTAAAGCGCAGCGCGAATACTTGGTTCAAATAGATAAGAAAACTGTCGAATACAGCACAGTTTTCCCCGGGAGGCCGATATGCCTCAACGTTGTCCAACAGATTTTGTTGTAAACGGCGTTATAAGCTAACCAGAAATTATATTTCCGCTTGAATGTTGAGTTAACTCATTGTATTTTAAATTGAATGCATAATTGCATTCATGTGATGCAAAAACGCTCTTGATAATATTGATTAGCGTTGCTAATTCTTAATGCCCATCCTATTAAATGTTCTTATTTGATTGTTATAATTTTACACGATGGTGTGTTAGTAATTACTAATCACAACGATGTTGATATTAAAAATACTACGTTGCTTGTGCTGTAGGCAATGTGGGGGTGTTTTGGGTTTTATTATACGCCAGCGGCTATGTGAAAACGTATCAATTAAAGACTGGCCGCATTGTGCACATCTTCTTATAAGCGGATGGATATATCTAAATAGATATATTTATTTGCCTGGGTATACGTGATTTTATTAACGAGAGTCCTTTATGGAAACAAATGACATTGAGTCTAAATTCAGTTTTGCTTCCTATACCCGATTACTGTCCGGGCCTGGGCATGCTACGCTTTCATTATTTGGGCTACTCGTTCGCTTTCCTGTGGCGATGCGGTCTATTAGCTGCATCATGTTAATATCTGCAACCACTAACTCACTGTGGATGGCGGGTACCGTTGCTGGGGCGTTAATGATTACACAGGCCTTGGCCAGTCCTGTGCTGGGTCGATTTGCTGACCAAATGAGTCAGCGAAAGGTACTTATTACCACCAGCTGCTGTCATGTCATGGCAATAACGCTGCTTATCGTCTTGGTGTTATTTAATGCACATTTATGGGCGATTATGGCTGCGGCTATTGCTATTGGTTGTTCATCGGTACCGGTTGACGGTTTTATTCGGACGCGCTGGGCGTCAATGGTTACCGATGAGGCACTGCGAACGGCGTATGCATTAGAGACGGTTCTCGATGAGATTATTTTCTTATTGGGGCCGTTAATCGCCATTGTTTTAGCCACTGTATTGCACCCTGCCGCAGGTTTGGTGTTGTGCGCCATGCTCACGTTCAGTGGTTCTATGGCTCTGGTGCTGCATCGACGTTCGGAGCCCGTGATTGTGCAGCGGGCCGATAAAGATACCCGCAAAGCCATTAGCATGGCATGGGTTCGTCGGCTGATGATCTCCTATGCCGCAGTGGGCATCTTTCTCGGTGCTATCGACGTCATGATGATCGCCTTTGCAAAAGAGGCGGGCAATCCGACTCTGGCTGGCGTGCTATTGTCGCTTTGTGCGGCGGGCAGCTTGGTTGGCGGTATCTGTTATGGTGCGATGAACTGGTCTGTACCGCAGCCACGGTTGCTGCTGATCACGTCCGCAACGCTGTGTGCGGGGACGCTGCCTCTGGTGTTCACCAATGCCCCCATCATTATGGGGATCTCTGCATTTGTTGCAGGTATATCGGTGGCTCCCTTATTAATCACCTGCAGTAACCTATTGGAATCCTTAACCCCGAAAGGCTGCCTGTCCGAGGGGTTTTCCTGGTTGTCCAGTGCCGGATGGTTGGGGTTTTCCTTAGGGGTATCGCTAGGCGGGCAGCTTTCCGATCAGGCAGGCGCCGCTCACGTTGCCTGGATCGCCGTTGCTGCCGGTGTACTCGCCTTGTTAGCCAGTCTGTTCAGCCAGTCATTACTCAGTGAGAAGTCAACGCCAAGCCCAGTTTAACGGGCTATCTCAATATTATTACGAGACAGGAAAACGGCAATCGTGAACCAGTTAACAACGGGTATTCCCGTTCCCCGTATTACCTTTAATGAATTCGTTGCTATGGGTGTTGAGGCTATATTTAGAGCCGATGTTCCGGTGATTATCACGGATTTACCGCTGGATGTCAGCCATAGCGCAAATGACCTTATTGCACAGCGGTTAGGTGATGATAATGTCACCTTATTCCGGGAGGCCAGCAATAAGGAAAATACCGAGCGTTGGAAAACCATGAAAATACAGCTGCGTGGTTTTTTGGGGAGTGAGGAATATCAGAAAGACCATAATACGTGGTATCGCGTGGTTTCCAATATTATGCACCGACCGGAAGATATTAATGCCATCCTCGGATTCGACGCATTTTCGTTGTTGGCTTCTCGGCGCGGTTTGAATGCGGCTAATTTGTGGATCAGTTATCATGGTGTTTTCACACAGAGCCACTTTGATGAGCTGGAGAATTTCAATATTTCTCTACAGGGAAGAAAAAGATTCGTTCTTTTTCCGCCTGGTCGCCGCGATTACTACCCGCGCTCAATTCTCAAGGGGTTTGGCGATAAGTCCCAGGTTTTTGACTTCAATAATATTGACCCTCAACGTTTTCCCCGTTTGGCGGCGAAAAGCTCACAAAAGCGTGATTTCATTTTAGAACCCGGCGAGATGCTTTATTTGCCGCTGGGATGGTGGCACCAGGCCGAATCGTTAGACGATCTAAACATCAACGTAAATTTTTGGCTGTGGGATCTAAAAATCCTGCGCCGGCCCTATGTCTTGTATTCCGCACGGCTTTGTTGAATAAATCAGATTTCGGGTAAGTCTCCCCCGTAGCGGGTTGTGTTTTCAGGCAATACGCACGCTTTC
>NZ_JBXWKI010000021.1:0-55971 GCF_058190535.1 Serratia sp. CoH_134_PS_4
CTGATAGAAACAGAAGCCACTGGAGCACCTCAAAAACACCATCATACACTAAATCAGTAAGTTGGCAGCATCACCGGCGATTGTTACTCGTTTTGGACAAGTCAGCCTGAAGTAAAATCAGCGACGAACCGGCACTGATTATTTGCATCCTGAACGTCTGTCCTTACCTCTGACATTGCGACCATCCTTAAAGCCCGCTTTACGCAACATCAGACGTTAGTAAGTCATTCTCAATATTGCTCTAATCAAAGTGAATCCCCAGATCTGATGCAATTTATGCAAATCAAATGCTCCAGAAGACGGCTGGCAGACTATCAACAGGATATCTGTATGGCCACTCTTGCACTCTGCATTCCGATTGACGCCGCATCGTAAGTTGAAGTTTGCTAATCTTTGAGATGTAGTACCCTCTATACAGTGCGGATTTTAATTAATGGAATAAATGATTATGAGTGAAAATGATACAATCCAAAAGAAGTCTAAAATCCAGATTAACAAAGCGGTATTCTTTACATCTGCTTTGTTAATTTTCCTTCTTGTCGCCTTTGCCGCTGTATTCCCGGATGTCGCCGACAAAAATTTTAAACTACTTCAGCAACAAATCTTCACGAATGCCAGCTGGTTCTACATCCTTGCAGTGGCCCTGATTCTACTGAGTGTCTCGTTCCTGGGACTCTCACGCTACGGTGATATCAAACTGGGTCCGGACCATGCGCAGCCTGATTTTAGCTATCACTCCTGGTTTGCGATGCTTTTCTCGGCAGGGATGGGGATCGGCCTGATGTTCTTTGGCGTTGCTGAACCTGTGATGCATTATCTTTCACCTCCTGTCGGCACTCCAGAGACCGTTGCGGCAGCGAAGGAAGCAATGCGCCTGACGTTCTTCCACTGGGGCCTGCACGCATGGGCAATCTATGCCATTGTGGCACTGATCCTGGCCTTTTTCAGTTACCGTCACGGTCTGCCTTTAACGCTGCGTTCCGCACTTTATCCCATTATTGGCGAGCGCATATACGGACCTGTAGGCCATGCGGTTGATATTTTCGCCGTTATTGGCACCGTCTTTGGCGTTGCGACATCGCTGGGGTACGGTGTTTTGCAGGTGAATGCTGGTTTGAATCATCTTTTCGGGGTGCCTATTAATGAAACGGTGCAGGTGATTCTAATCGTTGTCATCACTGGTTTAGCGACGATTTCGGTGGTGTCCGGCCTGGACAAGGGAATACGTATACTGTCTGAGCTCAACCTGGGCCTGGCAGTGCTGCTGCTGGCGCTGGTCCTGTGTCTGGGACCAACCGTGCTTCTGCTGAAGTCATTTGTGGAAAATACGGGCGGTTATCTTTCTGAACTGGTGAGTAAAACTTTTAACCTTTATGCGTATGAACCTAAGTCGAGCAACTGGCTGGGGGGCTGGACATTACTGTACTGGGGATGGTGGCTTTCATGGTCGCCGTTTGTGGGGATGTTCATCGCAAGAGTCTCGCGCGGTCGAACCATTCGCGAGTTTGTCACCGGCGTGCTGTTTGTTCCCGCCGGCTTCACGCTCATGTGGATGACGGTGTTTGGTAACAGCGCAATCTATCTCATTATGCACCAGGGGGCGGCTGATCTCGCCAATACCGTTCAGCAGGATGTCGCGCTGGCCCTGTTTAATTTCCTGGAGCATTTCCCGTTTTCTTCCGTGCTGTCATTTATTGCAATGGCGATGGTCATTGTCTTCTTTGTCACCTCGGCTGACTCCGGGGCAATGGTTGTTGATACGCTGGCATCGGGTGGCGTCGCTAACACGCCTGTATGGCAGCGAATTTTCTGGGCCTCGCTCATAGGGATTGTGGCAATCGCACTGCTGATTGCGGGGGGACTGAGCGCGCTGCAAACCGTGACAATAGCGAGCGCATTACCTTTCTCAGTGATTTTACTGATATCCATATACGGATTATTAAAAGCCCTGCGTCGGGATTTGACCAAGCGTGAAAGCCTGAGCATGGCGACTATTGCTCCGACTGCAGCGCGTAACCCGATTCCATGGCAGAGACGCTTGCGCAATATCGCTTATCTGCCAAAGCGCTCTCTTGTGAAACGCTTTATGGGCGACGTTATCCAGCCCGCCATGACGCTGGTTCAGGAAGAACTGAATAAACAGGGAACGATAAGCCATATAAGTGATACTGATGACGAACGAATTCGGCTTGAAGTCGATTTGGGCAATGAGCTGAACTTTATTTATGAAGTGAGACTTCGTGGCTATAACTCACCGGCTTTCGCCATGGCTGCAATGGACAATGACGAGCAGCAGGTTGAGCAACATCGATATTATCGCGCTGAGGTCTATCTGAAAGAAGGCGGTCAAAACTATGATGTGATGGGCTGGAATCAGGAACAGCTGATTAATGACATACTGGACCAGTACGAAAAACACCTGCACTTCCTGCACCTCGTTCGTTAATACAAAAATGCCGTCCTGCCGGGCGGCATTTATTTTCCCGAACTTAATACAAGGATATGCTGAATGATTTTACGCTGGCAATGTATTCTCAGGCAGACACTTAAAAAGCTATGGTTCAGGGCAACGTTATTTGCAATGGTAGCAATAATAACGGCCCTTTTATCTATTCTTTTTAGATCAATGATCCCAGAGTCAGTATCAGTGAAGGTTGGTGCGGAAGCAGTTGATAATATTCTGAACATACTGGCATCGAGTATGCTGGCGGTGACCACATTTTCACTGAGTATCATGGTCACCGCTTACGGTTCAGCCACTACTAATGTGACGCCCAGAGCCACGCGTTTAGTTGTAGAAGACGTAACCACACAAAATGTACTGGCCACTTTTATCGGTTCTTTTCTCTTCAGCCTGGTAGGGATTATTGCCCTCAATATGGGAGCCTACGGAGAAAGGGGTAGAGTCATTTTATTCATTGTAACACTGGTTGTCATTGCCTTAATAATCATCACATTGCTTCGCTGGATACAGCATTTGACCTCTCTGGGCAGGGTAGGTGAGACAACAGCAAAAGTAGAACAGGCGGCGATCGAGACATTTATTGCGAGAGCAAAAAGTCCATGTCTTGGCGGATATCCATGGCTTGAGAACAATGAACAACCAAAAGGAACTGTTGCCGTATATCCGGAGAAAATTGGCTATGTTGAATATATTGACATGGTCAAGCTCGGCAGTCTGCTGAGCAATGATCCTCGTCATGTATATCTTGTGGCGCAGCCAGGCAGTTTCATACATCCATCGATGCCAGTTTTGTACCTGAGTTCTGGTCAGGAGTCATCAATCTGTACCGATTTACTTGAAACGATCATTGTCTCGGATGTGCGTTCATTTGCTCAGGATCCCCGATTCTGTCTCAGCGTCATGGCCGAAATAGCCTGCAGGGCCCTTTCGCCCGCAGTAAACGATCCCGGTACTGCGATTGATGTCATTGGCAGAGGTGTTCGAATACTCTCCGCTTACGCGCAGAATAAAATAGATGAAACTGAAGTGATATATCCTTCAGTACATGTTGCGCCACTTCAGATCAAAGACCTACTGGAAGACTTTTTCTTACCTGTTGCACGTGATGGTGCGAGTATGAGGGAGATTCAGATAAGAGTCCTTAAAGGACTGTCTATGCTGAGTAAGGGTTGGCCTGGGATGTTTGCTGAAGCCGCACATATACTGGCATCTGAAACATTAGAGCATGCAACTCGTACTGGTCATATAGCCCATGACGAATATCTTATAAAATCAATTTATTATAATTTATTCAGTGGCGAAAATCCTAATAAAAAACCATAGTTGCGGGACAAAGGATTTGTCCTCTGGCAAGGTGAAAGCAAAGCATTCCAGTGAGAATGAGCGTCTACTTTGAGCTGTGATTTCAACTGATGGACGCAACACAATTATTGAACTCACAGCGTGAAGCGGACGTAGCTAATTTTGCACAGCCCTCGATTAGAAAATTTAAGAATCCAGCCTTCAATGGTGTCATGGCGACAGGCAATACCCCAGTCCAGTGGCATATGAAGCCACATTGTCGCTGCCGGGAATTTGTTTCACCCATTATCGCACCGGAAAACAGGCAGAAGACGAAGCAGCGCTTATGGCAGTGATCCTTGCAGATGCAATGAATGCCGGAGCCGAACGAATGGCACAGAGTTCACGGGATGTCACCATTCACCGGATGATGGTCATGGTGGAGCGTCATTTACGCGCTGCAATCTATGCATCTACCACCTCGGCCCGGTACAGATACGCCCAGCGGCCATTGACCTTCACGTAGGTTTCATCCATGTGCCACGGGCAAAGATCGGAAGGGTTACGCCAGTACCAGCGCAGCCGTTTTTCCATTTCAGGCGCATAACGCTGAACCCAGCGGTAAATCGTGGAGTGATCGACATTCACTCCGCGTTCAGCCAGCATCTCCTGCAGCTCACGGTAACTGATGCCGTATTTGCAGTACCAGCGTACGGCCCACAGAATGATGTCACGCTGAAAATGCCGGCCTTTGAATGGGTTCATGTGCAGCTCCATCAGCAAAAGGGGATGATAAGTTTATCACCACCGACTATTTGCAACAGTGCCGGGTCAAGTCATTACTTTACTCGACGACCTGAAGAAACGCGGAATAACTTTCATAGCCATCAAGGACAGAATAGACACAAATGCGCCAGTTATAGGGGAAATCTATACGCATCTGATGGCGATATTCTCTAGCTTTGAACGCAACCGCAATATTGAAAGAACGCGCTCAGGCCTTGCAGCTGCACGCGCAAGGGGCCGTGTGGGAGGGAGAAAACCGTCACTTTCTGAAGAAGATGTTAAACAAATTAGAATCTTACTTGCTGATCCTGAAATGACAGTTGGTGCAGTTGCTAAGCGCTTCAACGTTTCTCGCATGACTATTTATCGCTACACCACAAAATCATGAATGACCGCAGCATGGCGGTTTTATTTTCTTATGCCCGTCAGGGCATGGAAGGCGACCGCGCCGGACTTAACCGGCCACCGGCCGCAAATCGCCGGAAACCGCAACGCTGACCGGATCGCCCGGCCCAGCCCCCTCCCTGTGTATTCGCATGTATCTGATCCCCCATTCGCAAATCAGTTGATCACTCACTCGCAAATTACTTGATCACCTCCAGCAGGAAGTTTGCATCACTTCAGGGAGCGAATAATTGTATCTCAGGTACCTGTTGTCGCAGGGTGTTGTAATTCATGTCTTTTACAAAAATCAGGAGGCCGCAGCCTCCTGAACAACATCAGATCCTTCCACCCACCCCTTTGAACTTATCAATGAATGCTGAGACCTTCTGAAACACCGTCTTTTTCTTGGTTTTATACTGTGGATTTAGCGGACTGAGTTTCGGTAACGCTTCATTCAGAGCCGTCCCGTTTTCAGTGGCATATTCACGCTTGAGTGACGCACTGATATAACGCCTGGCAGCATCGTGATTGAGATTCTCTTCCTGAATCAATGCCTCCGCTTCCCGCTGCTGAGCGGCCTGAGCGAAGGTGTAGAACTGCTCTATCACGGACTCTTTATTCGGCAGGTTATCTATATCTGTCTGCCCGATAAATTCCAGCATCAGCCCTTCTTTCGCCCGGTTCCCCAGACTGGCACGGATAAGCCGGGTGACCTCTTCCTTCAGTGTCTCTTTGTTCGGGTGCTGTTTGTTGTATTCAAAAATCAGTTCAAGAATGTAATCGAGATTGATTTCCTGAGACTTCAGCAAGTCAACTTCAAACACCACGTCATCCCAGCTGACTGTCGTATTGCCCTTCACATTACTTTCGCGCTCCTTGCGCTGCCAGTCACGGATATCGTTGTAGCTTGAACGATAGTCCTGTACTTCTCGTTCGGAAGGTAACCGGATGGACTGGAGTGCTGCCAGTTTTTCATCATCAAGGAAATGTTCAGCCTTAAAAGCGTCAACGGCGGCAGGGTCACTGATATCCACTGTCTGAATCGCTCTCAGTGCCGTGAACTCATCGTAGTTTTGCAGAATATTTTCAGCCCGCAGGTATTCGCCAAACAGTTTGATGAAGGCTTTTTTCTCTTTTTCAGAAGTGATATCTGCCGGGTCAGGAAAGCGGGTCTCCAGCTCACGGACAATATCGATAAAACCACGACGTGTTTCACCCGTGACTGCATCAGTGAAGCCTTCCATGTATTCGGTATAGCTTTTCTCCATGACCACACTTTTGGTGTTGCTCTTCCCGAACAGGGTAATGGCATCAATGGTGGCCTGCTCTAAGTCCCGAAACGTGACGATATTACCAAAGGTTTTCGTGGCGTTATAAATCCGGTTGGTACGCGAGAATGCCTGCATCAGCCCGTGATAACGCAGGTTCTTATCGACAAACAACGTGTTCAGTGCCGGAGCATCGAAGCCGGTCAGGAACATACCCACTACAATCAGCAGGTCCACTTCCTGAGACTTAACCCGTTTAGCCAGGTCGCGGTAGTAATCCTGAAAACCGTTGCCATCAGTGCTGAAATTCATTTTAAAGGCGGCGTTATAGTCAGCGATGGCAGATTCCAGAAACTCACGGGAGCCTGGGTTCATCTCTGAGGTATCAATACTCTCATCGTTAATATCACCGATAGCATCCTGTGCTTCATTGGCAGCATACGAGAAAATGGTCGCAACCGTCAGGGGCTTATAACTGCTGTCCTGCTCAGCCCTTAACTTCTGGATGTGTCTGAAGGATTCATAGTAGGCTTTGGCGGCATCGACGCTACTGACGGCGAACATAGCGTTAAAGCCCTTAGCGCCGGGGAAAGCCCGATGGGTCTTTTGCCGGAAGTGCTGAAGGATGTAGTTTGTAACCTCCGCAATCCGCATAGGGTGCAGCAGGGCATGTTTATTTTCAGCGGCAGTGATTTTCTTCTCGTCTGTCTCGGTTTCTATGGCCTTAAATTGCGGACGCACATCATTGTAATCCACCTTAAATTTCAGGACTTTTTCATCACGGATGGCATCGGTGATGATATAGGCATGCAACTCATTACCAAATACACTGGCAGTATCTTCCGCGCCCAGCGCATTTTTACCGGCAAAAATCGGTGTGCCTGTGAAACCAAACTGATAAAAACGTTTAAATTTCTTCTTCAGGTTTTTCTGGGCTTCCCCGAACTGGCTGCGATGACATTCATCAAAAATAAAGACGACCTGTTTCTGGTAGACGGCTAAATCTGCATCCCCCTTCATCAGGTTATTCAGCTTCTGGATAGTCGTGACAATGATTTTATTGTCATCTTTATCGATATTACGTTTCAGTCCCGCGGTGCTGTCAGAGCCGTTGACGCTGTCCGGTGAGAAACGCTGATACTCTTTCATGGTCTGATAATCGAGGTCTTTGCGGTCAACCACAAAGAAGACTTTATCGATGAAATCCAGTTCAGTTGCGAGTCGGGCGGCTTTAAAACTGGTCAGGGTTTTTCCTGAGCCTGTCGTATGCCAGATAAACCCGCCTCCGTCAGTGCTGCTCCATTTCTTTGACTGAAACGCACTGTTAATTTTCCAGAGGATGCGTTCAGTGGCTGCAATCTGGTAGGGGCGCATAATCAGCAGTGTGTCGCTGGTATCAAATACCGAGTAATTAAACAGGATATTCAGCAGGGTATGTTTCTGGAAGAACGTGGCCGTAAAGTCTCTCAGGTCTTTAATCAGTGTATTGTCAGACCGCGCCCAGTTCATGGTGAAATCGAAACTGTTTTTATCCCGCTTTGTGGTATTGGCAAAGTAACGGGTATCCGTCCCATTAGAAATCACAAACACCTGAAGGAACTTGAATAACGAGTTTTCGCTGTTAAAACTCTCTTTGCTGTAGCGGTGTATCTGGTTAAAGGCTTCCCGAATCGCCACACCACGCTTCTTCAGTTCAACCTGTACCAGTGGCAGCCCATTGACCAGTATCGTGACGTCATAGCGATTGGCATGCGCTCCCGTCTGTTCAAACTGCTGGATAACCTGCAACTTATTGCGAATAAGGTTTTTCTTGTCGATAAGACTGATATTTTCAAGACGACCATCATCAAAAGTGAAATCACAAATGTAGTTATCATGAATCTTACGGGTTTTATCGATAAGAGTATCACTGGGGTTATCGAGATAACCCTCAGTAAAGCGCCGCCATTCACTTTCAGAAAAGGTGACATTATTCAGGTTTTGTAGCTGAACGCGGACATTGGTCAGCATCGCCTGCTGTGATGTGAGGTCAGGTACAAATTCGTAGCCCTGATTACGCAAATCCTGAATCAGCTCGCGCTCAAGGTCCGATTCGCTCTGGTAGCTGTCACCGGTCTCCAGAATTTTGGTGAATTTATCAAGGACGATAAAGTTATTGGATTCAGCAATGGTGTGTGTCTGTTGTGCCATGGTGCATCCTGTGCGTCATCTGGTAAAGCCCGGAAGGGTATCAGAAGCATCTTCCGGTATTCGTAAAGCCTGATACCGGGCGGGTGAGAACAAACCCTGCCGGTATCAATGGTCCGTCAGTTGCTGGCGGTTTCTGATCTCGGGAAGCTGAACAATAACTCACGATAGTACTCGTACTGTTTCTGGCGCAGCTCGATTTCACGAGGAAGGCCTTCGTTGATGGAGTTGGTTAACGTATCGAATTTATCTAAAATACGAACGATTTTTTCTTGTGCATTCACACTTGGAATCGGTACAGTTAATTGATGTAATTTACTACCCTTTATGCCTTTCACAGTTGAACCAGTAGCCGTATTCATTAACTTCTCTTGAAACTGAGAGCCTAATAAATAGTGTTTTAAAAACGAATTGGATAAATTTTTATCTTTACTACGATATTTGATAACCCTTTGAGCTAAAGCTATATTTTCATTGTCTACTTGAGCTACAAAACCACAAGGCGCTTCAGTAGTAATTAAAATATCACCAATTTTTGCAGTTCCCCTCCGCATAACAATCGAGTAATCACTTTTTGAAATGAATTCTTGTGATAACGTATAGTCAATAAATCCCATCCTAATATTTTTTGCAGTTACTAAGAATATTCCTTCGGATGTTTTTCTTGGGGTTTTCCCCCTATAATCTACATAATCGCAAGCATCAATTAACGTCTTCCACTCAACTTCCCCCTCATCAAAACTCAACAACTGGTCACGATAGTAGTTGTACTGTTTTTTACGTGCGGTAAGCTCAGCGGTAAGCTCAGCGGTAAGGGCGGTAAATTTATCCAGAATCCGCACGATTTCAGACTGGATGGCAAGAGACTTTTCAGGATTTTCCGGGCAGGGGACAGGGATTAAAAATTTTTTGAATCCATCCATATCAACAGACGCAAAACTGGACATCGTTGTGTTTTTTCGGCACCACTCAGCCAAAGAAAAACAGTAGTAAAATAAAAATTTAATATCAAAGCAATCTACATAAGACTCTTTTAAAGCCAAACATGTAAACCTTTGATTGGCTAGATGAGGTACAGTGATTAAAGCATGCTCACCAATTGTTGCTGACGTTGATATTAATATTGAATTTTCAGGAAATAGTTTCCCCCCTTTTACGGCGCAGGATGAAATTCTTTGAAGTGAATTCCCTAGAATTCTACCATTTTCACGTATGTCATCCATTCTAAACCAAGGTATATCACCATTCTCCCAAAATTCTTTTTTAGTTTTAGACGGTGTATAACCATTCCTTAAGTTGAATACTTTTGAGAGTGACAACCACTCAACCTCAACCCCATCCAGCAATTTTTCCAGATAACTCATCTCGCTCATTTCTGCACCTCGCAGCCTTCAATTTCAGCCACAATCGCATCAATATCTTTGCGCAACTGGTCGATTTTGCTGACCGTGGTTTTCAGCTCTGCATTCAACTCAGCAATATTGATTATTTCGCGGTTATCTTTCGCTTCCACATAGCTGCTCACTGACAGGTTATAGTCATTCGCTACAATGGTTTCAAACGCGACAGATTTTGCCAGATGAGCAACATCTTCCTTGCTGGCAAATACCTGCATAATCTGGTCGATATGGGCATCGGTCAGGATATTGTTGTTAGTCTCTTTTTTGAACAGTTCGCTGGCGTCAATAAACTGAACGCGGGTATCTGTTTTGTGCTTGGACAGCACCAGAATGTTAACGGCAATAGTGGTGCCGAAGAACAGGTTTGGCGCGAGTGAAATCACCGTTTCAACATAATTACTGTCAACCAGATATTTACGGATTTTCTGCTCCGCACCGCCACGGTAAAAAATGCCAGGGAAACAGACAATCGCGGCACGACCTTTTGCAGAAAGATAGTTCAGCGCATGTAGTACAAACGCAAAGTCAGCTTTTGATTTCGGGGCCAGTACGCCAGCAGGAGCAAAGCGGTCATCGTTAATCAGTGTCGGGTCATCACTGCCCACCCATTTCACGGAGTATGGCGGGTTAGACACAATCGCATCAAACGGCTTCTCGTCTTTAAATTCAGGAGCCAGTAATGTGTTCCCTAACCGGATATCAAACTTGTCGTAGTTGATGTTGTGCAGGAACATATTCATACGAGCCAGGTTAAAGGTCGTATGGTTAATCTCCTGACCAAAGAAACCGTCCTCGATAATGTGATTATCAAAGTGTTTCTTGGCCTGAAGCAGCAGAGAACCTGAACCGGCCGCAGGGTCATAGATTTTATTGACGGAGGTCTGTCCGTGCATGGCCAGCTGAGCAATCAGCTTAGAGACATGCTGCGGGGTAAAGAACTCCCCGCCGGACTTACCCGCATTGGCGGCATAATTGGATATCAGAAACTCATAGGCATCACCGAACAGGTCAATCTGATGGGCACCAAAATCCCCGAGAGATAATCCTTCAACGCCTTTCAGTACCGCAGCAAGCCGAATATTTTTCTCTTTAACGGTACTGCCCAGCCGGTTACTGGTTGTATCAAAATCAGCAAACAACCCCTTAATGTCGGCTTCTGACGGATAACCGGATGCAGAGCTTTCAATCGCGACAAAGATACTGTTTAAATCAGCATTCAGACGGTCATTCGTATTGGCACGCTTTGCCACATTACAGAACAGCTGGCTTGGGGCGATAAAATACCCCTTCGTTCTGACCGCATCGTCCTTAATCTCATCACCAATATCACTGTCAGACATTCCGGCATACTGAACACTGTCATCACCGGCTTCGATGTAATTGGTGAAGTTCTCACTGATAAAACGGTAAAACAGCGCCCCTAAGACGTATTGTTTAAAGTCCCATCCGTCAACGGCACCGCGAACCTCGTTCGCAATAGCCCATATCTGACGGTGTAATTCGGCGCGTTGTTGCAGGCTGGTCATCTGCGTTTTCCTGATTAATAGAATGTGTTGCCCACGGTTTGGTAGGTAGATTAAATCACTAATAGGATTAGTATATTACGATTATGCGGACATTGTGAGAACTATAGAGTCGACTGTTAATCATTGATGATTTTTGAGCAGGTGACTGAATTTTTGTTGGGCAATCAGGTAATTTGCGAACGCTGATCAGATAAAATGTGAAAGGGGCTCCAAATCAGATGCAATTACGCACCTCCCTGCAAAGCCCTAATCTCGCTCACCGCCACGCAACTGCCGCACGTCCCCCACGGGGGTGCGTAGTGGGCGCCGCGCGCCTGCGCGCGGGAACGGCGGCCCGCCTTCGGGTCGCGGCGCCGTACTGCGCGTTAGCGGCCGCACGCGGCCGGTTACGGGGGACACTCCGCCATACGACCAGCGACCCGCTGAGCTGCACAATCCACGGATAACACAAGCTACATACATGTCGATATGGGAATCGGCCCACCTTGCCGGGCGAGGCTGCCGCGTGGGAATCGGCCCACCTTGCCGGGCGCCGCTGCCGCGTGGGAATCGGCCCACCTGGGGTCCGCTTGGAAAAAGGAAATTATCCTACGCTAAGCGCATTTTTTGCACAGATGGCTACCGACTGAACGTAACGTGTGAGTCATGATCAGAAATGTGTTAACTCTAGGAATTGACACGACTTACTGTTTGATGGGGAAATCATGTTTAGCTATCTCAAGGCTATGTATCATCAATCAAAAATTCAGGCTGAACTCAAGGTACAGATACATGAACAAACTACGGTTAATGCTATCTGTCATCACCCTGAATCAATCGAGATCATTGCGGTTTGTTCGACTGATGCGTATTACCGAAAACGTAAGGACGCTGCTTTTCTGACAACCTGTTCTGTGCTCATGCGTACTTTAAAAGATGAATCCGTACCGATGGTACTACGGAAAACAGCATGGCGATTATTGAACGAAAGATACCAACGAATTAAGTTAAATCAGGCTTATAGGATAGAAAATTTCTTGCTTGTTGCCGATTTTGAATATGCTCTCGAAGAACATGATGAACTAGCAGAGTAGTACTAGTGAGGCGATGAATACCGACAGTTAACGTGCATGTGACTTAAACGTCCGAAACCGAACGATTACGTACACCATGCCGTTGATCTGTCCGAAAGTAGGCAAAACCAGAAACGGACAGCCTGACAGTTCCGTACATCCCTTGCGGTCAGGGGTTTCCGATCAATGGAACGAAATCACCCGTTAAGCTTGAAAAGCTTAACGAATGGAAGGGACTTCCCCTGGATATGCGCCTGGTTAACTTTCATGCAATCATGGGATAAACATTGACCCAGAGGGATTCGTTATGACCATCACCACTGTCGGTATCGATCTTGCTAAAAATGTGTTTGCTGTTCACTGCGTTGACCAAAATGGTAAAGCAGTTCTGGTTAAACCCAAGGTGTCGCGTGCAGCACTTTCTGAACTCATCGCAGGTTTACCTCCCTGTGTCATTGGAATGGAAGCCTGCTCGGGTGCCCACTATTGGGCAAGATTATTCAGGCAGTATGGCCATGATGTCCGGTTGATGGCACCGAAATTTGTCTCACCCTATCGCATGGCGGGTAAGACCGGGAAAAATGATGCAGCTGATGCAATAGCTATTTGTGAGGCTGTGCAGCGGCCGCACATGCGCTTTGTACCCGTCAAAGACGAAAGCCAGCAGGCAATGCAATGCTTACATAGGACAAGACAGGGATTTATTCAGGAAAGAACAGCGACGTATAACCGTCTTCGGGGGTTGGTATCTGAATTCGGGGTTATTGCCCCACAAAGCACTGATGCTCTGCGTCATGCTGTTTCTGACCAGAAGGAAACTCTGCCAGTACAGGTCAGGCTGTGCATTGATGATCTATTAGCACATGTCACTAATATTGAAGAGAAAATCGCCGAATATGACAGGGTGTTATCTCGTGTTGCCAAAACAGATCATCGCAGCCAGCAGTTAATGGAACTGAAAGGTATTGGGCCCACAACGGCGAGTGCGCTGGTCGCCAGTATTGGCAATGCCCATGATTTTAAGAACGGGCGCCAACTGGCAGCCTGGTTGGGGCTAACGCCATCACAATACAGTAGTGGCGGAAAATCAAAGCTTGGCAGGATAACAAAAGCGGGTGATGCCTACCTGCGAACCCTGCTGGTCCAGGGAGCCCGTTCTGTTATGGTAGGGGCAGAGAATAGAACGGACTCGTTTAGCCGTTGGGTCTGCTCGTTGATTGGTAGGCGGGGATACTGGCGTGCTGTCGTTGCAATCGCCGCCAAGAATGCGAGGTTGTGCTGGGCATCATTACATTACGGCGATGACTTCAGACTGTATTCAACAACGTGAAAAATTAAACTGAGTAGTAACTGAACTGTAACTCGTTGATGGTAAAGGGTTAGACCCCCGTGAGAAGTATCTGCATATCCTACTGGATATCACTATCCGATTAACGAAGGAGGATCTCACGAGCGTCTTTCATCAGGGTCCGAATCAATAGCGATTCAGCGTGACCGTTTATAGTAGTGCAGTCTCATCCCTTGCCTTTCATTGATGAACAGCCAGAAATTAAAAACCGGCGTTGACTGTTCGGGGAAGCCCTTATAGTAGGATAATTTCCGAATTCCAAGCGGACCCCAACTTCAGTAGCGACAGTTCGTCCGTGGGCAGATCGAACAGCGCTGCTCGCTGCCGTTCGGTGAAAATATGGCGTCGTGACATACAAATTCGTCCCTTTTGAAGTATAGTCTGTTTTGGACAACAGCCAGCCCATATAAATCAGGGCGTTCCGATACAAAAATCCAGGAGGGTTCAATTGGGACATCGTGCCGCCATTTACTGCCGGGTTTCAACAGCGGATCAGTCTTGTGAACGCCAGGAATTTGATCTGCGAGCCTTCGCCGGCCGTGCCGGCTACGACGTGGTGGGAATATTTAAGGAAACAGGTTCAGGAACTAAACTCGACCGGGCCGAGCGAAAGAAAGTCCTGGCGCTTGCCCAGTCCAGACAAATTGATGCAATCCTGGTCACTGAGCTTTCCCGGTGGGGGCGCTCGACGCTCGATCTGCTCAATACGCTACGTGAACTGGAGAACTGGAAGGTTTCCGTGATAGCCATGAATGGAATGGCGTTCGATCTTTCGTCGCCGTATGGACGAATGCTGGCGACGTTTCTTTCCGGCATTGCGGAGTTTGAGCGGGATCTCATCAGCGAGCGGGTCAAGTCAGGCCTTGCTGTTGCGAAGGCACGTGGTAAGAGGCTTGGTCGTCAGGCCGGAGTGCGACCAAAATCAGACCGACTTTTGCCTAAGGTGGTTGCGATGAGGGCCGAGGGACGCAGCTATCGCTGGATCGCACGCGAGCTCGGTATCAGCAAGAATACCGTCGCTGACATCGTGCAACGACACAGAGCTAACGCTTAGGGTGTCATTTCGCCCTCAGCCGGAACCGACCCCGGCCATAACCGGGTGAACCCGTCGGTCCGCGGAATGGCCGCCGCGTAAAAGATCTCACAGCATCCGGCAAGCAATAAATATATCCAGCCCAAAACTTCTGGCCTCAGTGTTAACGAAATGCGCCATTTTGACCTGTGGTATGTCTTTTCTGACAGCCATTCGTCACCGGCATGGACGGATAATTATCCATCAGCTGCTGTTCAGGCTTTTCAGGATAATGCGGCTCAGAGCAGCATCTGTCTGCAAACGGTGTCCTGTGTAATCATTTTCCATCACTACCCGTGTCAGTTTACGTTGCCAGCTCTTACTGACAGATACTATTTACTGACACGCGGCGGATAGTAAATTTCAGCCATGTTCTGGAAACAGACTGAGCAAATTTCTCAGAATGGAAACGCACCCTAGCCCCGCCAAGGCTTCGCTTTACGATAATTTACCTGAAGGCGGCCATTTACCTGACGGTGCATGATAAAATGTAACCACAGACCGACCGAATTTAACTTATTAATTTAATTATCTAAATTTCTTACATCAGTCAATCAGGCTGTGCATTGCATTTTTGGAGTGCACAGTCTCTGGGTTGCCTGATTCACAATTCGTAAGTCAACATCTCAGGGGGAGATTAAGTGACAGAAAACCCAATCGGATTAACCAGAAAAGTTATCAAGCCCGTTTCTAATTTTTTCAGTTCACCTGTAGCGGGCGGTATTGTGCTTATTATTGCTTCGGCAGCCGCTATCATCGTGGCCAATTCGCCCCTCAGGGAAGGTTATGAAACACTCCTGAAATACAAAACAGCAGGCCTGTCCGTTGAGCACTGGATAAACGATGCCCTGATGGCCGTATTCTTTATGATGGTCGGGCTGGAAATCAAGCGTGAGCTTGTCACCGGCCAGTTAGCCACCTGGAGCCAGCGTGCGTTGCCGGGCTTTGCCGCACTGGGTGGTCTGGCCGTACCTGCCCTGATTTACGTGGGGTTTAATGCCGGTCATGACGAAACCCTTTCCGGCTGGGCCATCCCGGCGGCCACGGATATTGCTTTTGCGCTCGGTGTACTCGCCTTACTGGGCAGTCGTGTGCCAGTCTCGCTAAAAATTTTCCTGTCGGCGCTGGCTATTCTGGATGACATGGGGGCGGTGGCTATCATCGCGCTCTTCTATACCAGCAACATTTCGCTTCTGATGCTGGGTGGTGCAGCGGCAATGGTTGCTCTGCTGTTTAGCCTGAACCGTGCCGGCGTGACGCGCCTGCTGCCCTATCTGCTGACGGGGGGAGTACTGTGGTTTTTCATGCTTCAGTCAGGCGTGCATGCCACCGTCGCGGGTATCCTGCTGGCGTTCTTTATCCCGCTGCGAACCAGGAATGCGGCTGATGAAGTGCCTCTGGACAGGCTTGAGCATGCCATCAACCCCTGGGTCACGTTTATGATACTGCCGCTGTTTGGCTTCGCCAATGCGGGCGTCGCGTTGTCGGGCATGACGATGAATGACCTGTTGTCGCCGGTTCCGGTAGGCGTGGCGCTGGGCCTGTTTTTGGGTAAACAGGCAGGTATCTTTGGCCTGTCGCTACTGGCCGTCAGCCTGGGCCTGGCGAAACGACCAGAGAAAAGTACCTGGTTACAGGTTTATGGTGTCTCGGTACTGTGTGGGATTGGTTTTACCATGAGCCTGTTTATCGGCAATCTGGCCTTTACAGGCAGCCCTCTGCTCGTTGATGAGGTCAAGGTGGGGGTTCTGGCAGGGTCCATACTGGCCGCTCTGGCCGGTATTTTGATACTGCGCTTTGCGCCTTCTAAGCAAGTCAGGTAACGTATTATCTACAGGAAAATCCCCGTGATAACGGGGGTTTTTTCACACTGTCAGTGTATATTCTGAAGAGAAAATTGAAATTATTTAATTTTATTATAAATAATTACCTTTCTATCTTTCACATTTTACAGGCGGAGCCCTGTTCAGATAAGTCAGGATGAACGCTGGCATATCAGTTAAAATATTATGTTATTCAAATAAATAGTCGGCTAACGTGGTTTTTTACACGACTGGCCCTCTAACCCCGCTACTGAATACTGACCGCCAAAAGGCGGTTTTTTTGTTCAAAGAAACTGATCTCAGTATCGCGCCCGGGGCAGCTGGCCAACGTCGCCGGCATCGCGCCGGCAAAAATCGAAAAACAGAAATATCAGCAAGATAGCTTAAACAGGTGTCGGGAAATTTCGTTGAGATATTTTGAAGGAATCACAGTGTAAGCAGGCGCTTTTTCAGGGAGGCGCGTTCTTGCGGGTTGCGTCCCTTGTGATTGGCGATGCGATCCGCCGTGGCGGCCTGGCGCTTGACGGGCCAGTAGGAGCGGCCATCCTTGCCCATCGACCAGACGCTGCTGGCCTGGTTTTCCAGCAGGGGCAGATGGGCGCTCAGGGCTTCGGGCGACGCGCTGGTCAGCGCCGTGCGCTCACGGGTGCGCCAGCGCTGATGCCAGAGCTTCTTGTCCTCGCGCTCGCTGCCGCAGGTCGTGTGCCCGACGATGGGTGTTTTGCGGCGGCTGCGGCTCATAACGTAGTGGTCTCCAAGAACATTCAGGACTGATCCCAGGCGTCGATGGTCAAGACCTGATCGGCAGGACAGGCGGCTACGCGGTCGGGAACTGGATGGTGTTCAGTCTCATGCCGACCCCATTCGATTGATCGCGTCGCTTGCGGCACGCTGCGACGCAAGGAGGTTTGCGACCTGGTTTAGCAGCCGTGTCCGCTGCATGTCTGTTACCTATCTCCCCGACCGCTCATTGGACCAACTCCAGAGATTGGGCTCTATCGCTCAGCCAATACGAAACCGGCATTGGCTGATGCCACAACCGAGACTAACACAAATGGCTCGGTACCTGTATTTCGCGCCCCGTGCACTTGGCCCGGTCTTGCCACGGCTATCTCACCTTCCCTGAGGGCACGAACAATCCCATTGCCCTGAAAGTAATCAGCCATTCCCGACAAAACAGTCCACGTGTCTTGGCCGTGAGGATGAATGTGAGCCGCAATTTCCTGCCCGGGATGGACATGCCAAACCACGATAATTGAGTCTCGGGTTTCAAGCACAACGGAACGAATAGGCTCGCCTTCGGACGGCTGAACATACTCGGCTACAGAAAATATTCTCGATTCAACAGTCATCGGAGATCCCTCTTTCACAGTTGTCGTTACGGTCTTCATCGTCGGCATCCTGACGCACGGCGGGCAATTGCTGGAGCAACGCCGGCAGCCATTCCTGTACCGTCTCCCACACCACATCGAGGTTGATGTCGAAATAGCCGTGAGCCATGCGATTACGCATATTGCGCATGCTGCGCCACGGCACGTCGGCATGCGCCTGGGTGAACTCGACGTAGCCATCCATCACCTTTGTGGCCGCCTCGCCGATGACGATCAGGCTCATGATGACGGCCTGCTGGGTGCGCTTGTCGGCCAAGAAGTCGTCCTTGGCCATCCCTTCCACGAAGCTGCGCGCATCGGTTGCGGCCTGCTGAATGTGGTCGAGGTAATCGGGCAGGCGGTTCTCGCTCATATCGGTTGCGCCTCCGCGAGCACCTTGGCCCGGAACTTCGGCGGCAGGTCGCCGGGAGTCAGCAGATCGACGTCAACGCCGAGCAGCGATTTCAGTTCTTCTTCCAAATCGCCCAAGTCCAACAACGTGGCACCGGGCAGCGCATCGACCAACAGGTCGAGGTCGCTGCCATCCCGGTCGGTGCCATGCAGCACCGAGCCGAAGACGCGCGGGTTCGCGGCGCGAAAGCGGCCTACCGCTTCACGCACTGCGCTTCGCTTCATGTCAAGCACAACAGACGGTCGCATGCGCATCCTTTCTTATCGAAACTCGTTGAGATGATATGCAATCAAGAATAGAATTTCAAGAAGAAGGAAACCGCATGCCCCGCCGTTCGATCCTCTCCGCCGCCGAGCGCGAAAGCCTGCTGGCGTTGCCGGACACCAAGGATGAGTTGATCCGTCACTACACGTTCAGCGAAAGCGACCTCTCCATCATCCGGCAGCGGCGCGGCCCGGCCAATCGGCTGGGCTTCGCGGTGCAGCTCTGCTACCTGCGCTTTCCCGGCGTCATCCTTGGCGCTGATGAGCCACCGTTCCCGCCATTGCTGAGACTGGTCGCCAACCAGCTCAAGGTCGGCATCGAAAGCTGGGACGAGTACGGGCAGCGTGAGCAGACCCGACGCGAGCACCTGGTCGAGCTGCAAACGGTGTTCGGCTTCCAGCCGTTCACGATTGGCCACTACCGGCAGGCTGTCCAGTTGCTGACCGAGCTGGCCATGCAAACCGACAAGGGCATCGTGCTGGCCAGAGCCTTGATCGAGCACCTGCGGCGGCAGTCGGTCATTGTGCCCGCCCTCAACGCCGTCGAGCGGGCGAGCGCCGAAGCGATTACCCGCGCCAACCGGCGTCTCTACGACGCCTTGGCTGAGCCGCTGACGGACGTGCATCGCCGTCGCCTCGACGATCTGCTCAAGCGCCGCGACAACGGCAAGACGACGTGGCTGGCCTGGCTGCGGCAATCCCCGGTCAAACCGAACTCGCGGCACATGCTGGAACACATCGAACGCCTCAAGGCGTGGCAGGCGCTCGACCTGCCCTCCGGCATCGAGCGGCTGGTTCACCAGAACCGGCTGCTCAAGATCGCCCGCGAGGGCGGCCAGATGACGCCCGCCGACCTGGCGAAGTTCGAGCCGCAGCGGCGTTACGCGACCCTGGTGGCGCTCGCCATCGAGGGCATGGCCACCGTCACCGACGAAATCATCGACCTGCATGACCGCATCCTGGGCAAGCTGTTCAATGCCGCCAAGAACAAGCATCAGCAGCAGTTCCAGGCATCCGGCAAGGCGATCAATGCCAAGGTGCGGCTGTTCGGGCGCATCGGCCAGGCGCTGATCGAGGCCAAGCAAGCGGGCCGCGATCCGTTCGCCGCCATCGAGGCCGTCATGTCCTGGGATGCTTTCGCCGAGAGCGTCACCGAAGCGCAGCGGCTCGCGCAACCCGAGGACTTCGATTTCCTGCACCGCATCGGCGAGAGCTACGCCACGCTGCGCCGCTACGCGCCGGAATTTCTCGACGTGCTCAAGTTGCGGGCCGCGCCCGCCGCCAAGGACGTACTCGACGCCATCGAGGTGCTGCGCAGCATGAACAGCGACAACGCCCGCAAGGTGCCCACCGACGCGCCGACCGAGTTCATCAAGCCGCGCTGGCAGAAGCTGGTGATGACCGACACCGGCATCGACCGGCGCTACTACGAACTGTGCGCGCTGTCGGAGCTGAAGAACGCGCTGCGCTCCGGCGACATCTGGGTGCAAGGCTCGCGCCAGTTCAAGGACTTCGAGGACTACCTGGTGCCGCCCGCGAAATTCGCCAGCCTCAAGCAGGCCAGCGAATTGCCGCTGGCCGTGGCCACCGATTGCGACCAGTACCTGCATGACCGGCTGACGCTGCTGGAAACGCAGCTCGCCACCGTCAACCGCATGGCGCTGGCCAACGAGCTGCCGGACGCCATCATCACGGAGTCGGGCCTGAAGATCACGCCGCTCGATGCGGCGGTGCCCGATACCGCACAGGCCCTGATCGACCAGACGGCGATGATCCTACCGCACGTCAAGATCACCGAATTGCTGCTGGAGGTAGACGAATGGACGGGCTTCACCCGGCACTTCGCCCACCTGAAGTCAGGCGACCTGGCCAAGGACAAAAACCTGTTGCTGACCACGATCCTCGCCGACGCGATCAACCTGGGCCTGACCAAGATGGCGGAATCGTGCCCCGGCACGACCTACGCCAAGCTGGCCTGGCTGCAAGCCTGGCACATCCGCGACGAAACCTACGGGGCGGCACTGGCCGAGCTGGTCAACGCGCAGTTCCGACATCCCTTCGCCGAGCATTGGGGCGACGGCACCACGTCATCGTCGGACGGCCAGAACTTCCGCACCGGCAGCAAGGCCGAGAGCACCGGCCACATCAATCCGAAATACGGCAGCAGCCCAGGGCGGACGTTCTACACCCATATCTCCGACCAGTACGCGCCGTTCCACACCAAGGTCGTGAACGTCGGCGTGCGCGACTCGACCTACGTGCTCGACGGCCTGCTGTATCACGAATCCGACCTGCGGATCGAGGAGCACTACACCGACACGGCAGGGTTCACGGACCACGTCTTCGCGTTGATGCACCTGCTGGGCTTCCGCTTCGCCCCGCGCATTCGTGACCTGGGCGACACCAAGCTCTACATCCCGAAGGGCGATGCCACCTACGAGGCGTTGAAACCGATGATCGGCGGCACGCTCAACATCAAGCACGTCCGCGCCCATTGGGATGAAATCCTGCGGATGGCCACCTCGATCAAGCAGGGCACGGCGACGGCCTCGCTGATGCTCAGGAAGCTTGGCAGCTACCCGCGCCAGAACGGCCTGGCCGTCGCCCTGCGTGAGCTGGGACGCATCGAGCGCACACTGTTCATCCTGGACTGGCTGCAAAGCGTCGAGCTGCGCCGCCGCGTGCATGCCGGGCTGAACAAAGGCGAGGCGCGCAACGCGCTGGCCCGCGCCGTGTTCTTCAACCGCCTGGGGGAAATCCGCGACCGCAGCTTCGAGCAGCAGCGCTACCGGGCCAGCGGCCTCAACCTGGTGACGGCGGCCATCGTGCTATGGAACACGGTCTATCTGGAGCGGGCCGCGAACGCCTTGCGTGGCCACGGTCAAGCCGTCGATGACGGCCTGTTGCAGTACCTGTCGCCGCTCGGCTGGGAGCACATCAACCTGACCGGCGATTACCTCTGGCGCAGCAGCGCCAAGATCGGCGCGGGCAAGTTCAGGCCGCTACGGCCGCTGCAACCGGCTTAGCGTGCTTTATTTAATGAGATGGTCACTCCCTCCTTCCCAGTACTATGCTGAGGACAGGCTTTCATTCGGAGAACCATCATGGAAAACATTGCGCTTATTGGTATCGATCTGGGTAAGAACTCTTTCCATATTCATTGTCAGGATCATCGTGGGAAGGCCGTTTACCGTAAAAAATTCACCCGACCAAAGCTAATCGAATTTCTGGCGACATGCCCGGCAACAACCATCGCGATGGAAGCCTGTGGCGGTTCTCACTTTATGGCACGCAAGCTGGCAGAGTTAGGGCATTTTCCAAAGCTGATATCACCGCAATTTGTCCGCCCATTCGTTAAAAGCAACAAAAATGACTTCGTTGATGCTGAAGCTATCTGTGAAGCAGCATCACGTCCATCTATGCGTTTCGTGCAGCCCAGAACCGAATCTCAGCAGGCAATGCGAGCTCTGCATCGTGTCCGTGAATCCCTGGTTCAGGATAAGGTGAAAACAACTAATCAGATGCATGCTTTTCTGCTGGAATTTGGTATCAGCGTTCCGCGAGGTGCTGCCGTTATTAGTCGACTGAGTACCCTTCTTGAGGACAGTAGTTTGCCTCTTTATCTCAGCCAGTTACTGCTGAAATTACAACAGCATTATCACTATCTTGTTGAGCAGATTAAAGATCTGGAATCTCAGTTGAAACGAAAGTTGGACGAAGATGAGGTTGGACAGCGCTTGCTGAGTATTCCCTGCGTTGGAACGCTGACTGCCAGTACTATTTCAACTGAGATTGGCGACGGGAAGCAGTACGCCAGCAGCCGTGACTTTGCGGCGGCAACAGGGCTGGTACCCCGACAGTACAGCACGGGAGGTCGGACGACATTGTTAGGGATTAGCAAGCGGGGCAACAAAAAGATCCGAACTTTGTTGGTTCAGTGTGCCAGGGTATTCATACAAAAACTGGAACACCAGTCTGGCAAGTTGGCCGACTGGGTCAGGGAGTTGTTGTGTCGGAAAAGCAACTTTGTCGTCACCTGTGCTCTGGCAAACAAGCTGGCCAGAATAGCCTGGGCACTGACGGCGCGACAGCAAACTTACGAAGCATAAAGGCAGAAATACACCAGTTTAAACAATCATTCATCTGGTTTTGCGAATACTGATATTGATGATACTAACGGCCCACCGGCCTGTTGAGGAACCTGTAAAACGGAAAGGCTCATTGAAGCCGTATATTTTCTGGAGGTTCATCAGGCGCGGAACTCATCGAGGCGCGGGAATAAAATCCCATTCAGACGCCGGATAGATTCAAGCAAGCCAACTTGTCGTCAAAATCGGTGTTGCAAAAACGGGAGTGACCATAGATTCCGTTTTCCAAGCGGACCCCTTTAAGAACGGGCGCCAACTGGCAGCCTGGTTGGGGCTAACGCCATCACAATACAGTAGTGGCGGAAAATCAAAGCTTGGCAGGATAACAAAAGCGGGTGATGCCTATCTGCGAACCCTACTGGTCCAGGGAGCCCGTTCTGTAATGGTAGGGGCAGAGAATAGAACGGACCCGTTTAGCCGTTGGGTCTGCTCGTTGATTGGTAGGCGGGGATACTGGCGTGCTGTCGTTGCAATCGCCGCCAAGAATGCGAGGTTGTGCTGGGCATCATTACATTACGGCGATGACTTCAGACTGTATTCAACAACATGAAAAATTTAACTGAGTAGTAACTGAACTGTAAATTGTTGATGGTAAAGGGTTAGACCCCCGTGAGAAGTATCTGCATATCCTACTGGATATCACTATCCGATTAACGAAGGAGGATCTCACGAGCGTCTTTCATCAGGGTCCGAATCACTAGCGATTCAGCATGACCGTTTATAGTAGCGCAGTCTTATCCCTTGCCTTTCATTGATGAACAGACAGAAATTAAAAACCGGCGTTGACTGTTCGGGGAAGCCCTTATAGTAGGATAATTTCCTTTTTCCAAGCGGACCCGATAAAGGACTTGGTCGATAATTGGCTGAAAGAAAATGACAGCCAAAAGACTCAAATGAGTAAAAACACATTAACTCAAAAACACACCTATCCTTACCGAGAACACTGATCTGGTGCATAAACTTTTTATGTGCCAGATCGGTGTTGGCCAAGCAAAGCGCGGCAGCGTGTTTAGACTTACAGTAAATGGCGTTTATGGTTCATCTGTTGGTGCAAAATACGCGCAATCAGAATATCCGTATCACGAACCGTATAAAAAATGGCATGTCGCTGAAATTCAATGCGCATCACACCAGGAACGGTATGGTAGTCACGTCCCATATCTGGCATTCCGGCCAGTGTCTCGAAAAATGCCTCAAGTGCGTCTGTATAATGGTCTGCCTGAGCTTCACCAAATTTCAAGAGCGTATAGTCATAAATCCCGGCGAAGTCGTCTGCTGCCCGTTCAGTGAGTTTATACACGATGTCTCAGTTTTCTTTGTGCTGCAATATCCCGCAGTGATAGCGAGCTTTCACCGCTTTCCAGCCCAGCAATAACAGCCTGACGAATAACTTCATCGTTTGTTTCCTGTTGCTCCAGCAATCGCAGCGCAGAACGCATAACTTCACTCGCAGAGCCGTAACGGCCACTGTCTATTAATCGACTAATAAACGAATCGAGTTGTTCGCCAATCGTAACGCTTGTTGTTCTGGCCATAACGCCCCCTGTGTTAACTATCAACACAATGATAGGAATACTTGCTCCTGGTGTCAACGAATACACCCAAACGGATTTCGCCCCCTTCCTGCCAGACTGGTTTTTTAGCTTACTTTTAGCGATGAAGTAGGTAAGGGCGAAAAGCGCCTTTTCGCTGCATTGCGTCTCGTTGACTCCATGCCTCCGGCTAAGGCCGGAGGTGCTACTTAAAGTCTTTTGGGGAGCATAGCGACCATGCCGAACCGGCGCGGCCATCTGGCCGCTGCAAGGGCGGTCATTATCGGTTTTCCCCGTTATCCACAGAACTTATCCAGCGAATAAGTAGATCTTTAATGAAGTTAAGTAGGTCGAAGACCTGATTGTTTTGCAGCTAACTATTGGTTGATTGCAGATAGTCCCATTTACCTATTTGCAGGTAAGTGTGCATAAAAGATATAACGCCGGTGTTGATTGGGGTTTTGACCAAATATCGGTGAGGTTATCGTGATAATGGTGACTAAAAAACGAGCTGTTTTAGCAGATGGACAACGAACATCCTCCGCAGGGAATCGGATTAGTAAAAAGAGGGCGGGTTAGTGAGGCGGGGCTGTGCCTGGCTGCTCCATATTTACCAGTTCAAGCTGGTAAAGCTGAGTCCAGACCATTTTTTCAAACTGCTGAGGGGTTAGATGGTGTATATCACCCTTCATATCACGGAAAATACGCTCGGCCACCTGACGCTTTCGCTCATCGAACGGTAATTCGGCCAGCTTACGCCGTTGTTTGCCCTCAATAGCGCGTGTACGGCGGCTGAGTATCGTCTGATGGCGGCAACGTTCATACCAGCGCTTACGGGCTTCTTTTACTGTCATAGCCTCACCGGGTTGTAGAATGCCGTCCTCAATAGCGCGTAGGCGTTCTTCTTGCTCGGCTCGTAGCTTGTCCATATCCACACCGGTAAGACGCCAGCCTTCTTCTGTAATGATTATATGCTTAGGAAAACGGCACCCGTTCACATAATCCCACTCAGTTTCAGGCGCAAGGACTATGCCAAACCTCGCCAATTCGTCTATCAGACGCGACACCCTGGATACCGTCACGGCAGTTTCAGGGATGATCTGGCCATCTTCATTCCGTGGACTGAGTTCTTCAGCCAGCTTAGTGATGTTGATAGTGACAATACCGGTAGCAAGATCGGCTTTGTTGACGAAAAGCACAAACAATGCATCGAGCAAACGCCGGCGTACTTCACGGAAAGCTCTTTTTCTGTCCGCGACAGGTCGCAAAAAAGTGAAGATTGGATCGGCAGAAACACGACGACGAATAACCCAGGCACCAGAGGTTTTGTCCTGGCTCATAAGGTTACGTAAGGCTCGACCATGCTGTTTACTGAGAGGTTTATAATGCGCCGGACGCACGTAGAGCGGTAACGGACATTTACAGGCTGTAGAATGTTCGCCACGATGACGCTTGTCTGGGTTTTGTTGGGTAGAATTTATCTGGTTATTCACACCCGCCAGCACTTATGGCGGTGTGGGGGGGTTGTGTTAGGTTACGCATTTGCTATAATCCTTTTCAGGCGCCGCGCCTGCTTTCGACCCCCTGAATATCCTTCGTTCCGCCAAGTTCGAGTTGGGATTTCAGGGGGTTTTTGCATTCAGGGTGTGGCTTTTGCCCCTATCACCCTTTCCCTAGACGCTATTACCGGGAACGTCCCACCCGTATGAATACTTGTAAACGCAGGTAAATTACCACGTAGTGAAGCAACGATCAATTCCCCCACCAAAAGATCCCGCAAAGAACATATCTAATTTACCTAATCAATTCATAGAGATATTGAGTCTAAACATTATTAATATTGTGAATATCAACAGGTGTTTTCTCTTGTCTATGTAGATTCAGAGTGAACGCATTTCTTTGTTAATTCAGTGAAAATTCCGCTTCCTCGCTTTGAGTGTTCAGTGCTCGCCTATGGCTGCGCTCCGCCTCAATCAAAGGCTGCGGCGAGCTGTGCTGGCTAGTCTTTCAAGCACTCGTTTAGTTGTTTTAATAATTTTCTGGCTTCTTCATTCTGTTTACGTAATTTTTTATTTTCCTCCAAAGTATAGTATTGAAGGTTTTCTTCTGGGTTAACCCTATTACGATGCACCTCAAGCATATTCTTAGCCATATCGTCATCCACTGTATAAAAATAATACTCAGGATAATCCAGCAGTCTTGCGATTTTAACTACCAAGCTAAAAGGGGGTTCCGTCCTTCCGACTTCGTAACTCGACAACCTCGATCTTGAGTTTTTACCATCTATATCAATAAGTTGAGATAATTTTTCTTGCGATATCCCCGCAGCCTCTCGCGCTTCTCGCAATCTTTTCGGCACCATGTTCACCCCCTTTTTGGGAGTCTAATCTTACAAGGCGCATTCGATATCAATGTCCACAATACGAATCATGGTTGATTTTGTATCATAAAGTAATGTAATCTCTAAGACTCTTTAGATTGACACACCAAAACAACTGAATATAATAACATTACTGTATTTATATACAGTTGTTTTATCATGTTTATGAGTACGCTCGTTCTAGTTTCCGCCAAGCTAGCACGGCGGAAAATGGGGGCTTGTGCCCACAAGGATGGGAACATGAACTTATGGTATGTGCTGTACTGCAAGGCTCAGGATGTTGGTAAAATCACTAAAAGAGTCAATGGATTAGGGGTTAGTGTTTTTTGCCCTCGCTATGTAAGAGTCTCTCACCGAACCGACTGCAATTCGGTTCGGATCGAGGAAAAAGTGTTGTTCCCTAATTATTTGTTCCTCTCTTTTGATATCAATAAAATCCACACCTCAACAATTTCGTCTATCCCTGGGGCTGTCGGCTTCATTCGCTTCGGTTCCGATGCCTGCACCGTTCCCCAGAAAGTGATATCAGCGATTGAATGCGCTCGGCTGATTGCGTTGAACAATGACGATCAAGCTATTGAGTGCCGTAATATCTCGTCCACTTTGCTGCTAAAAATTCAGGAAATCTCGCTTATCAAGTCGATAGAACAACGGCAGGTTGCTTTTTCACACCTGCTGCAATCGTCTAACCCTTAAACCCGACCTCATTTTTTATACATACCAGCACTGCGGGCGATACCCTGCGGTGTCTTTTTAATAGGAGTAACCATCCCCATGCCGAAAAAGAAGTTGGGCGAGCCAACGAGTACGTCGGTGATTTATATCGGACAACAGCGTTACCAACTGTTAGCAAAACATGCTCGTGAAATCAGTTATTTATCCAACACCAATATCAAGACAACAACATTCCTTCACTACCTGATTGATGAATTCACCAAAAAAGGCCATGCCTCACTGCTTAACCAGTTGCAGAAGGCTCCCCCCGCTGAAGAGGAATAAACCATCTAATAGGAGGAGAAATGATTTCATCCGCCGTGCTTCTGACTCTGGCCATGCAATGCGCCCCAACCATTCACCCGGATACATCGCATGATGTAGCTAGGGTCGAATCTGGCTTGAATCCCTTTGCTATCGGGGTTGTCGGCCAGAAAAAAGGGCTTTTCCCCAGCAACATAAATGACGCTCTTGATCATATCGACCAGCTCAAGGCGAAAGGTAAAAATTACTCAGTTGGTCTGATGCAAATCAACCAGGCTAATTTTTCCCGTTACGGTGTCACTGCAAAACAACTGTTTAATCCCTGCACCAACCTGACCGTCTTCGAAAAAATCATCACTGACTGCTACCTCCGGGGCGGCACCCTGAAAAGGGCGCTGAGTTGCTATTACTCCGGCAACTTTGATACCGGCCAGAAGCCCGAAGCCGCATTTTCCAAAACCAGCTATGTACAGCGGATGGGTTACAAACCCGCGCAAAAATATGTCGTGCCTTCCAGCAAGGCCGATCAAGAAAAGCAAAACGCCACACCAGGCAATGCAGCACCCACGCCGCAGATACGTTACCCCAAAGGTATTGTACGCGGCGATCTCATCACCTCCGGCGCGCAAGCGTCACCTAACCAGGCTACACCCGTTTCTTTCCCGTCACAGGTTGTGCGGGGGGAGTTTGTAGTCACTACATCTAAATAAGGAAATATCATGAAAATTTTACGCTCTATCAAAAACGCTCCTGCTCACCTTGCTGCTGTCGCGGCCTCTGCTGCTATGTCCTCACCGGCATTCGCGGACGGGTTCGCCAAAGCCGAAACGTTGCTGGAAAAAATCTCGTCTGGCCTCACCGGTCTGGCCATCGTCACCATTACCATCGCTGTTATCTGGGTGGGTTACAAAGTGTTATGGGACGGCAAAAGCCTTCACGACTGTAAAGGGATCATCATTGGCGGCATTCTTATTGCCAGCGGTGCAGAAATCGGCGCTCTGTTGATGAGCTAAGGGGCGGAAATGGTCACGCTGAATAAAGCCCTGACGCGCCCCGCTATGCTGTTTGGCATTCCGATGGTGCCGTTAGTTATCGTCAGTGGGGCAATTATCCTGCTGGCGATATACCTCACTAAACTTTTGTTGCTGTTCCTGCCGGTAAGCTGGTTTGTCATGAACCAGATGGCTCGAAAGGATGCCCACATTTTCGGATTAGCCTTTTTAAAACTGAAAACGCGGGGCAATAAGACGTGCAACACCCACTACGGCGCAACGGCGTTCCTGGCGAACGACTACGACGCCGTAGACATCACGGAGTTCATCAACACTATGCGACTTAACGAACGGGTCACGCTCACCAAGCACATTCCGTATTCGTCGCACATTCATGAAAACGTCATTAAAACCCGAGGTAGCGACCTGATCGCAACGTGGGAAATTGGCGGAACGGCGTTTGAATGTGATACGGAAGAAAATCTCGACATACTGTCTGGTCAGTTTAATAACCTGATTAAGTCCTTTGAAGGGCGACCGGTGACGTTTTACGTTCACAATATCCGTGAAACGTACCACGATCACTTTGACGGGCATTCGGGTAACGATTTTGCCGATACGGTCAGCGAACGGTACTACTCGACGATTGAAAACCATCCTTTCCGCCATAATCGCCTGTTCTTCACCGCCTGTTATATGCCCTTTGTCGGACTGGATAAGGTCGAGCGCAAACGGATGTCCGACGGACAGAAGCAACATGCGTTAGACAGTGCATTAAAAGAGATGTTGGAGATCTGCCAGACGGTCGGCACGTCCCTGTCGCGTTTCACCGCGAACCAACTCGGGGCGTATGAAGAAAATGGCCGCGTGTTTTCGTCGCAACTGTCTTTCTATCGGCGGCTGTTAAGCGGCGTCTGGCAGAAAACAGCCGTTACGCGCACGCCATTTTATGAAACGCTCGGCACAACCGACCTGTTTTTCACCGGCGATGCCGGG
Source organism: Serratia sp. CoH_134_PS_4 (assembly GCF_058190535.1). Classification (NCBI taxonomy): domain Bacteria; kingdom Pseudomonadati; phylum Pseudomonadota; class Gammaproteobacteria; order Enterobacterales; family Yersiniaceae; genus Serratia; species Serratia sp. CoH_134_PS_4. The sequence goes on from NZ_JBXWKI010000021.1 coordinate 29,663, forward strand.
CAAAGCAATAACGTAAACGGAAAGACCTTCTTCCGTGGGCTGGAAGTGAAAGACTACGCGCCGGAATCCTTCACCGGGATAATGAACGTGTTGCTGTATGCCCCGTGTGACTATGTGATCACCCAGTCTTTTACCTGTATGGCGAAAGATGAAGCGCAAAAGCACATCAAGCAGACGGCCAAGCGTTTACGCAGCACGGAAGATGATGCCATTTCGCAGCAGGAAGACTTATTTGTTGCCCTGGACATGTTGCAGGCCGGACACATTGCCTTTGGTAAATATCATTTTTCCCTGATGGTATCGGCACCCGGTACAGAACGGCTGATTAAAGATACAAACAGCCTGATCAACGCCTTCACCGATCTGGGTATCACCCCGACGCTCTCCACGTTGTCGCTGCCCGCTGCCTACCTGGCACAAATGCCGGGGGTGTACACGCTAAGGCCGCGACTTGTCCCCATCAGCAGCCAGAATTTTGCAGAACTGGCGTCATTCCATAACTTCTATACGGGGAAACGGGATAAGAACCCCTGGGGTGAAGCGCTTTGCGTTCTCAAAACCCCATCGGGCGGGGCGTATTACATGAACCTGCACAACTCAATGCTCAATAAGGATGATTTCAACGAGAAAAATCTAGGCAATACCAGCGTTATCGGCACCGCCGGTTCGGGCAAAACAATGCTGATGGCATTCATTCAGGTCATGATGCAGAAATATCGGCAACCCCGGAGTTTTTCGCCGCAGGCTAAAACGCAGCGTCTTACTACCGTTTATTTTGATAAGGACAGGGGGGCAGAACTCAACGTAAGGGCGTTGGGTGGCCAGTATTATAAGGTGAAAAGCGGTGAGCCTACCGGCTGGAATCCCTTCCGGCTTCCACCGACCAAACGCAATCTGAACTTCATCAAGAAGCTGATGCGCATACTCTGCACCCGCAACGGACAAACCTTGTTCCCGCGCGACGAGCTGCGTCTTAGTCAGGCAGTGGATGCGGTCATGAAGGAGCTACCGGCTGAACACCGTGGGTTTGGTATTACCCGGCTGTTGGAGAACCTTACCGAGCCGCCAACGAAGGAAGCGCAGGAAAACGGGTTACGCGTCAGGTTGTCACAGTGGGCGCAGGGTGGCGAATACGGCTGGGTTTTCGATAATGACCTGGACACCTTTGATATTGGCGAATGCGACAATTTCGGCATCGATGGCACGGAATTTTTGGACGATGCCGACGTGTGTGCGCCGATTTCGTTTTACCTGCTGTATCGCGTCACCAGCTTGCTCGACGGGCGACGCCTGGTGATCTTCATGGATGAATTCTGGAAATGGCTCAACGACCCGGTCTTTTCTGATTTCGCCTTTAACGTGCTGAAAGTCATCCGCAAACTGAATGGCGTGTTTATTCCTGGCACACAATCACCGGCTGAAATACTGATTAACCCGATATCTCCTGCCGTGGTGGAGCAGTGCGGCACGCAAATCTTTACGGCAAACCCGAAGGCTGACCGCAAAGACTATGTTGACGGCCTGAAAGTCGCCCCGGAAATCTTCGATATCATCAAGAACCTCGATCCGCTGTCACGCCAGTTCGTGATAGTGAAAAGTCCTCTGAAAAAAGGTGACTTACGCAACTTTGCGGCACTCGTCACCCTTGACCTGTCCGGGCTTGGTACTTATACAAAAGTGTTAAGTAGCAGCGCTGACAACCTCGAAATTTTTGACTCTGTGTTTCAGGACGGCATGAAGCCGGACGACTGGCTGGAACGCTACCTGCAACTCGCACTCTGAAAGGAAATAACATGAAACTGAAAACTCTGTCTGCCGCCTGTCTTGCGGGGGCTTTGCTGTGTCCATCACTGACAGCCTATGCCGGTATTCCTGTCATGGTTGATGCTGATCCGTTACGTCAGATTCAATACGCGACCGACGCCCAAAACTGGCTTAAAACGGTGGAACAGTATAAATCCCAGCTTAATGCCTACAAATCGCAACTGGCGACCGCGACCGGCGTACGCAACGTACAGGACTTTTTGAGTCAGGCTAAGGGGCTGTCTAATGACCTTAAAAACCTGCAAAAAAACGGCATTTCACTCAACGACCTGCTGACGAACTCCGGCGGGTCATACAGCAGTGCGCTAAACGGCCTGTACAGCAAGTACAAGATGTTTGACACCTGTGATGCTACGCAGACCCAAAGCTATGCTGATACCTGTAAACAAATCGTCATTAACCGGGCGGTGGCCGTCGAAGATACCACTGCGGTACAGGAGAAGATCAACAGTACAGTGAGTGATATTTCCACCCTTGTAAGTCGTATAGAAATGTCGCAAGACGCTAAAGAGTCACAGGATTTGGCGAACACCATAACGTCAAAAAGTGTACAGTTAAACGCGCTGACCACGCAGTGGGAAATGAGCGTGAAACAGTCGGAACTGCGTGATCAAATGCTGACATCGCAGCGACAAAAAGCCCACCGACAGCAACAACTGAGTGCGCCGGTAGCTGATTTAAACAACTTATGACAAGGATTTTTCATATGACGATTAATAACCGCACTATTTTATCCTCCCTGCTTGTTTTAAGCCTGTTTGCTTTAGGTGGTTGTGAAGAGAAAAAAACTGAAGAGTGGTATATGGCTCATCATGACGAATTAATAAAAGACTATGCCGATTGTTTGAAAACCCAAACATTCAGCAGTGAGCGGTGCATCCCTGTTGTGAATGCTTCCAAAAGGTCAATGAATGAGCCTGACGTTGTAGCTGGACTACAAAAAGTGCAAACAGAGTACGTAAAAAGCAGGATGCATCCAGAGAATAAAAGTCATGAGTAGCGAAGGTGTTTTCTCTGGAATGGATGCCGCTGTAATGAATGGCTTAAACAGTGTTTTACAGGGGCAAATGTCCCTGTATTCAACGCTGATGGCAGGATTAGTTACCGGTTCTGCCACTTTGTACATTCTTTGGCGTGGCTATCAGACACTGGCGGGGAAGCTACATACCCCGGTAGAGGACGTAGCGTGGGACTTGGCGCGAATGGGGATCATCCTAGCATTTGTCACTAATGCAGATGGCTACCTAGACGCCTCGGTTGCTGCCATTAACGGTTTAAAAGATGGTTTCAGCGGAAGTGAAAATGTCTGGGTTTTACTAGATACACTTTGGAGTAAAGCTCAGACGCTGGGGCAAACCTTATTTAACCTAGATAATTCAACCTATGTGCAACTCAATGGCGGCATTGCTGAGCTATTAGTTTGGGGGGGAACAATAGTAGCCTTAATTATCGCCACCATTGTTAATATGGGGGCTGAAATAATGTTGTTATTAATGACAACAACGGCACCCATATTCATTTTCTGCCTTATCTACGGTTTTCTGCGACCGATGTTCAATAACTGGCTCCAGGTAATCTTCACCGCTATCCTGACCCTCATGTTTTCGGCCTTATCTTTACGGATCGCGATTGAATACCTTAGTAACATATTGGACAAAGCAAGCGTCGGGGCTAATGCCAACAACATTGTAACGCTGGCCGCACAGTGTTGCCTTGCCGGTATCGGTTCCGGGTTCGTAGTCTGGTTATCGGCAAAAATTGCCGGTTCACTGGCAGGGGCTAGCGTACAGGGTGTGGTACAGGGCGCGGCTAAAATGGGGCTAATGGCAGGCGGGGGCGCAGCGAAAAAAGCCGCAAGTACCGTAGGAAAGCCCGTGGGGAATGCTTTAGGCAGTATTGGCGATAAGGCAGCGAATAACCTCAAAGGCTCATCGGCCAGTAATGCCAAAGCATCGGCAAAAGCCGCAGTGGAGAAAATGAAAGCCCAGAACTAGCAGATATCCCGCCACACCTGTTCCCATCGCACGACTCATTACTTTTTAATCCTTTCAGGAACCTAAACCATGAAACGCTTCATCATATTTATGATGTTGTGCACCCTTGCGGGCTGCGCACAGCAAAACCATTTCCCGCCGGATGTTTCCGGCGACCTTCAACCCGTTAATTCCGCTTCCGTTATGCAGGAGGTGAATAATGTCTGAATTACAAAAAATGCTGAATGCCTCGCAGTCGTTTGAAAAAGTGATGCTGACACGCGATGCGCGGGCTAAAAAACTCGCCTTTGTTATCGCCGCCGTCGCCACGGTATTTGCCTTACTTTCCGTTGTGGCCGTCATTGTCATGCTTCCGCTAAAACACACGGAGGTCGAACTTTACACCGTAGACAGCCACAGCGGGCGGGCGGAATACGTCACCCGAGTGAAAGAAAAAGACATTGCGACCGAGGAGGCAATGGCGAAAGCCTTCGCCGCCAATTACGCCACGCTCCGGGAGGGATACAACTATTTCGCCCTGCAAAGCAATTATGACACGGTGCAGCTCTTTAACAGCGGACAGGTCAATGCGGACTATCTTGCCTGGTTCGCCGGACAGGATGCACCCGACAAGGTGTATCAGAATGCGGCTAACGTGGTGGAAACTGAGGTCATTTCCAATATCATCAGCCAGGCTACCGCGCCCGATATGCTGGCAACCCTCCGACTGAAAAGAACCATCCGCCACGTTGTTGACGGCGCGACGCGCGTCGAATTCTGGAACGTTCGTCTGACATACCACTACGTGCCACACAAGGCGCTGACTGACGCGCAGCGTGAGAGTAATCCGCTGGGCTTCATCGTCACCAGTTACCAGCGTGACAAAGAACTGAGGAAAGAATAATGCGTAATCTATTCGTCATTCTCACTTTGATGCTCTGCTCATCGGCGTGGGGAGCCGCAACCCCGCAGGGTAGCCGGTACGACAGCCGTATGCAGCAGGTGGCGTACAACGTGCAAAACAGCACGGTGATCAACACCCGCGCCGGTTACGTCACCACGTTAGTTTTTGCCGATGATGAAGCGGTGATCAGTACCGAAGTCGGCTTCATTAAAGGATGGGCGGTAACAAAGGAGGCGAACCGCGTCTATATTCGCCCCGCCCCCATCACGCAGCCGGTGACGGATGCGGACGGCTCAACCGTCCAGCAGGCATTTTTACCCGAGTCGAAAGACTGGAAAACCAACCTGTTTGTCACCACGTCGGCACACTTCTACAGCCTGGAACTTAACGTACTCGATGAAGGCGCACCGGCAAGCAGTCTGGCGTTTGTTGTGACCTGGAATTATCCCGAGGCCAGCCGTAAGGCCAGCATGGAAGCCGTGAAGGCGCGGCAAAAGGAGCTGACGGAGGCGCAGGAAAAAAGCCGCATCGCCAAAGCGTTTAATGCCGCCACTACACCGCGAAACTGGAACTATGCGCAGCGTGTGAAGCAGGGCAGTGAAATGGCTATGCCGGACTTTGCCTATGACGATGGCCGCTTCACTTACCTGGGCTTTTCACCGCTGAAAAAGATCCCGAGTCCCTTCCTGCTCGTCAACGGCAAAGAACAAACGACCATCCCGTCGTTCTCGCAACAGGGAAACTATCGCGTGATGGTCGTTCACTCGCTGGCTCCAAAGCTGGTCTTACGCTACGGCGACGCCGTGGTGGGCATTGTTAATCAGGGATTTGGTCTGGCAACGGTCAGCAACGGCAGCACCGTTTCACCGGCGGTTAAACTGGAGGAAAAACCATGACGGATACGCAAAACCCAACGCCTCTCGATGGGAGCGAAAACCCTTCATCCGAGAGAGAAAAAACGGTGGCCGAGCTGGAAGTTGAAGCACGCGAACGGGCGCAGGCACAGCGTAAAGAATCTGCGCCGGTGGAGGACGTTAAACCCGACCAACCCGAGGTAAACAGCCTCAAAAAGCGCGGTAAAAATCGTCTTATGACGCTGGGAATACTGCTTTTAGCGGCGCTTATCGTATTAGCCTGGATGGGTGACTGGGCTTATAACCATTTCATGAGCGCCCCAGCCCCCAAGGCTGAACAGGCAAAAACGGCACCGGATGATGTCAGTTACGGACGGAAACGTCAGGGCATGGGAATGGCTGAAAACCCGCTGGGGTTGCAGGACACAGCTTCGACCGATACCACAACAAACCTTCCTCGTGCCGCCGCTCCGCCCGTCTCATTTAACAAGTCTATGGCACTGGCGGCGATGGCCAGCACGCAAAGCAGCGGCCAAACCGCCACAGTTTCGCGCACGGCTGAACGCAGTACCACAGAGCACAGCGTATCTCCCGCGACCGCGCAGCCTTATACACCCTGCACGGTGACAATGGTCATGGATGCCAGCGGAAAGCTGGCCTGTCCTGTCGGGGCGGAGGCATCACCTGGTGTGGCACCGGCAGTTTCTACCGTCACCGGCGTACAACGTATGCGGCTTGACCCGGATTTGTATATTCCGGTCGATACCTATATTCCCTGTACGCTTCAAACCCGCTTTGTGTCCGACGTTGCCGGGCGAATTTCCTGCCTGATATCTGAGGACGTTTACAGCGAAAGCACCCATGTACGGCTGATACCCGCAGGCACCCGCGCCCGTGGCGTCTACAAGACCGGCACACTCAATCACGGCCAGGCGAGGATGTTCGTGATGTGGACGGAACTCAGAACCCCGGACAGGCTAAAAATCCCGATGGTTGATTCTCAGGTCGTAGGCCAGCTCGGTGAGGCCGGTATTGATGGCTGGATCGACACGCATTTCTGGGAGCGTTTCGGCAACGCAATGATGCTCAGTACCGTGCAGGACGTCGCCGCAGCGGCGGCAAGTTCCGCCCCGTCGAAAGACCGCAATACCGATTACACGGAAAATTCACGCGCTGCCGCCGCTGAAATGGCAAAAACGGCGCTGGATAACAGCATCAATATCCCGCCAACCATCTACAAAAATCAGGGCGATATCATCGGCATCATGACCGGTTCAGACATCGATTTTTCAGGCGTCTACAGCCTGAAACTCAAATAAGGAGGGCATTATGGGCGTCAGTAACATTTCACTCGATCAGCATAAACAGCGCATGTTCGGGGATTTTCTTCACCTCGATGGCCTGACTGAAATCGCGGTAAACCGTCCCGGAGAGCTGTTTACCAAAATTCGCGGGGTGTGGCAAAAACACCCCGTTCCGCTCACGCTGGCACAGTGTCAGACGTTTGCCACCGCGCTTGCCAACTATCAGGGCGATCATATTGATGATACGTCGCCGGTGCTGTCCGCCACGCTCGAATCTGGCGAACGTTGCCAGGTGGTGATGCCTCCGGCTTGTGAGCGAGATACGGTGTCGATCACTATCCGCAAGCCTTCCCTGATACAAATTCCCCACCAGTCCTATATCGACGGCGGCTTTTACGACCGGGTCACGGGTAAGGAGAAAACAGCAAGCCATGATGACGAACTTTTACGTTTATACAATGCCGGAGCTATTCCCGCTTTTATGGAGAAGTGTGTCGAATATGGCAAGACCATCATCATCGTGGGCGGTACGGGGTCGGGGAAAACAACCTACCTGAAAACGATGATCGGGTATATCCCCGTCAACCTGCGACTGGTGACTATCGAGGACAACCCGGAGACGCGCTTTTACGGCCATGAAAATTACGTGCATCTTTTTTACCCCGCCGATGCGGGAGAAAAAGCCATTGTGACACCGGCCAGTCTGGTACGGGCAAACTACCGCATGAACCCTGACCGTATTTTACTGGCCGAGGTGCGCGGAGGTGAAGCCTGGGACTGTTTGAAAATCATCGGCTCGGGGCATGAGGGGCTGATCACCTCTTTGCACGCCGGTAGCCCGGAAGAAGCCATTAACGGGCTGGCGGAACGCTGTTATCAAAACATGGAATGCCAGAACATCCCCTATTCGGTACTGCTGCGTAAGGTATTGAACAGCGTTGATGTCATCGCCAGCATTGACGTGAGCGGCGATATTCGCCGCATGGGTGATATTTATTTTAAGCCGGTGCATCGCGCCGGTGTGATGGAGAATTTCAGGAATGAAACATTTTAAACCCCTGGTTGCACTCAGTGCATTGCTGGTACTCACGGGCTGCTCATCCCCGCCCGAACCGGCAGCCGTCGAGTGGGATAAACCCCTTTCGCCGACCAACAGCACATTGCCTTTATGGCAGGAAAATATGGTTGTTACACCGTCGCCGGTCGTGTCCGGGCAATGGTCGAGAGTGATCACGGATTTTCAGGATGAAGGGCAGATTTGGACGCCTGATGTCTGGTATGCCGTTGCTCATTCCCCACACGTTGCCGTCTCTGCGCCGGATGCGACCGCGTTCTTTGCTGCTAAAGCTTGGTTGAGACAACACGGTACACAAGGGCTTATCTCTTATCTTCCAAAAACTCACTGCCTGACCTGCAACACCACCGACATTTATTTTTCCCGATAACGGCGGTGAGACAGATTTTCAATCTGTTTTTCCGGCGTTGAACAACCAGAGGGCGTTAGCCGTCTTTTGTTTGTCTCAAAACCACCTCAAGGAATAAAACGTTATGAAAAAAACCGCAATCGCGGCGGCACTGCTGTGCCTGACCGCTGGCTTTTCTACGCCTTCATTTGCTTCAGACCCGTGTGAAGTTGTCCTGTGTATGTACGGCAAAGTGACGGGCAACAGCGGCGGCAGTGAATGCAGCAGTGCCGAAAAATCCTTTTTCAGTATTAACGCGTTTAAAAAGAAAGGCCGATTTGACCCATCGAAAACATCAAACATGCGTAAAGCGCTTTTGGGGGAATGCAAAGCCGCAGACCCGGCAGCTATAGCCAAGATCATCAGCCAATTCGGGCGAGTCAGGGGGTAATCATGAGACTTTTTATCGCAGAAAAGAAAGGATTGGGTGAAGTGATCGCCCTTGCCCTGGGCAACGGTGTAAACCGTGGCGGTTATATCGAATGTGGCACCGACGTGGTGACGTGGGGATCAGGCCACCTGCTCGAGCTGGTCAAGCCTGAAAGTCATAATCCCGCTTATGAAAAATGGAACGAGGCTGATTTACCGCTGAAACTACGCCCGCACCGCTACCAGCCGATTGAGCGCACCGCAGGCCAGTTTAAAACGGTGGCGGCGTTGATTGAAAAGGCGAGTGAGATTGTTCACGCTGGCGATCCCGATGCCGAAGGCCAGCTTTTAATTGATGAAATTTTGACGTACACCGGCACGAAAAAACCGGTGAAGCGCGTCCTTATCAATGACCTGAACACGGAGAAAGCGCGACAAGCGCTGACGCAGTTACGCGACAACAGCGAGTTTTACGGATTATCCCAAAGCGCATTAGCGAGAAGCGTTGGCGATCAACTCTTTGGCTTCAATATGACCCGTGGTTACACCCTCGCCGCCCGTAAAAAAGGCGGCAAAGATGTGTTATCGGTTGGTCGGGTACAAACACCGATACTGGGTCTGATCGTTCACCGTTATGAAGCCTTCAAAAACCATGCAGCAGCGTTTTATTACGCTGTCAGCGCCGGTTTTATGATTAACGGCTTTAACCTGACCCGTTGCGACGGAGGTGAGATACCGGCGAGATTTTCCGTACCAGACGATGCCCCTACGGACGATAAAAAACGCATTATCGATAAGCACTACGCTGATAATATTGCCAGTACTACACAGCACCAACCCGCCACGGTGACACAGGCACAGACCGAACCGAAAACCTCACCGGCACCGCTGCCCTTCTCGCTGTTAGATTTGCAGGTTCACATGAGCCGTGAGCACGGTCTGCCCGCTGAAAAAACGCTGGCCGTGACGCAATCGCTGCGCGATAACTTTAAGGCGATCACCTATAACCGCTCAGATTGTCGATACCTGAATGCCGAGCAGTTTAATGATGCCCCACAGACGATTGCGGCGGTGAGTGCAGCATTAAGCGAGACGTTTCCCCCGCAAGTATTGGCCGACCTCGACAGCAACAGAAAAAGCCGTGCCTTTAATGAAGGTAAAGTCGGTGCGCATACCGCGATTATCCCGACCGGCACCGCACCCGATACAGCAAAAATGAGCCAGGACGAACGCGCGGTATACACCGCGATCGCTACACAGTACCTGGTTCAATTCTTACCGGAAAAAACGTATCTGGCAGCCAGCGTCAGTTTTTGCGCAGCGGGCAATACCTTCACCGCCAGTGCCAGAAAAACAACGGGGATGGGCTGGACGGCGCTTTTACAAGAGAGCGACAGCGACGCTGAAAGCGGCGACGGCGAGAGTGAGCCAGGGAAAGATAATGGCGATGGCTTATTTTCCGTATTAACGGCACTAAGCGTGAACGATGCCGGAACCTGTAAAACCGTCACCGTTAAAGCGGAGAAAACCAAACCGCTGCCACTGTATACCGAAGCCACGCTGTTACGTGATTTACAGCGCGTGGCAAAATATGTGAAAGACCCGCGTATTAAAGCTTTATTAGTCAGCCGGGACAAAGACACTGAGGGGGAAAATGGCGGGATCGGCACACCGGCAACCCGCGCCGAAATGTTAAAAACCTTACTGAACCGCAACTTTTATACCGTGGAAAAAAAGAAGCTTATCCCCACGGACTTAGGCATCAGCTTTATTCATGCCCTGCCCTCCATCGCTACCGAACCCGATATGACTGCACTCTGGCACGAGCAGCAACAGCAGATCGAAAAGGGGAAAATGACCTGCGATGCGTTTTTAGACGAGCTGGAAATCTTTATTGCGGAGCAGCTTCAACACGTCGATGTCAGCGCAGTCAACGTGACGGCCAGCGATAAAGAAAAAAGTGAAAAGAGCCAGTTTGAGCGATTAAACGCACCCTGTCCGTCCTGCGGTAGCAGCATCATTGTGACCCCTAAAATATTCCGCTGTACTCAGTGCGACTTTAAAATCTGGCCGACAATGGCGGGTAAAAACCTGACCAAGAATCAGGTTGAAACCATCATCAGCAAAGGCAAAAGCGCAGAGATTAAAGGCTTTACCAGCAAAGCGGGTAAGCCGTTCTCGGCGTTCGTGGTGCTAAAAGATAAGGCCACCGGGCAAACTGCGTTTGAGTTTCCACCACGTAAATAAGCCTTTCACCTGTGTGGCGGCGTCATGCCGCCACACCCCATTAACTTAGGTAACTTTCATTATGTCAGACATTAAATATCAGGATGTTTACACCTACCTATCCTCTGGCCGCAACATGAAGCAGTTTATTAAACGTTGTGACTACGGACTATTAATCGACCTGCAAAACAAACTGGATATACATATCAGTGAGTGGGCAGCGCAGCAGGAAAAAGAACAAGAAGCCATTCAATTACGCAACGAAAAGCGCAGCGAATTGTTAGCACTGATTGTCAGTGAGGGTTTTTCACCCGAGGAATTAATAACCGTAGCGGCGATAAAAACAAGATCCCGCCGCCGGATGAAATATCAGTACAGAGACGGTGGCGCCATTAAAAAATGGTCTGGTGTTGGCCGGGTTCCGCGCTCAATTCAGGAACGGTTAAACTCAGGTGCAACGTTGGATGATTTTTTAATTGCAGAGGAAATCAAGAATGAAAACCAGAATAAAACACCACACAATTAAAAATGCTGTATATATAGCAGAGTCTGTTATTTCAAGAATGGAACATAGCGCAGGGCGACGCTGTGGTTTACACGATACTTTATACGACCAGTTTCTTTCCGAGGAAATACATAAATTCGCTGATAGCCTGAATAATGATGAACGGGATAAGTTTATAGAAATCGCCTCCACACTACATCCACACATAAAAGAATACGACTCATATAAAACAAATACTATATTAAACAAAATCCGCAAAGAGGAAATGTGACGTTATTTGTTTTAATCGTTCAATTTTGAAAAATTGCTAACGATAGTTTTAACTTATCGTTCAATTCAGAATGAATTGTTAACGGGAAGTGGATTGAGGCAGCTAAATTCAATTTTGAAAAAATTGTTAATTTGGCGTCGCCGAAACCACTAACGAGCGTTCACCCCCAGTGAACCGAGTTAGTTGGGGGGAGCCGAATAAATTTTGCCGCCCCAGCGAGCAAAAAGCTATCGCCCACGATAGCGCTTTATTTGGGGGGCATAGCCCCGCAAACCGTCCAAGCTTAGGAGCATTATTCGAGGAACGAGAATAATACGACTTTGCGCGTGACCACCCCCGTTACGAGTAGTGATTTCCGATATTTTGAGACGAAGGCGAAAAAATGGAGGTCAAAATCACTTCGTAACGGGGGTGGTCACGCGTAGCGTGGACGGTTTGCCGCACTTGACCTTTGGGGGTTTTGGCGTGGCGTCCAGCCGCGACATTACCCCCTTGTCTCATGAAATAAGGGCGTCCAGCCCGCATGTAATGGGACATGCTTTTATTGAGGGGACTCTAGCCCCCTCAGCATGCCCGCCTGCGGGCACAGTTTTAACGCTCTCAGATCCCCATGCAACTCGGTGAATCCACTCGGTGACAGCTTGTCACCGAGTGGATTCACCGAGACAGCTCACCGAAAGAAACCATTCAAAGGTTAAGACATGCTTAATAAAATCACAGAGAAGCTAATGCCAATAGTCGATAACGCCACGGCGTTCTTCGGCTATATGCAACAGCATCAGCTATTGTTAGCTTTATTATCAGGATTGACGTTGCCCTTTATTGTCCCGCTAAAGCGAGATGAGCATGAAAAAGCACCAATATGGCAACGAGTTATTATCTGCCTTTCACTTTTATGCTTTATATTTGGCACAATATCACCGGCCACCTCTTACGTCCTTCGCTTTCTATATCCGGCAAGGCTGGAAGTCAGTACGCCAGTAATTTTGTGGGCAATATTGATTTCATTTACTGTGGTCGGCGTGATATTTCATTACGTTGCACGCCGCGTTCTCTCACCAGAGATTGACAAACTCAAAAGGAAGATGGTTAAAAAAACCAGTCTGGAAAGAAATACGCGCACTGATGTGCGAGAAATAAAAGCATTGTTGCCCACAACTGAAAAATATGACCCCGAGAAATTCATTGATTTAACAAAAGGCGTTTTTATTGGCCTCAATGAAAAAAGAGACCCTCAATATATTCCGCTCAGTGACTGGCAAAAACAACATGCGGATGTCATTGGTACGACGGGCGCAGGTAAAGGAGTAGCAACAGGGTTACTTATTTACCAAAGTATTTTAGCCGGTGAAGGTGTTTTTGAAATGGATCCAAAAAATGATGAATGGGCACCTCATTTAATAAGGAAAGCGTGTGAAGATGCAGGAAAACCATTCTACCTAATTGACCTAAATAGGCCGGAATACCAGCTAAATCTTATCGACGGAATTACAGCAGAACATTTAGAGGAGCTTTTTATTGCTGGATTTAGCCTGGCTGAAAAAGGCGAAGCCGCCGACTTCTATCGTATCGACGACCGCAGAGCTGCACGCGCTACCGCACAATTAATTAATGAAAACCCAACCGCTACGATCCGCGATTTATTCAACAGCGATTTCGTGCAGAGCATTGCCGAAACGATTAAAGGATTTTTCGGTAAAATAGAGGAGCTAGCTTTATTAAACTCCATTAATGCCCCAGATGGGTTGGCATTAAAAAAGATTTTTGACGACGGCGGTTGCTGTTACATCATCGGTTCAATGCGCAACAGTAAAGTGATCGCAACTCAACGCATGATTTTAGTGCGGTTAATGCAGCTTGCTGAGTTACGCGACCGAATCAATACCACGCCACGCCCGATTGCTATTCACCTGGCCGAACTAAAATACCATTTATCACGACCTGCGCTTGAGGGTTTAGGCGCTGCCCGAGATAAAGGCGTGCATATCATTATGGATCACCAGTCCGTTGCCGACCTCCGCGACTGCCCCGCCGATTTAAACGGCGACGCCGTGGTGGGTGCCGTAGTGGAAAACGCCAAATTTAAACTGGTTTATAAACTGCAAGACCCCGACACCGCGTTATGGGTGGCGAAAATGTCCGGTACGATTTTAGTGGACGATGAAAGTCGCAAAGCAAAAACCAATCGGGTACTGACCGAAGTAATAGACGACGAGCGCACAATCCGACAGGCCGAGCGTTTTTATATCGACAGCAACATGCTGTTAAACCTGCCTCCGTTCGTCAGCTATATTTTCACGGCCACAGAGTTACCCCGAGCCTCCCTTATCTCACCCTTGAAAGTGAAAAAACAGCCGCTACAGGTTTATGACGTCACGCCGATCACACCCATATCGATTAAAAAGCCGCTCGATTTTACTGAAGCACCCGCAACCCAGACGGCACCCGTTTTAGTGGCGGCAGAAAAAAACAGAACAGCCGAGTTAGCACCGGTTGAGCTGGTTGTTGAAACGTCTTCTTTTGATTTTGATGAATAAGGGAATGCCATGTTGATAAGTAGCGATAAAGAACGCAAAGGCCGTAACAGTGAAAAAATGGCACAGCTTCTTAATTTTTTGAAAGAAGAAACCTACAGCGATTTTGACACGCTAAAACAACTCTTTAGGTATAAGGCACATCAACCGCTTTACCTTCTGCTCGATAAACTGGAAGGAATGGGGCTTATTCAAAAATATGTTTTCGTCTCTCGCCTCGGCAGTCTCACGCTGTGGGGAATAACCCAGGATGGGATCGCCGTCGTACTCAGCCCCGAAGACAAGATTTTCCCCGCCCGATTTGAACCGGCGAAGTTAAAAGGCTGGAGCCTCGATCATCATCTGGATAACCAACTGGTACACCTGACGCTGGCACAAAAAGGCGCGACGGACTGGATTAATGGCGACCGTAACACCTTTTTAAATCAGTTTAAGGTGAAGCACCGGCCTGACGGATTAATTACGCTGCCAAATGGCAAACGGATCGCCATTGAAACGGAACGTAGCTTAAAAACGAAAGCACGCTATCAGCAAATTATCGCCAGTCACCTGAGAGCGCGAACGGAAAACCTCTGGTTTTTCGTTTTCTACATTGTGCCGGATGAGCAAAAGAAACGGGCATTAATGTTGCTGTTCGACACGATAAAGCAGGTTATCGAAAACAGCCAACATGTCATGCTGGAAGCGAAGCACCGTAACGTATTCCGCTTTTATACAATGGATGAACTAAAAGCCCTGGAGTTAACAACCTATGCTTAAAATTACTCTGCCTGCCCTTCTCCTGGTTGTTTTCCCGGCATTTGCCGCCCCCACCGTCAGCGTAGGTTTTTCTCCGTCACATACCGCACTGCAAAACGTTCTGTCGGTGGTCAATGACGCCTCAACGTCACTTGATGTTGAGGCGTATAGCTTCACCAGTAAGCCCATCGCGACGGCCATTATTGCCGCGCAAAAAAGGGGGGTTAGTGTCCGGGTTGTCGCCGATGAGAAAGCGAACGGTGACCGTTATTCAGCGGTCACTTACCTGGCAAATAATCATGTTGCGGTACGTCTTAACAGTCGTTACGCCATCATGCACAACAAAGTGATGATCGCAGATGGCAGCACAGTACAAACAGGGTCATTTAATTACACGGCCAGCGCAGACAGCCGCAACGCAGAAAACAGCATAGTGTTAAGAGGCGTTCCGCAGATCGCGGCTCAGTATGAGAAAGAATTTAATCGCCTGTGGGCAGAAAGCGAAGTTTTAGCACCGGCCTATTAAATGTCGGCAATTTTAGCCAGCACTTACGCCCTACCCTCGGCATTGTCCACATACCCACAATCGACCTCTACCGGCTTGCCCCGCCGGTAGAGGCGCTCCCGTTCGCGGGGCGGCTTGTTGGCCTCCCCGCTTCACTGGCTTCTCTCATGTGGATATATGGGCAATGCTCTCTTCCGTTCCCCTCAAAATCCCATCAAATAACGATGCGCTTTAGATGCGGCACTGGCCGCTTTGAAAATGTAGCGTTTATCGTCTTTCAGTGATTTCAGCCACGATGCAATATAGCTTTCGTGCTGAACCTCTCCCGCAACGCCTAAATCAGCCATCAGGAACGCGCTTCCAAGTTCGGCGATCAGTTCTTCAAAGGCGTACCCTTCAGATCCAAACTTCCCTTTCATTTCACGATTTAAACGGCTTTTCGCCCCACTCCAGTGCGTCAATTCATGCAATCCGGTAGCGTAAAAATTCGCAGCATCGGCAAACAAATGACGCTCCGGCAACCAGATTTCATCCGTTAGCGGTTTAAAAAATGCCTGTTGGCCACGTTCTGTAATGTTCGCGCCTGTACGCTGGAACAGTGCTTCAACCTGCGGCAGCGGATCAAACTCTCCTACGGCCAGTGGTTCAATCTCGGCGCCCATTTCCAGCCCGTCGATTTGCTCAACATTAAACACGGTAAAAGTTTTCAGCATAGGGATTTTTTCAATCTCGCCATCCTCAGCTTCTTTTTCCAGAGTCTTGTAAAAGATGGCTGTAGTACCATGCTCACCCTTACGAACCTGTGCGCCCTGCTCCTGAGCCTGTTTGTAGGTCAACCAGCGAGAATCATTAAACCCCTGCTTTGCTGCACTGCACCATAACAGCATGATATTCATCCCGCTGTAGGCTGTGCCGGTGGTGAAGTTTGACGGAATACCTGACACCGCACCGTTACGCTTCCACGGACACACCCACGGTTTAACACCCATTTCTAACGCTTCGATGATGCTGTCAGTCACCACCTGGTAAACATCTGGTTTGGCCTTGCCCTTAGAAAATTTCGTTTTTGAGGAGCCTGACTGCTCCAGCGGGGATACGCTGGTCGCCGGTGCGGGATTAGGGGCGCTTGTCTGGGTATGCAGGTTCATAGTCATGGTTGTTTCTCCGTCAGTGTGAATTTCGTCTTCGTATCGCCTGACGGTTCGGCCTCCCTGGAATCGTTCTGGTCAGCAAGGGCGCGAAGCGGCTATGCATTACCTTGCTGACCAGGATGTGACGGGGAACGATTACCGGAAGCTGATATGAAGAAGAAAGGCTCACAGGAGAAAATGACGGCGAGCATACCCGGACTTAGCGCCCCTTATGCCGTAGTGGTGAAATGCTGTTATGCCAGCGATGGAAACCCGGAGGGATGAAACAGCTCGCCTGGCTCAATGCGGAAACACGACATAGCGCCCGGACGGCTTACGTTATATAGGGGGTTAGCGTGAAATGCGGAAATGGTCCTACGTTAAGCGATTTAAGCTTAACGGGTGATTTCGTTCGATTGAGCGGGAACCCTCGACCGTAAGAACCGTTAAAAATGCAACGCCTCATGAAAAGACTGACTAGGCCGCGAAACGCTAAATGACGCTGATGCTAAAAACAGGAATATTTATGATCATGATTTACTCCTGTAGCTTTTACAGTACAATATAGCTCTATAGCCTATAAGATACAAAATAGCGATGACTACGATCAGGCATTACCTCACGGCAGATGAACGTGATGTATTCATGGAGTTTTTAAAAGACATTCGTGACCCGATAGCCAAGGCAAAAATCGCGTCACGCGTGAACAGGATGGCATCCGGTAACTTTGGCGACCATAAGCCCTGCCGGGAGGGCGTCTGGGAACTGCGTATTGATCAGGGGCCGGGATACAGGGTGTATTACAGCCTGGTTGGACATGAGATTGTACTGCTGCTATTGGGCGGGGATAAAAAAACCCAAAATGCAGATATAGACCAGGCGATTGTGTGCCTGAACGACTATTTGATGAGGTGACCTGATGACTAAATCCCGTTTACATGACGATGCGATGGTGCAGCTTCTCCGTGAAGACCCGGAATTTGCGCAACACTATCTGCATCAGGCCTTTGCTGATATCGATGACGAGGGAGGGCAGCAGGCCTTCCTGGCGGCGTTGCGTCATGTGGTTGAGGCCAGAGGTGGAATGAGTCTGGTGGCAGAGCGAGCGGGTGTTTCCCGGGAAACACTTTATCGAACGCTTTCACCTAAAGGTAATCCCACGTTGAAAACGCTCCGCCGTGTTGTGTCTGCTACCGGTTTCCCGTTCTCTCATCTGGCAACAGCACCCTGATTTTCTGGTTACCTTACCCCCTGAAGTCCGCTATATGCGGGCTTTTCGTTATGTAACACGTTGAGCGCACAAGTCTCATGGCGCTAAATACGCCCCAGTACTGAAAAAGCAGGCACACATCAGCCCCACGCCCTTAATTGATAAAGATATCCGTACATCCGGGTAAACCGTAAAATCACAAAAAATAACGTATTCAGAAGAGACATAATCAATGACCAGTATTCAGCAGCGCGCAGAGTTACATCGTCAAATCTGGCAAATTGCCAATGATGTCAGAGGGTCGGTCGATGGATGGGATTTCAAGCAGTATGTCCTGGGCGCACTCTTCTATCGTTTTATTAGCGAAAACTTCTCCAGCTACATCGAAGCCGGTGATGACAGTGTTCACTATGCAATGCTTGATGACAGCATCATTACCGATGACATCAAAGACGATGCCATCAAAACAAAAGGCTATTTTATTTACCCAAGTCAGCTGTTCAGCAACGTAGCGGCGAAAGCCAATACCAACGACAGGCTGAACGCCGATTTAAACAGCATCTTTGTCGGCATTGAAAGTTCTGCCTACGGTTATCCGTCTGAGGCTGACATCAAAGGCCTGTTTGCCGATTTTGACACCACCAGTAACCGACTGGGTAATACCGTTAAAGATAAAAACACCCGTCTTGCTGCCGTGCTGAAAGGCGTTGAAGGCTTAAAGCTGGGTGACTTTGATGCGCACCAAATTGACCTGTTCGGTGATGCCTACGAGTTCCTGATTTCCAACTATGCGGCAAATGCCGGCAAGTCAGGCGGCGAGTTCTTTACGCCACAGCATGTCTCTAAACTGATTGCCCAACTGGCGATGCACGGTCAGACCCACGTTAACAAAATCTATGACCCGGCGGCAGGCTCTGGCTCATTGCTGTTACAGGCGAAAAAGCATTTTGATAATCACATCATCGAAGACGGCTTTTTCGGGCAGGAGATTAACCATACGACCTTTAACCTGGCACGTATGAACATGTTCCTGCACAACATCAACTACGACAAGTTTGATATCAAGCTGGGGAATACGCTGACTGAGCCGCATTTCGGTGATGAGAAACCCTTTGATGCGATTGTCTCTAACCCGCCTTACTCGGTGAAATGGATTGGCAGTGATGACCCGACGCTGATTAACGATGAGCGTTTTGCACCCGCTGGCGTGCTGGCACCAAAATCCAAAGCCGACTTTGCCTTTGTGCTTCATGCGCTGAACTATCTCTCTGCCAAAGGCCGTGCAGCAATTGTCTGCTTCCCGGGTATTTTCTACCGTGGTGGTGCTGAGCAAAAAATCCGTCAGTATCTGGTCGATAACAACTACGTTGAGACCGTGATTTCACTGGCACCCAACCTGTTCTTTGGCACCACCATTGCAGTCAACATCCTGGTGCTGTCAAAACATAAGACCGAAACCAGCGTGCAGTTCATTGATGCCAGCGGTCTGTTCAGGAAAGAAACCAATAACAACATCCTGACCGAGGCGCATATCAAAACGATTATGCAGGCCTTTGACAGCAAAGCAGATACTGACCATCTGGCGAAATCCGTGCCGCTTGAGGCGGTTGCTGCCAATGACTATAACCTGTCAGTCAGCAGCTATGTGGAAGCTAAAGATACCCGTGAAATTGTCGATATCACCGAGCTGAATGCCGAGCTGAAAACCACCGTCAGCAAAATCGACCAGTTGCGCAAAGACATCGATGCGATTGTGGCAGAAATTGAAGGCAGCGAGGCACAGGTATGAGCGGGCTGAGTTATCTGGAAAAACTGCTGGATGGGGTTGAGGTGGAATTGTTGCCATTAGGCAGCATAACAACGATTAAAACTGGTCAATCTGTAAATAAAAATATGATTTCAGATAATCCCGGCGAATATCCTGTAATTAACAGTGGTCGCGAACCATTAGGATTTATAGACATTTGGAATACCGATAATGACCCAATGGGTATAACTACCCGGGGGGCTGGAGTTGGTTCTGTCACGTGGCAAGATGGAAAATATTTCAGAGGAAATCTCAATTATTCCGTTACGATAAGTAAAGAACAAAGTGTTAGTGTGAGATATTTGTATCATCTCTTGCTTGAGATGCAAAAGGAAATACAGGAGCTATGCACTTTTGACGGCATACCTGCTTTGAATGCTAGTAGTTTGAAGAAGTTACTAATCCCAATCCCCTGCCCGGGCAACCCAGAAAAGTCCCTCGCCATTCAGTCTGAAATCGTCCGGATTCTGGATAAATTTACCGCCCTTACCGCTGAGCTTACCGCTGAGCTTACCGCTGAGCTTACCGCACGTAAAAAACAGTACAACTACTATCGTGACCAGTTGCTGAGTTTTAACGAGGGTGAGGTTGAGTGGAAGACATTGGGTGAAATAGCTCAATATTCAAAAACCAGAATTAGTTTTGAACAACTGGATGAGACAAATTATGTTGGTGTCGATAATCTTCTGCAAAACCGGGCTGGCAAGACATCATCCAACCATGTACCAACATTAGGCAAACTAACGGAATTTCGCCTCAATGACATATTGATTGGAAATATCCGTCCATATTTGAAAAAAATTTGGCAGTCTGACTGTGTCGGTGGAACCAGTGGTGATGTATTAGCTATTCGATGCATTCATAGCTCAATAAATCCAAGTTATTTGTATCATGTTTTAGCTGATGACAAATTCTTTGAATACAATATGCAACACGCCAAAGGTGCAAAAATGCCACGTGGTAGCAAAGAAAATATCATGAAATATCCAATACCTATCCCTGATCAAGCCGAGCAAGCACGTATAATTAATATTCTCGATAAATTCGACGCTTTGACCAACTCCGTCAGTGAAGGCCTCCCTCGCGAAATCGCCCTGCGCCAGCAGCAGTACGAATACTATCGCGACTTGCTGTTCAGCTTCCCCAAGCCTGCTGACGTCGCTAACTGATACCGACAGGCCTGAAACAACTGCCCGGTCAGCGTTCTGTTTCTGACCGGGATTATCTTTTATCACTTTTTCCTTTCCGGCAGTGTGATATGCCTTACTGCCGGTTTTGCCCCACGGGCACACAGGATGCGCTATGACCCAACAGACACACACCGTCGCCGAGACTAATCACTTCATTGTCCTCGATAAATATACCAAAGCCTGGGAAGCCGCTGACAGCTACCAGAGCGAGTCTGACCTGGAGCGCGAGCTGATTCAGGACCTGCGCAATCAGGGCTATGAGCTTGTCTCGCTGCCCTCGCAGCAGGCCATGCTGGCCAACGCGCGAATGCAGATTCAGGCCCTGAATGGTGTGACGTTTAACGACGGGGAGTGGCGGCGCTTCTGTGAGCAGTATCTGGACAGCCCGAGTGACAGCAGCCTCGACAGAACCCGTAAAATCCATATCGACTACATTTGTGACTTCACCTTTGATAACGGCCAGCTGGAAAACGTTTACCTGATTGATAAAAAGAATCTGGTGCGCAACAAGGTGCAGGTCACCCAGCAGTTCGAGCAGGCCGGCACGCACGCTAACCGCTATGATGTCACGATACTGGTCAATGGCCTGCCGCTGGTCCAGGTTGAGCTTAAAAAACGCGGCGTGGCCATTCGCGAAGCCTTTAATCAGATACACCGCTACAGCAAAGAGAGCTTTAACAGCGACACCTCCCTGTTCAAATACCTGCAACTCTTTGTCATTTCCAACGGCACCGATACCCGCTACTTTGCCAATACCACCAAGCGGGATAAAAACAGCTTCGACTTTACCATGAACTGGGCGAAGTCCGACAATACACTGATAAAAGACCTCAAAGACTTTACCGCGACCTTTTTCCAGAAACATGCCCTGCTGAATATCCTGTTTCACTACAGCGTGTTTGACAGCAGCCAGACGCTCCTGGTCATGCGGCCCTATCAGATTGCGGCGACGGAGCGCATTTTATGGAAAATCAACAGCGCTTTTGCCGCAAAAGGCTGGTCAACACCGGAAGCTGGCGGGTTTATCTGGCACACCACGGGGTCAGGCAAAACCTTGACAAGTTTCAAGGCCGCACGGCTTGCCACCGAGTTGGACTTTATCGATAAGGTGTTCTTTGTGGTTGACCGTAAGGACCTCGATTACCAGACCATGAAAGAGTACCAGCGCTTCTCTCCGGACAGCGTCAACGGCTCGGACAACACCGCCGGCCTGAAGCGCAACCTGGAGAAAGATGACAATAAAATCATCGTCACCACGATTCAGAAGCTTAACAACCTTATGAAAGGGGAAGCCAACCTGCCGGTGTACCGCCAGCAGGTGGTGTTTATCTTTGACGAGTGCCACCGCAGCCAGTTCGGCGAGGCGCAAAAGAACCTGAGCAAAAAGTTCTCACGCTATTACCAGTTTGGCTTTACCGGTACGCCGATTTTCCCGCAAAACGCACTGGGAGCAGAAACCACGGCCAGCGTGTTCGGTCGCGAGCTGCACGCCTACGTCATTACCGACGCCATCCGGGACGAGAAGGTGCTGAAGTTCAAGGTGGACTACAATGATGTCCGGCCTCAGTTTAAGGCGCTGGAAACCGAAACCGACGAGAAGAAACTCAGCGCGGCTGAAAATCAGCAGGCCTTTTTACACCCGCGCCGTCTTGAGGAAATTACCCGCTATATCCTGACCCACTTTCGCCAGAAAACACACCGCACCTTTCCCGGTGCAAAAGGTTTTAACGCCATGTTTGCCGTCAGCAGCGTGGATGCGGCCAAAGCCTATTATGACGCCTTTAAGCAGTTGCAGCAGGGCACCGACACGCATATTGATGTCCGTAAGCCACTCAGGGTAGCGACTATCTACTCCTTTGCCGCCAATGAAGAGCAGAATGCGGTCGGTGACATTACCGATGAAAGCTTTGATGTCAGTGCAATGAACAGTAGCGCCAAAGAGTTTCTTGATGCCGCTATCGATGACTATAACGGTTATTTCAAAACCAATTTCAGTACCGACAGTAATGGCTTCCAGAACTATTACCGCGACTTAGCACTGCGCGTGAAAAATCAGGATATCGACCTGCTGATTGTCGTGGGGATGTTTTTAACCGGCTTTGATGCCCCGACCCTGAATACCCTGTTTGTGGATAAGAACCTGCGTTATCACGGGCTGATGCAGGCCTTCTCACGCACTAACCGTATTTATGATGCCACCAAGACCTTTGGTAATATCGTGACCTTCCGTAACCTGGAGCATTCAACGGTTGACGCTATCACGCTGTTTGGCGACAAGAACACCAAAAACGTGGTACTGGAAAAGAGCTACAGCGAGTACATGGAAGGCTTTAACGATATCGTCACCGGTGAGGCGAAGCGTGGCTTTATGACGGTGGTATCAGAACTGGAAAGTCAGTTCCCTGACCCGGCCAGTATTGACAGCGAGAAAGAGAAGAAAGCCTTTGTGAAGCTGTTTGGTGAATATCTGAGAGCAGAAAATATTCTGCAAAACTATGACGAATTTACCACCCTGAAAGCGCTCCAGAAGGTTGATACCAGCAACCCGGAGGCACTGGAAACCTTCAAAGCCGAGCATTATCTCGATGATGAGAAGCTTGCGGAATTACAGACCATCCGCCTTCCTGCCGA
Organism: Serratia sp. CoH_134_PS_4; assembly: GCF_058190535.1. Classification (NCBI taxonomy): domain Bacteria; kingdom Pseudomonadati; phylum Pseudomonadota; class Gammaproteobacteria; order Enterobacterales; family Yersiniaceae; genus Serratia; species Serratia sp. CoH_134_PS_4. The sequence goes on from NZ_JBXWKI010000021.1 coordinate 53,101, forward strand.
GCGTAAAATTCAGGACTACCGTTCATCCTACAATGACATACGTGACTGGCAGCGGCGCGAAAAAGCGGCGAATGACAAGGATAACTCAACCACCGACTGGGATGACGTGGTGTTTGAGATTGATTTGCTGAAGTCTCAGGAAATCAATCTGGACTATATCCTCGGCCTGATATTCGAGCACAACAAGCAAAACAAGGGCAAAGAGGCCCTGACCGAAGAAGTCAGACGCCTTATCCGTTCAAGCCTGGGCAGCCGCGCCAAAGAAGGGCTGGTTATTGATTTTATTCAGCAGACGAACCTGGATGAACTGCCGGACAAGGCCGGAATTATTGATGCGTTCTTCACATTTGCTCAGCGCGAACAACAGCGTGAAGCTGAGGCGCTGATAAAAGAAGAGAACCTGAACGAAGAAGCAGCAAAGCGCTATATCCGCACGTCACTGAAACGGGAATACGCCACCGAAAATGGCACTGAGTTAAACGAGACGCTACCCAAGCTAAGTCCGTTAAACCCGCAGTACAAAACGAAAAAACAGTCTGTTTTCCAGAAAATAGGGGCATTTATTGAGAAGTTCAAAGGCGTGGGTGGGCAGATCTGACTCCCGTCAGTGGAGGGGGCGTTTTTCCCTACTCCACTCCGTCTATTCGGTAAAGCTTTAATAGTTCGATTTATCGGTACTGTATAGGTATACCTTCCTCGTACCACTGCAAGCTGGTACTGTTTAAACACACACGACACACTTAAACAGAACCGGTTCTCAAAAATGACCCAAACAGTACCGACCTGCTTTGTTCGCGCTTATCTTCGTGCCTCCACGTCCGAACAGGATGCATCACGAGCACGTAGCTCTATCGATACTTTCGCCACTGAGCACGGGCTGGCCATCTGTAACTATTATATTGAAAATGAGTCAGGTTCACGCCTGGAACGTCCTGAGCTTTTCCGGCTGCTGAAAGACTGTCGGCAGCGCGACATCTTACTTATTGAAGATGTTGACCGCCTTTCACGACTGGCCGGGAATGACTGGATCACGCTCAAGAAAATGATTGCCAGGAAAGATATAAGAGTCGTGGCCGTTAATGTTCCCACTACCTGGCTGCATTTATCTCCGGGGCTGACCGATTTTGATAACCGGATGTTTTCGGCCATCAATGACATGCTGCTCGATATGCTGGCCGCAGTGGCCAGACGCGACTATGAGCAGCGGCGGGAACGCCAGAAACAGGGGATCGCCAAAGCAAAAGCTGAGGGCAAATACCAGGGCAGAAAGGTTAACCAACATCGCTATGATGCCATTAACCGGCTGCTGGCCAGCGGCAGCTCCTGGAGCCAGGTTCAGAAGACCATCAATTGCAGTCGTGGCACCATTAGCCGGGCGATTAAACAGTGTCCCCCAGTTACAGCCCTCCCCTCTCTTTCCGGGCAGTCTGAGAGTGCTACCGCATTTTCCGTGACAGCCACACTGTGGGTGCCGGTGCAGAACGGCAGCAAATTTACCCGTGGGAAGAAAAAGGTCAGAGAAGATATTGCCTGGCTGGTTGAGTGCGACTATGACGGAAAGGTGTTGGACAACAATGAGTACAGCCTGATTTTTACGTATAGCGATGAGGCCGATTTGAAAGAGCAGATTGACGAACTTTTCGACGAGATATACCGCACAGCTGAGATACGTAACTGCGTGGTCGATGATATGACGCTAACCAATGATGCAACTAATCAGGGCTGGAATGAATACGATGGAGGTTGGCAATAATCTATTGAGAGAAGCCTAAACCAAAATTCCCGCCAGTTCCAACACTCAAAAAAAACACTCATATACTCATTTACACATAAAAAACACATTTACTCATTTGTGTTTTTGTGTATAATTAAACTCAAATGAGTAAACACACAAATGAGGTTTAGACATGAAAATTATCGCGTTCCTCAACCCTAAAGGTGGCTCCGGTAAAACGACTGCAACAATCAACGTCAGTAGCTGCCTTGCCAGTTCGGGTAAAAAAATTGCAGTTGTAGATACAGACCCACAGATGAGCCTGACTAACTGGAATAAAGCAGAGAAAGCAGCATTCGATGTTTACACCGCAGCATCAGAGAAAGACGTTTACCAGGTAAGAAAAGATCTGGCTGAATATGACTTTGTGATTATTGATGGAGCCGGTTCTCTGTCAGTTATTACTTCCGCAGCGGTGATGGTCAGCGACCTGATTATCATCCCGGTAACACCCAGCCCTTTGGATTTTTCCGCTGCCGGTTCTGTCGTCACGGTACTGGAAGCCCAGGCTTATAATCGTCCGGTAGAAGCTCGATTCCTCATCACACGGAAAATCGAACAAGCCACCATGCTTAACGTTCTGAAAGATAGCATTGCTCAGACGGGTATTAAGCCGTTTAAAACTGCGATCACACAACGCCAAAGTTACGTTAAATCCGTCATGGAGGGTGAGAGCGTTTTCGATACCAACGATGGAGCAGCAAAGGGCGAGATAGCCATTCTGACGCGAGAAATACTCGAATCATTTGAGTAAAAACTCATATACTCATTTCAGCATATTAGAGGTTATGTATGGCACTAACTAAGCAACATACATCAAAAACAATGAGTTTCGGTGAGCATCGAGATCTTGAAAAAGTCGTCAATAGCACACCCACGGGAAAGCAAAAGAGAGTCAACGTTAACTTTGATGAAGAGATACATACCCGCTTCAAAGCTGCGTGTGCAAAACAAGGTACATCTATTACTGATGTGATAAAGGATTTGGTCGATAATTGGCTGAAAGAAAATGACAAGTAAGGTAATGACTCCAACTTATTGATAGTGTTTTATGTTCAGATAATGCCCGATGACTTTGTCATGCAGCTCCACCGATT
>NZ_JBXWKI010000022.1:0-41660 GCF_058190535.1 Serratia sp. CoH_134_PS_4
GCGGAGCTACAGATTACGGAGACGATCGGGGATTAACCGATTTTTGAATCCAAAGACCAGGCTAAAACCTGAGTACAAAAGAAGAAAAAGGACAGTCAGAGTCCATGACAACCCGACCACACTTTTAATTACACCACGGAAAGTATCAAAGCTTAATGTAATATCTGACGATACAGGGTCTTTAGTTAACAAAAGCATCATCCAGAAGGTCAGCACAGGAAGCATTATTGATACAGCCACAATCACACGGATTGCCAATTCAGATAACCCCGTAAAAAACGCCCATAAATCATTACCACGTTTAAAACCCTAGTCAGGGTGCGGTTTTTAATTTCCATAGCCAATCCTCCAATCACATGTGATTACCAGTAATACGTATCTCCGACCTTTTCACCGTCGATATAAATATCAACGTAGTTCTGGCTCCGGCACCCTGGCGGGTAATGATTGCCGTTGTTGATAATGCACAACTGGTTTTTCTTGAATTCGGCGGGCTTGGTTTCATATTTCGTACACCATTCGTCGCCGTGGCCGTGCGCCCAACGTACACACTCTTTACGCTCAGGGAGCCATGCACCTTTACCGGTGCTAGCCGATCCGCTGCTACCACTGTCTACGGCGCAGGATGAAAAGCTGGGTAACGGCGATTTGCCTTTCTTGACCCGTTTAAGCATCGCAGAATGCGCTGAGCTGCATCCCTCAGGAAACCCACTGGGCAAACACAGCCAAATCGCGCATTCATCCTCTGATGCGGCATAGGACGTTTTCGGCGTAAAGCCACTGACGAGTAAAAGGGCAGACAATGCCAGCCCTGCAAGCAAGGTTTTCATATTGAACCTCTAAATTGAATTTACGGTGGAAGGGGATTAACGCGAAAGATAAATATCCGTGCTGTTGCAGTTCAGGCAATCAACTTTAGCCTGATATCGAATAACACCTTTAGCCCCATGCTGACGAAGCCATGACTTGGTAGAGAAGAAACTCTCCGAGCTGGTTGTCGCCACCATCACGAATGGCGAATGCAATACTGAATAGTAAATATCGGCGGTATACGGTGTATGAGGTGAAAAATCACGAATGATATTCGACCATCGGCCACTCACCGACAGCGACGGGATCAGCATGTTGTTTTCCTTCCATGCCGGTAATCCTGTGTTCAGGATTTCTTGATTGCCTTTCCAGTCTACGGGCGGCGGTGGAGGCGGGGAAGAACACCCAGCGAGGATAAACGCCGCTCCAAAAATAAGTTTTTTATTCATTCGTTTTTTCCTTAACGCTACCAACCACGAACACATTCGACTTCACCTTTTCTATTTGTTGATGTAGCAGGAAAATGCGCGCGTTGTTTTCCTCAAGCTGCACGCGAATAGCTTGCAACTCTTTAAGCTGTTCCTGCTGTAACTTAATCAACTGCTGCGTATTGGTATCCGCTTTAACATCATACGAAGGTGTACCCGCACAAAATCCGACAGTAGGGGCTAAGAACATAGCCACTGTGATTACTCGTTTAAAAAAAACCATAAGGACTCCTTATTTAAATTACAGCATTACATGCTGATAGCAAATCTCACTCCATCGTTAGAATAATTCCGCCTCAAGCTCTCCTAAAGACAGCATGACTTCCTTCGATGGATAATCCAGTCCTTTACGGCCTGTTGCCGTCCCCCTATTCAACTTTTTAACCTCCGCTTCAAGTTTAGGTGACACCGAAACAAGCTTATCCATGAAGTAGTGGTTGTTATAGTAGAATGCTTTTTTACATTTGATGGGGTTTTCTCCTTTGAGCAAGATAAACTCCTCTTCAAACTTCAACGTACTAAGTTCCTGAGGAAGAACCAGCGCACGCTGTGCGTCACTCTCTGATTCACCACGACTTAATCCGCCCTTACTTCTATTCTTACTTTTCCCTGTATTCTTTAACGTGGTGTAACCTAATTTAGCCGAGACTTCATCCGCATCTTCTTTTTCACTGACCGCATAAATCACCCGACAAGGATGGTTTGCCATTAATGACTTAGCCCCATACAATCCGTAAATCTCAATCAGCTGTGCGATATTTTGGTAAATGGTTAAAAGTTTCAGCTTAAAGCCAGCAATGAATCCAGAGGCTTTCTTGATGTAATGCATCGCACCAATGGATGGGAACTCATCAAGCAAGAAAAGAACATCATTTTTGTTTTCCGGCACGAAGTCCGGATTTTCACGCATATTAACGTCAATGGCAAAATTGAAAAACAGATTTAAAAATGAATCAGCAATCTTTGCATCATCGGCGTTAACACCGATGTAAACCGTGATTTTCTTTTTACGTAACTCTCGTAAATCAAAATCATTGCGGTCGGTAGCTGCACGAAAAAGCGGAAGCGTAAACGAATCAAGCTTTTTCTGAAATGTCTCTTCCGTACTAGATTTAGCTTCACCCTCTGCCTCAAACAATTTTTTAATCTTGTTCAATGCATCGTTGATAATATACGTATCATTAGCATTCCCTTGAGACATTTCAACAAGTGCTTCTCTGTCTGACAAAAGCGCCTCCTGATCTACGGCAAAATACAAATCCATTACCGTACCGATAGAAAAAAGAGGTTTTACGCTGATGCTCGCAAGGAATTTCTTGTCATATTTAATCAAGTAATACAGCAGTTCTGTAAACCCAACAAAAACCCGACTGGCCGCGCTGTTAAAGTGCGCTTCCGGGCCACTCAATCCAACTGACGGCCAAACAGTTTCTGCCAGGTTCTTCAAATAACCAGCCCCTTTCTCTGAGGCCAGGTCAATATAGAAAAGTGGGTTAAAACCGTGGGTTTTGCTGCTGAACGGATCGAGAAGATAAACCTTATGGCCGAGAATTAATTGCCTGAACTTACTGGTTATCTTGTAACACTCTTGCTTAGGGTCAAGCACAATCATCGAGTGCAACCAGCTCAACAAATTGGGAATAACTACAGCTGCCCCTTTACCAGCGCGTGTACCCGCCCCCATAGAGATAAAATCCGGGGCGATGTAGCGCAACAGCTTACCTTTATGGAGGCCGATAATGACCCCCCCTTTACTATCATCGCCCCAGGTCACGACCTTGGAACGACGAATATCGGCATCACTGGCAAATTTGGCATTCCCGAACAGCGCGACCTTTTGCGTAGACAGTTGGATCATCAACCCCAACATCGCCACCAGGGAAACCCCTAACCCTATAGCCAGAGCCAAAAGCCCTTGTAACCGTATATCAGAACGGACATTGCTATCCGTTAACACCTGGAACAGCATTGAAAATCGATAAATTTTGAAAAAGCGGCGCAGCGAGACGCCGTTCAGGAAGTAAACCGCCACACTGGCGACCATGACGGTAAGCACTCCCATCATGATCGCCACAAAAACCCACTGCCCTCGGTTAAATTGCCCCATGCCCCAGCTCCTTCATGTATTGCTCGCGATGTACGGGTTTGAAATAAATCTCCCCCATCCGGCGAACATTGCCATTAATGTCAATGCTGGCAACCACATCAATGCTGTTTAAAACTTTACGCAGCAGAACACTGTAAGGCATGTTTTGGCATTCGGTATTTTGATAACAACGCTCAACCATACCGATTATCGCTTCATACGGAGAGCCTGCATGTAAAGATGAAATAATCCCTTCATGCCCTGAACCGATGATTTTTAAACAGTCCCATGCTTCCCCACCGCGAATTTCCGCTAACAAAATTCGGTCAGGGTTCATACGGTAATTAGAACGCACTAATGACGCAGGGGTAACAATCGCCTTATCACCGGCCTCAGCCGGGTAAAAGAGATGTACATAATTCTTGTGCTTATAAAACTTGATTTCGGGGTTATCTTCAATCGTGGTAATGCGCAGATGCAACGGGATAAAACCGATCAGGGTTTTCATATAAGTAGTTTTACCCGAGCCAGTTTCCCCCACAATTAGCATCGTCTTTCCGTATTCAACACATTTTTCCATAAAAAGAGGAATATTGCCCGACTGGTAAAGCTTCAGAAGTTCATCATCATGGTTCTGGGTGTTTTCTTTCCCCATTACCCGATTATAAAAACCGTTTTCTACATAAGATTGATGTTCAACGTTAACCAGCGTCGGTTTACGAATGGTAATAGATACTGTTTCCCTTTCGCAAGTTGGCGGGAGAATTACCTGACAGCGCTCTCCGGTTTCCGTTGTCGCCGATAGTATGGGTTTCAGGTCGGAGATATCATCATCATTGGCGTTTGCCAGTGCTGTCGAGAATGCCATGCAATCGTCTAATGTTATTGGGGATTCATGTTCTTGCCAAATCCCCGCAATTTTCGTGAAAATTTGACCTGGACGATTAACCGCAACTTCGGTTAATCCCTCCATTGCCAGAAAATCGCCAAAATACTGATTTTGGTAATACGACAGTGATTCGTTGATTTTCTTTTCCATTAGTATCCCCATCCTTTTTGTTTAACAGCATAAACATTTGAAAAATCGATATCCTCACCGGTAATCAGGTTAATAATCTCACCCTGATTTTTATAAAGCGTCGGCGGGATATTGACGCTGTTTTCAAATGCGGTTTTAGCCACTTCCGCCAATGACTGGCGGCTGTTTTCGGTGTAATCCGTATTACGGTCTTTGCTACCGGCCTGATCGGTAATGGCACCGGTAACGTCGGGGATCATCCCCAGCATCAGCGCCCCACCGAAACGGTCGAGCCAATGGCTATCAATCCAGCCTGACACCCCAGCTTCCCCCAACTCCCCGGCGGCTTGTGTATCCATCATCGGGATATCGAGGTAGGGTTTCTCCCGCGTCCTTAGCTTTGTCACCATGATGAACGCGCGCCCCTGGCCGTGATTTAACGTCCCGGTGCGGTATACGCCTTTGGCTTCTGTCCCTTTAGGGATCAGCTTGACGTTCCCGCTCGCGCTGTAAATATCTTTACTGATGGTGCAGCGAATTTTACCGGCCAAATCAGAAATAAACCGGTAGTCCAGGGAACACGGAATATTTGTGTTTTCCGATATATACAAGTCGGGGTTGAGCGATATGCGTCTAACTTTTGGTTGGTTAGCCGGCGATGCTCCCCCTTCTTCTAATGTGCCTGGTGCGCCAGGTGTACCGGGTGAGGTTGCAGCCGGTACAGCGGTAGCGTTGGCCTGCGCGTCCTCAATTGCCTGCTCTTCTTTGCGGGTTTTACCGCTATTTTCCGCATTGGCTGCCCCGTCCACCGTCTCCAATGCCATATAGCGCGAGAATGTCGGTTTTTGGGGGGGTAATGGGGCGGCGTCGCCGCTGGCAGCTTGTTGCTGGCTGTCATCGCCTGGGGTACTACTGGCAGCAACAGGCGCAGGCGCCGCAAACGGATCAGAGCCTTTACCCAGGTCGGTACGCCGCGCAGCCACGCCATCATTACGCTGCGCATCACTGCTTTGCTTCGAATCCGTCTTAGGGCTGCGGTTCTTTTCCCAATAGTTAAAAGCAAACGTCCCGATGATCACCACCCCGATAGCCATAAAACCAATGCCAAACAGCATCTTGTTTTTCGGGCGTTTTTTCATCTTGGCAACATCAGCGGCCGTGGCTTTTGAATCCTCTGCCGGTGCCGCTTCTTGCTGCTCGGTCAAATACTTCTCCCGGACAGCTTTTTCCATATCAGCCACTGACATCTCCGCATCTGCTGACTCTCCTGCAGATGAGTTTGACGGGGTTTGGCCAGCAGCCCGTTCACGCGCTTCATTCTCCAATTCGTCTACGCTTTTTTCCTGGTCACTCACGGCTGTACCTCCACACGCTCAACGTTTGGCGAGACTGTGTTCCCGTCTTTTACGGTCACTTTCCCGAACCCTTGATTTTCAACCCCGACCACGCTGTCACCAGAGCGCAGCACAAACCGGGGGTTGGTTTGTGAAATCACCATCACCTTAAAATCGCCTTTCTGCTCTGTGGTTGGTTTCACAGAGACTTCCTTGCCGTTTTCTTCCAGGAACACACTCGGGAACGTCTTAACCGGAGAGAAGCCCATATACGTAAACCGGCCATCGTCATAGGCAAAGTCCGGCGTAATAAGGCGGCTACCTTTCGCCACTCGCATCGAGTACGCCCAATTGCGGGGAGCTTTAGCCAATTCAAATTGGCGCTCTATGCTTTGTTGCATCCGTTGTTTTTCGAACTCTTTTTGTCGCTCCGCCTGGGCAACCTGTTCTTTCATCCTGGCTTCCTGCGGGTAGAGGTAGTTGACGACATACGCGACATCTTTCGTTGACTTGCCTGCGTCAATCAGACGCAATTCCAGACTGTAGAACCGCTTAGTCGTTGTCACAAAAAGGTTGGTACGCCACCCCTCATCGGTCGGCTGGAATACCTGAACGGTCTCTTCCGTCTCACCGTCATCACCACCGCTCTTGACGGCTTTCACCGTCTGCTTGATCGGCGCTACAGTGATGTACACCCGGTTAGCCTCTTTCTGAACATCCCAGCCTTTCGGCATGCCGACACGCGTACTGATCACGTCCTCATCATCATCAAACACCAGGGTCGACACATACCCCTCAGAGGCTTTAACTACCGTGGTATTCCTGGGATTAAATGACACCTGCTGCATACGACTGTCATAGCTGCTGCCCTGTGGTACAGCCGCCGCCAAAACGCCCCCTGACCACACCAGGGCAACGCCAAGTGAAAGTGCGCTTAACGCTCTCATGATGCCCCCTGTTCCTGTTCACGCTGATAGCTGGTCACGGTAAAACCCAACGGGTTTAACTGGCGTTGCTCAGCAGACATTTTTTGCGATGGGTCAAACCGATAAGTCAGACGTGTAGTCCAGAATTGAGAAACAACGTTGCCGCTTTTCACATCCCGGATACGTTTTTCCCAGCGAATAGTTGCCAATAAATCAGGGTTATCTTTATTCGATGATTCGGTTACGAAGTCAGTAATGATTCGCACCTCAACGGTGGATGTTGCGCCATAAACCTTATCTGGCGCATTGGCACCACCGTACCAATCGAGATAACCTTTATTCACTTCACCGGTTCCGTAGACTTGAACGGCGTCATAGTCATGTTGTAAACGGAACCAGTTATAACCTTCGCGCTTTTCGACGTAATTACCGATGAAATATTTCGCTAACGCTAAGTTTTCTGATTCTTTACCATCTTCAACCGTAGTGACCTTTTCGATATAACCCGTCAGTTTATCGGCAACATAGAGATCGACTTTGGTTTCTTTCAATGGCAGTAAGGTAATAAGGCCAATCAAAGCCAGCACACCGAAAAGAACACCGACCCCCGCAATAATAAAAGCAATTTTCTTATCGCGCTGATCACGCTGAATAGTTTTTAACTCAAAACTTTTTGAAGCGGCCAGATAGTCTTTAGTTTTACTAGACTTACTTAACATAAGCGCCTCCAATAGAGGTATTAATTGGTTCTAATTGCCCCGATACCGGAGGAAGGGTGTTTTGCTGCGTTGCACATCCAGAAAGCACGCACAGCAAAAGCAGCACGCCCGTTATTTTCATAGCGAGTACCTTAAATGTATTAAAAATTAATGGAGAGTAACGTCAATGAGGAACAGAAGCGGTTATCTGATTACATGGCGTCTTTAATCTTTGGTTCGTTTTTAACTGTAGGTGCGCTTTTCCATTGCATCCCGGAAGAGGTTTTTGGCGCTTTCGGAGTGATGTCAGCTGGTTTAGGACTCTCCCCGCTCACTCTTGACGCCATAATATTACGGTATTTCTCAGTAACGGCCTTGGCCGTCATTTGTGCCCCCTGTCCCATTGCATACCCTGCGCGGCCTGTCGTGCGGGCATCGCCCTTAAAGCCCTCGCTCATGCCTTTCCCCAAATCTTTTGCGCCGCCTTTCCCCATCTTAACCATGCTCTGCGCAGCTTTAGAGGCACCAAACAACCCAACCCCCACCCCCATTGCTGCCGCTGCCTGCATTGTGCCTTCAACGCCAACACCAGCGAGCTGTGTGGCGAACTTACTGGAAAGCCAAACAAGTACAGCAGCCAAAACACCGGTCGCACAAGCCTGAGCACCGAGTAGTATTAAATTACTCATATCCGCTTGTTGGTTAGCTTTGGCAAGAACATCATTAAATAGGGTTATGGTTATACCAATAAAAAGAGTCGCAAAAAGAACTGTCAAAATACTTGAGAATATAATTTGCAGCCAATTATTAAACATTTGACGCAAGAAGCCCAAGAGCATGCAAAAGATAAATATAGGAGCAACAATTCCCATTAGTAGTATCGTTATCTCTGCAATTACAAAAACCGCAGCAGATACAAGCGTAGTAACTAAGGATCCAGCCCAGGCAAGCATAGCGCCAATGCCACCATCAAGCTTTACGTAAGTAGAGTCGTCCAATTGAAGTAACTTATTGGCTAAATCAGATGTACTCTGCCACATCGAATCTAACATTTGCCAGGGATCTGAACCATGCCCAGATACAGAAGCAAACCCATCTTTCATTCCATTAAGCGCATCAATTGTTAGAGTTAAATAACCTCCGAGATTAAGCATAAACGCCAATATTACTGACATTTTTGCCAAGTCCCATATGATACTTTCAATTGGACGCTGTAGTTTACCAGCAAAAATACGATAACCAGAAACTAAAACATAGAGTGAAATTGTTGCTTGAATAAGAGTTGCCATTAATCCGGCATAAGCCATCATCTTGCCCTGCGTTGCTGCTTGCAGGGCATCCATGACGGTATTATGGAAATGGACGAAAAGTCCTTCACCCGCCATATAAATACCTTATCTTTTCATAAGAGGTAAAAATTTTGCCTTTGTCTGTTCGTCACCTAATTGAGCGAAAGAAATAGCAGCACGACGAGCAAACTCACAGTTGTCGCTTGCTTCACCAGAATCAAGGCAATTCTTATAGACCTTGTACGTTTCATCAGGGTGGCTTTTATACCAAGTCTCTGATTTCGTTTCATCCTTGCAAGCTGAAAGCGAAAATAGAGCAGCAGTAATGAAAGTAATGCTCGCGACGTTAAGTTTCATTGTGATCTTCCCTTTTAGTAAGTAGGTACAGACGCCTTTGCCTGTTGTTCACGAAACGCCTTGTGTCGTTTCGCTTCCAACAGTTTATCACGCTGTTCGGCAGATTTAATGTTCATTTCCCATTGCGTAGAGAGCACGTTCAAATGCACACTCTGCGCCTGGATACTGTTCGCCAAATCCTGTGACTCTTTGCTGTCCTTGGAGTAGCTAATGCGATCGGCCAGCTGGTTAATATTGGTCAGCGTATCGTTGATTTTCTTTTCAACCTCCGAAGTCTGCTCTATCTGCCAGGCTTTATTGACCACTTCCTGCTTACACACGGTGGCAATTGACGAATCGGCTTTCGGGTCGCAAACATCAAACGACTTATACTTGTCGTAAATACGCTCTAAATCGCCAGTAGGCAGGTTATCACTGAGAATAAAGTCATTCAGGCTCAAGCCACGTTCCTGAAGTGCCTTTATCTCGTTTTTCATACTTTTGGCCTGGTTAATGAACTGCTGTACATCACGCACACCGGTCGCCGTTGCAAGCTGATCCTGATAAGAACGAAGCTGGCTCTTATAATGCTGAACTGTCTGTTGCCAGTTTTGCATCTCCCGCACGAACTCCTGGGCGCGTTGGATATTGCTAACACCATCAAAAACCGGAATACCCCCGGCCAATACGGAAGCCGATGGAGAAAACAACGCAGCCAGCAGCACACATGCAGTCAGTTTATTGCTTTTCATAGTAATTCCTTATGCAACTAGTTTTAGGTACGAATCAACCCACTCGTCCGGCTTCATGCCTTCTTTAAAGATTGAGTCGAAGATTTCCAGATCGTCTTTATCAGCGCTGAGTAATTTGGTGGTTACACCAAGACCGGATAAATCCAATGTAACAAGCGCAGCAAAATCATTAAGGTCGCCTTTATGCAAAGGTGATTTAACGATAAGAAATTGCCGCGATAACGGATCAAGACTTTTAATAATATTAAAATACCGCTCGGGGACTTTCAGCTTATTCACGTACTCGTCATAGTCGGCCTTAGGATTTGCCATATAGAAATGCGTTGTACATTGTTCACGCATTGCCCCTGACACACTGCTTTTTATAATCTCCTCTGGCGATTGCGTCGCGGGGATCATCAGTCCGTTAAGTTTACGCATCGTTTTAAGACGGTTATAAACAAAATCGGCGAAAGCCTCATTACCGATCCATTGCCAAAATTCATCCATTTGAATAATTAAACGACGACCATCGAGCAAGCTGGTAACACGGTATAGAAGATAGAAGGATATGGCGGGACAAACATCGGGATTATCCAAGAACTCAGTGCCATCGATGCCAAATATATCATACTCACTCAAATCGAAAGTATCGTTATCATTATCGAACACCCAGGCTAAATCACCGCCCTGAGCCCATTTTGCTAATCGAATTTTAAGGCCATCTTCCCGGGCTTCTGCTGTTGATGGCTCGCTGATATTTTCCAGGAGTTTCGTAACACCAAAAGCACGAAGCTCTTTAGGCAATTTCATTACCCGGTTGATACCGTCATTGAGCATCTTTTCTCTACGTTCTGAAAGCGTATTGCCATTTGCTGTACACAGAATTTTCATCAATTGCTTGATGAAAATGATATTGCGCTTGGTGGGTTCCAACATGAAGGGCGCGAATCCGCTAACTTCACCACTTTTAACCATGAAATACTGCCCACCCAACGCCCTGATCCCCGGTTCTGCTGCTCGGTCTTTATCAAAATACACCGTCGTCAGCCGCTTGGATTTCACATTGCTGGGGAACAAATCCTCCCTGCGCCACTTCTGAGCCATTGCGGCCAGGAACAGCATCAACACCGTTTTACCTGACCCGGACGCACCGAGGATATCAGCATGGCCGAGCGTCTTCTTTCCCCGCTCATCGATACCCATTAGCGTGTTATGCAGATTGAGGTCATATTTTCCGCCTGAGGGTGTTTTCAACTGCACCAACGGCTCCCCCCAGGGAACACCGTCGCGCTTACCGGCGAAAAAATTATGTAATGACTCAATATCCACAAAGTTCTGACTGCTGACCGGCACCAGACGCGGACGAAGATGATACACCCCCGGCAACTGAGCCAGGAACGCCGCACCCAACGACAACATCGACAGTGATACGATAAGCCCCAGATCTTCGAGAACGGTCACGATAGCGTTACTGTCACGTACCAGCTCATCCATCGTATCTGCGTATATCATTAGCGAGTAATGGAAGCGGCCAAACGAAATGACACCCGATGTCACAAGGTCTTTCGCAACTTTCAAATCCACCAATTGCGACTCAGCTTCATCACCGGCGCTGTTTAAGTGCTTTAGCTTGTCATCAATGCTGGTGATCGTTTCCCGTTTCCCCATAGCACTGAATGAAGTCGTTAATACATACGTCACCGGTTGGTATAACAACGCATCCATTAGCCCTGCCTCGGTCTGCTCACAAAAATCCTTGATTTCTATGGAGCGGAAGAAGCGTTTAGATCTCGCCGTATTAACTTGCCCGGTATCCTGTGAAAGAAACAAATCAACACCACCCAAAACTTCATAAAATGGCGTTTTAGTTAAGCGTACCTTTTGCCAGATACCCGATAACAAATACTGATAAAAGCTGAGTTGTGAAGAATAAACACCAGTTTCATCTTCATACATGCCTAGCGGCCTTGCATGAAAGCGTTTAAGCGACGCACTTAATTTACTGATTATTTCGCGCATCTCAGGCAGAGTTTCTTCAATGGCCTTCTTTTTCTCGGCAGGTTTACGCATCGCGTTTTGTGCCTTTTGTTCCTTGGTAAAAGGCATATAACACACTGTATAAAAAATACGGTTGCGATAAAGCTTCGTGTCTCTGATTCCGTCATAATATTTACGACTTATTTCATCAGCGAGGTCATTACCACTCGGCGAATCCAGATGCTCGTAAAACTCTTCACGAATACGGTGAGTATAAAACGTGACCGGCTTACCCTCCCACGACCGGAGCATAGTATTTAATTGATTATTGATAATTTTCAAATCATCATCTTTCTCGCACTCGAAAGGCACACCCAAAATTTCCCAAGTGGCGATTTCATCAGTGCTTCTTGTTTTAACGATTTGAGTATCAATGTGAGATGAATAAGGAATGATTTTTTCCAGCGGCATACGCTCATTCAATTTCATGCTATTGATTATCTCCGACATATCAACCGCATCATATTGAGCGGCTGAAATAACAGTGGCGTCATAATGACGATTCATTTTAAACACGCCACGCGTTTGATATTTCAACCAAATGAGATGAAATATCGACTCATCTTCATTGGTCATTCTTCGCATGATAAACCATGCCGCGATTGCGAGGATAAGACAGAACCAGCTTACGTTAGCGCTGAGAGTAATCAGCGCTCCTTCTACGACAACGAACGGAATAAGCGGGACACCAATCCCGCGTAATACCGGCTGCCGTGCTAATGCCTTAAATAAGGTTGCCATGCAGCCCCCTGAAACTTAAGAAAGCCACTTACCGATCTCGGCCGCAGCAGAGATGATGCCAGCGCCAAGGATAACGCCCCAACAGTCCTTGATTGACTCACCACGGAACAAGCAACGGAAACCGACGATCAGCGCCGCAATCGCGACAGTAACGCCAACAAGTGAGTGTGCCTCTTCAAAAACCTTTTGAAGCAGTTCCTCTGTTTTAGTCAACCCAGCCGCATTTGCAGATGAAGCAGCCGTCAACGAGACGATAGCCAACAGGAACTTGTTTTTAAAATCACGAGCAGTCTTGAACATAATATTACCTATTTAGTGTATGGTTATCGGCGATGAATTCGCCGCGAATTAACGTGGTTGGGTATAATGTGATGACCTTCTTATCCTTAATTTCCCTTTTATCCTCTCCTATTTTATCTGTAGCCTTGTCATATTTAGTACTTGGAACAACAAAAGTTTTCCCTGGTGAATCAGGATAGCCAATACGTTCAACATAACTTGTCTTATTGAACTCAGACTCTTTCTTTTTCCCGGTATTAAAATTACCGGAGTAGTAGCAGCTCAACGCGTTCTTGAGCGTTTTTCCCCTGGTGTAGCAGTCGGTGAGTATCTTTTCGAATACAGTTAGATTGGTGCAAGGGTTAAACAGTTTTTCAGCATCAACATTGAATTTTTCAAAGTTAGTGCTCGTAATTTGCATCAATCCAACCGAGTAGCGTCGTTTCTTCAATTCGATGTTTCTGACGATGGAAAGCGCATCTTTTTTATTATTTGGAAGATGAGTTATAACGCTCTTCCCATCTTTTATCCTTTGTTCTTTTGGAATTATCTCTGCAATAGCATAGGGATTAAGTCCTGATTCAACCCTGACAACATCCATCGCAGTATCAGGGTGAACAGTGGCTGCGCACTGCATCGCAAGTGCGATAAATGTTGTAGATGAGATCATATTAGTTATTCCGTAACAGAGGTTTTTAAAGTAATTTACTTCTTTTTCAAAATTGGTTACTCGTCACTATTAGAACAATTTATTGCTTTTAGCACTCTCTCACGTAGCTTTATATCTGTTAATCTCTTTTCTCTCAGAGAAATGAAACTCTCTATTTCACTAAATTCTTTTCGACCAATTAAAAAACATTTATCGAAAAGTGGAATAAAAAAATCGCAAAACTCCTTATCTTCGGCGCAGTCACCGAACATAGTGAAAATAGCTGATGATGATTCAACTTTTTTACTATTATTAAACTTGACAATTAAAAATGAAAAGATGATCAAGCCCATTGATAAAACAATGAAGGTTATACCTTTAAAAATAAAAACAAAAAGACATACAAAAATAGCTGAAAAGATGGTAACCAATCCATTCCTTGCTTCAACTTTATTATTATGCCGGTCGTGTTTAAGAATCTTATCCATGTAGTAATCAGTATCGTGTTTCATAAAAACCCCTTAATCTAACTATTGATTTCACGAACATATATAAATGAGAATTACAGACAACCAGAAAGCGCCACAACCCAAAAAGATTAATTGCCATGCGTGCCGAATTAGAGAATTCATAAAAACCCTCTCAAACATAAAGTAGTTTACATTACATTAATGAAATTAACGTTTAGCCATTTCTTTATTGCAGGACTTATAAACCAATACCAATTTACAATTATCAGTAATTGGCTTGATGCTAATATTTTTGCACTGGATTAAATCAACAGGAGTAGATACAGCCAAACAAATAGTAGCTTTAGGTTTTTTTTCCATTGCGATCGCTCTCAAACGCTTTGATGATATCGTTTTTGGCCTTCTCCCCATGCAAATCGATTAGATACTGAAAGAATTGTGCCGTGGTG
Source organism: Serratia sp. CoH_134_PS_4 (assembly GCF_058190535.1). Classification (NCBI taxonomy): domain Bacteria; kingdom Pseudomonadati; phylum Pseudomonadota; class Gammaproteobacteria; order Enterobacterales; family Yersiniaceae; genus Serratia; species Serratia sp. CoH_134_PS_4. The sequence continues at coordinate 14,345 of NZ_JBXWKI010000022.1, forward strand.
ATCTGTTTCCCCGTCATAAATGACACTTCGATTGCCAGTTTTTCAACAACTTGCTTTCGAGGAGCGCCAATGTAAATTACACCTCCTGCCGTTGATGGCTTTTTTATACGATCAAGACCTGTATTTGATGACATGAAGTCTCCTGATAAGGATGCAAAAAAGTACCGCTGAGTTTCCCCAGCGGTTATGAAAAATCTATATTTAGATAATGTGCTACGTTTATCAGTTAATGCGCGGTTCTAACGTAGCCATCGAGAAAGTTGATGAGAGAAGCCATTCGATTTACAGGTTCGCTTTGCCCGTTGATTTCTTCAAGTTTAGCCAGAAGGTCAACAGGGACATTACTGTAAGAAACCGATTGATCACTTTTATCAACTTCCGTCAATTCAAGGTATCGTAAACCTGCGATAACTGCCTCAGGGAGAGGACGAATCTTACCGCCGATCTTAACAAATTCATTCACACCTATAAGCTGGGTGATTTTCGTCGTGTGAACAACTTCGGGGTCAAAGCACAAGAACAGATAAGCAGGGAAAAGAGGCCGCTGGTTGATGCGCACGCTCGTCTTGCTGTCTGCCCGTTTCGTGATCACCGTCAGTAATGGTGTGTAATGAGTGACCGACAACCGCTCAAACCCTGCAAGGATTTGCTTGTAGGCTTTCGGACTATGGTAAAGCAGAAACCAACCCTTCATAGAACCTCCTTTTCCACGCTGACGCCCTGAGCGATCCAGGTGGATATCCCCAATACGTGCCACGTCATAACTGTATGGATATACAGTATTATGCAAATCTATGACATGTGCAACTCTCGTTGTTGTTTGGTGATTCCCTGATGTTACGCAATACGTAACATTAAAAGTGATAAGTGATGGTAAACGTGTGCCAATGTTTCAATTACTTATCAGGTTTTATAATGGTTCCGAAGAGATTGAGAATTGCGCGTAAGTACGCCGGACTATCCCAGGAAAAACTCGGTGTCTTGAGCGGTATAGATGAAGGGTCAGCCCGAGCTCGTATATCCAGGTATGAGCATGGCGTTAATCGCCCCACCTATGAACAGACACGCCAGTTCGCCAAAGTGCTCGACGTTCCTACATGCTACTTCTACATCGATGATGATGGCTTTGCCAACCAAGTTTTAGCCCTGTATGACAAAATCAACAACCCAACCATGCCGCCGCGTACATTCTATTGATGTTATACCACGCTGACGCCATTTCCGATCCAGATGGAGGGGAAGAAGGAAGGACTCGATCACGTTGTTATCTATCTATATACTGCTACATTCACATAGTATCAAAATTTACGGCCAATGAAAGTAGAAAAGGCCACGATAGTATGCCAACAAATGGTGATTAAACAGTAAGAAAAACCATTAAAAATGCAAAATACCAGAATTAAAATCCATCCGCTAAGACATTACTAGATCAATCGATCGCCTTTAACCTCTTAAACAAACAAAAATTCTTTTTTACACAGTTCTTACTTAAAAAAGATTAACCGATCAATTTCAACAACTTGCAGTGCCATGCAAATTTTCATCTATACGATGAAATATTGTCATTGTATCTACGGCAAGATAACTCTCAATTTATCAAATATATTCCATATAGAATATATCAAATATATCATCTATGTGAACTGAGTGAATTCTAACTCCCATCCGCGTGCGGTTATAGCTTGAATACGCCCACTTTTATTCCGACCTTGTCCTGCTGTTGTTGCTTCAACAAACTCATTTTAGCATCCTGGAACTGCTTTATGCTGACACTCTGTTTTATGAAACGTTGCGGATCATTCAGCACTTCAACGTTGTTAAACTGAACCTTTCTATCAATACCAATCACACCTTTGTTCTCAACAACCCAGTTATTTCGCTTAGACTCTTTATAGCCTTTGACTTCACCTTGCTTATCAAACAAAGGAACCTTAACAGTTGTTTCCCCTTCCTTTTTTATCTTAATGACACTTCCTATATTCACTTTTTCCCTGAGTAGCTCATTTGCTAAGTTGGTTCCCCAAATAGTCATTTCCTTTTCGCCCTTTATCGTTTTCAGTTGAATATAGTTTTGACGTTTATTTTTAGGGTCGTTTTTGTAATGCGTGTTCCCAAAATCAACCACTTCATAAAGATTACGCGTTTTATCAGGTTCTGCTTTGATTTTAGTTTTAAGTGCAAAGTCATGCTTATGAGTGGCCTTTACGTTATAGCCTTTGTCTTGGAGTTTTTGTGCGAAACCAGAGCGTAAATCGCGGAGATCTTGCTTACGTATGTTTATCCGATGACCGGCATTGTCAGGTATACGCAGAACAACATGTACATGAGGGTTGTCTGTGTCCTGATGATAAGCCATCATAAATCGATTGTCGGGGTATTTTTCTTTTATAACATCCCGAACTGAATCCAACATATCATCCTGGCTAACACCGACCATGGAATTTGTATTGAACATCATGTTATGTGTTATATGAGGGTTTTTGTTATCATCAAGACGTGTTTTATCCTCAGGGGAAATCATATAGTCGTAGGCTTCGGAAATATCTTTATCACCTTCATATTCTCTCCCTTCATCATCTTTTAACTTTAAATCAGAATCACGACTGATGTAATTAATTGAATTTTTTATTCCTCGGGCTGTTTTGGCATTACCTGTGATCTTAACCATAACTTCACGACTAGCACCTTTAGAAGTAGTACGCTGCTTTACCCCTTTCTGATAAGCAGCACCACCATTCCTGGCTTTATGTGCAAGAGGATTTTTTGACGCTCGATCACTCCGCGCCTTTCTAATCTTGTACTCTTTATCAACACTAACGCCCATCTCTGCCTCCCCGTTTCCTAAAGTTACTCCTATTAATCCCAGCTGTTGTTAACGTATCAACCTGTTTTTTCAAGGCTTCAATGTTTTCATTAAGACGGCGAACATCCTGTAAAAATTCATCATCGTTAATAGTTAACATCTGTTTTTTTGATATGATGTAATGCAAATTACGCCCTACCACATCAACAGCGTTCCTCGCCCTCCGAAGCTCTGCAACTTCATCCGGGTAAAAAGCTGGAGCGTTGGTCAATGAAGATGCCAGGCGAAACCGCGACTCTTTGGACAAAGACCAACCATTTCTAGCGGCTTCACGCTGCAACTTTTCTTTCAGCTCCATGCTAACTTTAACATTAAGCTTCTCCGAGTTATCCTGAAAATTGAAGTCGCTAATTCCATAATTAGTGGTGCTTTTGGTTGCTGTAATAGCCAATGCGATTTTTTTTAATAAAGATGCAGGTGTTAACCCTGCTATTGTCGCTTCTGATTTTAAAATATCGTATGCGTCAACATCCAGTCTAAGTTGTACATGTTTTACTTCACCCCCCATTAGAGAACCTCCGGCAACGTTATTACATAGTTCATATAATAGCAGAATGCATGTGTATGTGGCTATATTTACAGCAGATGGTGATCTGATACAAGCCTATATCTAACTCTGCTCTAAAAAACACAAAATGAAAATATTCGCTTTTAAATCATATCATTAACGCCTCTAGATGTGTTCGCTATGCTCACCCATCAAGACAACGGAAATCACGCCCAGGTCGCCGCATAGCGTCGCCCAGCCCGCTCACCGTTGCCAGCGTTAAAAACGTTCTGTGTAGCGGCGAGTTGGTTTAAGCTTTGCAGGCGGAGGGGGGGATTTTGCGTTATGTGGGTTAATTACGCCTACGGCGGCTTCGGGGGAATGTTACAGCGGCGCTCATCTTTCTTTTTCTTTTCCCCCTACATGCCCTTTCGGGCATAAAAAAGGGAGCCTTAGCCCCCTTTCTTTCATCATCTAATCCTTGTTAAATCGTATTTTTCACCGTACCACTCAACTAACTGCTCTGGGGACTCTTTCGCCTCATACGCTTGGAGAATAAAATCCGAACTCAAAGAAACGTCTTCCATCGTTAAGCCATATCGGTGCTCAAAAATCCGTTTAACTCCTGCCTTGTAATAGTGAATTGACTTCGTGTAAATCAATTTAGTTTTCATAGCGCATACCCCCGCAGGTAATCTACCCACCAACGCAGATCGTCCCATGCATGTGCTTTCATTGCCGGTATACGGGTTTGTTTTCCGCTTGCGAGTTGTTTTGCGAGCTGTATAATATCAATTGGCATTTTTAATTCCTCGACAGTCTTAGATTTGCCTGAGAGCCGGATTGTTAGCGCAACCCGGCTTTCTTTTTTAGATGGCTTGAATTACTTCATTTACTTCCTTCACAACATAGTTGTAACCCTTGTTGTTTTGGCCGAATTGGAAAGCCGCATCAAATTTATTCAGTGCATTTGTGATATAACGGCAAATCACAACTTCACCAAAAGAATTTTCTGCAATAAATACAACTTCAAAGCGAGATAAGCGGAGGGTATCAAAATTGCGGTTAGATTCTTTCATATTCATTACTCCAATCACCTACGGGGTGTACCGATCGAATCGCTATTGATTCAATAAATTCATTATACATCGTTTGATATCCGATGCAACTTTTATATTCATCAATAATAAATTAAGCGGTGTGAGTTAAGCCTGGATTTGATGACGGGTTGCGTATTCTGCGAAGTATCGATTGCCGTTTATATTTGCGGGGGTCATGGTAACGATATACCCGGAACCTGATTTCTCCACCGCTTCGAGCGGATAATAAGACCGGTTTAGAACATTTATAACCATGTCTCCTACAACTAATTCTTTAGTTTTCTTTTCCATCGTGAAACCCTCTGCTGTAGTGATAATTATCGATTCAATAAATTTTTTATACATCGTTTGATATTTGATTCAACATAAGATAAAAAAATAAGGCGGGTTTCCCCGCCTTGTATTAATTTGTTTTTTCTAATTGTTTTTTACCTTTTGCTTTTCTTTGTCCATTTGTTCCATACATTTCGCGGATTTCTTCGATGGTGTGTGTTTTCCTGTTGTAAACACTTTTATGCTCCTCTGGTCTGTAATACCACTCTTTTTTACTAGGTGCCCACTTGCATTTTAGCGATTTAAGTATCTCTTTATGATTTTTAGTTTCACCTCTAATCCAAACCCAGTTTCCTATCACTTCAAATATTACCCCTTCCATCGTCACAATCGTTTTTAATACACTTTCAATTTCATCACTGTAGTTATACACATCCTCTTCATTCTGTGATTGAAATTGATTTATTTTTTCAATGTTATTAGTAAGGAATTCATACGCCGCATTAATCATTTTCATCATTTCTGCGCCGATTGGGTTTTTATCTGGGTGATATTTAACAGCGAGGCGTTTGAATGCTTTTTTCAGTTCTGCCTGATTAACTTCACCAGTTAAACCGAGAACGTTGAGGGCTTCTTGAATGTTCATAATTTTATTCCTAGCGCCGTTCGGGGCGTACCGTTCAAATCACTGCTGACTTGATAAAACCATTATACATCGTTTGATAACTATCGCAATGTTTTTATGCACGTAAGTGCATGAAAAGCGGCACTATGTAGTTAAAAATTACACTATTATAACCCCGCTGATGCCCGCCCTTGGGCGGTACAATATTGCATAAAGCAAAATCCCCCCCTCCGCCCTGCTAAGCCTATACGCGCCAACAGACGACGCAGACGCAAAACCAGCCCTTACCTCGGTGAGCGGTCAGAACGACGCACAGCGCCGTTTTGAGCGTGATTTCCGAGGCGTTAGCGGATGCGCTTGCGCAGACGGTTACGGGGGAGAACGTAGAGAACAAACAGAAGGAAATAAACACAATCAAAAATGGCGGCGCCGGCTGATGGCCATGTGTAAAAATGATGGTGTTTTCATCCCTGGCGCCTGGCTGCAGAATGTGCCTTTGACGTCAAATTGACAAATACGGATGTTTACCGGCCAACAATAACAAAAAATTATACTCCCCTACGGTCAGCGTTCCGCGTGTGTTCGGGTTCTCTTTTGACTGCCAGCTGCGCGGCAGACACTCAAACAGTGCGGCGGCTTGTTCAACGCTCAACCCGGCAGCTTCCCTCAACTGCCTAACGTCGTCAGCGCTAGGTTTATTCTGTACCGTCATCAGCTCCGGTTGTTTCTGGGTCAAAACATATTGAGGATGCTCACCGGCAAGCAACAGTAAAAACTGGAACTCACCGGGTCGGATGCCGATCGTCTCTTTTGACGTTTCAGACTCCTTTTTTTGCCACGTAGCCAAAGTAACGCCAAAAAGCGCAGCAAGTTTTTTTTGCGTCAATCCGAGTTGATTTCTCAGCTTTGCGATTTCCGCGCCGGTCGGTGTCGTCATTCTTCACCCTTAAAAAATTCAGAATCGAGTAAAATTTTAGTTGAGCGCAACTTGGGTAAATCTAGCCCTTTTAATTCTTCTTTGCTGCTTGCGGTAAACTGTGAGACTTGATCCACAAATTCCTTTTCCGTTCCGTCTGGAAAGCGTTTACGTTTGATTCGTGTAAACACGGCTTCTAACTGCCCGTTATCCAATTTAAAAACTTCTGTTTTAAACGTATTCATGCCGCTGGAACCAGCATGATGATAGACGCAGGTCTTAGACATTGTTTTGCCCTCTTAGCTGGCTAATAAACCCAACGATCCGAATAGTTTCATCCATCGTTAACCCTTTTAGGTCGAGTTTATAATTTTCATAGCAATAGCGTTGAACCTCGCCGCCGATCCCCCCATGACTCAATCCACACACTCTATCGGTGTGACCATAGCGAGGCCGTTCGACACTGACTAAGCGGCTTATAGCATCGATAAACCACTCTTTAGCCTGTTTCCGTTCAGCGTCTCTTTGTCGCTGGCTATCCGCATCTGCAAGCTTTGCCCGGAGGCCATTGAATAAGCGCTTGCGGATATCACGGCTGATCGCCGTTGGCGTTCTACTGTGGGAAATTTTAATCGCTGTATCGCTGCAATGGTCAATGACGGCCAACAGCTGAAACTGGTGATATGTGCAGGTGATTATGATGCTGTAATGTCGGTATTCAGGAGAGCGCAAGACTTGACGCCATTGCTCAGACTTTAGACGGTCAATGTGCCACCCGTCGCCGAGTAGCAAGCAGACTTGCTCAAGGGTGGTAATTTGCTGATTTGAAAATTCTTGCATGTTGTACTCCTATCGCCAATCGGGGCGTACCGTAATAAATCTTACCGTTTGTCGGCAGTTAAATAGACTTCATCCCCTGCCCGTTTGCCAACGGCGATCACCAGCAGGACGATTTCGTTGTCGATGGCTTCGTAAACCAGTCGATACCCGGATGAACGTAGTTTGATTTTATAGCGGTTCTGGCGGCCACTGAGTCGGGACGCTGGCACATGAGGGTTTTCTAATCGCTCAGCCAGCTTTTTTTTCAACTGCTCCCTGATCGGATGTCCCAGCTTTTTCCACTCTTTCAGAGCCCGTTTTTCAAACTTGAGTTTATAGGTCATCGAGGGTAACGCTCACAAACTCGGCATTTTTCATGCGCTCATCAGCGATTTGATTCAACTCAGCATCTTCGGCCAGCTCACGATAATAGGCGTAGAGCTCGGGGGGAACGCAGTAGAACGCTGGTTCGTTGCGATTGAGGATCGCGACCGCTTCACCGTCACCATCGGCCACGGTTCCCATCGGATTTTTTTTCAGGTCGGTTATCGACGCTGCGGTAGTAGTTAAAATCTGATAAGCCATGAGAGACCCTCCTTCAATAGAACACCAATAATAGCACCATTAAAAGTATTTTTCAATGTATCTAGCTGCGAAAATCATCTTCGAACGGTTCCATTAATTCATTAATATATGAAATACCAAACTCGTTTTTTATATCCTCTTTAATTCGGTGACAAAGTAATTTAACCGCGTCTGTTTTTGCTGCCATTTCAATTGTGCAATCGTAAAGCCGCTCTAACATCAAAGTTGTTTTAGTAATGTTCGAACCATATTTCGACAACGCATAAATTAAAAATTTACCACCCTCTTTATCGTTATGTTTCTCCATAAATAAAGTAGCGGCCAAGTCATCCCCATATGCGAATTCATCCAATATGATCTTCTTTACCTTTTCCGGGAAACTGACTTCTATAATATCTACATCACTTTCTCTAAATTTACCCAAGAATTCAATGAAGGGAGAATACTTTTGGGCAAATGGAATGAATTTATTTGCAGGAATTACACAAGTATAATAACAGTGAAAACCGTCATCCATTTTTGATTGAAAACCCAAGTCTCGATCATAATGACTTTTGCAGAAATCAACCAAATCAACTAAAGCGTTTTTTTCTAATAACCGTTCGTCAGCAATGATGGTTTGTTCCTGGGTTTGCTCAAAGTAGTCAACGCCTCCAGTACTGATTGCTTCAAGGATCGCAAAACTATTCAAATCACACTGTGCCAGAATGCTCATTTCAATTCGATGCATTTGTATATTATTGATTCCAGCCATAAATAATTATCCTTGTAACGTTAACAAGCACAGCCAGGGATTGTAGCTCCGGCGACCCGTAAGACTATGTGAGCGGAAGGAAAAAGCAAAGGTGCAATGATACCTTGCGCTCAAACGCCATCAGCAGCCCATAGAGCGATTGTGAGCATATTGATGAGCTGAGCCTTCACTTACATGCTGATAGTGGCTCTGAACGCGTTACAGAGAGTCACTAAACGATCCTTTCAGGATCTTCCGCACCGCTCGCCGCAGTTTTGGCTAGCGTAGGCAAGCTATGCGCCGCCGGAGTCTGTCAAAACGAGGAAGCGGAATTGCTACGGTGTTTAATGTGAGCACGTTCACACAGTAGCATATTGGGGCGATCAGGAGGTCTGACCGTGGGTTGTGTGCCTGCGAGTTATCCACAGGGCTTTGTATTACTGATCTTTTTTTACTTATTAAAAGACTTAGTTCAAAACTTACTTAAACTTGATCTTAACTTAATAGACTTAAGCAACATTTTAGTAACATTTTCATATTGTTGTTATTTAAGTATTTATTCCTTTTTTTTTATTGAGTGTTAGGTCTAAAGGTGAACACCTATGCCGCAAAAGGTGAACGTTTATGCCGTTAAGGGTGAACACCTATGCCGTAAGAGGTGAACGCCTATGCCGTTAAGGGTGAACGCCTATGCCGTAGAGGTGAACGCCTGTGCCGTAAGAGGTGAACGCCTGTGCCGTAAGAGGTGAACGCCTATGCCGTTTGCTGTAATTTACGTTTGCAATAGGGGTTGCAGGCTTTTCCTGGCTGATTTTTGAGCGCTACAGGTCATATAGTAGTCTGATATATATATCATTTTAATAGATCAGTTTGTTGATGAGTACCTTTCAGAGCGGTAAGCCTTTCCTATCAGATATATGCTTATGTTTGTAATGACTTTTTATGAAAGGTGAACGCCTATGCCGTGTTTGGTGAGGGAGAGTGCCGCAAAAGGTGAACACCTATGCCGTCTCGAATTACACTTGATTACACAGTTAAAACCTCAAAGGTGAGATTTATCTTTTTTGATATCTCACTTAAAGGTGAACTCTTTTTTCTTGCAAAGTTCACCTTTGGTGTTATTGTTGTTCTGTCGAATAAGATAAAAAGGTTTGTACGGATGAAACTTCAAAATGTGACGCCAAAAACTAAGATAAGACATCGGAATGAAATCAACTCTACATTCTCCATGCTTCCCTTGTCTGCTCGCCGAATCTTGTTTATGGCTATTGCCCAACTTGATTCCAAAAGAATGCTAGAGCAAGGGCAGACATTCAGAATAACTGCAAAAGAGTATTCTGTGATAGCTGATGTGGACATATCTGTCGCTTACAAGCAACTTAAAGAGGGTGCTAGCGAACTACAGACCAGTATCATTAGCATTCCAAAGAGTCAGCTTTTAGAACCATTCGCAAGAGCTGGGGAACCTTTGTTACCGAAGAAAGGGAAAAAATCACCGGCTGATACTATACGATCTTTAAACTTGACTGAATATTGTGACTATGCAGAAAGTGAGTCATCAATAGAGCTGAGTTTTACACGATTCATCGAACCATACATTTGTAGATTGAAAGACAACTATACAACTCAAGTTCTGTTATCCACGGTTAGACTCTCAGAGACGAATGCTAGCTCACTTTATCAACTTATTAGAAAAAACATCAGCATTGGAAAGAGAAGCTATTTTGATATCGAGGTTGATGATTTAAAAGATGAGTTGAATTTGTTTAAAATTGAAGACAACGAAAAAAATTACTTTTATCCAGACTTCAAAATTTTCAATAGAGCGTTTTTGAAGAAAAACATTTCTCTAATAAATGATGTTACCGAAATTAAAGATCTAGATTTTTCAATTATTGAAAAAGTTGCCCGTAAAGCTTCTAAGCTTCGTTTTACTTACTCTGTAAGTAAAGAGAGTGAAGCAGAAGATGATTTTGCAGATGAGGCGCTGGAACTAAACCAAAAAGGTGAAGTGAAAGCATCGAGTAACAACTCTCGGCGTGATATCAATGCAATCTCAGAGCCAGACACAGAAATCCCTCAGGGCTTTAGAGGTTAAGGAGGCTTTATGTCAAACATCTATCAGTTCCCGCAAGGCAAGGAAAGAACCAGTTTTAAAGCAGCCGTGAAACGTGTGAGTCATGAGAAAAAGAAGGCAGTGAGTAATGGCCGCGTTCTGAGGTGGCTAGATTTCCTTTGGTTTACGGTTCGCTATGCAATTGCTTTACTGCTCACTGCTGCCGTTCTGTTACCTGCTAATGTGCTCTACCCGTTCAGGAAGTTGTTAACATATCTGACTGTAGGGCTTGGACTCGTTTTTTACTATACGGTCTATGATGAGCATTTTTATAAAGGTACTGACTTCACGCTTATCTGTTTGATCGCAATGACGGTGATAGCTCACTTGGGTTTAGTGTTGGATATTGTTTTTTTGAAATTTGAGCCTTTTTTCCGTCTGATGCATGTTAAAAATAATACGCCGTTTACCAGGGAAAACCGTAGCCAGAGCGGTGCAGCCAATGATGATTGATTGGTATACCCTCCCCGTTCTGCAAAGCGATTTTTTCCGTGCTACCATAGAGTAAGGTGATAAATGAGAACTTCGGAGCAGCAAAGAGAACTACACGATGCAAGATAGGCAAAGTGACCACATATCCATGCATTTCATGCATTACTATGTGTTCACTTTGCCAGTGCTGCCGTAGGCTCTCGGGTTGCTATGCAACAGAAGGAGTAATGATAATGGATTACCAACAACGTAACCCACTAACGATACAAGAGAAGGAGTTCTATGCCAATCTGGTGCAGCTCTGCCCTCCTGGTGTCGTGGTTTTGTCTAAAATTAAACTTGCCGAACTGGTGAAACCCACAGCAGAATCAGGTAGTGATAAATTCTATAATGACATCAAAAAAATCCTGAGTGTTACCCTGGATTTTGTTGTGTATGATTTGAATAACAATTATACCGTGGCGGTGTTTGACTATCAAGGAAATGGGATTTTCAAAGAGGAAAGGAAATCATTTCTTTCTGAGGTGTTTAAACAATCTTCGATTGAATATTTTTGCATTTCAAGAGTTGCGGAACTTTACTTAATTGATTTTTTTAAGGGGTAATATATGGGCCTTGTTAAGAGTTTGTTAGATGACATGCAGGAAGAAAGAAAAGAAGAATGGATACGCGAACATCTGGGACTAGATGAAGACAGCGAGCTTGATGAACTATCTATTGAATATGGAGAAGCAGAATTTCAGTTTCATGAATACCAGGATCATCTTGCAGATGAAGCTGCCTATCAGTTTGAGTTAGAAGAAGAACAGGAAATGGAGATCGAGTGGTTAAAAAAGAATCCCCATCTTGATATTTTTAAAAATTACTCCAGTGCCTTAGAAGCTGTTCTCTCTCTCAATTCAATTGAAAACAATGAAACACTCATAAAAATGCAAGTGGCCTACTCAGTCACTATCCTGGAATCTTGTCTCAGCGAAATGTTAAAATCTGTGGTTTTATCCTCTGATCGTTACATACGAAACGCTGTTTCCCATGTGAAGGGGTTAAATGACACTACGGTATCTTTGAAGGAAATTCTTGATGATGGTTCTATCATAGAAAAGAGAGTAATGAATTTCTTTTCTGATATTCTTTATCATCAGATTCCAAAGGTTTTAAATATCTATGAGGTTGTCTTGCAAGCAAAACAGCCAAAAGAAAATCGGTTAGGAGAATTAGTTAAGTTAATAAAGCTTAGGCATGACATTGTTCATCGCGATGGAAAAACCATAGAAGGGAAAAGAATTCCTCTTACTTCCAATGATGTTGAAAACTCAGTCAATCTAGTTCGTGTTTTTTTAGCTATTGTCAGTGGTTATATTTCTTCTGCTATCATTACTAATGAAGAAAAATATGAAGAGGACGAGAAATTAAAAAGAGAAGCTTTTTTAAAAAGTATGCCGCCTTTTTGAGTAAATGCCCCTTTCGGGGCTTTTTACTTTTCAGTTAAACATGCGTAAATCGCGGGTATAACTTTGACGATAAGCAGTATCATGCTTATTACTATGTACGCAATATAGCCTATCCTTGCAGGCCATGAGGCTTCTTGAATTACAGTAATTATGTGATTTATTAATTCCATTTATCCTCCTGTAGATGTCGTTAAGAGGGGATTGGGCATTCCTTATTTTTCGAAGAAATTTTCATGGGGCGTATCGCCTGTGACCCAATAGCTGGGATTAGTAATCCACGCCCGCCGGTCGAACGCAATAGCAACGCGGCGGTTGAACAACCAATGACACCAAGCAACAAATCGCGAATTTCCCTCGTAAAGAATCGAGTTGCTAGGGATTCCGACGATGTATCTGGTTCTTGGTTTCCTGCTGGACATACCACCCCCTTAACACTTTCAATTCCAACGCCCTGGGCTTCTCAGGCTTATTTCTCCTAACAACATTAGCAGGTCGTTATCATCTAACTTTGCCAAGGTTTTTAATGCGGCACGGATAACGTTTGTTTTTGTCGCACCGGTTCTTTTAGCTGTGTTCTCTACAAAATCCTTTTCTTCTTCGGTCAATGTAAACAGCGTAGGTTTAACTTTTTTACGCGTCTCAGGGCGCTTATCCCCTTCCCTGATAAATGAAGTTACCTGTTCATTTTTATCCACCTCCTCATTTTCTGAGACAATTTTGCGGGTTGGTAATTGTACTTTTGGTTTTGTAGACATTACTGTCACCTCTTTATAATAAATTAGAAAATGCCAACTTCATGGCACAACAATTCAATCTCACCTTTAGCTTGGCCGTCTTTTGCTTCGTGTACGCCCTGCCCTGCGTTAAACGTTTTTACGTATACAGTGCGTTCGCCGATACGTTGTTTTGTCGGCTGTAACCAATACTCATCGCTTTTAAGCATATTAGCTAAATCGGTGGCATCGGTATTCCCGCTGCGGGTTGAACAGCGGTTAAAGACCAGGTGCGCTTTCAGTGAAGGGTTGTGCTTTTCCTGTGCCGTTCTGACGGTTTCCGTGAGGGCTGCGATGGAATCGATTTCGGATTGAGAAGACGGTTTTACCGGCGACAGTAAAATATCGCTCACAGTTAGCGCTGAGCGGAATTCCTGGCTATCGTGACCGGCAGTGTCAACCAGGACAATATCGTAGTGCTTATTCAGTTCTGTGAGTTCCTTACGTAGATCCCCGTAAGCTTCAACGAACGTGAATGACGGTAAACCGGCTTCCTGGCGACGTGCATACCAGCTCTTGAGACAGCCAAGCTTGTCAGAACCCACCATAGCGATGGTTTTCTTTGACATGTAACGTGCGGCAACGGCGATGTTGGCCGCTTTCGTGGATTTACCTACCCCGCCTTTATGACTACCAATCAGTACAATCATGATGACCTCGCGTGTTAGTAATATGTCCGATATATGCAGGTTAGCATTTATCGGATATATGTCAATACTAATATATCAAATATATTATCGATAGTATATTGGCGAGATTTCCCCATTCACCTGAGTGAGAAGTGCCGGTTAGAAGTCAAGTGCTGGCTCTTTTAGGGGTCAGTTTGGATATCGAAAATTATTGTACGTTAAGGTGATTTTTTGTACCTCTGAGCTGTGGTAGAGCTTGACCACTTTGACAGGCAGCTTTGAGCGAGAAGCGGACATTGCAGACTGCCCAGTAGAAAAAGTGCTATCAGAATTATCTAAAGGAAGATCGTATTTACCATGTCTCATTCTAACTGTTTAATAAATTACAAAAATTAAAATTTCCATTTAATATCATCGCGTTAAGCAAGAGAATTAAACCTCTCATTTAATTTATGATTCTTATTTAATTCATGAGTTGGTGTAAAAATAGGTTGCCGCACTATAGAAAGACACATATTTAAACCCAGCAGGAAATCATATTTGAAAGTAATGTGTTTAAGGGGCTGCGTAACAAGAACAGCAAGTAAACACATAGTAATAACAGTTACCATTCCCATTTCGCAAGTGGCCATATCAGAGGTGAACTAATGCCTGCTGCAATTTTAAGAATTAAGGTTATCCTAATAATTCTTTTGTATGATTAAGATCATCGATAAATTTACTAAGGACTCATTAATGAAATTGCGACTCTGGAATCTATTACCCCATGATTACGCTCCTTTTTTTCGTATTCTTCACATCATTGTGGCATTTCTAATATTATCACAAATTATTAACTCTAATCTGACAGAGACCGAAGCAATTGGTGAACATAGTCTTGAAGGAGTTATAACCTGGATGCACATTATTTCAGGGTTAGGACTGATTATTTGTGGTTTTATTATGTTAAGTTGGATGCTTACTCAAAGAGGTTTTACTTATTATTTTTCATGGGTAGGGCTTGACTTTAGTGGTATTAAGCAAGATATAAAAACGTTGACTAGTTTCCGACTGCCCGATGCACATTCGGGAGGTATTGCCAGTACAATCCAAGGATTTGGAGTTCTAGCATTGCTAATTGTAGCACTTTCAGGTGGCCTATGGTTCTTGTTGAATACCATGCAGTCAAATCTGGCTGAAACAGTAATCCACTGGCATAAGTTCTTTACTACTTTCATTGAGGTCTATTTTTATGCACATGGTGCAATGGGAGTTTTGCATATTTTAATTGAAAAATATAAAAGCCGCTCAGTTAACCTAAGTGACTAATCTGTTGTGAGATAATATTACTTCAAGTTGAAGAAAACCCTAAAAATAAAATTTAGTTTACTAGAAGATGAAACAGCACTTGCAGAGACTTTTTAATTAAATTTAATAAAAACGAAAAAATATTCATGGCGAAATGATTGTTTAATTATCTATCATGGATAGAAATGTGAGTTAGTCGTCCTATTTTAGGAAGTTAATAATGACTAAAACAAAAGGGTTACCTCGTCCGCTGACGCACTACGCTTGGCTTTCCATTGCCACGGCTATTGCCACTATCGGACTCAAAGGTGTGGCGTGGAAAATGACCGGTTCGGTCGGTCTGCTATCTGATGCCATCGAATCCGTAGTTAACCTCGCAGGAGCCCTAATGGCGCTCTGGATGCTGACCTTGGCTGCGCTTCCGGCCGATGAGAACCATGCATATGGGCACGGCAAAGCCGAATATTTCTCGAGTGCTTTCGAAGGATTTCTGATCCTATTGGCGGCAGCCAGTATCGCCTATACCGCAGTTGAGCGGATGTTAACTCCACAGCCGCTTGAGGAGATTGGTCTCGGATTACTGGTTTCAACAGTCGCATCAATCCTTAATTTTGTGACGGCTCGCATTTTGTTAAGGGCTGGCAGGCAGCACAACTCTATCACTCTTGAGGCAGATGCTCATCACCTGCTGACCGATGTCTGGACGTCGGTCGGTGTCATTTTTGGTGTCGGACTGGTTTATCTGACCGGCTGGTTTTGGGTCGATCCGATCGTTGCATTGCTGGTCGCAGCCAACATCGTTTGGACTGGTTATCAGCTTATGAGTCGTTCAGCTGCAGGTCTGATGGACGTATCGCTACCCACGGAAGAACTCAAAAAAATCGAGTCACTGCTGGCAGGATATCGTGAACAGGGGCTTGATTTCCATGCACTACGTACACGCCAGGCTGGCGGGCGGGCGTTTATGACAATGCACATCCTAGTTCCTGGGCGATGGACTGTTCAATATGGGCACGACTGGGCCGAGCGTATAGAGAATGATATCCGCACCGC
The DNA here is from genome assembly GCF_058190535.1 of Serratia sp. CoH_134_PS_4. Taxonomy (NCBI): domain Bacteria; kingdom Pseudomonadati; phylum Pseudomonadota; class Gammaproteobacteria; order Enterobacterales; family Yersiniaceae; genus Serratia; species Serratia sp. CoH_134_PS_4. The sequence continues at coordinate 30,487 of NZ_JBXWKI010000022.1, forward strand.
ACTGCCTTTTATCCATATCACCACTCATGTGGAACCGTTGGAAGATCCCGCGTCAATGAACGACCAAACGCTCGACATTTCTGATCACTAAACTAACCACATGTCGCTGGTCGGGCAGGGTAACAAACCTCGCTCTACAAAAATTTCAGGTATTCTCTATAATTCTGAGGGTACTTGATGTGACCTGCGCCCAATTGTTGGGCACGCAATATTTTTAAAAAGTCCGCTTCTGGCACACAGCGGACTTTCCTTACATAGATGATGCGTCAGGCTGCTAATCACAAAAGTTGTTACAGGGCGCTAACTATTAGGCCATGACTGCAAATAAACACCGTTATTCCAGCCTTTCAGGCAGTTTCATTATTTTTATGAAGCGCTTGTATCCGGCAAACCTGTGAAGCACTGTAGCCTGTAGCATCCGCCGTTTCCCGGATACTCAGTTTCTTTACCTGCCGGTAGTACAGGACTTTCTGATGCCGTTCCTGATCGGCCTGCTTACCCCGGTACTTTCCAATTGTATGAGCCCGCTCGATTCCCTGTTTTTGCCGCTGGCGGCGGCTCAGCCAGTCCTTATGTGACATTGCGGCCATCAGATCGATAAGCATGTTATTGATGGCGGTTATTACTGCGCGGGTTATCGGGTCGGCCTGCGAAGGGTCCTTATCTGACAGTGCCTGCCATGATGTGGGCACATCAAGACTGACAATTCGCAGCTCATGTTGTTCTATCTGTTTTTTTAGCGTCATCCAGTCGCTGTTGCTGAGACGTGTCAGACGGTCTATCTGCTCGACCAATAAAATATCATTGTGGTGACTGTCCATCAGTAAGCGCCCTAGTTCCGGGCGCTCAAGTTTTGTGCCACTGATATTTTCCCGGTAGTAGCTGGCGATTTTATGCCCCCGTTCCTGGACGAACTGCTCCAGCATCTCTTTTGCCCGATCGGCGAACTGGTCTTCCGTCGATGCCCTTAAATAAGCTCTGATGAACATTTTCCCACCGCGTTATCGCATTTAGGTTATTGCATTTATTCTATCGCATATAGGTTATGTCATTTATCGTGTGCCGTCACGTTTTGGTTGTGGCGTCAAGGTGTACCCTTATGCGATAAGCATTTCTGTTAAAAATACCGCATCGGATAATTTACGAGGGAAACTATATGGCAAGGAGGCAGATTCTTTCTCTGTCGGAAAGAGAATCATTACTGGCATTACCGGACGAAGAGTTAACGCTGACCCGGATGGCGTATTTCAGTGAACATGATCTGGCACTTATCAGTGCCCACCGTAAACCTGCCAGCCGTTTTGGTTTTGCCGTCCTTCTTTGCTATCTGAAAAATGTCGGCTTTACCCCGGATAAAAAAATCCCTCCCTCTGATGCGCTGCTGAAGCATATCGCCAGCAGGCTAAAACTTACCGGGGATCTCTGGCCAGCTTACCTTTCCGGCAGGGAAACTACGCGACGCGAACATTTAACCGAACTGTACCGCTATCTTGGCGTAAAAGCGTTCACCGGCAAAATACAGCAGGACTGTATTACACACCTGCTGCCGATGGCGACGCGCACCGATAAAGGTATTCTCCTGGCCGAAGAACTACTGGTCTGGCTCCGGCAGAACAACGTGATAATCCCCTCGATTGATGTCGTGGAGCGTTCCTGTGCTGAGGCCATGGCAGGCGGCGATAAAATCGTGTTTCAGACCCTGAATGCCCCGTTAACTCCGGCTCACAGGGATGCTCTGGATTGTTTACTTGAGTCATCGGATAATCAGTCTTCCAGGCTGACATGGCTTCTGCAACCTCCGGGTAAAATCAATGGTAAGAACGTGCTGCAACACCTTGATCGGCTCAGTAGCATTGAATCGCTGGCATTACCGGAAGGTATAGATCGTACCATTCACCAGAACCGGTTGCTGAAACTGGCGCGGGAAGGCCGAAAGATGAGCAGCCGGGATTTGACCCGATTTTCAGCAGCCCGGCGTCATGCGATCCTGGTGTGCGTGCTGGAAGAAGCCAGAGCCACACTGACAGACGAAGTGATTGAGCTGCATGAACGAATGCTGAACAGCCTTTTCAACAAAGCCAAAAGAACACAGGCTGAGCGCCTTCAGCAGACCGGAAAGCTGATCCAGTCCAAACTGAGGCAGTACATCGATGTTGGTCAGGCGCTGTCTGATGCCCGCGACTCCGGTGGCGATCCATGGCTCGCAATAGAAAACATACTCCCGTGGCCTGAATTTGTCGCCAGTCTGGAGGAAACACGCCATCTCGCCAGAAAAAATAATTTTGACCCGCTGCATATTATTACTGAGAAATACAGCACATTACGGAAATATGCCCCGCGCATGTTGTCCGCTTTACAGTTAGTCGCAACCCCGGCAGCACAACCTCTGGCTGATGCGCTGGTTGTGATCAAGGATATGTACCGGAAGCAGTCACGTAAAGTTCCGGCGACTGCGCCGCTTGAGTTTGTCCCTGAAAGCTGGCGCAAGGTGGTGATTACACCTGCGGGTATTGACCGGCAGTATTATGAATTTTGTGCGCTCAGCGAGCTTAAGGGAGCGTTGCGCTCCGGGGACATCTGGGTTAAAGGCTCACGCCGCTACAAAAATTTTGATGATTACCTCATTCCCGAAAAGGACTTTGACAAACTCACACCGGCGCTGCCACTGCCCGTATCTGCTGATTATCATGAGTACATTGCCAGCCGTATGACTCTGCTTCAGTCCAGACTTGAAGAGGTCAATGCCATGGCTGCCCTTGGTGAACTGCCCGATGTGGAAATATCCGACAAGGGCGTAAAAGTCTCTCCGCTGGATAACTGCGTTCCGGCACAGGTTTCACCGCTGGCAGAACTGGTTTACAGCATGCTACCGCGACCTAAAATCACGGAAATTCTCGACGAGGTAAACTGCTGGACGACGTTTACCCGTCATTTTTCGCATATAAAAAATGACATTACCCGTCCCGATACCCGCCAGCTCCTCACCACCATTCTTGCGGATGGCATCAATCTTGGCCTGACCAAAATGGCAGAAGCCTGCCCCGGGAGCACCAAATCATCACTCGAAGATATTCAGGCATGGTATACCCGCGACGAAACCTATTCAGCCGCGCTTGCTGAGCTGGTAAATGCGCAGGGAAAAAGACCACTGGCGGCATTCTGGGGAGACGGAACAACGTCATCATCAGATGGACAGAATTTCAGAACAGGCAGCTCAGGCCGCTACGCAGGGCAGGTTAACCCGAAATATGGGCAAGAACCTGGACGTCAGTTTTATACCCATATTTCGGATCAATACAGCCCGTTTTACACCTGCATAATAAGTCGGGTCAGGGATTCAACCCATGTTCTCGATGGTTTGCTGTATCACGAAAGCGACCTGGAAATCAGGGAGCATTACACCGATACAGCTGGTTTCACCGATCATGTCTTTGCCCTGATGCATCTGCTAGGCTTTGCGTTCTGTCCACGAATCAGGGATCTCCACGACAAAAAGCTGTTTATCAAAGGGAAAGCAGACCAATACCCGGCGCTTCAGTCACTGATATCAACAACCAGCCTGAATCTGAAAGAGATCGAAATTCACTGGCGTGAAGTGCTGCGCCTGGCAACCTCGATAAAGCAGGGAACCGTGACGGCATCCCTGATGCTTAAAAAGCTTGCCAGCTACCCCAAGCAAAACGGACTTGCCAAAGCACTGAGGGAAATTGGCCGTATTGAACGAACGCTGTTTATGCTCGACTGGTTCCGCGATCCGGCACTTCGTCGGCGGGTACAGGCGGGACTGAATAAAGGAGAAGCCCGTAACGCGCTGGCGCGCGCGGTATTCCTGCACCGTCTGGGTGAAATCAGGGATCGTAAACCGGAAAATCAGAGCTACCGCGCCAGCGGACTGACGCTGCTGACGGCAGCTATCTCGCTGTGGAATACCATCTATATGGAAAGAGCGGTCGATGCCCTGAAGCGTAAAGGGATGAAGATCAACGAGCGACTGCTATCGCATTTGTCCCCGCTAGGCTGGGAACACATCAATCTTACAGGCGATTATATCTGGAAAAGCAACCGGATACCGGCTTCCGGTAAGTTTCGTCGGCTGCGGCCAGCTAAAGTAGGAAGGTCAAAAAACGACCTTAACGTACAATAATTTTCGATATCCAAATTGACCCCTTTTAGCTGTTAAGCTCTGTGACGTGATGCCATTAAAGAGGGTTAAGGTGTGGTGGTTTAATATCCATGAATGATGTAACTAAAATGTAAGTGAAGAGAAGGGGGCATAGCCCCCTCAGAACAACGAATTTATTGCTGCACTACCCACCTTTTCGCCCCATCATAGTCATTACCCCCTTCAGCGACAAAAACATGAGCGTCACCATCAACAGCGATCGCGCCTGGACGTTCCTGTTGGGCATCACGCAGGCAGTTTTTCCATCCGTAGACTTCTCCGTCCCAAATGAGAACAACTCCGTCACTGGCGTGCTCTGCATTCTGTTCACGCCATTTTTTTGCTATCTCAACATGTTCCATGATTCCCTCCATCACAATGCCATCAGCCCATTATGTGCCTTTTTGTAGTCTTCGATTTTACCGCGCAACTCATCACGTTCCCATTTCATCGTTTGCAGCTCACGCTTCAAACGCTCTATCTCTTCACAGTGACGTTCATACGTCATCAGCGACTTGAGCAGTGTCTGTGAAGCCGTCTTCTCACCTAAGCGATTTCCCACCGCAACCAGGGCCGTGTCGTGCTCTGGCTGAGTCCTGATCGTTAATGTACCCATCTCTAACTCCTTTGATAGTATTTATGCGAACGGCGCCTGGTTCCGGGAGGCAGTAATGCCGTCAATTTTGAATTGGCCATCGAGCCGGCGAAGTCGATTCTGATAGCAGATTACTTATCGACGTCGGTAAATGCGACGTTGCACTTACCACACAGAATATTCAAGCTGGGTTTGCCCCATGCCGTATCGCCACACTCCGGGCATACATGCTTATGTCGAGTTTTGGGTTTCGGTTGCAAAACAATCCCTGCAACCTCCGAATCGTCCCCGTCATCGCTACTCTGCACAGAGGGCACCAGTGCCAACGTCAGCAGTCGTTCAACGCCTACGGCATCCTGTTGAACTTCCCCTGTTGGGTTCGCCTGTAGTGCCTGAGCGAGCGTTTCCCGCCATTGCTCGATGATAGGCGTCAGGTCTTTCGGTTGTTCCACTTTGACCGGAAACCGGTCAAACCAACTAAGCGCAAAGCCGGTACGGAACAGTTCCAGCGTTTCTTTCTGAAAGCGGCCGCCGGGGATTGGGTAGTCGTTGATCGACTGCCCGAGTTTGTCACCGCCCGGCCTGCCAGTCGAAGATGGCATTAGCCCTACAGCTTCCATCTTCGCTGCCCACTCTGCATTGTGATAGCCCTTGCGCGATGGCTTACCAAAGTGGAATTGCCACATATGGCACTGCTCATGTACCAAAGTCTGCATGACCTCAATCAGCGGGTAGACCGGGAAGTATTCAGGATTAAGAGCTATTTCGTCTATCTGTGTACCGTCAGCCGGTGAAACAAACCGGTTACGGCTGAAATAGCCCATCGTGTTCTTCCCCCGCTGGAAAGTGATCAGGCAGTCCGGCAGCTGGCCGCCGAATAAGCGCTGATTGTAGAAGTCATACGCCTGTTGCAGTTCCGCATAGGCGCGTTCTGTTGCACGTTTTGATGTCATAGCAGAATAACCTTGATGTCCTTTCATCTAGTCAGCGGCTGATGCCGCCGACTTTTGATGGTTTTTAAATGAACTGATCTGCGTACTTATTTGCCAGTTCGTCTGCGTTCTTCAAGGGCCCTTCCAGATTAGTTGTGTGATCACAGATAACGTCCCATCCATCGTTACCGTAAACAAACAGCACCCAACCGGCACGATTTACATGGTCACCCGCGTTGAATACTTCCAGCTGGTCAATATCTGTAGAAAACATATCACCCAAGATGCTGTCAGCATCATTTGAGGGAGCATTAACGATTTCTTCACCATCAAACACGGAGATCTGATAGCCAGCCTGGACAAGCCCTTTTACGGCTGCGACAGCAATTTCGCGCTCGATGCGCAGACGGTCTTCAACATTCATGTTCACTCCCTCGCTTTTGCGGTTCGTGTATTGTACAAAACAGATAATGACACACATAAATGTATTGTACAATACATTTTGATAGCAAATTCGCTTTCCCCTCGTAGTGACCAGGTATAATTTTACTATCATTTTGAATGCGAGAGATGAACTGCAGAAGGAAAATTTGATGGTTTAAGAGGGAATTCCCCTCTTGGCAGACTTTACTATCCCATAAACGACAAAAGGCATCCTTTCGGATGCCTTTTACCATTCCCGCAATTTTACAACCTGCTTGTTGTCTTAGCCGCTCTCTAAGATGTGAATCTTGACCCTTACAGCCAGGCTACACATGCGCAGCGCGGTCGCCGTTTGATAATTTATAGAGCAGGGGCGCTCATACCAGCTCTACCACTAACAATCATAGATTATTGTGGATGCCAAAATATTAATCAATTTACCGTGTTATTGCAACTTTTTTGTTTAGGGCCAGCTGTCACCTTGAGGAGCCAAACAGCGTTAGCGCCTCGATTCTCGCGTCCGGGTATTGTTGTTTCAATATAGCCTCGGCACTAACCAGGGAAGCCCCTGAAGTAACCATATCATCTATCAATAAGATAGCTCTCGGCGGTGCGGCAGCCGTTACATTCCCGAGCATAAATGGGTTGATGTGTTTGCGCAATTTAACGCGGTGAATTGATTTAATTTGAAAGGGTTTTTCTTCGCCGTGTCGATCGATAAAACGCTTAATATCACCACGCAATACCGTTTTGTCTTTCGATGAAATGCGCAAATCTTCCAGATTCGCTATCACATTGCCCGCAGTGATTTTTTCCAACGCATCAGGGTAACAAACGCCCTGGTTAGTGTGTTTAAAGACCTTATCAGCGAAGCGGCAACAAACAGGGCTACTTGAGGGTAAAGGAACAATCCAATCCCATTGAAAGCCCCTGCCTAAGTACAACGGGAGTATTTGCCGAAAGCTGGCACACAGCATAGCGATATCGCGCGGGTTCGTTCGCAGTTCATGCAGCCCCTTAATCACATAAAGCATGGGGCTGTTATCGCCGGGGTCGTTTTTGTCGCGCTTCCCTTTCGTTCTCGCAAAGATAGACGTTACTTTCAAGGTTCCCAGCATCAACTCTACGGGGTTACCTTCTGGCGTGGTAATGCAAAAATGATTATGCGAATGGTCAACCGTAACCAGTCTATTCTCAGCGTCGACGACAAACCCCACGTAAAACTCCGTTTAAAAGTCGGCCGTTAACGGTCGATAATTGGAATGAGCCGGTGCGGCTTTGCAGCCGATACACCGTATGGCGTCGATGTTAATGGATAATGCATTCCTGCGGCAAACCCTACAACGAATAACACCTAACTCTCGTTAGTCCTCAACCTTCGCGTAAATGCTCGTTGAGTCGCGTTTGGTCAGCCCAACTGTGCAGTTCCAGATAGCCCGGCATCGATTCCGCGCCGCCGCAATGGGCAAGGTATTCCCCGATTAACACGTAGGCGCTAAACTCGAAAGGGCGAAGAAGAAGCCACTGAAATTAAGAATATATCCGATATATTGATATATCAGACACATATCCCATCAATCTCTCATCTTGATCTCATTAACCATAACCGTGCTAAAATAACTGTATATAAACACAGGTAACGAGGTCGCAATGAAAAACGGCTACAACCCTTTCCAGCGAACCGGCATCGATGTCTTTCAGCATAGAGAAGAAACGATCCGCATCGTATATTTGGGTGCGTACCTGGAACGAATCGAACCCGGCTCCCTCGTATTCATCCAACGTGCCGATAAGCTTTTCTGGATGGGCCGGGCTTGGCTGGATTTGTTTTGGATGGAATTAGAAAAGCCCGTCACGGTAATGGAAGGGCTGGCGTTCCTCTCACAGCAGGACTACATGCGTGTACTGCATGAGAAAGAAGGGGACTTTGTGCATCAGCATGAACTCCCCTTTTAATAATATATCGGAAATATTGATATATCCGATATATTCTCAAGCGCGTACACTATTTTCAGACTGTGCAGGCTTAGCCCTGGTAGCCCTATGGCTCAAAAACAAGAACAGTACTGACAGTCCAACACCAACCCACTTGTCGGGCGCTGATGAAAATAAGGATGTAAAGAATAGCGTTGCATAGATGAAGTAGAGGCCGATTCTTGGGAAGAGGTGATCCATAAGTTCCTTCGTTTGTGATCCGCACATAGAATACTAAATGTACAAACATCCAGCACCAAGAACAACAACATTAAGCAAGACGTAACAGTAAGGCTTAACGGGAATATATCCGAAATATCGTTAAAAACATATATCCAATATATTCACCAACAAATATATCCGATAAATTATCTAGGTGATATCTTAGATATATTACCTATTCCCATCATGGCGATCGCCTCTTCCGGTTGCATCGAGAACGTCAGGCCAAGGTCGCGCGTCACGTCCAGGGCGAATATCTTCGTGTAGACCTCCGTGCTCTCGATACGTTGGTGTCCCATCAGTGCTTGTACCTTCTTGATGTGAACCCCATTCAACAACAGATGCACCGCGAAACTGTGCCGGAATGTTTTCGGCACAATAGGGCGCACCGAAAACGTTACCCCGTCACGCTCTGCACGTCCTACTGCTGCCTTTAACCAGTTGCGCGGGGTTTCGCTGCTCTTGAACCCCCAGAGCGGCGTAGCCCGGCGCGTCATCACCTTGAAGGTGGTGAAATACTCCTGCACCCGGCGGACGTAGGTCGGATCCGGCAAGGGCACCGCCCGGAGTGGGGGCTTCTGTTTCTCTTCCACAAGGCTATCCAGGGAAGGGCGGCCAACCGACCGGGGAGGGGCTTTACGCTGCTTAAGGGTGCGCAGGCGCACGAAAGGCATCAGGTCATCATGGAAGAAAAAATCGTTCGGTGTCAGCGCCCCGGCTTCATTGGGTCGCGCCCCGGTATTCCACAACGTTTCGAAGAACAGCCGCTGATGCATATCGGGGATATAGGACAACAGCACGGCCACTTCCGGGGCGAGCAGGTAGAGCGGCAGATCCAGGTCGGCAGCGATCGCGATTTCACGCAACCGGACGGCGTGGTCAAATCCCCACATCGGGCTGATTGCGCTACGCGAATTCTGCAAAATGTTGTGGGGCATAAGAGTCAATTTTTCAATCTCCGCAATCTGGTCACTATTGCATCACCCGGACATCAAAATAGGATGCCGGAAGGCCGATGCCGTTTATTGTGGCAGAAGGGCGGGAGCAGGGCGACGGGAATAATTCGGTGATCGGTCAGGAGGGGATTTGGGGAGTTTACGTCTATTCACCAGAAAAACCCAATCAAGCAGAAAGGGAACCGGGCGAACGGGACGCCCGTCGCCGCTGCCCGGTAGCATCAGCGGTGTACAGGCACTTGATACTGTTGGGATTATAGCGGATTTGACGGGGCAGGGGAGGGGAATTAGGCACTTTACCGGTAAAGCCCAATACCTAGGGGAAACACAACACGTTCAAATAAAGTGACTAGTATGTGATTATCACTGGCAAGGAGCGTGTATAATTTCACAGCTACTTTTGATTAAGGAAGGGGTACTCAAATGAATGGAAATTACTGTGCGTTTTATGTTGCCGAACCTTTTAATGAAAGTGTTTTAGGTGCTCATGCAACTAAGGATTTTGTTTACTACAATACATTAAGAATGTGGAAAGGAGCTGACGCTAACTTCCCTTTCAATAATTCACATGACACAACATATAATGTTCGCGATGGCAGTAACTGGGAGCTAACGTTAATGCCTAGGCTCAGGCAACGCCTGCGAAACTCAAAAAACATCATTCTATTTTTAAGTCAAAGAACAGTAAACTCCAGAGCGCTGAGGGAAGAGATAGATTACGGAATTAATTCATTAGGATTGCCAGTGATCGTGATTTATCCAGATTATAGTACGAAAGAAAGTTTGTTAAACAACAACACTTTAATACCGCAAATACAAAACCTTTGGGGTAAAATCCCTACATTTAGAGATTCAATGTCTTTAGTCCCTACACTACACATCCCGATGAATAAAGCACTTATCTCACACTCACTATCTGATAGTAAGTTTATGGTGAGAACCAAAGCCGTTCCAGACGTTTATAGATACCCTGTTTAATATAATTAAAGCGCCATATTCGGCGCTTTAACTCCACATGGAAAGAGGAATAAAAATGGCAAAGGTTAGTTTCTGGGATAAGCAGATTTTTAAGGAATTTAAAGATTATACATCAATAATTTTTGGTGTGATTGGTGGATCGTTGTATTTTGTAGACATACCAACGGGACAAAAAGTAGCATATGGAATTGTATGCATTGTGATTTTATTTTTTGTCTATATCTACCTTTGGCGTAGAGCAAATAGCTTGAGGGAAATAAAGCTCACTATTGATGAGAGTACTGTCATCATTAAAACCGGTGATATTTTCGCTCAGGATGGGCTAAAAGCTATAGCGTTCAATGAATACTTTGATACTCAAGTCGACGATAGGATTATCGCCGCAAGTAGCCTCAATGGTAAATTCATTACGGATCACCTACCTTGCACTGTAAAGGAACTCGACGATCACATCAAAAATTATAAATTTGATGAGGACGAAATAAAAAACATAGATGAAGAAAGAAGGGATGGTAAAAAGCAAAAGTATGAGATTGGTACTATCTGTGTTTTAGATAACTTTTTAATTACGGCACTATCCAAATTCAATAATAAAAACGAAGCAAACCTCACCATGCCTGAATATCTCGAGTTTCTGATAAGTTTTTGGGATAAAGTAAACCGTGTTTATGCTCAAAAAAGTGTCTCTGTACCTATATTCGGGTCTGGACTCACACGAATCAAAGGCCACAAAACAATTGATGAGCAAGACCTACTAAAAATAATGTTGTGGACTTTTAGAGTTAGTGAGATGCGTTTCAAACATCCGGCAAAACTAACAATAATGATACACGAAGGAAAAATAGATAAAATAAATCTTCTTGAATTAAAAACAGCACGGAACGGTTTGTAGTTATTTTAAGCCTAGGTTTACAGCCGCTAAGCGGCTTTTT
>NZ_JBXWKI010000023.1:0-21550 GCF_058190535.1 Serratia sp. CoH_134_PS_4
TTCCCGGTCAGTGGAGGCGCATTATAGGGAGTTCTCAGAAGGCCGCAACCCCTAAATGCAAAAAACTTTTCAAGCGCTCAAATAACCACCAAAAAGGCCATTTTAGGATATTTATTAGTCAGAAAATGGGAGTTTTAAGGCTGTTACCCCGCAAAAAATCGGAAGCCCAATAAAAACAGATAAAGAAAAGGGAGCGGTTTCCCGCTCCCTATTATCGTAATCACTCTATATAGACATTACTGCCTGGCGACGATGTGCTCGTTTTCCACATCCAGCGTAACCAACTTGCCTGGAATCAGTTTGCCAGAAAGGATTTGCTGCGCCAGCGGGTTTTCTATCTCCTGCTGGATAGCACGTTTCAACGGACGCGCCCCATATACAGGGTCGAAACCCGTTTTGCCTAGCAGCTCCAGTGCAGGTTCGGTCATCGTTACTGCATAACCACGCTCTTCCAGACGTTTGTACAGACGCGCCAACTGGATCTTGGCAATCTCGGCAATGTGTTTCTGACCGAGAGGATGGAACACGACCACCTCATCTATACGGTTGATGAATTCCGGACGGAAGTGGTGGCTTACCATTTCCATGACGGATTCCTTCATCTGTGCGTAGTTCATCTGACCAAAGTGCTCCTGAATGAGATCGGACCCCAGGTTAGATGTCATGATCACCACGGTATTACGGAAATCAACAGTACGTCCCTGGCCATCGGTCAGGCGCCCATCATCCAACACCTGCAGCAGGATGTTGAACACATCCGGATGCGCCTTCTCCACTTCATCCAGCAGAATCACGGAATAAGGTCTACGGCGCACCGCCTCAGTCAGGTACCCCCCTTCTTCATAACCGACATAACCTGGAGGTGCACCCACCAGCCGCGATACCGAATGTTTTTCCATAAACTCGGACATATCGATACGCACCATCGCGTCGTCACTGTCGAACAGGAACGAAGCTAACGCCTTACATAGCTCGGTTTTACCTACCCCGGTCGGCCCGAGGAACAGGAATGAACCTATTGGCCGGTTTGGATCTGACAGCCCAGCGCGGCTACGGCGAATAGCGTTGGATACGGCGCTCACCGCTTCATCCTGGCCAATAACCCGGGTATGCAGTTCATGCTCCAGGCGCAATAGCTTGTCACGCTCACCTTCCAGCATTCTGGCGACCGGAATACCGGTGGCGCGAGCCAGTACCTCAGCGATTTCTGCGTCAGTTACACGGTTACGCAACAGCTTCATGGTTTTGCCTTCAGCCAATGTGGCCGCAGCAAGCTGTTTTTCCAACTCAGGGATCTTACCGTATTGCAATTCTGACATCCGCCCCAGATCGCCGACGCGACGCGCCTGCTCCAGAGAGATTTTGGCCTGCTCAAGATCCGCTTTGATATTCTGCGTACCGGAAAGTGACGCCTTCTCGGCTTTCCATTCTTCTTCCAGCTCTGAATATTCGCGTTCTTTCTGCTCCAATTCACCACTGAGCATTTCCAGCCGTTTCTTACTGGCGTCGTCAGACTCTTTACTCAGCGCCTGCTGCTCCAGTTTAAGCTGTATGATGCGGCGCTCCAGACGATCAAGTGATTCTGGTTTCGAGTCCATCTGCATACGGATGCTGGACGCAGCCTCATCGATCAGGTCAATGGCCTTATCCGGCAATTGGCGATCGGAGATGTATCGATGCGACAGCGTCGCCGCCGCGACTATCGCCGGGTCCGTGATCTGCACATGGTGATGCAGTTCATAACGTTCTTTCAGGCCACGCAAGATGGCGATGGTGTCTTCAACGCTAGGCTCTGCCACATAGACTTTCTGGAAACGACGTTCGAGCGCCGCATCCTTCTCTATATACTGGCGATATTCATCCAGCGTTGTCGCACCGACGCAATGCAGTTCCCCGCGCGCCAGCGCAGGTTTCAACATATTACCTGCATCCATCGCGCCGTCGGCCTTACCTGCACCAACCATAGTGTGCAATTCGTCAATGAAAAGGATAACGCTGCCTTCCTGTTTGGACAGGTCGCTCAGCACGCCTTTCAAACGTTCTTCGAATTCACCGCGGTATTTAGCACCTGCAATTAATGCCCCCATATCGAGGGAAAGTACGCGTTTATGCTTCAGGCCTTCCGGCACTTCACCATTAATGATGCGCTGTGCGAGGCCTTCGACGATGGCGGTTTTACCCACGCCAGGTTCGCCGATCAATACCGGGTTGTTTTTGGTACGGCGTTGCAGTACCTGAATAGTACGACGAATCTCTTCGTCACGACCGATAACCGGGTCAAGTTTGCCCTGCTCAGCACGTTCTGTCAGATCAATCGTGTATTTCTTCAACGCCTGACGTTGGTCTTCAGCACCTTGATCTTCCACGCTGTCACCGCCTCGCATTTGCTCAATGGCCTTACTGATTTTATCGGTTGTCGCGCCAGCCGCTTTCAACAGATCGGTCAATGTTCCGCGATCTTCAAGCACCGCTAACACAAACAGTTCGGATGAAATGAATTTGTCCGCCCGCTTTTGCGCCAGCTTGTCGCACAGGTTCAGGACACGTACCAGCTCATGGGACGGTTGAACGTCACCACCGGTACCTTCAACTTGAGGCAGTCGAGACAAAGCCTGTTCGATTTCGGTGCGCACGCGCCCGGCATCGATACCGGCAGAAGTTAAGAGTGGACGAACCGTGCCCCCTTCCTGATTAAGCAAGGCGCTCATCAGATGTAACGGCTCAATAAACTGGTTGTCGCGCCCAAGTGCGAGAGATTGGGCATCGGCGAGGGCAAGCTGGAATTTGTTGGTAAGACGATCCAGACGCATAACACCTCCAAGTTTGGTCGAAATTGCTACTGGAGATTAAATGAGGTCATCCCTCAAATTTTCAAGGTTATTTCGACTGTATATTTTCGGTACTACATCATGCGTCTTTGGACCGTCCTAATTCAATAGGTTATATCAGCCAGATTAAACTTGCCAGACGTCCGGTTATTCCATCGCGGCGATAGGAGAAAAAATGACTCATTTCGCTCACCGTACAGCGATCACCACCGTAGATGGCGTGGATACCTGCACGCTGTAAGCGCTGACGGGCCAACAGATAGATGTTAGCCAGGAATTTATCGCCGTGTGGGATAAAGGCAGCCGCAGCGGCGCCATCAACATTTATAAACGCGGCACGCACTTCGGGGCCGACTTCAAACTGCTCTGGACCAATCGCCGGGCCGAGCCAGGCGTTAATGTTTGCTGGCTCAGTGGCAAATTCTGCCACCGTGTGTTCCAGCACACCATTACATAACCCGCGCCAACCGGCATGGGCTGCGGCCACTTCATCACCGGCCTGCGAGCAAAACAGCACCGGCAAGCAATCTGCCGTCATCACTGCACACACCTGCCCAGGCACATTACTGTAAACCGCATCCGCATGCAGATTGGTCGGCGTTCGCCCATCTAACCGCACGACACCTGTACCATGTATCTGTTCCAACCAAACCGGCATCCGCGGTAGTTCAGCCCCGTCCACCAGCCGTTGGCGGTTATCCGCGACTGCCCAAGCCTCATCACCAACGTGAGTGCCGAGGTTAAGCGAATCGTAGGGCGGCGCACTCACGCCACCACCACGGGTTGTGCTACAGGCTTTTACGCCAGCAGGCAGCGGCCAATCCGGTAAGATGAGCGAATCCATTACCAGTTCATCTGATCTTTGAATTCTTCGGTATCCGCTTTCAGCGCGTTAATCAGATCGACCATATCCTGTGGCAGCGGCGCATGCCACTCCATTTGGATACCGCTGATCGGATGATATAAACGCAGCATGGTAGCGTGCAGTGCCTGGCGATCGAAACCGCGCAGTGCGGCAATAAATGCCTCTGACGCGCCTTTTGGCGGACGCGGACGGCCACCGTAAAGCTGATCACCCACCAGCGGGTGGTTAATGTGCGACATATGCACACGGATCTGGTGAGTACGGCCGGTTTCCAGGCGCAAACGCAGACGAGTGTGCGCACGGAAATGCTCCATAATACGGTAATGCGTCACCGCCGGCTTACCCATTGGGTGAACCGCCATATGGGTGCGTTTGGTTGAGTGGCGCGAAATAGGCTCCTCAACGGTACCGCCTGCGGTCATGGTGCCGATAGCAACCGCTTCATATTCACGCGTGATTTCACGCGCCTGCAGCGCTTCGACCAGTCGAGTTTGTGCTGGAACGGTTTTCGCCACCACCATTAGACCTGTGGTGTCTTTGTCCAGACGGTGCACGATGCCGGCACGCGGCACATCGGCAATTTCAGGATAGTAATGCAGCAACGCATTGAGCACAGTACCGTCCGGGTTACCGGCACCGGGGTGCACAACCAGATCGCGTGGTTTGTTAATCACCAAAATATCACTGTCTTCATAGACGATATTGAGGGCGATATCCTGCGGTTCCCAGCGTGCTTCTTCTTCTATCTGTGCATCAATGGCGACCGTCTCTCCCCCCAGCACCTTCTCTTTCGGTTTGTTTATCGTTTTGCCATTGACCTGCACCCGATTGTCCAGGATCCAATCTTTTATGCGAGATCGTGAATAATCAGGGAACAATTCGGCCAAAGCCTGATCTAAACGTTGTCCGAGTTGAGATTCGGCCACCGTTGCGGTGAGTTGTACTTGTTGTGCCATATGCAGCTTCTTCGTTAACGTTGGGTTTTCACGGCGATGCCGTTTAATATAATGTGCTATTGTACCTGGTCTTTGTCGGGAGCTTAACGGACAGTCTCCCGGAATAACACCCTGAGGATAATCAAAACGTCATGACGCGTATGAAATATCTGGTGGCGGCAGCCACGTTGAGCCTGGCGCTGGCAGGTTGCTCCACATCCAAGGATGCGGTTCCCGACAACCCACCTTCGGAAATCTATGCTACTGCCCAGCAAAAACTGCAGGACGGTAACTTTAAGGGCGCGATTACGCAACTCGAAGCGTTAGATAACCGCTATCCTTTCGGGCCGTACTCTCAACAGGTCCAGTTGGATCTGATTTATGCCTACTACAAATCTGCCGATTTACCGCTGGCTCAGGCGTCTATCGATCGTTTCATGCGTCTGAATCCAACGCACCCGAACATTGACTACGTGATGTACATGCGTGGTCTGACCGATATGGCGTTGGATGACAGTGCATTGCAAGGCTTCTTCGGGGTCGATCGTTCAGACCGAGATCCTCAGCATGCACGCGCTGCGTTTCGCGACTTCAGCCAGCTGATTCAACAGTATCCGAACAGCCAGTACGTGACCGATGCAAACAAGCGTTTGGTGTACCTGAAAGACCGCCTGGCCAAGTATGAGCTTTCGGTGGTGGAATACTACACTAAACGCGGTGCCTACGTCGCGGTCGTTAATCGCGCCGAGCAGATGCTGCGTGAATTCCCGGATACCAAAGCGACACGCGATGCGTTGCCGCTGATGGAAAACGCGTATAAGCAATTGCAACTGAACGGCCAGGCCGACAAAGTGAGCAAAGTGATCGCTGCCAACCCGGCATAACCTGATTGGCAACAGCAGAAAAACAAAACGGCAGCCTCGGCTGCCGTTTTCATTTGTCGAATACTTAACCAAAGCAGGATAAATACACAAGCAAAAACACGGCGTTAGCACATATGCCTCACCGCTTATCCTTTCAATAATGCGCGTTCCGCTCTCTAGACTCAAGCGTTAGATAGCCAATTCAAAGCTTGAATCACAGATTGAACTAACTTTGCAAAAAGTGACAAAAAAATGTGATTTTCATCACGCATTTAAGCAAAAAGCGGGGTATGCTGAACTCATCCAAGACGGAAAGACAGAGAGGTAAGTTATATGACATTGAACATTACCAGCAAACAAATGGATATCACTCCCGCAATCCGCAGCCACGTCGAAGACCGTCTCACCAAACTGGAAAAATGGCAGGCCCAACTGATTAACCCGCATATCGTCTTATCGAAAGAACCGAAAGGGTTTGTTGCCGACGCCACCATTACCACACCTAACGGCCCGCTGGTTGCCAGCGCCAAACATGATGACATGTACACCGCCGTTAACGATTTGATCGCCAAGTTAGAGCGCCAGTTGAACAAGGTGCAACATAAAGGCGAAGCACGCCGTGCCGCGACCAGCGTGAAGGACATTATTCCGGAAGTAGAGCCGGAACAGGAATAACCGTTTAGCGGCTGTTTCACATCGAACGCGCCTGAGGGCGCGTTTTTTGTCTGGTTTTTTTATTGACGAGATAAAAGCCTGCGGTTACTTTAAAACCTGTCACACACACTTTGGATATCACATGGCTCGTAAACCGTTTTTCTTCGCATTCTTTTTTACCTTCCCCTGATTGGGAGGCGTTTCGTCGTGTGATAAAGAATGCGAAGACGAACAGCAAAGCCTCCTGAAAACAGGGGGCTTTTTTTATGGCTATTTTACAACGTATAAAAATACAAGGCAGAAGCTGATTATGACTGACAACCCGTTACTCGTGCTGCGCAAACGCATCAGCGCACTGGATCTGAAATTGCTGTCCTTGCTGGCAGAGCGCCGTGAGCTGGCGGTAGAAGTGGGGAAAACCAAACTTCATTCCCATCGGCCAATCCGCGACAAAGAGCGTGAACGCGATCTGCTGGATGCCTTAATTGCCGCCGCCAAGCCCTACGACCTGGACGGATTTTACGTCACTCGCCTGTTCCAACTGATTATTGAAGATTCTGTGTTGACTCAGCAAGCGCTATTACAGAACCAACTCAATCAAGTCAGCCAACATTCTGCCCGTATCGCGTTCCTTGGCCCTAAAGGATCCTATTCACACTTGGCAGCACGTCAATACGCCGCCCGCCATTTCGATCAATTGATCGAGTGCGGCTGCCATAAATTCCAGGACATTTTCACCCAAGTCGAAACTGGCCAGGCGGATTACGCTATTTTGCCCATCGAGAACACCAGTTCAGGTTCGATTAACGACGTCTACGATTTACTGCAGCACACAAGTTTGTCTATCGTCGGTGAATTGACTAACCCTATCGATCACTGCGTCCTGGTTGCCAATGACACTGATCTTGCACAGATCGAAACCGTGTATAGCCACCCTCAGCCATTCCAGCAGTGTAGCCAATTCATTAACCGCTACCCGCACTGGAAAATTGAATATTGTGAAAGCACCGCAGCCGCGATGGAAAAAGTGGCCAAATTGAACTCGCCAAAAGCCGCCGCATTAGGCAGCGAAGCTGGCGGTGCACTCTATGGTCTTCAGGTGTTGGAACATAATCTGGCCAATCAACAGCAGAACATTACTCGCTTCATTGTGCTGGCGCGCAAAGCGATTGACGTCTCGGAACAAGTTCCCGCTAAAACGACGCTGATTATGGCCACAGGCCAGCAGTCCGGCGCGTTGGTGGAAGCATTGCTGGTGCTGCGCGATAACGGCATCATCATGACCAAACTGGAATCTCGCCCGATTAACGGTAACCCGTGGGAAGAAATGTTTTATATCGATGTGCAGGCTAACCTGCGTTCTGAAGCGATGCAGAAAGCATTGAGGGACCTGACGCCCATCACTCGCTCGTTGAAGGTGCTGGGTTGCTACCCGAGTGACACCGTGGTACCCGTCAATCCATCCTGATAGAAATAAAAAAGGGTTCGGCATTTGCCGAACCCCGATACGTTATTATTGCCGGCTGTCGTTCGCCTGACGTAACAACGAGCGACTTTCCACCAAGAATCGCTGCGCATAGTCACCAAACCAATGCTCGACCTTCTGGAAGCTCTGAATAAACGCCTGTTTGTCGCCCTGATCCAGCAGCTTTATCGCCTCGCCAAACCGTTGGTAGTAACGTTTGATCAATGCAATGTTCTCTTCCGAGGACATGATGATATCCGCGTACAGCTGCGGATCCTGAGCAAACAGACGGCCTACCATCGCCAACTCTAACCGATAAATCGGTGAAGAAAGTGCCAGCAACTGTTCCAACTGAACGTTTTCTTCTGCCAAGTGCAAGCCATAGGCAAAGGTTGCAAAATGACGCAGTGCCTGAATAAAGGCCATGTTCTGGTCGTGCTCAACCGCGCTAATACGGTGTAAACGTGCACCCCAAACCTGCAACTGCTCCAATAACCATTGGTACGCCTGCGGCTCGCGACCGTCGCAATACACCACCACTTGTTTGGCTACACTGCCAACGTCAGGGCCAAACATCGGATGCAGACCCACCACAGGGCCAGTATGCGCAGCCAACATGGCATTCAGCGGACGATTTTTTACGGAGGCCAGATCAACCAGGATGCAATCTGCCGGCAGTGGCGGCAACCGCTCAATGACCTGTTCTGTCACATGAATAGGTACGCTGACAATCACCATGCCAGCATCCGCCAGCAAAGTGTCAGCCTGCGCCCAATCTTCCTGATCCAACACTTTGACCTGGTAGCCGGACAGCGTCAGCAGACGATTAAACAGCCGCCCCATTTGGCCATTACCGCCAATAATAACAATCGGGCGCAATTGCGGATGCAGCGTTTTAAAACCTTTGTCGTTCTCGCTGACGTAAGACTCGCGCATAACACGACGTAATACGTCCTCAATCAAGTCAGGCGGTACACCAAGGTTTTCCGCCTCTTTACGTCGTGAGGCCAACATTGCGGCCTCACGCTCAGGAACATATACCGGTAAGCCGTGGTGGCTTTTCACCTCCCCCACTTCCGCCACCAGGTGCAGGCGTTTCGCCAGCAGCTCTAACAGCGCCTTATCCACTTCGTCAATTTGATCGCGCAGCGCGGTCAGTTCAGCCACCATAACTTACTACTCTCCAGTGCGTGCCGTCAGTGCGGCGCCGAGTTCCTGGTGCATATGACGCAGCAGCGTCTCTGTACTTTCCCAATTAATACAGGCGTCGGTTACAGAAACACCGTAGCGCATATCTGCACGCGGTTGCTCAGATGACTGGCTACCTTCGTGCAGGTGGCTTTCCAGCATGATGCCGGTGATCGAACGGTTACCCGCTTTGATCTGCTCAACCACGGACTCGGCAACTGCCGGTTGACGACGATAGTCTTTATTCGAGTTGCCATGGCTGCAATCTATCATCAAGGACGGATGGAGTCCCGCGTCCCGCATCTGTTTTTCACAGGCTGCAACGTCCTCAGCACTGTAGTTTGGCGTTTTACCACCACGCAAAATCACATGGCCATCCGGATTGCCCTGCGTTTGCAACAGACATACTTGGCCAGCCTGGTTGATACCCACAAATCGATGCGGCATTGCCGCGGCGCGCATGGCATTGATTGCCGTACCCAGGCTGCCATCCGTACCATTTTTGAAGCCGACCGGCATCGACAACCCTGAAGCCATTTCGCGGTGAGTTTGTGACTCCGTCGTGCGCGCACCAATCGCTGACCAGCTAAACAGGTCGCCAAGGTATTGCGGGCTGTTTGGATCTAATGCTTCTGTTGCCAACGGCAAGCCCATACCAACCAGATCAAGCAGCAGGCGACGCGCGATATGCAAACCTGCTTCAACATCAAACGAACCATCCATGTACGGATCGTTAATCAAGCCTTTCCAGCCAACAGTGGTTCGCGGTTTTTCAAAATAGACACGCATAACGATATACAGCTGATCGCTCAATTCAGCCGACAGGGTTTTCAAATGACGGGCGTAATCCAGTGCAGCATCCGGGTCATGGATAGAACAAGGCCCGCACACCACCAACAGGCGATGATCGCGCCCCTGCAAGATATCGGCGATGGTTTTGCGCGCGGTAGCGATTTCATTTTCATCGCTGGCGCTAAGCGGGAACTGGTTCTTCAACTCTTCCGGAGTAATCAGAATTTGTTCTGCACTGATATGAACGTTATTGAGCGCGTCTTTTTGCATGATGCTATTCCTGTCGTTTGCCGTTATGCGTAAGCGTTGAGAGTACGTTGAGCGATTCAGGACCTTACCATATCACGTGATGTAAAGTTTTCAATCCGATATCTGTAAATAAAAAATTACCAATAAGATTACGCATACCAAAAGATGATATTGAAAAACAAGAAAATTTATTTAAATAACTGATTTTAAATGGATAAAATCAAGGAAACACTAGAGTCCTCTTTTCATTTCTTCATAGCTACCCAGCCTACACCACCACCGAAAAACGTAAAGATAAATTTACATAAATGATATCAATACACCCCAGGAGCAAGGCTCTACCGAACATAATAGCCAGGTACATCTCACCATTCGGTTGCCTCTAAGCGACAACCTCACGTAATGCCCCGTTAAATGCTAAGGACACTCAGCATGATATGCCACTGGACGGGGTTAATTAAGTAGAAGAAAAGTGAATAAGTGATGATGAGAAATTAAAAACTTAAGCTAATCGTAGCTATTTTGGTCGCCATGACGAACCGATATAATGTGACCGAAATCACCTATAATCACTCTTAACAACTGGATCCAAAATGCTCTCTTTACGCGCTCGTCGCGCTATTCCGCTGTTCATTAGCTGCTTAACGACTTTCACCAGTGTTTCAGCCCTTGCCGACAATACACTTTTTACCGCGATGGACGACCCAGCCACAGCTAAAAAGCCATTTGAAGGTAACGTCCAGGCTGGTTACAACTCTCAGTCAGGCAACTCGCAAAGCTCAACACTGTTGGCTAACACCAGCATGACCTGGTTCAACAGCGATGCTGCCTACAGCCTCTGGGGAGCAGCCAACAACACCACGTCGTCCAATGTGCGTTCGTCAGAAAAGTATCAAGCCGGTGGCCGTACCCGTTATAACCTGAGCGATCGTAACTATCTGTTCGGCCAAGCAAGCTGGCTGAGCGACCGCTTCAACGGCTATGACTCCCGTTCAACACTGACCGGTGGTTATGGCCGCCAGATTCTCAACGGACCGCTCAGCGATCTGCGTGTTGAATTTGGTCCAGGCGTTCGTCACGACGAATACCATGGTGGTGGTCGTTCAACCAAAGCGCTGGCCTACGGTGCTGCTAACTATTCGTACCAGCTAACCGACAACACCAAGTTCTCCGAAGGTGTTTCCGCACTGGCGAACGAAGAAACCACGTTGAACTCCGAAACTGCATTGAGCGTCGCGATTAACGAGAAATTTGCACTGCGCCTGGCCTACACGGTGACTTACAACAGTAAGCCACCTGCGTCTGCACCAAAGAATACCGACACGACCACCTCAATCAGCCTGGTCTACGGTCTGTAATTCCTTCGTCTCTACAATCCAATATTACCTAAGCCCATCATTGATGGGCTTTTTTTATGCCCAAAGGTTAAGTTTAAACATTTTGCTAAAAACATCGCACACGCTATTGACGACTTTAGCAAATAGCTTAATACTGTATGTATACACAGTGGTTATCAAATAGGCACAGAGCACGATCACTATCAATTATCACAGCTGATGCTACGAGCATCACGCTTAGGGACACTGATGCCACTTTCTGTCCAATGGACAGGACAGTTGTCCAGGCTTTTGATTTTGGCCCATGCCTAATCCGTTCTCACTTAATACATTGCAAGGGGGTTTTATGATGCATTGTCCACTCTGCGGTAGCGTGGCCCATACCCGCTCTAGCCGTTACCTCAGCGAAGCGACTAAAGAACGCTATCACCAATGCCAAAACATTAACTGCAGCTGCACCTTTGCCACGCATGAGTCCGTCGCGCGAGTGATTGTAAAGCCTGGTGATATTATTCCAGCTCAGCCGCACCCGGAAAAAAACAAGCCGCGTGCCGCCGCGCTGTAATGCAAAAAGTCCGCCTGCGACGGTGGACTTTTCTATATCGACATTTCCGCGCATAAAAAAAGGGGTCGGCATAATGCCAACCCCTTCATAGCTATTAACTTTTGGATGCAGCGTTAGCCGACGCGGTTCAGACGCTCTTTGATACGAGCAGACTTACCAGTACGCTCACGCAGATAGTACAGTTTGGCTTTACGAACGGCACCACGACGTTTAACAGCAATGCTGTCAATTACTGGTGAGTGAGTCTGGAATACACGCTCAACACCTTCGCCGTTGGAAATCTTACGAACAGTGAATGCAGAGTGCAGACCGCGGTTACGGATAGCGATAACCACGCCCTCGAATGCCTGCAGACGTTTTTTGCTACCTTCAACGACCCATACCTTCACTTCCACGGAATCACCCGGACGGAATGCAGGTACGTCTTGTTTCATCTGCTCTTGTTCAATTTGCTTAATAATGTTGCTCATAATATGTCTCTTACCCTAGGTAAACTGATATATCGGTCCCGTCGAGCCAATTGCTCAGACGTTCCCTTCATAGTCCTGCTGCTTGGGCTGATGTTCCCGTTGGAACTCAGCCAGCAACACCGCTTGCTCGTCAGTCAGAGCTAGGCTTTCTAGAAGTTCAGGTCTTCTAAGCCAGGTACGGCCCAGCGACTGCTTTAAGCGCCAGCGACGTATCTCGGCATGGTTGCCCGACAGTAAAACCGGCGGAACCTCCATCCCTTCCAACACCTCAGGACGGGTATAGTGCGGGCAGTCCAGCAATCCATCGGCAAAAGAATCTTCTTCTGCTGAAGCCTGATGGCCCAGTACACCCGGGATAAAGCGGGCGACTGAATCGATCAAAGTCATTGCCGGCAGTTCCCCACCGCTGAGTACGTAATCGCCGATTGACCATTCTTCATCAATTTCGGTTTGGATTACGCGCTCATCTACCCCTTCATAACGACCGCACACCAGAATCATCTTCTGGTTGGTCGCCAGTTCGCACACACCGATTTGATCCAGCTTGCGCCCCTGAGGTGACAGATAAATCACCTTTGCTCCCTCGCCTGCCGCTGCTTTTGCTGCATGAATAGCTTCCCGCAAGGGTTGCACCATCATCAACATTCCCGGGCCGCCGCCATAAGGGCGATCGTCCACGGTACGATGCCGGTCGTAGGTGAAGTCACGAGGACTCCAACACTGCACGCTCAGCAGGCCATTTTTTACTGCCCGGCCAGTCACCCCGTAATCGGTGATTGCGCGGAACATCTCAGGAAACAGGCTTACAATACCAATGAACACAAGCCAATCCCCATACTGTCATTCCACTTGTTTCGACCGTTTAATTCGGAGGTCAAAAACCAGGATCCCAATCTGCTTCAATCACGCGAGCAGTGAGATCGACTTTCTTGATAACCTGCCCATGAAGAAACGGGACCAACCGCTCCTTCATGCCGAACGCATCTTTCAGGTTAGCTTTCACAACCATCACATCATTAGAACCGGTTTCCATCATATCGATGACTTTACCCAGCTCGTAGCCGGTGGTTGTGACTACCTGGCAACCCATAAGGTCTTTCCAATAGTAATCATCACCCACCAACGCAGGAAGTTGTTCCGAATCTACCAGTATCTCGCGATTGGTCAGTAGATTCGCAGCATCCCGATCATCAACGCCTTTGACTTTGATGATCAGATCCTGACTGTGGCGCTTCCAGTCTTCCAACTCGACAAGCTGCCATTGACCCGCCTGCTGGATAAACCAGGGCTGATAGTCAAAAATGCTTTCGGCGTTCTCGGTGGATGAAAATACTCTGAGCCAACCACGGATGCCGTAAGTAGACCCCATTTTACCGAGTACAATCGGCTGCTTAGGTGCTACCGGTTTGAGTTGCTTGCTCATTGCCACCACCGCGACAGATTAAGCTGCTTTCTTAGCGTCTTTGATCAGCGCGTGAACGCGATCAGAAACGGTTGCACCCAGACCGACCCAATGTTCGATGCGGTCCAGGTCCAGACGCAGTGCTTCAGCCTGACCAGATGCGATCGGGTTGAAGAAGCCTACGCGCTCGATGAAACGACCATCACGAGCATTGCGGCTGTCGGTCACTACTACTTGATAGAACGGACGCTTTTTAGCGCCGCCACGTGCCAAACGAATTGTTACCATAACATCCTCTTTAGTTAATAAAACAGCCGGGCCCCATTGAGGGAACGGGGCCCGGTTGCAATATAAAAAGCCCGAAAATTTTACTCATTTTGGCGCAAAAAGCAATCGAAAGCGTAGTTCGTCGTCAACAACTTTTTACGGCCAGTCATATTTCGGGCGGTTTTCACCGCGAACGGCAAATGCTTAAACGCGCTCACCCCAGAGGGCAAGCACCTGTCAGCGGCCTGGGAAGCCCGGCGGCATCATACCTTTCATGCCGCGCATCATCTTCGCCATTCCACCTTTTTTCATCTTTTTCATCATGCGTTGCATGTCGTCAAACTGTTTTAACAAACGGTTAACGTCCTGCACCTGCATGCCGGAGCCCACTGCAATGCGACGCTTGCGCGAGCCTTTGATGATCTCCGGTTTAGCGCGCTCTTTCAGCGTCATCGAATTGATGATCGCTTCCATGCGCACCAGAACTTTATCGTCCATCTGCGATTTCACATTGTCCGGCAATTGGCCGGCGCCAGGCAGTTTGCTCAGCATGCTAGCCATACCGCCCATGTTACGCATCTGCTTCAGTTGTTCCAGGAAGTCGGTCAGATCGAAACCGTCACCCTTCTTCAGCTTGTTAGCCAGTTTTTCCGCCTGTTCGCGGTCAACTTTGCTTTCGATATCTTCGATCAGCGATAGCACATCGCCCATGCCGAGAATGCGTGAAGCCACACGGTCTGGATGGAATGGCTCCAGCGCTTCCGTCTTCTCACCCACGCCGAGAAACTTGATCGGTTTACCCGTGATATGACGGATGGACAGCGCAGCACCGCCACGCGCGTCACCGTCGACCTTGGTCAACACCACGCCGGTTAACGGCAGGGCTTCGTTAAAGGCCTTGGCGGTATTGGCAGCATCCTGACCGGTCATGGCGTCGACCACAAACAGGGTTTCCACCGGCTTTATCGCCGCATGCACCTGTTTGATTTCGTCCATCATCGCTTCGTCAACGTGCAAACGGCCCGCGGTATCGACGATCAAGACATCGTAGAATTTCAGCTTGGCTTGTTGCAGCGCTCGATTAACGATATCGATCGGTTTTTCTTTAACATCCGATGGGAAAAAGTCGATGCCGACACTTTCTGCCAGTGTTTCCAACTGTTTGATCGCCGCAGGGCGATAAACGTCGGCGGAAACCACCAACACTTTTTTCTTCTGTTTTTCTTTCAGGAACTTGCCGAGTTTGGCAACGCTGGTGGTTTTACCCGCCCCTTGCAGACCCGCCATCAACACCACTGCCGGCGGTTGTGCCGCCAGATTCAGCTCGGTGTTCACTTCGCCCATAGCGGCAATCAGCTCGCTCTTGACGATTTTGACGAACTCTTGCCCAGGCGTCAGGCTTTTGTTGACCTCATGACCGACCGCACTTTCTTTTACGCGATTGATAAAGTCCCGTACCACCGGCAGCGCAACGTCCGCTTCCAGCAAAGCCATGCGCACTTCACGCAGGGTTTCTTTGATATTTTCTTCGGTCAGCCGCCCACGGCCGCTGATATTGCGCAGGGTGCGCGACAAACGATCGGTTAAATTTTCAAACATCGTCTCATGCTCAACGTGTAATGACAGGCCGCTCTGGCGACATAATTGCGGCGATTATAACACGAAGCGGAGAGGATCTCTGCCTCAGCGTTGGAGATCGGTTGGAGTGGGACGCGCTGGACGCTATACTGACAATCCAATTCACCACGCCGAAGCAAAATTAAACGCTATGCCAGTTTTCTCCATTGTGGCTTTGATCGCCTACCTGCTCAGCCTTGGACTGATTATTCCCAGCTTGTTGCGGAAGAACAGCGCATACCGTCGGCTTGCTCTCGTCTCGGCGGTGGTAGCGCTGGTTTGCCACGCCATCGCACTGCAACAGCGTATTTTTGACGTCAGTGCCGGGCAAAATCTCAGCTTGCTCAACATCGGCTCGATAGTCAGCCTGATCATCTGCTCGGTTATGACGTTTGTCGCTTCACGCGATCGCGGCTGGTTCTTGCTGCCTATCGTTTATAGCTTCGCGATGATCAATCTCGCCTTTGCCAGCTTTATGCCTGGCGAGTTTATTACGCATCTGGAAGCCAGCCCTGAACTGATGGTGCACATCGGCCTGGCGCTGTTTTCCTACGCTACGCTGATCATCGCCGCGTTGTATGCATTGCAGCTCGCCTGGCTGGACTATCTGCTGAAAAATAAAAAGCTCTCCTTCAGCGCCGATATGCCGCCGCTGATGAGCATTGAGCGCAAAATGTTCCACATCACCCAAATCGGCGTCGTGCTGCTCACTCTCACGCTGTGCACTGGCCTGCTTTATATGGACAACCTGTTCAGCAAAGAGAATGTGCACAAAGCTGTGCTGTCCATCATGGCATGGTTTGTCTATATCGTTTTGTTGTGGGGTCATTACCATGAGGGTTGGCGTGGCCGCCGTGTCGTTTGGTTCAGTTTTGCCGGTGCCTTCTTGCTAACATTAGCCTACTTCGGCAGCCGTCTTATCCAACAAGTGATGGTTCGTTAACGTCTCTGGCTCTCTTTCTCCATACATAAGGAATACCGCGTTGGAGCATGTTTCGACAGGAACCCTGATCATCATCTTGGTGGTTATGATTGTGGTTTCCGCTTACTTCTCAGCATCCGAAACCGGCATGATGACGCTAAATCGCTATCGTCTCCGTCATCTTTCCAAGCAGGGTAACCGCTCTGCCCGCCGGGTCGAGAAGCTACTGAAAAAGCCAGACCGTCTGATTGGCCTGGTGCTGATCGGCAATAATCTGGTGAATATTCTCGCCTCCGCGCTGGCGACCATTGTCGGTATGCGTCTCTATGGTGATTTTGGTGTCGCTATTGCCACCGGTGTATTGACGTTTGCCGTGCTGCTGTTCGCCGAAGTGCTGCCGAAAACCTTTGCTGCACTGTATCCGGAACGGATCGCCTTCCCCAGCAGCTTTTTACTGGCTCCGCTGCAAAAGGTCATGTTCCCGCTGGTATGGCTGCTCAATGGCATCACCACCTTGGTCCTGCGCCTGTTCGGCATCCACACTAACGTGCGCGTCAGCGACGCCGTCAGCAAGGATGAGCTGCGTACTATCGTTAACGAATCACACTCGCAGATATCTCGTCGCAATCAGGACATGCTGATTTCAGTCCTGGATCTCGAAAAAGTGACCGTGGACGACATCATGGTACCGCGCAATGAGATCGTCGGTATCGACGTCAACGACGATTGGAAATCGATCATGCGCCAGCTCACACACTCGCCGCACGGCCGCATTGTGCTGTACCGCAGTTCGTTGGATGACGCCATCGGAATGCTACGCGTACGTGAAGCCTACCGTCTGATGACCGAGAAAAAAGAGTTCAACAAAGAGAACCTGCTGCGTGCCGCCGATGAGATTTACTACGTGCCTGAAGGGACTCCGCTGAATGTCCAACTGGTGAAATTCCAGCGTAACAAAGAAAAGGTTGGCATCGTCGTTGACGAATACGGTGATATTCAGGGGCTGGTGACGGTTGAAGATATTCTGGAAGAGATTGTCGGTGATTTCACTACCTCCATGTCACCCACGTTGGCGGAAGAGGTCAATCCGCAGAGCGATGGATCAGTCTTGATAGACGGTACTGCCAACGTGCGTGAGTTAAACAAGGCATTCAATTGGACCCTGCCAGCTACTGATGCGCGTACGGTTAACGGTATGCTGCTGGAGGAGCTCGAAGAGATCCCCGACGTCGGCACCCGAGCCCGGATAGGCCACTATGATATCGATATTCTCGACGTGCAGGACAATATGATCAAACAAGTGCGGGTCACGCCGATAAAGTCACTGCAATCCAGCGTTCAGCAACACTGACACCCCGCCAGAAAGGAAAAAGCCGCGTAATGCGGCTTTTTTTATCGCTGCAACGGGGACCGAACTAGATGTGCAGTTCTTGCAACTTCTCTTTCGGCAGTGCCAACTCGTCGTTGTGGTTCACCACCACGTCGTGATCAAGAATATGCTTAGCGATTTCCTGCGCTTCTTCCAATGAGTGCATGTGGTAAGTCCCACACTGGAACTCATTCAGCTCAGGAATTTTACGCTGGTCGGTCACTTTCAGCACATCGCTCATCGCGGCTTTCCACGCATCGGCAACACGCTGCTCTTCCGGCACACCAATCAGGCTCATGTAGAAGCCAGTACGGCATCCCATCGGGGAGATATCGATAATCTCAACACCCTGACCATTCAGGTGGTCACGCATAAAACCCGCAAACAGGTGTTCCAGCGTATGAATGCCACGCTCAGGCATCACTTCCAGGTTCGGCCGGCAGAAACGCAAATCGAACACGGTGATGGTATCGCCATGAGGCGTTTTCATGGTTTTCGCTACGCGGACAGCCGGAGCTGCCATGCGAGTATGGTCTACGGTGAAGCTATCCAGCAATGGCATTTCGTTACCTCCTCGTAAAAGAGTATTTATTTCGAAACTTTTTTATCTAACCAGGAAACCTTTTCTAACTCAGCGAGTCTGAATATGTGAAAGACGCGCATTTGTTATCATCATCCCTGTCATCAGAGATGCATATTTGGCCACATTGATGTGGCCTTTTTCTTTTTCAGCCCCCACCATGTTGCTTCAGGAACTCTTCAAAGCTTAGCGTATCACTGGCTTCTACGTTACGTTGACGCTCCCACGAGGCTTCCTGTTCTTTCGCCAACTCGGCTTCAGTCAGGATTTCCAGCGGCTCTTCTATCAGCATCTGGCGGTATTGTTCAGCCAGTTCCAGACCCACACGCCCCGTTCCTTCTTCCTTCATGGCTTTTAGGATGCGGGCAGAGAATGTCAAATCCGGATCGTCAAACGCCGCGACCAGTTCATCGCACACCTGTTGATATTGGCTATCACCGGCTTCGCTATCGAGCACTTCCGCCACGCGGCGCAGATCGTCAAACAGCGCTTTGCCTACTTTTGCCAGCGGCTCACGGCTGTCATCACACCCCATGCCAATCGTCTGACCCGGCTTGCGGCCTTCAAGGATCACACGATTCCAGTTTTTACGCGTGCACAGCAACTCATCGCTGCTCATCTCTGGCGCATCGGCCAGCACACACCACACCAGGAACAGGTCCAGGAAGCGCGCCTGTACGGCATCTACGCCGATGGGTGAGAAGGGGTTGATGTCCAGCGAGCGAACTTCAATGTATTCGATACCGCCGCGCAGCAGCGCATCTGACGGAGTCTCTCCGCTGTTGGTTACACGCTTCGGTCGGATTGGCGCATAGAGTTCGTTTTCGATCTGCAACACATTGCTGTTCAGTTGCAGATAACGATCGCCGTCCTTCACGCCCAACTTGGCAAACTCTTCTGATGGCGTGGCAATTGCCCGCTTCAGGCCTTCAACATAACTTTGCAGATCGTTGAAAGTAATGCCCAGGTTGCTCTGCGATTTATTGGTGTAGCCGAGATCGCTCAGACGCAACGACGTGGCATATGGCAGATAGCACATCCCTTGTTCAGTACGTTCGAACGGCAACGTAGTTTCACGCCCCTTCAGGAATGAAGAACAAATTGCCGGCGATGCGCCAAACAAGTACGGAATGACCCAGCCAAAACGGTAATAGTTACGGATCAGACGGAAATATCCCGCGGAGATCTGCTCTTTACCACTTTCAGCATCTTTAACACCCGCCCACGCCTGCCAGAACTCCAGCGGCAGTGAGAAATTGTAGTGCACACCGGAAATAGTTTGCATCAACGCGCCGTAGCGGTTCTTTAACCCTTCGCGGTATAGCGTTTTCATACGACCGATGTTCGACGCGCCGAACTGCGCCAGCTCAATGTCCTGCTCCGCTTCAATAAAGCACGGCATGCTGAGCGGCCACATACGCTCGTCACCCAGGTTACGCGCTACGTGACGATGAATATCACGTAAGAACGTCAGCAAGTGATCGAGGTTGTCGTCAACTGGCGTAATGAACTCTAACAATGCCTCAGCAAAGTCTGTGGTTATCCAGTGGTGCGTTAGTGCCGCCCCCAATTTCTCCGGATGTCCGGTTGTTGCAAGCTTACCGTCCGCGGTAACGCGCAGCGTTTCACGCTCAATGCCGCGGCGGATGCCTTTTAATGCATGGGGATGGGCTTCCAACCAAGAAAGCGCCTGAGATACGTCCGGGATCAAATTGACCTCCCGCTTCTAAAAACAAGAACTCGTAAGCATACTGAATCCGCACCCGAGAGAATATTGAGTTATATTCACGTCGTTAATGCCACCAGGCCATTCCCTGTAACGTTATCATCGTAAGAATGATGTAACGCACCGCCTTTCCGATACACAGAAACAGCGCGACAGGGCCCCAGGGCATGCGCAGCCAACCTGCCAACACGCACAATAAATCGCCCACTACCGGTACCCAACTGAGCAACAGCGCAGCCGGGCCAAAGCGTTGCATCCACCCGAGCGCGGTATCCAGACCTCGCTGCGGTTTCAACGCCGGTAGCAGGCGCCCGATAATGACATTGGTCAACCCACCGAGCGTATTCCCCAACGTCGCGGCCAGCACCAGTAATTCCGGTGAGACACGGCTGTTGGTCAGCAAGGCGACCAAAACAATTTCTGAATTTCCCGGCAGCAACGTCGCACTGAGGAAGCTGCTGCCAAACAACGACATAACGGCCAGCGTACTACTCACAGCGTACGAACGTCTACCACAGCCATATTGGCGCTTTTCGCGGCCTGAATACCGAAGTCTGCGTCTTCAAATACCACGCATTTCTCCGGCGGCACGCCAATCAGTTCGGCGCAGCGCAGGAAGGTGTCCGGCTCCGGCTTGTGGCGTTGCACGTCATCGGCGCCAACGATCGCATCAAAGCAATGGAACAGACCCAGATGGCGCAACAAGGTTTCTGCCATGCGGTGCTCGCTGCCGGTGCCAACCGCCATAGGACGGCGCCCATGGTAGGCTTTCACCACCTCAATCAACGGCAGGGGGCGAACACTGTCCAACAGCATCGCTTCTACCGCGCGGGTTTTCTCTGCAGCCAACTGATGGGGATCGAGATCGGCCTGGTGGCTGGCAATTATCGCCTGGGCAATACGCCAGGTCGGTGAACCGCTCAACGCTACCATCGCCGCCTCATCAAACGTCATACCGTAACGGGACAACACCTCACGCCACGCTTTGCGGTGAGTTGGCTCAGTATCGAGAATGGTGCCGTCCATATCGAAAATAAGACCTTGATAGCGGTCGTACATCGTTACTCCATGATCGTTGAGGAAAGGAAACTACTTTAGCGTAAAGCCGGCAGGTTGTCGCTGATCGCGTAATAGCGGAATGTGCTGTGCAGGTGCCTAAGGATGACGCGATAACAACGACGTTCGCTGAATGCCAAAAAGCGAAAAACCCGCCGAAGCGGGTTTTTCTTAGATGGTGCATCCAGGAGGATAATTCGGCTGCGCCTCTCCCTGCGGGCCGTTGCTAAAGCAACGTTGTCTCGCTACGCTCGGCTCGAACCTCCAACCGCTCTGCTCGCAGTCGGAAAAGCGAAAAACCCGCCGAAGCGGGTTTTTCTTAGATGGTGCATCCAGGAGGATTCGAACCTCCGACCGCTCGGTTCGTAGCCGAGTACTCTATCCAGCTGAGCTATGGATG
>NZ_JBXWKI010000023.1:21650-41154 GCF_058190535.1 Serratia sp. CoH_134_PS_4
GGTGCATCCAGGAGGATTCGAACCTCCGACCGCTCGGTTCGTAGCCGAGTACTCTATCCAGCTGAGCTATGGATGCACAGGAATTCTTTTTTGATACCGTATGGTACGTTGTTACTACCCCACCATACTGCAAAATATGGTGCATCCAGGAGGATTCGAACCTCCGACCGCTCGGTTCGTAGCCGAGTACTCTATCCAGCTGAGCTATGGATGCAAATGGCGGTGAGGCGGGGATTCGAACCCCGGATGCAGCTTTTGACCGCATACTCCCTTAGCAGGGGAGCGCCTTCAGCCTCTCGGCCACCTCACCATACGCTTCTTTCGAATTGTGCCTAACTTGCTTTAGAGAAGCTCATCGGCACTGCGTGGCGCACATATTACTTTCTCCGACTTTTAAGTCAAACAATTTTTCCCAACTCACGTGCGTTTGCACAATTCACGCTCAACATGGGCGATTTCACGGCAAAAAGAGTGTTTTATCAACAAGCCGCTACAGTGAAATAGCAAACAAAGTGAAGGAGAGAGCAGGAAGATTTTGCAGAAGAAGACAGGGAATGGTTTGTGATGGGTATAAAAAAGCGCAGTAGCGTCTCGCTGAGCAACGAGACGCTGCTTCGAAATCAGTAAGTCGTCTGTTGAGACTTCTCTGCCTGAATGCGCTGATAGATTTCTTCGCGGTGAACTGACACCTCTTTAGGGGCATTCACACCAATACGAACCTGGTTGCCCTTGACCCCTAACACTGTGACCGTGACCTCATCGCCAATCATGAGGGTTTCACCAACTCGACGAGTCAGAATTAACATTCTTTGCTCCTTGAAAGATTAAAAGAGTCGGGTCTCTCAGTTTCCCCGTCATTATCCATCATATGCTGTGAAAACGTAAGTCATGTTACCCACAATAAATGTAAGCAGACTTGGTCTCACCTCAGATAATGATAAGTTTAGCCGACCTGAAAAACTTTGTTCCCGGAATTGTAACCAAATTGTGTTAGCACAGTATAAAAACGCCATAATCAGTAATGAGTTATGGCGTTTGTAAGTGCTATTTATTTATATTCACAGTTTCGAGGCCACCCAGGCCTCTACGCTGTCTAATGCCGCTGGCAGGGCACTGACATCTGTTCCCCCGGCCTGCGCCATATCAGGGCGTCCGCCCCCTTTACCGCCAACCTGCTGTGCTACGTTACCGATCAGCTCGCCGGCTTTCACTCGGTCGGTCAGATCTTTGGTCACGCCAGCAATCAAGCTCACCTTATCATCAGCCGTAGTGGCCAGCACGATAATCGCAGAACCCAATTGATTTTTAAGATCATCAACCATGGTGCGCAGCATTTTGGCCTCAACGTTATCAAGCTGGCTGACCAACAGGCGTACGCCGTTAACCATTTTCGCCTTGCTGGACAACGATGCGCTCTCCTGAGCCGCCTGCTGGTCCTTCAACTGCTGTAGCTCTTTCTCCAACGCGCGGGTGCGATCGAGCACCATACGCACTTTGTCCGTCAGGTTGTTACTGTCACCTTTCACCAGATGCGCAACGTCCTGTAACAGATCGCTTTGCTGATGCAGAGTGGCAATCGCACCTTCACCGGTTACCGCTTCAATACGACGGATACCCGCAGCAGTCCCTGACTCACTGAGGATCCGGAACAAACCGATATCGCCAGTACGGCTGGCGTGAGTACCGCCACACAGTTCAGTCGAGAAGTCACCCATGGTCAGTACACGCACGCTGTCGTCGTACTTCTCACCGAACAGCGCCATTGCGCCCTTCTCTTTGGCATCTTCCAGCGCCATTACTTCAGTTTGCACAGGCAGGTTACGGCGCACTTGCTGGTTAACCAAGTCTTCCACCGCACGAATTTGCTCTGGCTTCATCGCTTCGAAATGTGAGAAGTCGAAACGC
This sequence comes from Serratia sp. CoH_134_PS_4, assembly GCF_058190535.1. NCBI lineage: Bacteria > Pseudomonadati > Pseudomonadota > Gammaproteobacteria > Enterobacterales > Yersiniaceae > Serratia > Serratia sp. CoH_134_PS_4. The sequence goes on from NZ_JBXWKI010000023.1 coordinate 23,556, forward strand.
AGGTATTTATCGTTAACCAACGAGCCTTTCTGCGCTACGTGCTCACCCAGCGTCTGGCGCAATGCTGCATGCAGCAAGTGCGTCGCAGAGTGGTTCAGGCGAATACGATTGCGGCGAACCTTGTCGATCTGCGCGTCAACGCGATCTTTCACTTTCAGAGACCCCTGAGACAGCTTGCCCTGATGGCCGATGGCCTGGCCGTATTTCTGAGTGTCGCTTACCTCAAAATCAGCACCCGCAGCTTTCAGCACGCCTTTGTCGCCAACCTGACCACCGGACTCACCGTAGAACGGGGTCTCATCCAGCACCACTACGGCCTCTTCACCAGCGTGGATCTCATCCACTGGCTGGCCATCGCGGAACAACGCGGTCACCGTTGATTGCTGTTGTTCGTGGTCATAGCCGCTGAATTGGCTGGCACCATCAACACGGATCATGCTGTTGTAGTCAGCACCGAAGCCGCTGGATTCACGCGCACGACGGCGTTGTGCTTCCATTGCCTGTTCGAAACCAGCTTCATCCACTTTCAGGCCACGTTCACGGCACACGTCTGCAGTCAGATCGATCGGGAAACCATAGGTGTCGTACAAACGGAATGCGGTTTCGCCATCCAGAGTATCGCCTTCCAGCTTGGCTAGCGCCTCGTCCAGCAGGATCAAACCACGCTCCAGAGTGCGCGCAAACTGATCTTCTTCGGTTTTCAGCACTTGCTCAACCAGTGACTGCTGGCGCTTCAATTCGTCGGCTGCCGGCCCCATTACGTCGATCAATGGCGCAACCAGCTTGTAGAAGAAGCTGTCTTTCGCGCCCAGCATGTTGCCATGGCGAACAGCACGACGAATGATGCGGCGCAGCACATAACCACGGCCTTCGTTCGATGGCGTCACACCGTCGGAAACCAGGAAGGCACAAGAACGGATATGGTCGGCAATAACGCGCAGAGATTTGTTATTCAAATCTGTCGCACCCGTCACCTTGGCCACTGCGGCAATCAACTTGCTGAACAGGTCAATTTCATAGTTGGAGTTAACATGCTGCAATACTGCGGCAATACGCTCCAGGCCCATACCGGTATCTACCGACGGCTTTGGCAGTGGCAACATGGTACCGTCTGATTGACGGTTGAACTGCATGAACACAAGGTTCCAGATCTCAATATAGCGATCGCCGTCTTCTTCCGGGCTACCCGGAGGACCACCCCAAATGTGATCACCGTGATCGTAGAAAATCTCGGTGCATGGGCCGCATGGACCGGTATCGCCCATCTGCCAGAAGTTATCGGAGGCAAAAGCCCCGCCTTTATTGTCGCCGATGCGGATAATGCGTTCTGCCGGTACACCAATCTGTTTCTGCCAGATGTCGAAGGCTTCGTCATCGGTTTCATAGACGGTCACCCACAGCCTTTCTTTCGGCAGGTTAAACCAGTTTTCACCGGTCAGCAGTTCCCATGCGTAACTAATGGCATCGTGTTTGAAATAGTCGCCGAAGCTGAAGTTACCCAACATTTCAAAGAAGGTATGGTGACGTGCGGTATAGCCGACGTTCTCCAGATCGTTATGCTTACCGCCCGCCCGCACGCAACGCTGTGAGGTCGTCGCTCGGGAATAGGCGCGCTTGTCCAGCCCCAGGAAAACATCTTTAAATTGGTTCATGCCGGCATTGGTAAACAGCAATGTCGGATCATTGTCAGGCACCAGGGAGCTGCTTGCTACAACCTGATGGCCCTTACTATGAAAGAAATCGAGAAACGCTTGACGGATCTCAGCGGTGCTCTTGCTCATAATTTTCCCGGAAAGGCTAGAATAACGACACGTGAGCAAGATACGTGACATCCTGACGATGACATCTAGCTCACGAACAAAAAGTGGGGATAAGATAAATTTTCTTCAAGGGGAAGTAAAACCCCGTGTGCGTTCATTGCGCAAAATCACGGTAAATTGACTGAATTTCTTCCTGGAAGAAGCCACGATAGAGCAGATAACGCTGCACTTTGGCTTTCTCTTTCCAGTCCGTTGGTAGCTTGTCGCCAAATTTACGCTGCGCCACCTGTTTGGCCTGCTCACACCAGTCAATATCGCACTCTGCCAGCGCGGCCTGCGTTAGCTCTTTATCCACGCCTTTTTGCATCAGTTCAGAACGGATTCGCTGCGCGCCATAGCCTTTACGGCTGCGGCTACCAATGTAGCTGATGGCAAAACGTTGATCGTCTAGCCAATTATGCTGATAGCAATAAGCGATGACCTGTTCAATAACGGCAGGATCAATGGGTTCTTCAGGAACAGGGGCAGAGGATGCGGGGGTTTTGGTACCGAATTTGGCTTTCGCCATAAATGGCTGCGCCGCAAGCTTGCGGCGCAGTTCAGCTTCACTATGATCGCGTTGCGACAGCAGGCGCATGGCGCGGCTTAGCAAGTCATTCATTATTCAAGCCTGATTAAATTGATGTTCGTGCTGCCTTACACAACGGCACTCACGAACATCAGCAGCGATTAAAACTCTTCGCTGGTTTCAGCTTCATCGTCGAAGCCTTCATTAGTTGCAGAAACCAGTTCACCGCTGCTGTGCAGCAGCAGGTCACGCAGTTTTTTATCCAACTCAGCGGCAACTGCAGGGTTTTCTTTCAAGAAATTACAGGCGTTTGCCTTACCTTGGCCAATCTTATCGCCGTTGTAGCTATACCAAGCGCCCGCTTTCTCGATCATCTTGTGCTTAACGCCCAGATCGACCAGCTCACCACGGCTGTTGATGCCTTCACCGTACAGGATTTGGAACTCAGCCTGCTTGAACGGAGCTGCGATTTTGTTTTTTACCACTTTAACGCGGGTTTCACTGCCGATGACTTCGTCGCCTTCTTTCACCGCGCCGATACGGCGGATATCCAGACGGACAGAAGCGTAGAACTTCAATGCGTTACCGCCGGTGGTGGTTTCCGGGTTACCGAACATCACACCGATTTTCATACGGATCTGGTTGATGAAAATCAGCAGCGTGTTGGCGTTTTTCAGGTTACCGGCCAGCTTACGCATGGCCTGGCTCATCATACGTGCTGCCAGACCCATATGTGAGTCGCCGATTTCGCCTTCAATTTCTGCTTTTGGCGTCAGCGCGGCTACGGAGTCAACGATGATCACATCAACCGCGCCAGAGCGGGTTAAAGCGTCACAGATTTCCAAGGCTTGCTCACCCGTATCCGGCTGAGAACACAGCAGGTTGTCGATATCAACGCCCAGCTTTTTCGCATAAACCGGATCCAGCGCATGCTCGGCATCGATGAACGCACAGGTTTTGCCTTCGCGCTGCGCCGCAGCAATAACCTGCAGGGTCAGCGTCGTTTTACCGGAAGACTCCGGACCGTAAATTTCAACGATACGACCCATTGGCAGGCCGCCCGCACCCAATGCGATATCAAGTGACAGTGAGCCGGTGGAGATCGTTTCTACGTCCATAGAACGGTCTTCACCCAGACGCATGATGGAGCCTTTGCCGAACTGTTTCTCAATCTGGCCCAGTGCCGCAGCTAGCGCCTTTTGCTTGTTCTCATCAATAGCCATTTTTGCTCCTTCGTTACGCAATGTCGGTGTTACCCCACACTGCCACTGAATGTATGTTGTGCAGGAAATGTCACTAATTATACTGTATGGTCATACAGTATCAAGCCTAATTTTACAAAAATTCATCAAGGGCGGTTTGCAGCGCGAAAATCGTCGCCTGAAGCCGCACTGCATCACGATCGCCGGCAAAATGCATCTTACGCGCCAACACCCGCCCAGAGCGTTCAGCGAAGCCAAACCAGACAGTACCCACCGGTTTTTCCGCACTGCCGCCATCCGGTCCGGCAATACCACTGACCGACAGTGCCACGTTGGCCCGTGCCGCATGCAATGCTCCCTGCGCCATTTCACGCACCACTTCTTCGCTCACTGCACCGTGCGCCGCCAATGTGTCTTCAGCCACGCCCAGCATCTCATGTTTCGCGGTATTGCTGTAGGTGACAAAACCACGATCGAAATAGGCGGAACTGCCGGCAATATCAGTGATTGCTTTGGCGATACCGCCGCCAGTACAAGATTCCGCGCAGGTGATCCACTGACCATTGGCCTTCAGTTTTTCCCCTACCACCATGCTGAGTTTACGCAGTTGGTTTTCACTCATGACCTCTCCTTAGCGAATCAAGGTATATGCGCCCGATAGTAGCATTTATCAACCTTGCCTGAGGGGGGTGATGACAGAAATGCGCGGCACTTCGCAAGGGGTGCGGTGTTAAGCCGCGGGCCAAACTGCTAGTATCGAAGGTAAGGCCCGAGTTAACGGGCAGTGTTTTGCATGAGGGATATCACCGGATTGCCTATGCCACCAGCATAGCCAGCTCCAGGGCAAATCAGAATAAAAGATTAGGATGATAGAGTGAAAAAAACGTTAGGTGTTTTCTTTCCGTTGTATACCACCACCCTACTCATGCTATTGGGTTCAGGGCTACTCACGACGTACATATCCTTGCGTTTAACCTCTATCCACGTAACCGGTGCGTTGATCGGTGCGCTTATCGCCGCCAACTATATCGGCTTGGTGATCGGCGGCAAAGTCGGTCATTTTCTGATTGCTCGCGTCGGGCATATCCGCGCCTACGTCTCCTGTGCCGGTATAATCACGGCCGCAGTGCTGGGGCACGGACTGACGGAATACATCCCCGTGTGGGTCGTACTGCGGTTGATTATCGGCTTGTGCATGATGTGTCAATTCATGGTGCTGGAAAGCTGGCTGAACGATCAGGCGGAATCCAACCAACGCGGCATGGTTTTCGGCTTCTATATGGCAGCCACCTATCTGGGCATGTCATTGGGCCAGGTGGTCTTAATGCTGCAGACCAATCTTGGCATCGCCACGTTGCTGGTTATCGCCCTGTGCTTTGCGCTGTGCTTGGTTCCTATCGCCCTGACAACCCGCACCAACGCCCGCCATATGTCACCCGCGCCGATGGAGCTGCGCTATTTTATCGGTGCTATACCCAAAGTACTGGCGACCACATTGGTGATCGGTATGGTGGTCGGTTCTTTCTATGGGCTTGCGCCGGTGTACGCGAGTATGCAAACGCTGACCACTCAGCAGACTGGCTTGTTTATGGCGATAGCCATCTTTGCCGGGCTGGTGGCCCAGTTCCCGCTCAGTTGGCTGTCGGACCGCTACAACCGCACACTGTTGATGCGTATCAACGCTATTTTATTGATCGTCGCATCACTGCCGCTGGCACTGGTGCCGCACATTGACTTCCCGGTGTTGCTGGTGTTGGGCTTTATCGTCAGCATGTTGCAGTTCACGCTGTACCCACTGGTGGTCGCTCTGGCGAACGATTTGATCGAACCGGAACGGCGCGTTTCTCTGGCGGCCTGTTTACTGATGGCCTTCGGGGTCGGTGCCAGTATCGGCCCTTTGGCTGTCGGTGCGCTGATTGAGCCATTGGGTGGCAATATTCTGTATGCCTTCTTCGCGCTTTGCGGTGTGTTGCTGGTCGCCTTCAGCCGGACGGTAAAACAGGACGAATCGCAGTTCGTGCAGGATGCACCATTACCCCATATTCCCCTGCCGGACAGCCTGACCAGTTCCCCGTTGTCCCCAGCGCTGAACCCAACGTTTGATGAGCAGATCATCCATGACACTATGCCACCACCGGAAGCGGCCCCTGATCCGATAGAACGACAGGACACGGACGCATCAGGGGAAGAGGAATCTGAAACGCCTATCCCCCAAGGGGCCGATCCCGATGAGGATACCGGGCTGAAAAAAGCGCATTCGATGCTGTAAGTTATTACAGATCCAGGAAAGAGCCCAAACGATAGCCACGCTCCGCTATCGCGTTTTTAATGCCTGGCGATGTCAACACCTCCACTTCGGCAAGCCGCGGGTAGCAATACTTGCTCGCCAAAATGGTTTTATCCAGAAACGCCGGATGGCACATCATCTCTACCGATCTCGCACCGCGCTGGTCAGTACGTTCAAGCACCTGCAAAAACAACGCCTCGGATATCCCTTCACCATAAAAACCAGCATCAAACCACTCGGTGCTGTGATCGTAGTGCAACGGAATATCTTGTCGTTCCACGTCCTGGCGCCCTATGCGCAATGGGATGGATTTGGATTGGGCAAATGCCTCCACCAGCGGGTAAATCTGCGGCAGCATATGCACATGATGGTGGCTATCAATGTGGGTTGGCGCGCGACCAAACACGGCAATAAATTTGTCGTATTGGCTCACCAACTCATCATGGATTTCATTCAGATCAAGCCGTGCAGTTTCGGCCCTTTCCCATAGCCACTTGCCCAGTTCCCCACGTTCATTCACCAACGACGGCATGGCGGTCAGCGGATGCCCATGGGTCAAGACAAAGTGCAGACCAATCTGTAACCCAGGATAAAGCTGACTGAGCCTGGCGGCATGCAGTATATCCGTGCTATTGACCATCGCAGTAGTTGAAGAGACAACGCCATAGTGAAACGCCTCAATAACGCCATAATTCTGGCCCTTGCTCAGACCAAAATCGTCGGCATTCACTATCAGTAACTTTTCCATTTTGGCATCCATTTAACAAATTTTTGGCAAGGGAATACCGTCCGTCAGGTACGGCAGTTCCCCTTCGCTTAAGCAAAGAAATTTATTTTGTCAGGCTATTGCCGGCCTGAAGGTATTCGGAATATCAGCGTTAATGCTTATCGGGAGCGGCCCTAAATCGGGCCGTAGAACTTTTTTCGGTAATTACCTGGCGTCACTTCCGTAAGTCTTTTAAAGTTTTTAATAAATAAGCTCACGTCGCCATAACCAGAGTCAAAGGCAATATCCGAAACCGAATAGTTGGTGACCTCAAGCTGCGTTTTGGCAAAGTTGATGCGGATTTCATTGATCACCTGCATTGGCGTTTTATGGTAATAACGCCGCATTGCCCGAGTCAGGTATTCCTGCGTTTTCCCCGATAATTCAACCATATTGAGCAAGGCTTTTTCACCGAACATCGCTTTATCATGCATGCCTGCCAACGTATTCTTCAGCCACTGCGGGATATCACCCCCCTCGCCGCTATCTTCTTTATAGTGGCGAATACGGCTGATGATATAAAAGGTCAGTGTTTCCAGAAACTCAGCAAAATCATCCTCGCGAAACTGCGGTGACCCCACCACCGACTCAATATACGCAAGGAATTCATTCTTCAGGCTATACGCCTGAGAAGCGACGAAACAACGTGGCAACTGTTGCAGATAGTTCTCTTCAAAGAAAACCTTGCCGATAGCCACGTTGAAGATTTTTGCGGCGCCAAACTCATAAAAACTTTGATGATGCGAACCAATAGGGATAAAAACAAAGTCCCCTCGCTCCAGCAGCACTCGTTTGCCGTTAATCTCCTGGTAGCATTTACCGCTCAGGACGATAGTGAACTCGTAGTAGTCATGCTGATGTAGCCCGGTAGCGCTTTCCACTTTGTTATAGATAAACAAATGGAAGTCTTTGCAGTTAAAGAAATCCTGCTCCCGAATCAGCTTAACGTCGTTCGCATTTAGCGAAACCAGGTTCTCAGACACCGCGTGCGCCCTCATTAGTCAAAGCCATTTTGCCTGGCTGTCTCGGCAAACCAATAACCGCTTTTCTTAATCGTGCGTTGTTGGCTTTCTCGCTCCAGCCGCACTAACCCGTAGCGATTCTTGTAGGCATTCAGCCAGGACCAGCAGTCAATAAAGGTCCATAAATGGTAGCCTTTGCAGTTGGAACCTTCTGACAATGCCTGATGCAGCCATTTCAAATGGTCGCGAATGAAATCGATTCTATAATCATCTTCCACCCGGCCGTTGGCGCCGATAAAAGCCTCTTCCCCCTCAACGCCCATACCGTTTTCTGAAATATAGCAGGGAATATTGCCGTAGTTTTCCTTCAGATCCATCAGGATGTCATACAGGCCTTTCTCATAGATCTCCCAGCCACGGTGCGGGTTAATCTTGCGTCCCGGCATCTCGTAGAAGCTGAACACATCCTCCGGCATGGTCACTGGGTCTTCCGCCCGGTAGCCTTCCTTCGATTTGACTCTACGCGGTTGGTAGTAATTGACACCCAGAATATCCACGACCCCGTCGGCAATCAGCTGCGCGTCTTCCGGCATCGTCTGCGGCAACAGATCATGGGTGCGCAGTAAATTCACCAGGTCGTCCGGGTAGCGCCCCTTGGTTACCGGGTCGAGGAAACTCTTATTCAGCAGCAGATCCGCATAATGCGCCGCCACGCGATCTTCTTCACTGTTCGAGCGAGGATAAGTCGGGCTCAGGTTCAAAATAATGCCTATTGTGCCTGCATTACCCAACGCCCTGAACTCACTCACCGCTTTGGCATGAGCCAAAACGCTGTGATACGCCACCGCGATCGCTCTTTTGAAATCGACCACACAAGGATAATGCAGGTCGTTCAGATACCCAGCTTCCACCGGTACAATCGGCTCATTAAAGGTGAACCAATGGGTGACTCTATCGCCAAACAAGCTGAAGCAGATTCTGGCGTAACGGGCATAAGCCTCAACAACGGCCCGATTTTCCCAGCCCCCTTGCTGCTGCATACACATTGGCATATCGAAGTGGTAGAGATTGATAAATGGCGTGATGCCTTGGGCTAGCAGGCTGTCGATCATCGCATTATAAAAAGCCACTGCTTTTGGGTTCACTTCACCATCCCCCTGCGGGATCAATCGAGACCAGGAGATGGAGGTTCGGAAAGTATTATGTCCGAGAGTCTTTAACAGCTGGATGTCTTGTTGGAAATTGTCATAAAACGTGGAGGTTTCGGACGGGCCAACCTGATGATGAAAACGCTCAGGTGCAATCCCATACCAGTAATCGAAGATATTTTGGCTTTTGCCATCCCGTGCAGATGCCCCTTCCGACTGTGGTGCAGAGGTGGCACTGCCCCACCAGAAATCGTCAGCAAATTGATAGTTCATCCAAAGGCCCTCTAAAACTGGGGCAGAAAAGTCTGCCCCAGACTGCAGTTAGAATTTCAACGCCTTGGCGATGTCTTCTTCGCTTTCCGTCGCTTGATCGATCTGGCTCTGTGCTTTGTTGGAGATCATGACGAACGGCAGGTAAATCAGGGTCGCTACACCCAGGTTGAAGAAACTCAACAGCATGGCGACGATACTGCCGTTGGTGTTGAAGAATGCCCCCAAACCCACCGGCATGGTCCAGGGTGCAATATTGGTGATTGGCGGAATCAACCCGGTGTAATAAGCCACCGTGGTGATAATCGTCAATACCGGCTGAACCAGAATAAACGGAATAAACATCACTGGGTTCATGATGACTGGCAGGCCGAACAGGATGGGTTCGTTGATCTGGAAGATGCCTGATGGCGTTGCCAGCTTAGCGACCTGGCGATAATCCTCGCGGCGTGAAGCAATAAAGATAGCGATAATCAGGCCCAGCGTTGAACCTGTCCCGCCCAGGTAGATGTAGGAGTCAACGAATGGCTTCGCCCACATGTGGAACTCTTTACCCGCAGCCACCGCAGCTTCAACAGAACCGTACTTGTTGTAAAGTTCGACGTTTTCCAATGCGAATGGCGTCATGATACCGCTGTCCAACGCAGCCAATGCCATCGAACCATGCACCCCGAAGAACCACAGCAGTGAGGAGAACATGACATATACCCATCCCACCACGCTGCCCATTTTCGCCAACGGCGCAGAGATGCTGTCCATGATAATTTGGTGGAAGTTGGTTCCCCACAGCGTAAGGCAGTAAGCCAGCACGCCCATGATGGACAAAATGAGGAAGCCCGGGATCAGTGCAGAGAACGAGCGCGACACTGAAGAAGGTACACTGTCTGGCAGGCTGATCACCCAGTTGCGGCGAACCACAAAGGTAAACATCTCGGCCACGACCAGGCCGATCACCATACCAGAAATGATGTTGGCACCCCCTAGCCAGTTAGCGCCAACGGCATAGGCCTCTCCGACACTGAACGGGGTAACAGTCATAAAGGCAGCCACCGCCAGCAACGCTGCCGCTAATGGGTCGACCTTACGCTCTTCAGCCAAAGCCATACTGATAAAAAATGGCGTCATCAGGGACATAATGCCCAAGGTGCCGTTATAAACGCTGCCTCCGATGGCCTTCAAGCCATTGAGCGTTTCAATGGTGGACGGATCCAGCCGCACCCCCAATGAAAAGAAGAATGATCCTTCACCGAAACTGAGAAACACGTTGTTGATCAGAACGAACATCGCCCCAGTCAACGTCAGTGGCATTAAACGAATGAACCCGTTTTTGATGGCATTAACATGGGGCTGTTTACCAATTTTCACAGCAAAAGGCAGTATGACCTTTTCCAACGAGGCAATTAACGTATTCACGGCAGACCCCTTTATTGGTTAGCTTTTTTGATGGTGGCGACCGCAGCCTTCAACACCCCAAGGCCATCGAGCTTGCCGTATAAACCGGAGTCGATCACTTCGACGGGCTTATTGGGTAACTGTTTTTGCACTTCGGCGAGCGTGTAGGCAATCTGTGGCCCCAGCAGGATCAAATCTGCTTCAGCGCCCTTTTCTGCCGCCAGCGCCTCAGGATAAGCGGCAATGATCACCGGCACTTCGTACTTCTCGGCTTGCGCTTTCATTTTTGAAACCAGCAGGGAAGTCGACATACCAGCAGAACAAAACAGATAGATTTTTTTCTTTTCCATACCAAGTCCCTCAAGATAATCAAAAAAGCCCCGTGTCATTTGTTTGCCAGATGCAATAGTTATTGCCTCACGCACATTCCTTATGAAAACTTCCGTTACGTTGCCCTGGTTGCAGACAGTATACGGAGGCATTGAAGTGGACCGGTAAGCCACCAGCACAAAGAACCGTCTCTGCTTGACCTACCAGATTGACCCTCTTCACATTTCATATAAAAAAATAGTGTGACCTGACTCACAAACAACCTTTAATTACTGAATTTATTCGCCATAAATGAACAAATAACAATTATAAACAATAAGTTATAAACATGCAGAATGTTTATGGATAATTCCATGCGCAGGGTCATTCATCGGTTGATTGGTGAACAGAAATAGTTCGCCCTTGATTAGCGTGCATCATCAAGATAAGACGAGACAAGCGGTGGCAAAGAGTCGGTGTTTTTGAGGGAAAGGCATTCGACGGACCAGCCACAGGCAGAGCAAGATTACGCTTCGGGACTGATCGTCTGGCTGGGATAACGCACTACGTTAATTACCGTAGTCAATGCGACGGGGTGGTTTCTGCGGTTCGGATAGTAAAGATAAAAACCTGGGAAGGGTGCGCACCAATCGGCCATCACCCGCTCCAGCCGCCCTGCTGCCAGATGTTCCTTTACTTCTTCCTCGATGGCGAACGCTATACCTGCATGCGCTAATGCGGCTTGCAACATCAGTCTTGCATCATCAAATATCAGCGGGCTATTCACCGAGACGGAAAGTATCTGGTCGCCTTTTTTAAACGTCCATTTATAGAGCTCTCCCGAAGCAATCTTTCGCCATCCAATACAGCGATGATTCAACAGGTCTTCGGGGTGGTTTGGCTTTCCATTCTGTTGGAAGTATTCAGGCGTTGCCACAATAGCCATACGTAAATCAGGCGTGACGCGCACAGCTCGCATATCGTTGTGTAGATCCTCGCCAAGCCGGATGCCGGCATCAAAGCCTTGTTCGACAATATTGGCAAATCCCTCTTCCGCCACAATTTCCAGCGTAATACCGGGGTAATCGCGGGCCAAGAGCCCCAAATGCGGCACCAGCGCAAGTTGGATAGCCGTTCGGGACGCATTGATCCGAACCACGCCCTGTGGCCGATCGCGAAAGGTATTCAAGCTCTCCAGCGCCGTATCGATATCGGCAAATAGCGGGGCCAACGTCGTCAGCAAATGCTCGCCCGCCTCAGTTGTTGATACGTTGCGGGTGGTACGATTCAACAAGCGAATGCCAAGCTGCGCCTCCAAATCGCGCATGGTATGACTGAGCGTCGGCGGTGTAACCCCAAGCCTGGCAGCGGCTCGCCTGAAACTGCGCTCTTTGGCGATGGCCACAAAGGCCGCCAGCCCTGACAAGTCGGTTTTTTTCATTTGATTGATATAAATAATTTAACAGTGAGATGAATTTTTAACGGATAGTTATCCATTTCGTAACAACATAGCATGGTTAGGTGTTTAATCACTGGGTATTAATGCTATGACTCAATACGCTGATTCTGTACATACCACCCCGCACAAACGCCTGGAAGGCAAAGTTGTCCTGGTCACCGGAGGGGGGACAGGTATTGGACGCGCCGCAGTACTGGCCTATGCGCGAGAAGGCGCAAAAGTGGCTTTGGCTGGGCGTCGTTCCGCAGAGATAGATGCCACTGCTCATGAGGTTATGCTCGCTGGCGGAGAGGCGCTGGCCGTCGTGGCGGACGTTTCGCAAGAAGAGGATGTCCGCCGCCTGCTCACCACAGTGACCTCTCACTACGGGCGGCTTGACATCGCTTTCAACAACGCCGGCATTCTCGGCAATTTTGTCCCTATCCATCAGCAAACTAGCGCAGATTTCGATGCGGTGATTGCCACCAATCTCAGGGGCGTCTGGTTATCGATTAAGTACGAGGTTGAGGCTTTTCTGGCGCAAAACTCAGGCGGTGTGATCGTCAATACCTCGTCCTGGCTTGCCAAAGGCGCGCTGGCTGGCTCATCAAGTTACTCTGCCAGCAAGGGAGCACTCGATGCGCTGATCCGTGCGATAGCACTCGAATATGGCAATCACGCTATCCGGATTAACAACATCAATCCCGGCATCATCGACACACCGATGGCCCATAGCAGCCTATCTGATCCATCCGCTTTCACCCCGTTCATCTCGCATACGCCTGCCCAACGATTGGGCCAGTCTGAAGACATCGGCGATGTCGCCGTCTGGCTCTCGACGGATGACGCCCGCTTTGTCACCGGGCAAAGCATTTTGGTCGACGGCGGTTACACCATCGCAGGAATGCGCTGAAAGCCACCACTATCGACAGCCCCTGGAGGTAAGACGATGAACTACGTTCGCCTTGGTCATAGCGGCCTGAAAGTTTCCAGACTTTGTCTGGGGTGTATGACCTATGGGGAACCGACCTGGCGCCCTTGGGTATTGCAGGAGGAGCAAGCTCGCCCTTTCATCCAGGATGCACTGGAATCCGGTATTAACTTTTTCGACACTGCAAATATCTATTCCTCCGGCGAGAGCGAACGTATTCTCGGGCGCGCGCTGAAGGACTTTGCGCGCCGCGACGATATGGTGATCGCTACCAAGGCGTTCTTCCCGATGAGCGAACACCCCAACAACCGCGGGCTATCACGCAAACATATCATTCAAAGCGTTAATGCCTCGCTACAACGCTTGGGGACAGATTATATCGATCTGTTCGTGATACACCGTTTCGATGAGGAAACCCCGATTGAGGAAACGGCCGAAACGCTCGATAACCTGGTGCGTGCCGGCAAGATCCGTTACCTCGGTGCGTCTTCAATGCACGCCTGGCGTTTTATGAAAATACTGGCGTTTCAACGTCATAATAATCTGGCCAGCTTTATTTCCATGCAAAGCCAATACAACCTGGTCACACGCGAGGATGAGGCGGATTTACTCCCGCTTTGTCTGGAGGAAGGTGTCAGCCTGACCCCTTGGTCGCCGTTGGCAAGGGGCTTACTGGCCGGCGCGAGAAAAGCCGGGACGCTTCGGGCCGAAACTGACGAACAAACTCCACGCTGGTACGGCGGCAGAAATGAAGTGGAGCACACCATTAAGGCAGTTGAAGCCATCGCGACTGCCCGCGGCGTACCAACGGCACAGGTCTCTCTTGCATGGGTGTTAGCCAAAGAGTCAGTTGCCGCCCCCATTGTAGGCCTGTCCAAGTCACACCATCTTCAAGATGCACTCAAAGCGCTCTCACTCACGCTGTCAGATGAGGAACTCGCAACACTTGAGGCTCCCATGAACAAACACGCTCGCCCCCAACGGTGGTAGTACTTCGCTCTACCCTTATCAAACTCAGGAGAGGCCGGATGTTATACGCAATAAGATATCGCACGGCGCTGGCCGCGCTAACAGCCCTACTATTCGCCATCGCAACGCCTGCGGCTTCCGCGGCCGTTTCTCCAAACGCCACCTGCACACCGACCAGCATGACTTTACCGCCAGGCGCGCTGTACCCTAATGGCATCGCCCGCGCTTCCGACGGAACCCTGTATGTTGGCTTAGTGACTAGCGGCCGTATCTTGCGAAAACGGCCGAACGAGAATTGGGAGACCTTTTTTTCCGGCGCCGAAACGGTTTTTGCCTCAACCACGCTGAGATTGGATGAACAGCGTGGGTTGTTATGGGGAAACTCCCCGGACTTCCTCCCCACAGGACAAACTCGTGCCCATCGTGTTTTTGCCCTGAATGTCTCGGATGCGACGATTAACCGCAGTCTAACCTTACCGGAAGGAGGAATGGGTAATGACTTGGTTATCACCAAAGATGGCACGGTTTATCTGACAGAAACCAAAGCAGGAAGCATCATGAGGCTTCGTCCTGGGGAGGCCAATTTTCAGATAATTTTCCGTGACAAACGCCTGGCTGGCCCCAGTGGCATCGGCGCTGCAGGTATTGTTCTGATAGATGACAAGGTGATGGCGATTGCCAATTTTGGCAGCGGGAAGCTCTACACCCTGAGCTATGGGGAGGAACAGCCGAGCCTGTCAGAAATCCTGCTACCAAGAACCATCGAAAACCCAGATGGAATGGGATTGGCACCAGACGGCTCTCTTATCGTACTCGAGAATGGGATTAACAGCGGTCAGGGTAGAATCCTGCGAATTTCCGATCCGAGTAGCACTGGCTTACACCGCATTGAAATCATCCGTGAAGGTATGGAGTCCCCGGTCAACCTGGACATCACCCCACAGGGCTGTGCCTTTGTCAGCGAAGCCCGCATTCGCCACCGTTTACTCGCCGGACACGAGGCCGAAGTCCCCGACAGCTTCCGCATTTACCAACTCCCCCTGCCTTTATCATCCGCCACTCACTGATACTCCCCTCGGGCTTGATGAATGATGGCAACCTCAAGCCCGCCTGTAGGCAATGTCCTTATTTCCCCATATTCTGATGACATTACAGCGAAAAATACGTTCTATCGATTGCACCGCTATTCTCTGGCTTAAAAACCAACTTTGCGCAAAGCTCCCCATTTTTACCTGTGACAGCCGATTGCCCGCTGGGCCAGTATAGCGGCAGTATTAAGGGCTTATTGATCCTTACCGCCGTCAACCACCAGCCCACGGCGTGGTTTTTTTGCAACGGCCTGAACCCTAATGATGGCACCCAACATCACAACCAACTTTAAATTCAATGGATTGGAAACAGTAATCTTATGAATAGCACCAATAAGCTCGATTCACACACGCCCATGATGCAGCAGTACCATTTTTCAATGGTTAAACTGTTGAAATTGAGGCAGAAAGCGATTGCTAAGTAGGTTCTAGCTTACTGATGGTATACATTTTTGTATGGTGATTGCGGTTGACTTTAAGCGGAAATCATATCATCCGACTTAATAAACCCACTTCTTTTTGATAAAGGATTGTTGATATCTTTGGGGTCTGGAAAAGGGTTGTGAACTGAGCTAAATGCAATTATTAATAATTTTTTCTTGGTGCTTGGATCATACCATTTATAATGAACTATCGCAGACGAAGTCTGACCTAAAATATTCAAAATTCTGATTTTACTTTCTGTTTTGACTATATGTGTAGCAAATGGTCCTACATGATAGTGCCAAAGATTACAGCTTTTATAATATGTTAAAGCAAGGGATGATATGTTTACATTATTAGCATCAGTCCATGAAGGCTTATTTTTCCCTTTTAGAGCATCTCCAAACTTTACAGCAACAATAAAATCACCCAGCAAATCCAATTGTTGAGTGTTCAAGGATAGAAAATCTGTAAAATAAATACTTTTTTCACTGCTTGAACGGAAATCTTTATGATAAAAAACTTCTGCCGGCATAAATTATAATTACCATTAGTTATAATGTAACAATTCAACACTAACTAATGTAGTCTGATGTTCCGCAACAGCTCGTGCATGTTCTTCCATGATAAGCCTTTTTGTTTCTTCACGAGTTCGTCCAGTAGGTACTGGTATCATATCGTTTTCAGTAACATTTCCGCTTCTGGATATTAGAAAATGCTGAACTTCTGATATTTTTTTAATATTCATTTGGTGATACCTCGCTTTAAATACCCTCTAATTATCCTCTTTATACAACAAATTGTCAAGGCTCGCGGATAAAAATCAACCAATGGCAATGTAATTCTGAATTCCTGAGTAAGCCATTGAATAAAAAGACAAAATAATCCCCTTTTCATTAATCCAAATCTTTTAAATTTAATAATAAAGATTTATTATGTGTATTGATATTATAAAAACCTCAAATAGTAAACAAAATTATTTTTTAATTTATAAATCATCGGTAAATAAAAAGGAACATTAGGAGATAATATGACAGAAAGTGAACTTATACATTATATGGAAGAGTCTTATAATCAATTATGTAAAAGCACTGCTAAAATAAAAGTAGGAGCTATAATAGTATTAAACAAATCTATAATTTCATATGGATTTAGAGATAACGGTATTCATGCAGAAAGAATGGCTATTGAAAGTGCAAAAAGCAATGGCTTTGAACTTGACGAGGCTATTTTATTTACCACTTTAGAACCCTGTATTGAAATGTCTAACACTCAGAAAAAACAATGCTGTGCAGATTTAATCATCGAATCAGGAATAAAAAAAGTATACATAGGAAGCTATGATAACAATGTAACTGTTAATAGAAAGGGCTGGAAGCGATTAAAAGATAATGGGATCATAATCAAGGATTATAATCATGACATAAGGGAAAGAATAAAAAAAGAGAATATTGTATTTGAAAATTTTTTTGAAAAGGGTACTGGTCCCAAAGGTGGTGCTAAACTTTATCATAAAAATGGAGTTGATTTTGAAATTCAGTTATCTGAAACTGACCATAGAAGTGTAACGATTCGTTTTAACACTTGCGGTAAAAAATCCGTTTACGGGTATGCAATTATGCCTGTTGAATTTGCTCATGCGATTTATGCTAAAAACTTTGATGACATAGACGATCCCGGTGCCTACAACTTTGACTATTGCGCCAAAATCAAGACAGATGAAATTGGTATATTTTCCTCTCCACATGCCTATATTCTTGTTAAACCTGTAGAAATAGAAAGTGGTCCCGATTACGGTGACAATGATTACTTTGTAAAATTTGATTATGAAGTCCGTATTCGCTAATTAATAAGCAAGGGCTAACTCATCTAAGCTCCGCTTCGTTGGGTTCCCTTGTTTTTCACTCTTCGGTTGTAAAAGAAAGTCAAAGTCGAATCTAATTCATTAACATGAATTGCATTTCCATTATAAGTATATTATGTGTAATCAAAGAATTGCTCACTATAAGCGGCTTTGTTGAATAAATCAGATTTCGGGTAAGTCTCCCCCGTAGCGGGTTGTGTTTTCAGGCAATACGCACGCTTT
>NZ_JBXWKI010000024.1:0-26904 GCF_058190535.1 Serratia sp. CoH_134_PS_4
CGGTCTGCGTTTCGCAATCCGTGAAGGCGGCCGTACTGTAGGCGCTGGTGTTGTTGCTAAAGTTATCGCTTAATCGCTGATAACGTTTGACGCGACACGCGGTAAAAGGGCATCATTTGATGCCCTTTTTCTACGCTGTGAACTAGAACCTATCTCATCAGCGATTTTGCAGTCATAATCATTGGTGAGATGGGCTCTTAAAGCCGTATTGACTGAGATACGTCATAGCGTAAAACACCGAAATGCTGCCGAGCGGCATTTGATCGGTTTGGTTTGTCTTGCTGTGCGAGGCAAAGTTGTCTGTTCTGAATTCATTGTGACAGGTTGGTTTATGAGTGCGAATACCGAGGCTCAAGGGAGCGGGCGCGGCCTGGAAACGGCTAAGTGGCTGATCGTCGCCGTTCTGTTGGTTGTAGCGATTGTCGGTAACTATTACTACCGTGATTTCAGCCTGCCATTACGTGCGCTGGCTGTTGTAGTGGTTATCGCTGTTGCTGGCGCTGTAGCGCTGATGACCACCAAAGGCAAGGCCACCGTCGCGTTTGCGCGCGAAGCGCGTACAGAAGTGCGCAAGGTGATCTGGCCAACTCGTCAGGAAACGCTACATACCACGTTGATCGTTGCCGCGGTAACTGCCGTGATGTCACTGATTCTGTGGGGCCTGGATGGTATTCTGGTCCGTCTGGTATCGTTTATTACTGGCCTGAGGTTCTAAAATGTCTGAAGCTCCAAAAAAACGTTGGTACGTCGTTCAGGCGTTTTCCGGTTTTGAAGGTCGCGTAGCGCAATCGCTGCGTGAACACATCAAACTGCACGATATGGAAGAGCTGTTCGGCGAAGTCATGGTGCCTACGGAAGAAGTCGTTGAAATCCGTGATGGCCAGCGTCGTAAAAGTGAACGTAAGTTCTTCCCGGGCTATGTACTGGTCCAGATGGTGATGAATGACGCCAGCTGGCACTTGGTGCGTAGCGTTCCACGCGTTATGGGTTTCATCGGCGGTACCTCTGACCGTCCGGCACCGATCAGCGATAAAGAAGTTGATGCGATTATGAACCGCCTGCAGCAGGTTGGTGATAAGCCGCGTCCTAAAACGCTGTTCGAGCCGGGTGAATTGGTCCGTGTTAACGATGGTCCGTTCGCTGACTTCAACGGGGTTGTTGAAGAAGTGGATTACGAGAAGAGCCGTTTGAAAGTTTCTGTTTCCATCTTTGGGCGTGCAACGCCGGTGGAACTGGACTTTGCTCAGGTTGAAAAAGGCTGATCAATTAATCAGCAATAAGTGGTTTTTTGCCGCTTGCCATAGGCGCGAAATTGAACTATAATTTCGCGCCTTTTGTTTTTATAGACCTTGCTCATTGAGCGAGGTTAAACACGGGGAGCCTCTATTGAGGCGATATTACCCAAACCGAGGAATTGTAAATGGCCAAGAAAGTACAAGCCTACGTTAAGCTGCAAGTTGCAGCCGGTATGGCTAACCCAAGTCCGCCAGTTGGTCCAGCTCTGGGTCAGCAAGGCGTTAACATCATGGAATTCTGTAAGGCGTTCAATGCTAAGACTGACAGCGTTGAGAAAGGTCTGCCGATTCCGGTTGTTATTACTGTTTATTCTGATCGCTCCTTCACTTTCGTTACCAAAACCCCGCCAGCAGCAGTTCTGCTGAAAAAAGCGGCTGGTATCAAGTCTGGTTCAGGCAAGCCGAACAAAGACAAAGTAGGTAAAGTGACTCGTGCTCAGGTACGTGAAATCGCAGAAACCAAAGCTGCGGACATGACTGGTTCTGACGTTGAAGCGATGACTCGCTCCATCGAAGGTACTGCTCGTTCCATGGGCCTGGTAGTGGAGGATTAAGAAATGGCTAAGCTGACCAAGCGCATGCGCGTGATCCGTGACAAAGTTGATGCTACTAAACAGTATGACATCACCGAAGCTGTTGCTCTGCTGAAAGAGCTGGCCACCGCTAAATTCGTAGAAAGCGTTGACGTTGCTGTTAACCTCGGCATCGACGCTCGTAAATCTGACCAAAACGTTCGTGGCGCTACCGTTCTGCCAAACGGCACCGGTCGTTCCGTTCGCGTTGCTGTATTTGCCCAAGGCCCTAACGCTGAAGCAGCTAAAGCTGCTGGCGCAGAGCTGGTAGGTATGGAAGATCTGGCAGACCAGATCAAAAAAGGCGAAATGAACTTCGACGTTGTTATTGCTTCTCCAGATGCAATGCGCGTTGTTGGTCAACTGGGCCAGATCCTGGGTCCACGTGGCCTGATGCCAAACCCGAAAGTGGGTACCGTTACTCCGAACGTTGCTGAAGCTGTGAAAAACGCTAAAGCAGGTCAGGTTCGTTACCGTAACGACAAAAACGGCATCATCCATACCACTATCGGTAAGGTTGATTTCGAGTCAGACAAGCTGAAAGAAAACCTGGAAGCCCTGCTGGTTGCGCTGAAAAAAGCAAAACCATCTCAGGCGAAAGGCGTGTACATCAAGAAAGTTAGCCTCTCCACCACCATGGGTGCTGGCGTTGCTATCGATCAAAGCGGCCTGACTGCTGTAGCGAACTAATCGCCCTGCGATTATCGCTTTGACTTGGGGGTAAGATTTGTCTAGAATCTTATGCCCCAAGGTTTTGCTATTGGCTTGCCCATAGTGAAACAAAAGATTTTTCGGTTGGAGCCTGGCCTATCCAGGCCTCCGTCCAAGACCGCAGGTGTATCGAAAGGTACTTAATCTTTCCTGCGTAGACGGTGACAGAGCCTAAAGAAAATTTTAAATTGTCTTTGCTGGATTCTGCTCACCGTGTTTGAACGCTCTCACTGCGTGATTTATCACAAGGTGCTGAGTGATGTGAGTGCCGGGGATTTCCCCCGGCTAAATCCAGGAGCAAAAAGCTAATGGCATTAAATCTTCAAGACAAACAAGCGATTGTTGCTGAAGTCACCGAAGTAGCCAAAGGCGCGCTGTCTGCGGTTGTTGCGGATTCTCGTGGCGTTACCGTTGATAAAATGACTGAACTGCGTAAAGCAGGTCGTGAAGCTGGCGTTTACATGCGTGTTGTTCGTAACACCCTGATGCGTCGCGTAGTTGAAGGCACTCCATTCGAATGCCTGAAAGACACGTTCGTCGGTCCTACCTTGATTGCATTTTCTCATGAACACCCGGGCGCTGCTGCTCGTCTGTTCAAAGATTTCGCGAAAGCGAATGCAAAGTTCGAGATTAAAGCTGCGGCCTTTGAAGGTGAGCTGATCCCTGCGGCACAAATTGACCGCTTGGCAACTCTGCCTACTTACGATGAAGCAATCGCACGCCTGATGGCAACCATGAAAGAAGCCGCTGCTGGCAAATTGGTTCGCACTCTGGCTGCACTGCGCGATCAGAAAGAAGCGGCATAAGCCCTTTTTCTTATCCGTTGCTTACGTATTTAAACTATTTCTGAATTTTAGGAACAATTGTTATGTCTATCACTAAAGACCAAATTATCGAAGGCGTTGCAGCTCTGTCTGTAATGGAAATCGTTGAACTGATCGCCGCTATGGAAGAGAAGTTCGGTGTTTCTGCTGCTGCTGTAGCTGCAGGTCCTGCTGCTGCTGCTGAAGCTGTTGAAGAAAAAACTGAATTCGACGTTGTACTGAAAGGTATCGGCGCGAACAAAGTTGCAGTAATCAAAGCAGTACGTGGCGCAACTGGCCTGGGTCTGAAAGAAGCTAAAGACCTGGTTGAGTCTGCACCAGCATCACTGAAAGAAGGCATCAGCAAAGACGACGCTGAAGCACTGAAAAAAGCTCTGGAAGAAGCTGGCGCTGAAGTTGAAGTTAAATAAGCCACTGCTTTCTGAGTGCAGTCTGTTTTAACTAACAGACTGATGGCTGGTGACTTTTTGGTCACCAGCCTTTTTGCGCTGTAGGGCGTCAGTAGAGTTTCACACTGTTTGGCTACTGGCTAACCCCAATATTTCTTTCTATCGACGACTTAATATATTGCTCTCCCTGCCGCAGCAAAATCTGCCGTACAGCGCAACGAAATGATTTAAGCGTGATAGAAACGAGTATTGCGGAAAGTGTTCCCGCTTTCCGGTCGACAAAATGGTGTTGCGTGAACCGTCCTATATCCGGACGGACAGATAGGTTCGACTTTCCAGCGAGCTGAGGAACCCTATGGTTTACTCCTATACCGAGAAAAAACGTATTCGTAAGGATTTTGGTAAGCGTCCACAAGTTTTGGACATACCATATCTCCTTTCTATCCAGCTTGACTCGTTCCAGAAGTTTATCGAGCAAGATCCAGAAGGGCAATACGGCTTAGAAGCTGCATTCCGTTCTGTTTTCCCTATCCAGAGCTACAGTGGCAATTCGGAGCTGCAATACGTTAGCTACCGTCTTGGTGAGCCGGTCTTCGACGTCAAAGAGTGCCAGATCCGTGGTGTGACGTTCTCTGCACCGCTGCGCGTCAAACTGCGCCTGGTCATCTATGAGCGTGAAGCTCCGGAAGGTACGGTCAAAGACATCAAGGAACAAGAAGTCTATATGGGCGAAATTCCGCTCATGACCGAAAACGGCACCTTTGTGATCAACGGTACTGAGAGGGTTATCGTATCTCAGCTTCACCGTAGTCCTGGCGTATTCTTTGACAGCGATAAGGGTAAAACCCACTCTTCGGGTAAAGTGCTGTATAACGCACGTATCATCCCTTACCGCGGTTCATGGTTGGATTTCGAGTTTGACCCGAAAGACAACCTGTTTGTACGTATTGACCGTCGCCGTAAATTGCCTGCGACTATCATTCTGCGTGCACTGAACTACACCACTGAACAGATCCTTGACCTGTTCTTTGCGAAAGTCGTATTCGAGATCCGTGATAACAAGCTGCAGATGGAGCTGGTTCCAGAACGTCTGCGTGGTGAAACTGCTTCGTTTGATATCGAAGCCAACGGCAAGATCTACATTGAGAAAGGCCGTCGTATCACCGCTCGTCATATCCGTCAGCTCGAAAAAGACGAAATTCAGAGTATTGAAGTACCGGTTGAGTACATCGCGGGCAAAGTGGTCGCGAAGGACTATATCGATACCAATACTGGTGAGCTGATCTGTGCAGCCAACATGGAGCTGTCTCTGGATCTGCTGGCCAAACTGAGCCAGTCAGGCCACAAGCGTATTGAAACGCTGTTCACCAACGATCTGGACCACGGTGCGTACATCTCTGAGACCGTACGTGTCGATCCAACAAGTGATCGTCTGAGCGCGCTGGTAGAAATCTACCGCATGATGCGCCCTGGTGAGCCGCCAACGCGCGAAGCTGCTGAAAGCCTGTTCGAGAACCTGTTCTTCTCTGAAGACCGCTATGATCTGTCTGCGGTTGGTCGTATGAAGTTCAACCGTTCTCTGCTGCGTGACGAGATCGAAGGTTCGGGCATCCTGAGCAAAGACGACATCATTGAAGTGATGAAGAAGCTCATCGATATCCGTAACGGTAAAGGCGAAGTGGACGATATCGACCACTTGGGCAACCGTCGTATCCGTTCCGTCGGCGAAATGGCTGAGAACCAGTTCCGTGTAGGTCTGGTACGTGTTGAGCGTGCGGTTAAAGAACGTCTGTCCCTGGGCGATCTGGATACCCTGATGCCACAGGACATGATCAACGCCAAGCCAATTTCGGCGGCGGTGAAAGAGTTCTTCGGCTCCAGCCAGCTGTCTCAGTTTATGGACCAGAACAACCCGTTGTCTGAGATTACGCACAAACGTCGTATCTCTGCATTGGGCCCAGGCGGTCTGACCCGTGAACGTGCCGGCTTTGAAGTTCGAGACGTACACCCGACTCACTACGGTCGCGTGTGTCCAATCGAAACGCCGGAAGGTCCAAACATCGGTCTGATCAACTCCTTGTCCGTGTACGCACAGACGAACGAGTATGGCTTCCTGGAAACCCCGTACCGCCGTGTGCGTGACGGTTTGGTTACCGATGAAATCAACTATCTGTCTGCTATTGAAGAAGGCAACTTCGTTATCGCTCAGGCGAACTCCAACCTGGATGATGACGGCCGCTTTGTAGAAGACTTGGTCACCTGTCGTAGCAAAGGCGAATCAAGCCTGTTCAGCCGCGACCAGGTTGACTATATGGACGTATCAACCCAGCAGGTTGTTTCCGTTGGTGCTTCACTGATTCCATTCCTGGAACACGATGACGCCAACCGTGCATTGATGGGTGCGAACATGCAACGTCAGGCGGTTCCAACCTTGCGCGCTGATAAGCCGCTGGTAGGTACCGGTATGGAACGTGCTGTAGCTGTTGACTCCGGTGTTACCGCCGTAGCTCGACGTGGCGGTGTGATCCAGTACGTGGATGCTTCCCGTATCGTTATCAAAGTTAACGAAGACGAGATGCACGCGGGCGAAGCAGGTATCGATATTTATAACCTGACCAAGTACACCCGTTCTAACCAGAACACCTGCATCAACCAGATGCCGTGTGTGAACCTGGGTGAGCCAATCGAGCGCGGCGACGTGCTGGCAGATGGCCCGTCCACCGATCTGGGTGAACTGGCACTGGGCCAGAACATGCGCGTGGCGTTCATGCCGTGGAACGGCTACAACTTCGAAGACTCCATCTTGGTGTCCGAGCGTGTGGTTCAGGAAGATCGCTTCACTACCATCCACATTCAGGAACTGGCGTGTGTGTCTCGCGACACCAAGTTGGGGCCTGAAGAGATCACTGCTGACATCCCTAACGTGGGTGAAGCTGCGCTCTCCAAACTGGATGAATCCGGTATCGTGTATATCGGTGCTGAAGTGACCGGTGGTGACATTCTGGTTGGTAAGGTAACGCCAAAAGGTGAAACCCAGCTGACGCCAGAAGAGAAGCTGCTGCGTGCGATCTTCGGTGAGAAGGCATCTGACGTTAAAGATTCCTCTCTGCGTGTACCAAACGGCGTCTCCGGTACGATTATCGACGTGCAGGTCTTCACCCGCGATGGTGTGGAAAAAGACAAGCGTGCGTTGGAAATCGAAGAGATGCAGTTGAAGCAGGCGAAAAAAGACCTGACTGAAGAACTGCAAATCCTGGAAGCTGGTCTGTTTACGCGTATCCATGCAGTGCTGGTTGCCGGTGGCGTTGAAGCTGAAAAGCTGAGCAAGCTGCCACGCGATCGCTGGCTGGAACTGGGCCTGACCGACGAAGAGAAGCAAAACCAGCTGGAACAGTTGGCAGAGCAGTACGACGAGCTGAAATCCGACTTCGAGAAGAAGCTGGACGCCAAGCGTCGTAAGATCACCCAGGGCGATGATCTGGCACCAGGCGTGCTGAAAATCGTTAAGGTTTATCTGGCCGTTAAACGTCAGATCCAACCGGGTGACAAGATGGCAGGCCGCCACGGTAACAAGGGTGTTATCTCCAAGATCAACCCGATCGAGGATATGCCTTACGATGAAAACGGCACGCCGGTTGACATCGTACTGAACCCGCTGGGCGTACCATCACGTATGAACATCGGTCAGATCCTGGAAACCCACCTGGGTATGGCTGCTAAAGGTATTGGTGAGAAGATCAACCAAATGCTGAAGCAGCATCAGGAAGTGGCTAAGCTGCGTGAGTTCATTCAAAAGGCTTACGATCTGGGTGACGATGTCTGCCAGAAAGTTGACCTGAACACCTTCACCGACGACGAAGTACTGCGTCTGGCAGAGAACCTGAAAAAAGGTATGCCAATCGCAACGCCGGTGTTTGATGGTGCGAAAGAGACTGAAATCAAGCAACTGCTGGAAATGGGCGGGATCCCAACCTCGGGTCAGATTACGCTGTTCGATGGCCGTACCGGTGAGCAATTCGAGCGCCAGGTTACTGTTGGCTATATGTACATGCTGAAACTGAACCACTTGGTTGACGATAAAATGCACGCCCGTTCAACCGGTTCTTACAGCTTGGTTACTCAGCAACCGCTGGGTGGTAAGGCGCAGTTCGGTGGTCAACGCTTCGGTGAGATGGAAGTGTGGGCACTGGAAGCATACGGCGCAGCTTATACCCTGCAGGAAATGCTTACCGTTAAGTCGGATGACGTTAACGGCCGTACCAAGATGTACAAAAACATCGTGGATGGCGATCACCGCATGGAACCTGGCATGCCGGAGTCCTTCAACGTACTGTTGAAAGAAATCCGCTCGCTCGGTATCAACATCGAACTGGAAGACGAGTAATCGTGTTCCGGCTCAGGCTCCCGGCCTTAGGGAGCCTGAGGGTGGTTGTTCAGGTCACACGGGTACCTACTGCAGTTGTGGGTACCCAACAGGTTTAACTCCGACAGGAGCCAATCCGTGAAAGACTTATTGAAGTTTCTGAAAGCGCAAACTAAGACCGAAGAGTTTGATGCGATCAAGATTGCTCTGGCATCGCCAGACATGATCCGTTCGTGGTCGTTCGGTGAAGTTAAGAAGCCGGAAACCATTAACTACCGTACGTTCAAACCAGAACGTGACGGCCTTTTCTGTGCCCGTATCTTTGGGCCGGTAAAAGACTACGAGTGCCTGTGCGGTAAGTACAAGCGCTTAAAACACCGCGGCGTGATTTGTGAGAAGTGCGGCGTTGAAGTGACCCAGACCAAAGTGCGTCGTGAGCGCATGGGCCACATCGAACTGGCTTCACCGACTGCGCACATCTGGTTCCTGAAATCGCTGCCATCTCGCATCGGTTTGCTGCTGGATATGCCGCTGCGTGACATCGAACGTGTACTGTACTTCGAATCCTATGTGGTTGTTGAAGGCGGTATGACCAACCTCGAGCGTCGTCAGATCCTGACTGAAGAGCAGTATCTGGACGCGTTGGAAGAGTTTGGTGACGAATTCGACGCCAAGATGGGTGCGGAAGCTATTCAGGCCCTGTTGAAAAACATGGATCTGGAAGCTGAGTGCGAGCAGCTGCGTGAAGAGCTGAACGAAACCAACTCCGAAACCAAGCGTAAGAAGCTGACCAAGCGTATCAAGCTGCTGGAAGCGTTCGTACAGTCTGGCAACAAGCCAGAGTGGATGATCCTGACCGTGCTGCCGGTACTGCCGCCGGATCTGCGTCCGCTGGTTCCGTTGGATGGTGGCCGTTTCGCGACTTCAGATCTGAACGATCTGTATCGCCGCGTGATCAACCGTAACAACCGTCTGAAACGCCTGCTGGATCTGGCTGCGCCTGATATCATCGTGCGCAACGAAAAGCGTATGCTGCAAGAAGCGGTAGATGCCCTGCTGGATAACGGCCGTCGCGGTCGTGCTATCACCGGTTCTAACAAGCGTCCTCTGAAATCTTTGGCCGATATGATCAAAGGTAAGCAGGGTCGTTTCCGTCAGAACCTGTTGGGTAAACGTGTTGACTACTCTGGTCGTTCTGTTATCACCGTAGGTCCATACCTGCGTCTGCATCAGTGCGGTCTGCCTAAGAAAATGGCACTTGAGCTGTTCAAACCGTTCATCTACGGCAAGTTGGAGCTGCGTGGCCTGGCCACCACCATCAAAGCCGCCAAGAAAATGGTTGAGCGCGAAGAAGCTGTCGTTTGGGACATCCTGGACGAAGTTATCCGCGAACACCCGGTACTGCTGAACCGTGCACCAACTCTGCACCGTTTGGGTATCCAGGCGTTTGAACCGGTTCTGATCGAAGGCAAGGCAATCCAGCTGCACCCGCTGGTTTGTGCGGCATATAACGCCGACTTCGATGGTGACCAAATGGCTGTTCACGTACCCTTGACGCTGGAAGCTCAGCTGGAAGCGCGTGCGTTGATGATGTCTACCAACAACATCCTGTCACCTGCGAACGGCGAGCCAATCATCGTTCCTTCTCAGGACGTTGTATTGGGTCTGTACTACATGACCCGTGACTGTGTTAACGCCAAAGGCGAAGGCATGGTGTTGAGCGGCCCGAAAGAAGCGGAGCGTATTTATCGCGCCGGTCTGGCTTCTCTGCATGCGCGTGTCAAAGTGCGTATCACCGAAGAGATCAAAAACACCGAAGGCGAGACTGTACACCAGACTTCGATCATCGACACTACCGTAGGTCGCGCCATCCTGTGGATGATCGTACCGCGCGGTCTGCCGTATTCGATCGTTAACCAGCCTTTGGGCAAGAAAGCTATCTCCAAGATGCTGAACACCTGTTACCGCATCCTGGGCCTAAAGCCGACCGTTATCTTTGCTGACCAGATCATGTACACCGGTTTTGCTTACGCAGCCCGTTCAGGTGCTTCCGTAGGTATCGATGACATGGTTATCCCGGCTAAGAAAGCGGAGATCATCGAAGAAGCAGAAACCGAAGTTGCTGAAATCCAGGAGCAGTTCCAGTCTGGTTTGGTAACTGCCGGCGAACGCTACAACAAAGTGATCGATATCTGGGCTGCGGCAAACGAACGTGTTGCTAAAGCGATGATGGAAAACCTGTCGGTAGAAGACGTGGTTAACCGTGACGGCGAAGTGGAACAACAAGTTTCCTTCAACAGCATCTTTATGATGGCCGACTCCGGTGCGCGTGGTTCTGCAGCACAGATTCGTCAGCTGGCCGGTATGCGTGGCCTGATGGCTAAGCCAGATGGTTCCATCATTGAAACGCCAATCACTGCGAACTTCCGTGAAGGTCTGAACGTACTCCAGTACTTCATCTCCACGCACGGTGCTCGTAAAGGTCTGGCGGATACCGCATTGAAAACGGCTAACTCCGGTTATCTGACCCGTCGTCTGGTTGACGTGGCGCAGGATCTGGTTGTAACCGAAGACGACTGTGGGACTCACAACGGCATCATGATGACTCCGGTTATCGAAGGTGGTGACGTTAAAGAGCCACTGCGCGAACGCGTTCTGGGTCGTGTGACTGCAGAGGATGTCATCAAGCCGGGTACGGCTGACATCCTCGTACCACGCAACACCCTGCTGAACGAGAAGACGTGTGACCTGTTGGAAGAGAACTCTGTCGACAGCGTTAAAGTCCGTTCCGTAGTTAGCTGTGAAACCGACTTTGGTGTGTGTGCAAACTGCTACGGTCGCGACCTGGCACGTGGTCACATCATCAACAAAGGCGAAGCTATCGGCGTTATCGCGGCACAGTCAATCGGTGAGCCGGGTACACAGCTGACGATGCGTACGTTCCACATCGGTGGTGCGGCATCTCGTGCGGCTGCTGAATCCAGCATCCAGGTGAAAAACAAGGGTACGCTGAAGCTGAGCAATGTGAAGTTCGTTATGAACGCCGCAGGCAAGCTGGTGATTACCTCTCGTAACACCGAACTGAAGCTGATCGACGAATTCGGCCGTACTAAAGAAAGCTACAAAGTGCCTTACGGTTCTGTCATGGGCAAAGGTGACGGTGCAGAAGTTAACGGCGGCGAAACCGTTGCTAACTGGGATCCGCACACCATGCCAGTTATCACCGAAGTGAGTGGTTTCATCCGCTTCGCTGATATGGTTGACGGCCAGACCATTACACGCCAGACCGACGAACTGACCGGTTTGTCTTCTCTGGTTGTATTGGACAGCGCAGAGCGTACCGGTAGCGGTAAAGACCTGCGTCCGGCACTGAAAATCGTTGATGCCAAAGGCGACGACGTATTGATTCCAGGTACTGATATGCCTGCTCAATACTTCCTGCCAGGTAAAGCGATTGTGCAGCTGGAAGACGGCATTCAGATCGGTGCGGGTGATACCTTGGCGCGTATTCCTCAGGAATCCGGCGGTACCAAGGATATTACCGGTGGTCTGCCACGCGTTGCGGATCTGTTCGAAGCACGTCGTCCGAAAGAACCGGCAATCTTGGCTGAAATCAGCGGGATTATCTCGTTCGGTAAAGAGACCAAAGGCAAACGTCGCCTGGTAATCTCCCCGCTGGACGGCAGCGACGCTTACGAAGAGATGATTCCAAAATGGCGTCAGCTCAACGTGTTTGAAGGCGAAGTTGTGGAGCGTGGCGACGTTGTTTCTGACGGCCCAGAGTCTCCGCACGACATTCTGCGTCTACGTGGTGTGCATGCGGTTACCCGCTACATCACCAACGAAGTGCAGGAAGTTTACCGTCTGCAAGGCGTTAAGATTAACGATAAACACATTGAAGTTATCGTTCGTCAGATGCTGCGTAAAGGTACCATCGTCAGCGCGGGTAGCACCGAGTTCCTGGAAGGCGAGCAGGCTGAAGTGTCACGCGTTAAGATTGCCAACCGTCAGCTTGCTGCTGAAGGCAAGATCGAGGCAACCTTCTCACGCGATCTGCTGGGTATCACCAAGGCTTCCTTGGCGACCGAGTCCTTCATCTCCGCAGCATCGTTCCAGGAAACGACGCGCGTTCTGACCGAAGCGGCAGTTGCCGGTAAGCGTGATGAACTGCGTGGCCTGAAAGAGAACGTTATCGTGGGCCGTCTGATTCCAGCCGGTACCGGTTACGCTTATCACCAGGACCGTATGCGCCGTAAAGCACAGGGTGAAGCACCAGTTGTTCCGCAGGTCAGCGCGGAAGAAGCAACGGCTAACCTGGCTGAACTGCTGAACGCAGGCCTGGGCGGCAACAACGATTAATCGTTGAATACCGTGGTCCCGGCTTGCCGGGCCCTTGCCAGATAAACCGCTCCTTAGGGGGCGGTTTTTTTTTGCTTTTACAACATGCCGGTGCGTTGTTCTGAGTGAAGAATCCTGGAGTTAACATGTAGAGGGCCCCGGAGTCACGCGGGAAAGTACCCGACGTGATCCGGGGGAGGAGTAAGGCGGAGCCGTTGAGAATATGAGGGCTCCGGCTGGCGCCGGGTTTGGCGGCCAGCATCGCCACTATAGCGAGACCCATTTCCTGTACCAGACGCATTGGCGGCATCTGCGCGGCGTTTCCACCCCTTTTCAGGCGGTGCTGCAAGGGTTGCTGATTATTGCGGGCTTCGCCCCAAATATCCGTCCCAGTCTTTCCACACGGGTTGTAAACCGGCATCGCTGATGGCTTGTGCCACCTGTTGCGGTGTACGTCCATCATGAGGTTCAAACTGTTCCAATTCAGGCGCGACGTCGTCAGCATAACCACCGGGCTGGGTCTTGGATCCTGCGCTAACGCTGTTGATTGCTACCGGGATCATATGATCACGGAAGAACGGTGACTCACGCGTCGACAAGGACAGCTCTACATCAGGAGCGAATAGGCGAAAGGCGCAGATCAACTGTACCAACTGCGGTTCGCTCATGATTGATGCCGGTTCGATACCCCCGGCACAGGGGCGTAGGCGTGGAAATGAAATGGAGTAACGACTCTGCCAGTAGGTTTGTTGCAGGTAGAACAGGTGCTCAGCCAACATATAGCAGTCGGTACGCCAACTGTTGGACAGCCCGATCAGAGCACCCAGGCCGATCTTGTCGATCCCGGCTCGGCCCAAGCGATCCGGCGTGGCCAAGCGCCAATGAAAGTCCTGCTTCTGGCCGCGCAGATGATGCTGCAGGTAGGTCGCGGGATGGTAGGTTTCCTGGTAAACCAAGACGCCATCCAGCCCCAGAGCTTTCAACTCGGCATACTCTTCCTGTTCCAACGGCTGCACCTCCATCATCAGCGAGCTGAAATGGCGGCGGATCGCCGGAATATGTTGCCGGAAATAGTCCATGCCAACTTTGGTCTGGTGTTCGCCGGTGACCAACAGTAAATGCTCAAAACCCAGTGCTTTGATGGCCAAACATTCACGTTCTATTTCCGCAGCATCTAACGTTTTACGTTTGATGCGATTGCTCATCGAAAAACCACAGTAGGTACAGTCATTGGCGCACAGGTTGGACAAGTAAAGTGGCACATAGAAGCTGACCACGTTGCCAAAGCGTTGGCGGGTCAACTGTTGTGCGCGTTGCGCCAGCGGTTCCAGATACGCTGCGGCAGCGGGGGAGATCAGCGCCATAAAATCTTCGCGTGTCAGTCTGTCCGCATTCAGCGCATGTTCCACGTCGCGTGCGGTTTTACTGTGGATGCGTAAGGTGATGTCGTCCCAATCCAACTGCTGCCAGCGGTGACTGAAGTCATTGGTCATCACAATGCCACCCCAGTCTGACTGAGAAAAGCAGTCAATGGGCTGGAAGCTACCGCATTGCGCTGGCTGCTGCCGAGTCCGGCAAGACGTGCCAATTCACCGGCTTCCAGCGCCAGACGGAATGCCCGAGCCATTTGTACCGGATCGCGTGCTACGGCGATAGCGGTATTGACCAGCACGGCATCGGCACCCAGCTCCATGGCTTCTAACGCATGGCTTGGCGCACCGATACCGGCGTCGATCACTACCGGCACCTTTGCTTGTTCGATAATGATCTCCAGGAAATCACGGGTTCTCAGCCCCCGGTTAGAACCAATCGGCGCACCGAGTGGCATGACTGCCGCGCAACCGGCCTCTTCGAGACGTTTGCATAACACCGGATCGGCGCCGCAGTAGGGCAGAACGACAAAGCCGTCTTTCACCAGCGTTTCCGCCGCCTTCAGGGTCTCAATCGGATCCGGCAGCAGGTATTTCACATCGGGGTGAATTTCCAACTTTACCCAATGTGTGCCAAGGGCTTCACGTGCCAGTCGGGCGGCGAACACCGCCTCGGCGGCCGTTTTTGCGCCGGAGGTATTCGGCAGCAGGCGAACCCCCAGTTGCTGCAGCGGCGCCAGAATGGCGTCGTTGCCGCCGCGTAGGTCAACGCGCTTCATGGCCATGGTCACTAACTGGGAACCAGAGGCCTGTAAGGCGTCCAACATCAGCGCAGGGGTGGCGAACTTTCCGGTGCCGGTGAACAGGCGTGAAGTAAAAGTGGTATCGGCGATTTTCAACATGTCAGCCTCCCGCGATAGCTTGAAACAGCAAGATGTCATCACCGTCCTGCACCAGGTGGTTGACCCAGTCGGCACGCGGGATGATGGTTTGGTTGATAGCCAGCGCGGTGCCCGGCTGGTGGCGTTCCAACTGCTTGAGCAGTGCGTCGACGCTCAGTGGCTGCGCTAATTCTAACGGCTGGTCATTAAGCCGGATCTTCATGCTGCCCCTCCGCATGCCGCACAGGTGCTGGCATGGCTGAGTTGCAGTGTGCTCCAGCTTTGTTGTTTTCCGTCGAAGAGCCGCAGTTTGCCGCTGATGGCGGAAGGCATTCCCGCCAACATTTTTATCGCTTCCAGGGCTTGCAGCGTACCCATGACGCCGACCACCGGACCGAGTACACCCGCGGTGCGGCAGTTGCGCTGGGGTTCGGTGTGTTCCGGATACAAGCAGGCGTAGCAGCCGTGGGCATAGGGCGGCTCAATAACCAACAACTGGCCGCTGAACCCCACGGCACTCCCGCTGATCAGCGGTTTACCGGCCTTGATGCAGGCGGCATTCACCGCATGGCGAGTTTCCATGTTATCGCTGCAATCCAAAATCAAATCAGCGCGTTCTACGGCATGCTTCAATGCTTCGCCCTGCAGACGCTGTTCCATCGCGAGGGTTTCTATCATCGGGTTTAATGCCTGTAGCTGACGTTGCGCCAGGCAGGCTTTGCTTTTTGAAACATCGGTGCTGCGATACAGAATTTGACGTTGCAGATTGGTGATGTGCAACTGATCGTCATCTGCTAACAACAAGGTACCCACACCGGCGGCGGCTAAATAGAGTGAGGCGGGGGAGCCTAAGCCTCCTAATCCGACAATCAGCACCGTCGAACGTTTTAGCTTCTCCTGGCCTTCTGGGCCGATATCCTCCAGCAGCAATTGACGGCTGTAGCGCAGGAACTCTTGATCGTTCAACATGGCATTACTCCTTGCCTTCGATCAGTTGCAGCAATTCTGAGGTGGCTGCTCGCCAGTCTGCGGCCTGGGTAATTGCGCTGACGACGGCCACGCTGCCAACGCCACAATCGAGTACGGCGGCTACGCGATCAATGCTGATCCCGCCGATCGCTACCGTCGGGTAATCATTCAACCCGGAGATATGGCGTCTCAGTTCGACTAACCCCTGGGGTGCGGAAGGCATATCTTTGGTTTGCGTCGGGAAAATATGCCCCAGCGCAATATAAGACGGCTTTACCGCAATGGCGCGGGCCAGCTCGGCATCGTCGTGGGTGGAAACGCCCAAACGCAATCCGGCACGGTGAATAGCCGCCAGATCGGTGGTATCCAGGTCTTCCTGACCGAGATGTACGCCATAGGCACCGTGTTTAATCGCCAACTGCCAGTAGTCATTGATGAACAGCCGGGCGTTATACCCTTTACCGAGGGCAATGGCTGCGGCAATATCCTCTTCGACTTGCTCTTCCGGCAGATCCTTAATGCGCAGTTGAATCGTGGTGACGCCTGCTTCTAATAGGCGGGCAATCCATTCAACGCTGTCGACGACCGGGTATAGCCCCAACTTGTGCGGTGTAGCGGGGAAAGGTGTGTTGATATCAGTCATTGCTCAGTTCCTCCTGCAGGTTACCGGCGCTGTGGTAGAGCTCGCTGCCGCGTGATCGGAACTCGGCTGACATTTTTTCCATCCCGATTATCTGCACCTCCACCGGTTTGGTGGCTTCCTGGGCTGCGGCATAGTCGCGAACTTCCTGCGAGATTTTCATCGAGCAGAATTTCGGCCCGCACATGGAACAGAAATGGGCAATTTTGCCGGATTCCTGCGGCAGCGTTTCATCGTGATAAGCACGTGCGGTGGCCGGATCGAGTGCGAGATTGAATTGATCTTCCCAGCGGAATTCGAAGCGTGCTTTTGACATGGCGTTATCGCGGATCTGTGCGCCGGGGTGGCCTTTGGCCAGATCCGCCGCGTGGGCAGCAATCTTATAGGTGATCAGGCCCTGTTTGACGTCTTCTTTGTTCGGCAGGCCGAGGTGTTCCTTCGGCGTGACATAGCAGAGCATAGCGCAGCCGAACCAGCCAATCATGGCGGCCCCGATACCGGAGGTGAAATGGTCATAACCTGGTGCGATGTCGGTGGTCAGCGGACCGAGGGTGTAGAACGGCGCTTCGTGGCAGTGCTCCAACTCTTCGGTCATGTTGCGGCGGATCATCTGCATCGGCACGTGGCCTGGGCCTTCGATCATTACCTGCACGTCATATTCCCAGGCAATTTTGGTCAGTTCACCCAAGGTGTGCAGTTCGGCGAACTGAGCCTCGTCGTTGGCATCCTGAATTGAGCCTGGGCGTAGCCCGTCACCGAGTGACAGTGAGACGTCATAGGCGGCGCAGATTTCACAGATTTCGCGGAAGTGCTGATACAGGAAGTTTTCCTGATGATGGGACAGGCACCACTTGGCCATGATCGAACCACCACGGGAGACAATACCGGTCAGGCGTTTCGCGGTCATGGGGACGTAGCGCAGCAGTACACCCGCATGGATGGTGAAGTAGTCGACGCCTTGTTCCGCTTGTTCCAGCAGCGTATCGCGGAACATTTCCCAGGTCAGGTTTTCCGCGACCCCGTTGACCTTCTCCAAAGCCTGGTAAATAGGCACTGTGCCGATCGGTACCGGACTATTACGTAAAATCCATTCGCGCGTTTCGTGGATATATCGACCGGTGGATAAATCCATCACGGTGTCCGCACCCCAGCGGGTGGACCACACCAGTTTCTCGACTTCTTCCTCGATCGAAGAAGTTACGGCTGAATTCCCGATATTGGCGTTGACCTTCACCAGGAAGTTGCGGCCGATGATCATCGGTTCGGATTCAGGGTGGTTAATATTGGCAGGGATGATGGCACGACCTGCAGCGACCTCTTGCCGGACAAATTCCGGTGTGATGTTTTCCGGCAGGTTGGCGCCCCAGCTTTGCCCCGGGTGCTGGTGGCGTAATACTTCGCCGCGGATACGTTCACGGCCCATATTTTCGCGGATGGCGATAAATTCCATTTCTGGTGTGACGGTGCCAGCACGTGCGTAGTGCAACTGGGTGACGCATTTGCCGGGTTGCGCCTTGCGTGGCTGCGGGAGATGTTCAAAACGCAGGTGATCCAGACCCTCATCCGCCAAACGCTGCTGGGTAAACCCTGAACTCACGTTGTTGAGGGTTTCGGTATCGCCACGTTCGGCGATCCATTCCGCGCGCAGCTTTGTCAGGCCGCTATGCACGTTGAGTTCTGACAGCGGATCGCCGTAAGGGCCGGCGGTGTCATACACCGGGATAGCCTCGTTCTGTTCGTACTGTGGGTTATCTTTGTCGCCACCAATCAGCGTCGGGCTAAGTTGAATTTCACGCATCGGTACCTGCAGGTCGCTACGTGAGCCCTGCAAATAAATACGGCGTGAGTTGGGAAATGAAACGCCCTGAAGAGTCTCAATAAACTGCTGGGCTTCTTCGCGTTGCTCTTTACGGGCACGAGGTTTCTTAACGTTAGACATAGCAAGTTCCTACCAGTGTGTTGGGTTGGGAAAGTTGCTTGTCTGGAGCTCGGAGGGAGTAATGATGCTGGCCAGCAGGACGGGATTGTCCCAAATTGGGGCACCTGCCTATGGCGATAGATTACTCTTGTTCCCTTCGCGGGTATTAACCCGATCAGGTTCCGCGGATCCCGAATTAACGGTCTCAGCCTGGCCAATTTGATGAACAAATCAGGCGCTAGGCACTCCGACAAGATGCCCCCAGTATAGGAGGGATAATAAAAAACACTACAAAATTTTAACGGGTCTGATCCAAGGGGGCGTCCGTCAGGGCTTGTTGCCAGGCTTCAGCTGCCAATTGGATCAACTTATCTTCCAGGGTAAAACGTGCTGCCAGCGTTTCACCGATATTTGACAACGCCTGATGGAATTCCAGACACACATCCTGATCAATATCTACTTCGGTATAGCGATCGTGGAAGGCCATGATCTGCTCTGTATTGGCCCAGAGCTTGGGGTAGATGTTAACTGCCAGAGACATTTTGGGACTGGATGCGCCTTCCACTTGTTTGATAATTCTGTCATAGATATGGAAATGACCGGCAGAGAGATAATCCACCAGATTATGGCAAAAGTTCTCCAGCGCTTTTTCATTCAGCGGCGTATGCTTTTCTTTATTCGGTTTGATGCCCACGAGGGTGCAATAGGCGACCAGCAATTGCTTGCGAGCCTGAAGCCATTGATCAACTAATTCATTACTACCACCAACGCGCTGAGTCAGGCTTTCCAAACGGTTGAGCATGTTTGACTCCGTAAGTAATAAAACGTAACAGTAAGTTATTAAAATGTAACAAGGCCGATTTGTAGAGTGCCAGTGAAGCTGAGGTTGTGCAACAACGATATGGAACTTGCATTAACAGGTAATGAAAATGGCTGGTGGATCGTCAGCCATGAAAGCAAACTTTGGTTACCGAACGGTGAACTGCCGTGCGGTTCTGCGGCATCATTCTCCCTGCAAGGGCGAATGGCACGCGCTATTGGCGAATGGGAAGGGCTGCCGGTCTGGTTGGTACGGCATGCAATGCCGCAGGAAATGGGCTCGGTACGCCAACTGCTTGAACTCGATCGCGGGTTGTTTCAACTCGCAGGGCGCGGCGTGCAACTGGCCGATTTTTACCGTTCTCATCGTTACTGCGGTTACTGCGGCCATGAGATGCACCTCAGCCGTACCGAAAGCGCCTGCCTGTGCAACCATTGCCGGGAGCGTTACTACCCGCAGATAGCCCCTTGCGTGATTGTTGCCATTCGGCGCGATGATGAGATCTTGTTGGCACAACACGTGCGGCATCGCGGTGGTATTCATACCGTACTGGCGGGCTTTGTTGAGGTTGGCGAAACGCTCGAGCAGGCGGCAGCCCGTGAGGTCATGGAGGAAAGTAATATTGAAATCAAAAACCTGCGTTATGTCACTTCGCAACCCTGGCCGTTCCCGCATTCGCTGATGATGGCCTTTATGGCCGATTACCACCGGGGTGAGCTCCGTCACGATCCCAAAGAACTGTTGAATGCCGGCTGGTACCGCTACGATCAGTTGCCACTGTTGCCACCGCCCGGTACCGTGGCGCGCCGTCTGATAGAGGACACCGTAGCCTTATGCCGTGAGCAATAAATCGCTACAATACCGGCAGATGAATAAGGGAGCCCCATAATGAATGAGTTGAAGAACGATCGTTACCTGCGCGCACTGCTACGTCAGCCGGTGGATGTGACCCCTGTATGGATGATGCGTCAGGCCGGTCGTTATTTGCCGGAGTACAAGGCCACCCGTGCTCAGGCCGGTGATTTCATGTCGCTGTGCAAGAATGCGGAACTGGCCTGTGAGGTTACGCTGCAGCCACTGCGCCGTTTTCCACTGGATGCTGCCATTCTGTTCTCCGACATCCTCACCATTCCCGACGCTATGGGGCTCGGTTTGTATTTTGAAACCGGCGAAGGCCCACGTTTTTCCTCGCCGATTACCTGCCGTGCTGATGTGGATAAACTGCCTGCGTTCGATCCGGAAGTGGAGTTGGGTTATGTCATGAACGCAGTGCGCACTATCCGTCGTGAGTTGAAAGGTGAAGTACCGCTGATTGGCTTCTCTGGCAGCCCGTGGACGCTGGCAACGTATATGGTGGAAGGCGGTAGCAGTAAGGCCTTTACCAAACTGAAAAAGATGATGTACGCCGAGCCAGCCACGTTACATTTGCTGCTGGATAAGCTGGCGGACAGTGTCATTTTGTATCTCAATGCCCAAATTAAAGCCGGTGCACAGTCTGTGATGGTATTCGATACCTGGGGCGGGGTGCTGACGGGGCGTGATTACCGTGAGTTCTCGCTGCACTACATGCATAAAATTGTCGACGGCTTGCTGCGTGAAAATGACGGCCGGCGCGTACCTGTCACGTTGTTCACCAAAGGCGGTGGTCAGTGGTTGGAAGCCATGGCGGCCACGGGTTGTGATGCCTTGGGCCTTGACTGGACGACAGACATCGCTGATGCACGCCGCCGCGTAGGGGATAAAGTAGCACTGCAGGGCAATATGGATCCTTCCATGCTGTATGCGTCGCCTGAGCGTATCGGTCAGGAAGTGGAAACTATTTTGGCGGGCTTTGGCCAGGGTGAAGGACATGTGTTCAATTTAGGCCACGGTATTCACTTGGACGTGCCACCGGAAAACGCCGGTGCGTTCATTGAAGCAGTCCACGCGCAATCAGGGAAATACCATCGTTAAGGAACTGACGTGATTGATACTCAAACCCTGCGTGCAGAGCAACTGCTGCGCGCCTCCGAAGTCATTCGCCAGGATGATTTTTTGGTCGACCCTCCGGCCTTTGTCGCCGGGGCCGACGTGGGCTTTGAGCAGGAGGGGGCGGTGACTCGTGCAGCTATCGCCATCCTGCGCTATCCGTCACTGAAGCTGGTTGAATACCAAGTGGCCCGTGTGGCTACCACCCTGCCTTATATCCCCGGTTTTTTATCGTTCCGTGAATATCCCGCGTTGCTTGCCGCCTGGGAGCAATTGCATCAGAAGCCAGACCTGGTTTTTGTCGACGGCCATGGGATCTCGCACCCGCGCCGTTTGGGTGTTGCCAGCCATTTTGGCCTGTTGGTCAACGTGCCGACCATCGGTGTCGCTAAAAAGCGCCTGTGCGGTAAATTTGCTCCCTTGGATGCCGCAGCCGGAGCGTTGGCACCGCTGGAGGACAACGGTGAGCAGCTTGGTTGGGTGTGGCGTAGTAAAGCACGCTGTAACCCGCTGTTTATTTCCACTGGCCACCGCGTTGGGGCCGACACTGCACTAGACTGGGTTCAACGTTGTATGGCCGGTTACCGTTTGCCGGAACCCACTCGCTGGGCCGATGCCATCGCCTCGCGCCGACCGGCCTTCCAGCGCTGGTTGCAGCAGCATCCAGAGATGCCGCAATGACCGATTTCGGTTACACTGCGGCGCAGATAACGCGTAAGAGAGTGAATAATGCTACGTAACCCGATTCATTTACGTCTGGAAAAACTTGAAAGCTGGCAACATTTGACCTTTATGGCCAGTTTGTGCGAGCGTATGTACCCGAATTACCAGATGTTCTGCCTGCAAACCGAGTTCGGCGATCCGGCGATTTACCGTCGCATTCTGGATTTGGTGTGGGAAACGCTGGTGGTCAAGGACGCCAAGGTCAACTTTGACAACCAACTGGAGAAGTTGGAAGAGGCGATCCCTTCGGCAGAAGATTACGATCTTTACGGTGTTTACCCGGCGATTGACGCCTGTATTGCATTAGGGGAACTGATCCATTCGCGACTCAGCGGGGAGACGCTAGAGCACGCCATCGCCATCAGTGAAACGTCAATTCGCACTGTGGCGATGCTGGAAATGACTCAAGCCGGTAAAGAAATGACCGACGATGAGCTCAAGGTTTTGCCTGCGGTAGAGGAAGAATGGGACATCCAATGGGAAATTTTCCGCCTGTTGGCTGACTGTGAAGAGCGTGATATAGAGCTGATCAAAGGGTTGCGTTCTGACCTGCGAGAGGCGGCGGTAAGTAATATCGGGATAAATTTAACGCAATAAGGCAAGAAAACGTGATTTAACGCCTGATTTGTCATGCCTTAAGGCTTCACATCCGCACCCTGTCTGGTCTACATTTGGGGGGCGTAAAAAAAGTGGCTATCGGTGCGTGTATGCAGGGAGTGCTGTCCATCGGCATATCCGTCGCACTCGATGCTTTGCAAACGATAAACACACTGTAAGGATAACTTATGAACAAGACTCAACTGATTGATGTAATCGCGGACAAGGCTGACCTTTCCAAAGCACAAGCTAAGCTGGCTCTGGAATCTACCCTGGCTGCTATTACTGAGTCTCTGAAAGAAGGTGATGCAGTACAATTGGTTGGTTTCGGTACTTTCAAGGTAAACCACCGCAACGAGCGCACTGGTCGTAACCCGCAGACTGGTAAAGAAATCAAAATCGCAGCTGCTAACGTGCCTGCGTTCGTTTCTGGTAAAGCACTGAAAGACGCAGTTAAGTAATACTGCGTGTTCGTGAAAAGATTAAACAGGGGGGCAATCGCGCCCCTTTTGTTTATCCGACAGGCGCTTATGGTCATTGGCATTGCCGGTGGCCTGAGCGCCTGCAGCAGTCATTCCGATCTTCCTGCCTTTAGTGCCAGCGGTTATGTTGCCGATCAGGGTGTTGTCCGGCTGTGGCGTAAAGACGACGATCAGCATCGCCCAGTGGTGTTGATGAGCGTCTATAGCCCTTATCGTGGCCCGGGTACAGTCACCACGCTTTACGAATATCAAAATGGCACGCTGCGCCAGATTAAGCGTACCGACGCTGATGGCGATCGCGACTCTATCCAATTGCGCTTTGCCGATGACGGTAGCGTGAGCTTTATGCAGCGCCAACTGGCCACGCGGCGTGAACCACTGACCACAGACGAAATCGCGTTGTATCAGTATCAGGCGCGACGAGTGCTTGAAGTCAGCAATGCGCTGCGCGCCGGTAAGGTGAAACTGCTGCAGGGGCATTGGCAGCAGGGCGTAGTACAAACGTGCGATGGACAAACGCTAAAACCGGGGCTCGATGGCAGTGCCGAAGCATGGATTGCGCGACGTGCCAGCAACAGCAGTCAGCCGGTGAATATAGCTTGGTTGGAAGCGCCGGAAGGGAGTGAGTTGTTGCTGGTGGCAAACGATGATTTTTGTCGTTGGGAACCGAAAGAAGACCAGCTATAAAAAAGGCCCCGCATTGCGGAGCCCAAGAGATTTTCAGCGTTCAGATCATTTGCCGCGTGCAATCGCGCGATAGCCAATGTCTTTACGGCAGAAACTGCCCGGCCACTGAATACCCTCCGCCAGCTGATAAGCACGTTGTTGTGCTTGCGCTACCGTTTCACCGAGTGCGGTTACGCACAGTACACGCCCACCACTGGTCACCACGTCATTGTCCTGCATGCGAGTACCTGCATGGAACACCTTACCGTCGGCGCTTTCCTGTTGCGGCAGACCTTGAATAACATCACCATTGTTGTAATCACCTGGGTAACCACCGGCGGCCAGCACTACGCCTAGCGCAGGGCGTTCGTCCCATTCAGACGTTTTCTCATCCAGCTTGCCTTCCGCACCGGCCAGACACAGCTCAACCAGATCGGAACGCAGACGCAACATAATCGGTTGGGTTTCTGGATCGCCAAAGCGGCAGTTGAATTCAATTACCTTAGGCTGACCGTCGGCAGAGATCATCAGACCCGCATACAGGAAGCCAACGTAGGTATTGCCTTCCGCTGCCATGCCGCGTACGGTTGGCCAAATAACCTGGTCCATGGCGCGCTGGTGGATCTCATCAGTGACGACAGGTGCCGGGGAGTAGGCCCCCATACCACCGGTATTGGGGCCAGTATCGCCGTCGCCGACGCGCTTATGATCTTGGCTGGTAGCCATAGGCACCACGTTCTCACCGTCGACCATCACGATAAAGCTGGCCTCTTCACCGTCGAGGAACTCTTCGACCACGATGCGGTGGCCCGCATCGCCAAATGCGTTCCCGGCGAGCATGTCCTGTACCGCGTCCTCTGCTTCCTGCAGCGTCATGGCAACGATCACGCCTTTGCCAGCAGCCAGGCCATCGGCCTTGATGACGATAGGGGCACCTTTGCTGCGTATGTAGGCTAGCGCTGGCTCAACCTCGGTAAAGTTCTGGTACTCGGCGCTTGGGATATTATGGCGGGCCAGAAAATCTTTGGTGAAGGCTTTGGAGCCTTCTAATTGTGCTGCAGCTTGGGACGGTCCAAAGATTTTCAGACCGGCGGCTTGGAAAGCATCAACCACGCCAATCACCAGCGGTGCTTCCGGCCCGACAATGGTGAGACCGATATCGTGGCTCTGGGCAAAGGCAAGCAGGGTCGGGATATCGGTAGCGGAGATCGCGACGTTCTCCAAATTGCTTTCCAGAGCGGTACCGGCGTTACCCGGTGCAACATAGACTTTATCTGCTAAGGGTGACTGAGCGGCTTTCCAGGCAAGTGCGTGTTCACGCCCACCGTTGCCGATAATCAAAATATTCATCAGGTGCTCCACGCTAAGCGTGCGCCGTCGCGCACGCGGCAAAAGGGATTAATGGCGGAAGTGGCGCATGTCGGTAAAGATCATCGCGATACCGTGCTCGTTGGCAGCGGCAATCACTTCATCATCACGGATCGAACCGCCTGGTTGGATCACGCAACGGATGCCCACGGCTGCAGCAGCATCAATGCCATCGCGGAACGGGAAGAAAGCGTCAGATGCCATCGCGGATCCTTTGACTTCCAGACCTTCGTCAGCGGCTTTGATCCCGGCGATCTTGGCTGAGTAAACACGGCTCATCTGGCCGGCACCTATGCCGATCGTCATGTTGTCACGGGCATAAACGATAGCGTTGGATTTCACAAACTTGGCGACTTTCCAGCAGAACAACGCATCTTGCAGTTCTTGCGCCGTTGGCTGGCGTTCGGATACCACGCGCAGATCGCTTTCACTGACCATGCCCAAATCGCGATCTTGCACCAGCAGGCCACCGTTGACACGTTTGAAGTCGAGAGCGGCAACGCGTTGTTGCCATTGACCACAGGCCAGGACGCGGACGTTTTGTTTTGCAGCCAGCAGTGAGCGGGCTTCCTGACTGATGCTTGGCGCGATAATCACTTCTACAAATTGACGGCTGATAATGGCTTGCGCGGTAGCGGCGTCCAGTTCGCGGTTAAAAGCAATGATGCCGCCGAAAGCAGAGGTAGGGTCGGTTTGATAGGCGCGTTCATAGGCCGCCAGAATATCGTCGCCGATTGCTACGCCACATGGGTTGGCGTGCTTGACGATCACGCAAGCGGGCTCGGCAAACTCTTTCACGCACTCCAGTGCGGCATCGGTATCGGCGATGTTGTTGTAGGACAGCGCTTTACCTTGTAGCTGTTCCGCGGTAGCGACAGAGGCTTCCTGAACGTTCTCTTCTATATAGAAGGCAGCTTGCTGGTGGCTGTTTTCACCGTAACGCATATCCTGCTTCTTAATATAGTTGAGGTTGAGCGTCCGAGGGAAACGGCCGGAAGGCTGCTCGGTATCACCGTGGTAGGCCGGAACCAGTGCGCCGAAGTAGTTGGCAATCATACTGTCGTAGGCGGCGGTGTGTTCGAAGGCTTTAATCGCCAGATCAAAACGGGTGGCGTATTGCAGCGAACCGTCGTTGTTATCCATCTCGGTAATAATAGCGGCGTAGTCGCTGCTCTTTACTACGATGGCGACATCTTTATGGTTCTTGGCCGCGGAGCGCACCATGGTTGGCCCGCCAATGTCGATGTTCTCAACAGCGTCCTCCAGTGAACAGTTCGGACGAGCGACTGTCTGGGCGAACGGATACAGGTTTACTACCACCATATCGATCGGCTTGATGTCATGCTGGCTCATGATGGCATCGTCCTGGCCGCGGCGACCAAGAATGCCACCGTGTACTTTGGGGTGCAGAGTCTTTACTCGTCCGTCCATCATTTCCGGGAAGCCGGTGTAGTCGGAAACTTCGGTAACAGGCAGGCCGGCATCTGCCAGTAGGCGGGCAGTACCACCGGTGGAGAGCAATTCAACGCCACGCTGGGAAAGCGCTTCGGCGAATTCAACGATTCCGGCTTTATCAGAGACGCTGAGCAGGGCCCGGCGGATTGGACGAGGTTGTTGCATGGTTTTATCCCTTGGCTTTGAAGTCGCAATAAAAGAGCGTTACGTGAATTTCCACCTTCTTCTCTCTATAAAGAAAGGTTTTTCTCTATATAAAGGGGCAAGCAGGCACAGATTCAGGTAACGCCCCCATTAAAAGGGGAGCGTTTCGTCGCGGGGAATTGTAGCGAAAACGTTTGCGTGGCGCTCGTAAATTTTCCGTTCAAATGCGTTCTGTGGATAAGTTTGTGTACAACAAGGTATAAGGCCGGGTTTTGCTGTGGAATGCAGCAAACGATCGTTTTTGTCGAAAATACCTATTGCGGCCTG
Organism: Serratia sp. CoH_134_PS_4; assembly: GCF_058190535.1. Taxonomy (NCBI): domain Bacteria; kingdom Pseudomonadati; phylum Pseudomonadota; class Gammaproteobacteria; order Enterobacterales; family Yersiniaceae; genus Serratia; species Serratia sp. CoH_134_PS_4. The sequence continues at coordinate 26,821 of NZ_JBXWKI010000024.1, forward strand.
CTGAGAACTCCCTATAATGCGCCTCCATCGACACGGAACATGTGAACAACTTCACAGAGTCTCCGGGGTTCGAAGAGAAAAAAT
>NZ_JBXWKI010000025.1:0-25947 GCF_058190535.1 Serratia sp. CoH_134_PS_4
GAACGGTCTGCGTTGTCGGGAAGATACGTGATCTGATCCTTCAACTCAGCAAAAGTTCGATTTATTCAACAAAGCCAAGCGCACCATCTGGGGCGGTTCTTTCTGGACTTTTGTCGAATGGTAATACTTTATCTCAAAATATTGCCACTTTAACGTCTCAACTTTCTAATTATGAAGGGTTTGACAGTACTATATTAGCTCAACAAAATAATTTCCAGCAGATCCTTAATGTTGCCTTATATAGTGGGGACGGTACGGCAGCTGGATTGGGGGGGACGACTGTCCGTGGAATCGCCTATGTAATGGGGACTGGTCCAACTGCTGATTTTTTAAATACTTATGGTACCGGGATCAACAATGGAAGTTTCACTGAGTTGAATGTGGCTACCGCATTATTGTTGACGAAGCAATCATTAGTAACTGCATCGGCATCGACATTTATTAACACAATTTTTAAAGCAGGATATTTACGTGCGCCTACTACTACTGAATTAAATACTTATTTAAATGAGCTCAGCTCCGGTACTAGCCGTGCACAGGTCATTGTTAATGTTTATGATTCCTTGAAGGCTATTACATCAGGCGCCGATCTCGCTGCTCAGCAAAAACTGGTTTTGAATTCGCCAAGCTATAGTGACGGATATTTACCGTCTAGTACTTTAATTAAAGAACAAGTCGCCTCAATCTTCTTATCCGTCCTTGACCGAGGCGTTGATACCGTTGGTCTGAGCAGTTATTCAAGACAGCTCGAGCGTGGAGCTAAGGTTTCTGCAGATGTGATCAAAGAAGCCCTGGGATCTGTTGAGTTCAAACTCCATTTTCCTCAGGGGATTACATTAAATGACTACATTCAGTTAATTTTTACAGATGTGCATGGTGTTGCGGCAACTAGCGCTCAACTTGCATACTACAATGGATTGGGTACGGATAGAGTCGTAATTACTCAAGCCATCATTAACGACCTTCGCACTTCAACAGCTACGGATGCCACTACTGTAACTCAGCAACATGGGTTTGAGTTTGATATCGGCACCAGCTTGCTGTACAAAACAGCTGCCTCATTAACTGCAACTGCTGCTGGCGGTAACGCTACTGGTACTGTTAACACGGGGGCTTCACATCAGATCAGCAACGCAGAAACCGCAGTGCTGCAAAATGTGCAATTAAACGCTAACGCAGCCAGTGTCGTTAATCTGAAGTTTGCCGATCATCTGGCAAACCTAACCATTAACGGTACCAGCGCAGCTACGGTTAACCTGTCAGACAATGGTGTTAACCCGGGTGTAGATATTACCGTAAACAACGGTAATGTCATTCTGAACGCCAGCTCCGGTTCAGATGATGTGGTTGTTACTTCGACCGCAAATATTGCCACCGGTACAGGCCAGTTTAACTTGGGTGCTGGTAACGACAGCCTGCACTGGGCTGGTAATGGTGTGTCAAACGGTGCCAACACAGTAGCTGCAGCTATCAAAGCTGATGGTGGCTCAGGTATTGACTCCATTTCCGCCAACTTTATCACCAAATCTGTGGTGACTAACCAAAACGCTTTGGGTATTCGTACCAGTGCTGTAACCAGTAACGCTAATAACTTCTCGAATTTCGAGCAGATTGACCTGACGGGTTATATTGGTAAATCTGTTGGTACCCTGATTACCACGCCATTGATTGGTTCACCGACTACGACCAGTGTAACGACGCCGATACATGTCTTCGATTTTGGTTTAACCAATGGGACAGCTACGGTTGAAGGGACAACTGGAGGGACCGTGACTCAAGGTGCTGCGGCGACCAACTTGGGCGCACAGGGCTTTGTTATTTCCGGTTTGGCCAATGCCAGTGTAATTAACGCTGCTGGCGGCACCGCTGCACAATTGGAAGTAAAAGGGGACGCAACCTCTGCGAGTACCTTGAGCTTCACTTTTGTCCAGAATGCGACTGACCATTTCAATATTAACTTTGATGCGGTGAGTTCTGCGAACGTGAATGCGGGTGCTATCAGCTTGAACAGCAGCAGTAGCGCATTGCTGGGTACTGCGTTGGGTACGGTAAATATTGCTTCTGGCGGTACGGGTTCGTTTAGCAACATTATGTCTCTGGCGGGTACCAACGCACAGGTTCAGACGATCAATGTCACAGGTGACCATGCTCTGAATTTAGCTGTAGCTGCCGGCTTCAGCAATGTGCGTGATATCAATGCGTCCACCAATACCGGTGGCCTGAATCTTGATTCAAGCCATGCGGGTACCGGTGATGGTATCATCGTGCAACTGCTGAATGCTCTGCCATTGAGTGCAGTAACTACTGCGCTGTTAACCCCACTGCTGAATACTCTGGGCTTGAATGGTTACCAACTGACGGTTGAAGGTTCGACAACTGCGGATAGTTTCAACATATTGGGCAATACTACGTTGACTGGCGGTGCAGGTGCAAATACGTACGACCTCAAGTCCAGTAATACCCAGGCAGGCGTTACCATTACTGACTTCAGTACCGCGAAGGATAAGATTGTCGATGCCGCATCTGGTTTGACTCTGTCCAATACCGGGACATCAGTTGCCGATTATGGTACACGCTCAGCTGATACCTTAGACGCGTTGCTGGGATCACTGGTTGGCGGTTTGACTACCGGTGTTGTAGGGCTGCTGGGCGGTATTCTCGGCCTAAGCAACCCGAACTCACTCACTGCTAAAGTGGGGGTGGCGTCAGTGGTGTTCAGCGGTACGGGCAATAATGCTGACTCCTATGTGATTATTGATAATAACAATAACCACACATTGGATGCTAATGACACCGTCATCTACCTGACGGGCCAAAACCATCAGCAATTGGTAAGCAATCTGCATTACGCATGAGTGTAAGCACTGCAGGGTAATAGTTTCTAAAGAAACTGTTATCTATTAAATAATACGGGGAGGATATTCTCCCCGTTTTTTTTAATTTGTGATCGGCATCATTATCTATACGTTATTCCTTTCCGCCGCAATTCCCCTTATGTTCTTCATGTCTTTTATCTTGTTGTTTTTTTTGATTTTAGTTGGCACCACTTCGCTGGTTTTTTTTCGTGTTCTACCTTGCTGATATGTGCTTTCTCTACCTATAGTTAAAAAAAGTATCTGCAGTCTCGAGCATGTTTGGGGAGTCTTCTTTAGGATTTTCTTTATTTTCATTATTTTTTAAGAATTTCCTTAGAAGTAATTGATGCGGATTGGGCTGACAGTGCACATGATGTAAGGGCAGAAAGTGAATCAATTTATACCGCGTAATGAAATTGCGGATGTTATACGGACACGTACCAAAGTCTTTTGGACCGTTGGCATATTCACCGCATTTATTAATTTGTTAATGCTTGTTCCTTCAATCTATATGCTCCAGGTGTATGACCGGGTGCTCCCATCACGCAATGAGATCACGTTGCTGATGTTGACGCTGATTATGCTGGGAATGTTCGGCATGATGGCGTTGCTGGAGTATGTGCGCAGCATGGTGGTGATTCGCATCGGCAGCCAATTGGATATGCGATTAAATACACGGGTTTACACCGCTGCGTATGAGTCTAATCTCAAAAATGGTTCCTCTGACGCAGGGCAAATGCTCGGTGATTTGACCACCGTACGGCAGTTTCTGACGGGCAGCGCGTTATTTGCTTTTTTCGATGCACCCTGGTTCCCGATTTATCTGCTGGTGATTTTCCTGTTTAACCCTTGGTTGGGTCTGTTCGCGCTGGTTGGTTCACTACTGCTGATCGCGCTCGCCGTGGTCAACGAGATGGTATCGAAAAAGCCCCTGGCTGAAGCTAGCAAGCTCTCGATCATGTCCTCAAGCTTGGCTAGCACCAATCTGCGTAATGCCGAAGTGATCGAAGCATTAGGCATGTTGCCGAACTTAAAAGGCCGATGGTTTAACCTGCATCAGCGTTTCTTGAATAGTCAGCGTATAGCCAGTGAGCGCGCTACTACCGTAACCTCAATCACTAAGTTCGTTCGCCTTTCTCTACAGTCTCTCGTGCTGGGGTTGGGCGGCTGGTTGGCGATTGACGGCCACATCACTCCGGGCATGATGATTGCCGGCTCGATTCTGATGGGGCGTACGCTTGCTCCTATCGAGCAGGTCATTAACGTCTGGAAAAGCTGGAGCTCGGCCAAATTATCCTATCAGCGATTGGTGAAATTGCTGGATAAGCACCCACCGCGCGGTATGGGTATGTCCTTGCCACGGCCGGAAGGGATTGTCTCTGTTGAAGGGGTGACGGCCACACCTCCGGGATCGAAGGCGGATGCGGTATTACATAATGTCAGCTTTGCCATTCAACCGGGTGATGTGTTGGGGATTATCGGCCCAAGTGCTTCCGGTAAGTCAACGCTGGCGCGTTTGCTCGTCGGTATCTGGCCGGTTAGCGAGGGTATCGTGCGGCTCGATAATGCCGACATATACCAATGGAACAAAGACGAACTGGGGCCCTATATCGGTTATTTACCGCAGGATATTGAGTTGTTCGGTGGCACTATCGCCGAAAATATCGCGCGGTTTAACGAACTGGACGCAGAAAAGGTCATCGAGGCCGCTAAACTGGCCGGCGTGCATGAGCTGATACTCCGTTTTCCAAACGGTTATGACACGATCATCGGCAGCGGTGGGGCGGGATTATCCGGCGGGCAAAAACAACGTATTGGTTTGGCGCGCGCACTGTATGGCGATCCGTCCCTGGTCGTACTGGACGAGCCTAATTCCAATCTTGATGATGCCGGTGAAAAAGCGCTGAATCAGGCAATACTGTTCCTTAAACAGCGTAATAAAACGGTGATTCTGATTACTCACCGTACCAACTTGCTGTCGATGACCAGCAAGCTATTGCTGTTAGTGAACGGCACCGTCAATGCATTTGGCCCTACGCAGCAGGTGTTGCAAGCGCTGAGCAATGCGCAAAAGGCGCAAACCCCGCAGCAAGCGGTGCGTGCAGTCAATTCCGAGCCGGACGAAGGCAATATCCCAAAAACTCAAATTAATTAAGCTGTGAACTTGCCGGCGGCGCTGAGGCGCTGCCTGCAGTCAAAGGAGTTGGTATGTCTACGCACATTGGCGAGCCGCAAGACTCGTATTCAGAACAAATCCCACAGGATGAGCGGCGCTTTACCCGCATGGGGTGGTTAGTGGTTGGTCTTGGTCTGTTTGGTTTTTTCGCATGGGCAGCGTTTGCGCCACTGGATAAAGGGGTCGCGTCACCTGGCTCGGTCACCGTTTCTGGCAATCGCAAAACGGTACAGGCACCGGCCAGCGGTATCATCAAAAACATTGCAGTTAAAGAAGGCGACAAGGTTAAAGCGGGCGAGGTGTTGGTGCAATTGAGTCAGGTACAGGCTCAGGCACAGGTTGATTCTCTTCGCGATCAGTATTACACCACATTGGCCACTGAAGGCCGTCTGCTTGCTGAACGCGACGGTTTAAGCAAGGTCACTTTTTCCCCCGTTTTCGAACAAATCCAGGCTCAGCCACGCGTAGCCGAAATCATCGCATTACAAACGCAGTTATTTTCGTCTCGTCGCCAAGGGCTACAAAGCGAAGTTGATGGCTATAAACAGTCTATGGACGGTATGCGCTTTCAACTGAAAGGCTTGCAGGATTCTCGGGTTAACAAACAGATCCAGCTTTCCAGCCTCCGTGAGCAGATGAACAGCATGAAGCAATTAGCCGCGGACGGTTATTTACCGCGTAACCGCTATCTGGAAGTGCAGCGTCAATTTGCGGAAGTGAACAGCAGCATTGATGAAACCGTCGGACGAATTGGCCAGGTACAAAAACAGCTGCAGGAGTCTCAGCAACGGATCGATCAGCGGTTTGCCGACTATCAGCGTGAGGTCAGAACCCAACTGGCACAGACTCAGATGGACACCAGCGAGTTCAGAAACAAGCTGGAAATGGCGAATTTTGATCTTGGTAATACGGCTATCACTTCGCCGGTGGATGGCACCGTCGTCGGATTGAATATCTTTACTCAGGGGGGCGTCGTGGGAGCGGGTGACCACCTGATGGACGTTGTACCCAGCCAGGCTACTCTGGTGGTTGATTCTCGCCTTAAGGTAGAGCTGATTGACAAAGTGTACAACGGGTTGCCGGTGGATTTGATGTTTACCGCTTTCAACCAGAACAAGACCCCGAAAATCCCGGGGACGGTGACATTGGTTTCTGCCGACCGATTGGTGGACAAAACCAATGGCGAACCCTATTACCAAATGCAGGTTACCGTTTCCCCAGAGGGCATGAAATTGCTCAGTGGGGAAGACATTAAACCCGGTATGCCTGTTGAGGTCTTTGTGAAGACCGGTTCGCGTTCACTGTTAAGTTATCTGTTTAAACCTATTTTGGATCGCGCTCATACTTCATTAACCGAGGAATAATTTTGATTCAATTTAAACGACAGGTTGCTGGCCTTACTATCAGTACCCTCTTGTTTGCGATATCTGCGCCGGTTCATTCGATAGGGATTATAGACGCATATTCGCTGGCACTTGAGAAAGATCCGACCTTCCGGGCGGCAATAAAAGAGAAAGAAGCGGGAGACGAAAACGAAAACATCGGCAGGGCGGGGCTGCTGCCGAAGGTATCACTTAATTATCAGAACTCACCGAGAAACTGGCAGACGCAGAAGTATCCGTCGAGCGACTTTTTTGGCAATGTGAGCGAAGTGACTCAACGGCAGCAGTACCGCAGTTATTCCAGTTCGGTAACGCTGACGCAGCCGCTGTTCGACTATGAGGCTTATGCGCGCTATAAGGCTGGTGTGGCGCAGACTTTGATGTCTGACGAACGCTACCGCGGCAAGTTTCTGGACTTGGCGGTACGGGTGATCTCTGCCTATGTTGAAGTGGCTTATTCCAAAGACCAAATCGCTTTGGCTTCAGCGCAAAAGGCGGCTTATAAAGAGCAGTTGGCACTGAATGATCGTTTGATGAGTGCAGGGGAAGGCACCATTACTGACGTTTCTGAAACTCAGGCTCGCTATAGCTTGGCAGAAGCTCAGGAGATTGAAGCGCGCGATGCGTTAGATTCGGCTCAGCGTGAGCTCGAGGTCATTATTGGCGTGCCACTTAACGAACTGGATGAGGTACAGGTGTTGCGTCCTGGGAAATTCCAGGTAGCGCCATTGATTCCTTCAAAGTTTGAAGAGTGGCAAAAAATCGCTCTCGAAAATAACCCGATGCTGGCTGCATCACGTCACGGCGTTGATGCAGCGAAGTATGAGGTAGAGCGTAACCGCGCGGGCTTTATGCCGCAGGTGCAGCTTTATGCTTCACACTCGGAAAACGACTCCAGTAGCGATAACACGGTCAACCAGAAGTACCGCACCGACAGTATCGGTGTGCAGGTAAGTATGCCTATTTATGCCGGCGGCGGCGTTTCCGCCTCGACTCGCCAGGCGGCGGCACGATATGGCCAAGCGATGTATGAAATGGATACGCAAGTCGGCAGTACGCTGAACGATCTGCGTAAACAATTCAATCTGTGCATCAGTAGCCGGGCCAAGTTGGCTGCATACGAATTGGCGGTTAAATCAGCGACCACGCAGGTAACGGCAACACGTCAGAGTGTCTTGGCGGGGCAGCGCGTTAACGTTGATGTGCTCAATGCAGAACAACAACTCTACAGCGCCCAGCGTGACCTGGCTTCGGCCAAGTACACCTACATAAAATCCTGGATCACATTGTTGAGCGATTCGGGAACGCTGGATGAAAAGGATGTTAAGCGCGTAGCGCAGTATTTCTCCATGAATCGTTGAGTAATAATGAGGTTGATAGCTTCTTGAGTCTAAGTATAAATCTGAAAGAGCAGCCAAAAGCTGCTCTTTCGGTGTTTTATACGTTATGTTACTGCGTGTATAGAGTTGGGGGAGCATGACCTGTGCCGTTTTCATCAAGGTATTATTATATCACCGACTTGAGAGTGTCCATCTCAATGAGAAATGGCACTTTTTCTATGATTGGTTCATAAACCATGAAAAAGGGAATTGCGCAGTTTTGCCTGTAACACAGGGCACAATATGGTAGTGAAAATCAGTGATTGGCAACTGTAAGCTAAGGGCGGTAGCGTGTCTTGCATTCTATCAATATTTCGTTAAGTTGAGCTTCAGTGAGGAAGTTGGTAGGTGATTGCTGTGATTTATGACATAAGGGGGGGCACTATTTTGGGGTTGTTTTTCGAAGTAAAGTCGAATTCTTAAATAAATGCATAATGAGAGACGATTACTCACTATATCGTTAGAATTATGGATATCAGTAAGAGCGGTTTTAATAGTTCCTTGAGGCGTTTTTTAAAGAAAACACTTTGATGTATAATGATTTTTATTTTTTTTGTCAATATCTCCTTTCGGCGTATTATTTTTGGCGTGGAGGCGATTGTCGTATAAAACCATCAGCCATTAAGGTTGAGTATCGCTATTAATATGACGGAGTAAACTATGCCTGAGAAATCCTTTGTTCATAACCAGGTGATTTCTACGCAGTCAGATATAAGTGTAAAAGCTAGTGCTGAAAATAAAGAACCTATTCGGTTGGAGTATGTCGACTCTATACGTGGAATAGCTGCAATTAGCGTGGTGATTGCGCACTTCATCGTTCCTGTATAAGGTTATGATAGGTTTTTGTTTTCCCATCTTCTGGATATTGGGAAAATTGGCGTGGTGCTGTTTTTCATTATTAGTGGTTTTATTATCCCTTTCAGTTTTAGAAGAGAAAACGGAGGGGTCAAAGCATTTTTTATCTCTCGTTTCTTCCGTCTTTATCCTGGGTATTGGTTTTCATTACTTCTTTTTTTGGTTGTCTCATTTTCTTTTGGAAAAGAATTTCCGGCGCATCAAATATTGGCCAACATGACAATGATTCAAACTGCTTTTGGGGTTAGAGACATAGTCGGTGTTTATTGGACATTGTTTATAGAGCTGGTCTTTTATTTTTTATGTGTGATTGCATTTATCCTTGGACTTTTAAATAAGCCCTACTTTAACATTTTTTCCTCTTTAGTTATGCTTGGTATTGCGGTGATCATGGGAATGGTTAAACGTAAGCTAGAGGTAGCTTTGCCTGTGGCATTACCACTTGCGTTATCATTAATGGCTTTTGGTGGTCTATGGCGTTCATACTTGTTAGAGGCTAATTTTATTGCCAAAAAGTTAGCGAACAGATATATATTTGTATTCATAGTTACAATACCTATTGTCAGTTTTTTGTCGTACGGAATGGAACCTGGTAATACTCTGCGTTATACGCTGACTTATTATATAAGCATGTTTTTGTTTTTACTATTAACTACACGGTTGAAAATAAGAAACAAATACATGGTTTTTATGGGGGTTATTAGCTATTCCATGTATCTAATTCATCCGAGCTTACTAATTGTTTATGAGAGGCTTACTTTCAACTCTGTTGACGAAATTAGGTATTTTTGGGGTGTGGTAGGTATTATTCTGACGATCCCTGTGTCGTACTTTGTTTATAAGTTTATAGAATTGCCATCCATTATATTAGGGCGGAAAGTGAAGTCATATATGCTTAAGCCTAAAAATATATGAGTCCTCACATGTGTATGTGATTGGGCTATCTCATAGTCATGAATAAACTCTAGTTTATCTTGGCTGTGGGGGCTGTTCTGGTTTTTATTTTAGTTGTAGTGAAGTCTTATGATAAAAAAAGGGTTAATTTATGTCGAAAATAATTCCTGTGGTAATGGCCGGTGGCACTGGGAGCCGGTTGTGGCCGCTGTCGCGCGAATCATTTCCTAAACAATTCCTCTCTATTGATGACAGTGGATTCAGCTTGTTGCAGCAAACTTTGCAACGTCTATCTGGATTGAATGGGATCGAAGTAGCCGCACCTTTGGTTATCTGCAATGAAGAACACCGTTTTCTGGTTGCAGAACAACTGCGTGAAATTGATCAGCTGGCGACCAACATTATCCTAGAGCCTGTGGGACGCAATACTGCTCCTGCTGTAGCGTTGGCTGCACATCTGGCCGCAGAAGAAGACGATGGCAGCATACTGTTGGTATTGGCAGCCGATCATTTGATTAAAAAGGTGGAAAACTTCCACTCGGCAATAAAAACGGCTGTTCAGCATGCTACCGAAAACAGCTTGGTGACCTTTGGTATTATTCCTGGGCATCCAGAAACGGGTTATGGCTATATCAAGCGTGGCAGTGAGATTTCAAGCGAATGCTTTAAAGTCGACGCTTTTGTGGAGAAGCCTTGTCTGGAAAAAGCCATTGAATATCTGGCGAGCGGTGAATTCAGTTGGAACAGTGGCATGTTCATGTTTAAAACGGCCAAGTTCCTGCAAGAGTTGGAGCGGTTCAGCCCCGAAATTTTCGCTACAACACAGCAGTCTGTGGTCGACAGCCAACGCGACATGAACTTTATTCGTGTTGATCAGGAGATATTTAAACATTGCCCAAGTGATTCTATCGATTACGCAGTGATGGAAAAAACGCGAGATGCTGTGGTGATCCCGATTGATGCCGGCTGGAGTGACGTCGGTTCATGGTCATCGCTGTGGGAAGTCTCTGAAAAAGATGAATTAGGGAATGTGAAGGTCGGTGAGATTATTTCCATTGATTCAAACAATAACTATATTTCATCCGATGCTGCGTTAGTTGCTACCATCGGTTTAGACGACCTGATAGTGATCAACACCAATGATGCGTTGCTGATCTCGACTAAGGACAGAGTTCAGGACGTTAAGAAAGTGGTTGATGAGCTAAAAAAACGTAATCTTCATCACTTCCGGCAACATTCCTCCTCCTATCGCCCGTGGGGCAAAATATGTGATATCGACAACGGTGAGCACTTCCAGGTAAAAAAGATCATTGTTCGCCCCGGAGAAGGACTATCTGTCCAACGCCATCTTCATCGTGCCGAACACTGGGTGGTCGTCAGTGGCACAGCAAAAGTGAATGTCGATGATAAAGCGTTCTTCTTATCAGAAAACCAATCCACATTTATCCCTGCAGGGAGTGTCCATACGCTGGAAAATCCAGGGAAAATAGATCTTGAGATCATCGAAGTCAGATCAGGGTTTTACCTGGAAGAAGATGATATTGAGCGTTTACACGATCGGTACGGCAGAGTCTAATTAAAGGGTTTGGTGATGGAAAAGTTAACGTGTTTTAAAGCTTATGATGTTCGCGGTAAACTAGGTGAAGAATTGAATGATGATATTGCCTACCGTATTGGTCGTGCTTATGGCGAGTTCCTAAAGCCAAAGAGCATTGTGCTGGGTAGCGATGTACGCCTGACCAGCGAAAGCCTGAAGTTATCCCTGGCAAAAGGGTTACAAGATGCGGGCACCGACGTTATCGACATTGGCATGACCGGGACTGAAGAGGTGTACTTTGCCACTTCACATCTGAAGGCCGATGGCGGCGTTGAAGTCACTGCCAGCCATAACCCGATCGACTATAACGGAATGAAATTGGTTCGTGAAGGTTCGCGCCCTATCAGTGGGGATACCGGCCTGCGCGCTATACAAGAGTTAGCGGAAAACAACCAATTCCCGGCCCCTTCTGCAGTGCGTGGCAGCTACATTCGTCAGGACGTGCTTGGTGCATATGTAGAACACATACTTTCATACGTTGACGTAAAAAACTTTAAACCGTTGAAACTGGTGATCAACTCAGGTAATGGTGCAGCCGGTCATGTGATCGACGCCATTGAAACATCACTTAAGGCTATGAACGCCCCGTTGGAGTTTATCAAAGTTCATCATCAACCAGACGGTACATTCCCCAATGGTATTCCCAACCCATTGCTGCCTGAATGCCGTGCAGATACCGCCAATGCGGTGCGCGAACACGGCGCGGATATGGGAATCGCTTTTGATGGTGACTTTGACCGTTGTTTCCTGTTTGACGAAAAAGGCGACTTTATTGAGGGATACTATATCGTTGGCCTGCTGGCAGAAGCTTTCCTGCAAAAACAACCAGGCGCAAAAATCATTCACGATCCGCGCCTGAGCTGGAACACGATTGATGTGGTGAGCGAGGCTGGCGGTGTGCCGGTAATGTCAAAAACCGGGCATGCTTTTATTAAAGAGCGTATGCGCTCGGAAGACGCTATCTATGGTGGTGAGATGAGCGCCCACCACTATTTCCGCGATTTTGCCTATTGCGATAGCGGCATGATCCCATGGTTGCTGGTCGCTGAATTGGTCAGTGTGAAAGGACAAACGTTGGGGCAGCTGGTGCAGGATCGTATTGCTGCTTACCCATCCTCCGGCGAGATCAACATCAAGTTGACTCAACCTGCGGCGTCTATCGAAAGCGTCAAACAGCATTATTTGGCGCAGGGCGGTGAGGTAGATTATACCGATGGTATCAGCATGGAGTTTGCCGACTGGCGTTTCAACCTGCGTTCATCCAACACTGAACCGGTAGTCCGGCTCAATGTTGAGTCACGCGCTAACGTTGCCTTGATGAAAGAAAAAACAGAAGAAATCCTGGCGTTGTTATCTCGTTAGCAACACACGATTCTTTTACTTCAAACAGGGCTGCTTGGCAGCCCTGTTTGCTGTGGTGAGGAAATCAAATGTCCAGACGATTTCACTTAGTGTTGGCATTGCTATCTTACTCATTTGATTTATCCTAACTCCCTGCGGTTGCATAGCTCTTGATAGTGTTTTTTGTTTGTTTTTGAGACGTAATTTTCTTGAACCCAATGTTTTAGGGCGTTTTTAATAAAGAAGATTAAAGATTTATAACTTTAGCGCATTAGGTGCGCGTGAGGAGTTGTTGATGGCAGTTTTAGTCACCGGCGGTGCCGGATATATTGGATCTCACACCGTCTTGACCTTACTGGAGCGTGGCGAAGATGTCGTTGTGCTGGATAACCTGTCGAACTCGTCAGAGGAATCATTGCATCGCGTAGAACAGCTGGCGGGCAAAGCAGCCACTTTCTATCAAGGTGACATCCTGGATGGGGAATGCTTGCGTCGCATCTTTGATACCCATGGTATCTCTTCTGTGATCCATTTTGCTGGCTTGAAAGCCGTCGGTGAATCAACACGCAAGCCGTTGGAGTATTATCAAAACAATGTTGCCGGGACTTTGGTATTGCTGGATGAAATGCGACGGGCCGGTGTACATCAGTTTATCTTCAGCTCTTCAGCGACGGTATATGGTGCGAACTCCCCAGTTCCTTATGTAGAAACCACACCGATAGGCGGTACCACGAGCCCCTATGGCACGTCGAAGTTGATGGTTGAGCAAATTCTGCAGGATTTCGCTAAAGCGGAGCCGCAATTTTCCATTATCGCTTTGCGTTACTTCAATCCGGTAGGTGCACACGAATCTGGTTTGATTGGTGAAGATCCCAACGGTATTCCAAACAATTTGTTGCCTTATATCTCTCAGGTAGCGATTGGCAAGCTTGAGAAACTGGGCATTTTTGGTGGGGATTATCCAACGGCAGATGGCACCGGGGAGCGTGATTACATCCACGTGATGGATCTTGCAGAAGGCCACCTGATGGCCATGGATTCCCTGAAGAAAGTCGAGGGTTTTAAAGCTTATAATCTGGGCGCTGGGATAGGGCACTCGGTATTGGCCATGGTACATGCTTTTGAAAAAGCATCTGGCAAGGAAATACCTTATCAGATATTGCCGCGCCGTGACGGCGACCTACCTGCATTTTGGGCTGATGCGAATCTTGCACGCCGTGAACTGGGGTGGGAAGTTCGACGTGGCATCGATGAAATGATGCGTGATACCTGGAATTGGCAAAAGAACAACCCACAGGGTTACCGCAGCAAGGATTAGTGAAAATCTAAGGATAATTCTAAAAAGCCCATATTCTATGGGCTTTTTTTATTGGTTTGGTTAGAGGCTTCCATTGAGACTAATTCTTATGAATTAATAATCATTCTCAACAAAGTGGGTTATAATAACCATTATCATTATAATCACGCTATCTATTAAGTTGTGATGTACACAAGACGGTGTATTGTACAAAGTTGTTCGTATTACTAATGTTTCATGCAGACCGGTGTCGTTATTTTGTTGTTAATTTTTAATGTGTTATTGGTTTTTTTTTTGACTCGTGGATAACGCTTAGACAGATAGCTTTTTGTCTATGTGGTGTTAATGTATTAACGCTCAACATCGGTGTATACTTCAGGCCGAAGAAAACTAATATCGTTTTGGCAGCACGCTTAAGAGCAACTAATGGCCATAAAACGTCATTGTGATGATTTTCTGACGTGTTGCATTAATGAAACTGAAGTTGTTGGGAGTCCCCACAGAAATGCTAAAAGCTGTCATTCCAGTCGCAGGTCTCGGTACCCGCATGTTACCGGCTACAAAGGCTATCCCGAAGGAAATGTTGCCGGTCGTTGACAAACCCCTCATCCAATACATTGTGAATGAATGTGTCGCTGCCGGCATTAAAGAAATCATTCTTGTCACGCATTCGTCAAAAAACGCTATTGAGAACCACTTTGACACATCGTTTGAACTGGAAAGCATGCTGGAGTCACGCGTTAAGCGCCAGTTGCTGGAAGAGGTGCAATCGATCTGCCCGAAAGGGGTCACGTTGATGCATGTGCGTCAGGGGCAATCCAAAGGATTAGGTCATGCAATTTTGTGTGCTCGTCCACTGATTGGCGATGAGCCTTTTGCTGTGCTGCTGCCAGATGTTTTAATGGATGATGTCGCATGTGATCTGGCAAAAGATAATCTGGCTAGCATGATCGCCAGATTTGGCGAAAATGGCCGTAGTCAGGTCATGGTAGAACCTGTGCCTGAAAAAGACGTATCTAAATACGGTGTAGTGGACTGCAGCGGTACGCCTGTGGCACCAGGGCAGAGCGTGCCGATGCACGCAATTGTCGAGAAGCCATCAATGGATGAAGCGCCTTCGAACCTGGCGGTGGTTGGCCGCTACGTGTTGGCTGCAGATATTTGGCCATTGCTTGAGAAAACACCTTACGGCGCGGGTGGTGAAATTCAGTTAACAGATGCGATTGCAATGCTGATGGAACAACACCCCGTAGATGCTTTTGCCTTGGTAGGACGTTCCCATGACTGTGGCGATAAGCTGGGCTACATGAAAGCCTTCGTTGAGTATGGCCTCCGTCATCCTGCGCAGGGCAAGGAATTTGCAGCATGGCTGAAAGACCAACTGGAAGCTTGAACTGACACTGTCTGATGAATCCAGCCGATTCCTAAAGTAAAATGAAACGGCTGGATGTAACGTAAAGCTGCACTCTCCCATGAAAGATGCATTGTTGTTATGGGGGAGTAAGATATGTGCTGTTTAATTTTTCAATAAAATTAATGGGTTATGGTTAGAGTGCTCTGGTTGCCGTAATGCCAGGGGCGGTAGCGTGGTTACAAAAACTCTTAAAAATTATCCTGAAGTTCACTCAGTCGATCCTGCGGTTTGGCAGTGTTGCTAATTATTATCGATGCCAGTTGAAATAATATTAGGTTTCAATTGTTAGGGAATTTTAATCTTAAATCGAGTTTCTATATGAAGTATAGTCTAGGTTATCTCTGGGATTTGGCTGCGGTCATTACAGAGAAAGAATTAAAAGTTAGATATAAAAGCAGTTTCTTTGGCTATTTATGGTCAATTGCTAATCCATTACTCTTTGCGATGATCTACTACTTCATCTTCAAGTTGGTCATGCGGGTTCAAATACCAAACTATACAATATTTATTATTACCGGGCTTTTTCCGTGGCAATGGTTCGCGAGTTCTACAACAAATTCACTATTTTCTTTTATTGCGAACGCCCAAATTATAAAAAAAACCGTTTTCCCACGCTCTGTCATTCCATTTAGCAATGTATTAATGGAGTGCTTGCATTTCCTATGTACTATACCAGTAATTATCGTATTTCTTTACATATACGATATGCGGCCCTCCATTGACTGGCTGTGGGGTATTCCTCTTATTGGCATTGCACAAATGCTTATGACCTTCGGCATTGCGATGATGTTGTCGACATTGAATCTGTTCTTCCGTGATCTAGAAAGATTCGTGACGTTGGGTATTATGCTTATGTTTTATTGCACACCCATACTTTACTCTGGAGATATGATTCCACAAGAGTATCGGTTTCTCATCGATTACAACCCGTTGGCAAACATGATTCTCAGTTGGCGCGATCTCTTCATGAATGGTGTTCTTGACTATCATCAGATCGGCATGCTCTATGGATATGCGCTGTTGTTTATCATCATTGGCGTTAGCATTTTCAATAAGTTGAAATACAGATTTGCAGAGATATTATAATGAGCGTAGCTATAGAGTTTAAAAATGTCACTAAGCGCTATCCGTTATACCATCATATTGGCTCTGGCATTAAGGAATTGATATTCAATCCGCGCCGCGCGTTAAGTTTGCTGAGTGGTCGTAGTTATTTGGCGATTGAAGACATCAGTTTCCAAGTGCAGAAAGGCGAGTCGGTTGCACTTATTGGTCGCAATGGTGCAGGAAAGAGCACATCACTTGGCTTAGTTGCCGGCGTGATGAAACCTTCATCCGGTACTGTAAGTGTCGTTGGGCGCGTTGCATCCATGTTGGAGTTGGGGGGGGGCTTTCATCCTGAGCTTACTGGAAGAGAGAATATTCGGCTTAATGCTACGCTGTTGGGTTTACGTCGCAAAGAGTTAAAACAGCGCCTGGATAAAATCATCGAGTTTTCCGAGTTGGGTGAATTTATCGATGAACCCATTCGTGTATATTCAAGCGGCATGCTGGCGAAGTTGGGTTTTTCCGTTATCACGCAGGTTGATCCTGATATTTTAATTATCGATGAAGTCTTGGCAGTCGGTGATATTTCATTTCAGCGTAAATGTATTGATACCATCAACGAATTTAAGAAAAAAGGTGTGACAATTCTATTTGTTAGCCATAATCTTTCAGATGTCGAAAAGATTTGTGATAAAGTTATTTGGATTGAAAACCATAAAATGAAGGATATGGGGGATGCCCATTCTATTATTTCCCAATACAGGGAAGCAATGTCATGATTTTTATGATTTTAATCACTAGGTAATCTGAATGAACAATATCAAAATATATACTTGCCACCATAAACCAAGTGAATTTCTTGACTCAACCTTGATTCAGCCAATCCATGTTGGAAAGGTTAATAGTTTAAGCGAAATTGGCTGTTCAGGTGATGACACTGGCGATAATATCTCGTTTAAGAACCCTTTTTACTGTGAATTGACAGCTCATTATTGGGTGTGGAAAAATGCAAAACCTGCAGATTATGTTGGGTTTATGCATTATCGCCGCCATTTCAATTTCTCAGAAAATCAAAATGCCTCTGAAGATAACTGGGGTGTAGTCAATCATGAGAGGGTTGATAGTGTATATCATAAAAAATTTGGCTTAAACGATAAAAGCATCACTCAGTGCTTGGCCGATGTTGATATAATACTACCAAAAAAATGGGACGTAAGCGCGGCAGGCAGTAAAAACAACTATCAACACTATAAAGTTTCTAATTATCTGCATATCGAAGATTACGATACAGCATTGGAAATTCTTGAGCAGCTATACCCTGAGTATAAGTCAACAGCCGATAGGTTCAATAGTGATTCAAAAGGCTATTACACGAATATGTTCGTCATGAGAAAAGATATATTTGATGATTATTCGACATGGCTTTTTTCTATCTTAAATAAACTAGAAGATAAAATTCGGTTTAAAAATTATAATTCTCAAGAAAAACGAGTGGTTGGCCATATTTCAGAACGCCTGCTGAATATTTATGTTAATTATCAAATTGAGCTGCATGGTTTCAAAATCAAGGAATTGCAAAGAACTTTTGTTCAGCAAGAAACCTCCAATGCTAAATTGAACCCAGCATTCCCTATTAATAATGTTCCGATCGTTATTTGCTTTGATAATAACTACGCCATTAGCGGTGCTGCACTACTTAACTCGATTATCAAAAATGCCAATCCGAAAGTAAACTATGATGTGGTTGTCCTGGAGAATGGTGTTTCTTTAACTAACAAAAAACGTTTCTTTTCGTTGATTTCTGGATTCGATAATGTCAGTTTGCGTTTCTTCGACGTTAATGCTTTCTCTGAAATAAAAAGCGTCTTTACGCGTGCACACTTCAGCGCGGCAACTTATGCACGCTTGTTTATCCCTAAACTCTTCGCTGATTTTGAGAAGGTTATCTTTATCGATTCGGACACTGTGGTTGAAAGTGACTTGGCAGCCCTGATGGATGTGCCGATGGATAATAACCTGGTGGCGGCGGTAAAAGATATCGTGATGGAAGGATTCGTTCTATTCGGGGCAATGTCACAATCTAGCGATGGCGTGATGCCTGCGAAAGAGTACTTGTCGACCTCATTGGGTATGACGGACACTGACGGATATTTTCAGGCCGGAATTTTAGTATTCAACATTGTGCAGATGAATCGTGAGAATACGTATGCCTGTCTAATGGATGCGATGAAAAGTAAGTCTTATTGGTTCCTGGACCAAGATATCATGAATAAGGTATTCCATGGTCGCGTGTATTATTTACCGCTTGAGTGGAATGTTTATCATGGTAACGGCAATACCGAGGATTTCTTCCCCAACTTGCCTTTCGCCACCTATATGCGGTTTCTTGAGGCGCGCAGTAATCCGAAGATGATACATTTTGCCGGGGAGAATAAGCCTTGGAATACACGTCACGTGGATTTTTTCGATAACTATCATAAAAATATCGTTAATACGCCTTGGGCTCTCGAGGCTTACGAGCGTCTTATCAGTTCTGCTGCCATTTTGCCTGCAGGACAGAAAAAAGCAGCAGTGCCAGTGCTGTTGCAGACAAAGTTGAAGAACACTTTGATGCCAATGCTTAATCGCTTGGCGCCAAAGGGAACGTCGCGTCGGAATATTATGACAAAATATTTCTATAAAATTAGGCGCGTAATTATTGGATAATATAATGATGAATAGCAAAAGAATATTAATCGTAGGTGCCGGATTCTCTGGTGCGATAATCGGTCGTCAATTGGCCGAACAAGGGCATTTGATCCAGATTATTGATAGCCGCGATCATATTGCCGGGAACTGCTACGATGCCCGGGATGCGAAAACTGATGTTATGGTGCACACCTATGGCCCCCATATCTTCCATACTGACAATGAGCAGGTATGGAATTTTGTTAATCAGTATTCGACGATGATGCCTTATGTTAATCGTGTTAAGGCGACTGTTAATGGCCAAGTTTTCTCGTTACCAATAAATTTGCATACGATTAACCAGTTCTTTAAAAAGACCTGTTCACCGACGGAAGCCAAAGCCCTGATCGCGGAAAAAGGCGATAGCAGCATTACGGAACCTCAGTCATTTGAAGATCAAGCGTTGCGTTTTGTTGGCCGAGAGCTCTACGAAGCATTTTTTAAAGGTTACACCATCAAGCAGTGGGGAATGTCACCCGCTCAGCTGCCAGCCTCGATTCTCAAGCGTTTACCTATTCGCTTTAACTATGATGATAATTACTTTAATCATAAGTTTCAGGGGATGCCGAAAGACGGCTATACCAAGATGGTAGAAGGTATTCTGGATCATCCTAATATCTCTGTGTCGCTTGGTACTCATTTCCAGGCGGAAGAGCGCGGAAACTATGCTCATGTATTTTATAGCGGCCCGCTGGATGCGTTTTACGGTTTCCAATTCGGTCGTTTAGGCTACCGCACACTGGACTTTGAGAAATTCTCTGTGGAAGGAGATTATCAAGGCTGTGCCGTAATGAACTATTGTGAGCAATCGGTGCCTTATACCCGCATAACTGAGCACAAATATTTCTCTCCGTGGGAGCAACATGAAGGGTCTGTTTGCTATAAAGAGTACAGCCGCGCATGTGATGACGACGATATCCCTTACTATCCGATTCGGCAGGTTGGTGAAATGAGCCTGTTGGAAAAATACGTCGATTTGGCTGAGAAAGAACAAAATATAACCTTTATTGGTCGCCTGGGTACCTACCGCTACTTGGATATGGATGTGACTATCGCCGAAGCGTTGAAAACTGCTGAACTCTATCTTGCCAGTTTAGATCAGACGACTGCTATGCCGGTGTTTACGGTCAGCATCAGATGAAAACCGCGGCGTTAATTGTTACTTTCAACCGCCTGGAAAAATTGAAACAATGTTGGACGGCAACCGCTGCGTTGCCGTTTGATCACATTGTTATTGTTGATAACGCTTCAACTGACGATACAGAAATTTGGCTGAAGAATATCGAAGATCCACGTCTGCATGTGGTAAGTGCCGATCAGAACAACGGCGGTGCGGGAGGCTTTAAGCTGGGTTCCAAGTTCGTCGCGGAAAAAATAGACGCCGATTGGGTGTTTATGTTTGATGATGATGCTTACCCGGATACAGATTTGCTGAGACGTTTTGTTAGTGTGGCAAAGTCTAAACATGATGCGTACTGTTGTCGGGTAGTGGATATGCAGGGGGCGCTTTGCAAAATGAACGTGCCTTTCAGTAAAATGCCGACCTCGTTGCTAAAGACGTTAGATTATATTGTCCGGCCATCTCGCTATACTCCTGCAGAGTCGACGGCGTCGGAGGTGGTGACTCTTTCATTTGTTGGTGCAATAATTCGCAAAGACGTTTTAGCTGCCAATATTGAGTCTATCTGGTCAGAACTCTTTATTTATTATGATGATCTTTACTTCTCTTACAGGTTGAATCAACAGGGATATCGATTCCGGTACTCGCCAGAGCTGCTGTTCTTGCATGATGTAGCATCGGCTAATGGGGGGATCAACCCTCCTTGGAAGGTATACTATCTGGTCAGGAATTTGCTGCTCTCCAGAATGTTGTTCAAAAAAAATGAGAGGCCTTACTCATTCGGAGCCATCGTGTTACGTATTGCTAAATATTTACTTTCTTTTACCTTCCAAGGTAACAAAATCGAATATATTAGATATGTAATGCGCGGTATTGTTGACGGTATATCACGTAAAAATGGTAAACGACATTAGCCGGTAAGAGTTAAATGAAAAAGATTTGTTATTTTATCAACTCAGATTGGTACTTTGAACTTCACTGGGTTGAGAGAGCACTGGCAGCTAAAACTGCTGGTTATGAGATTCATGTTGTCAGCCACTTTGTTGGGGACGACATTCAGCAAAAGCTGACCGAAAAAGGTTTCATTTGTCATGACTCTTCTATCTCAGAACAGTCTATTAACCCAATCAACTTCTTTAGTTCGTTGATTAAGGTATGGCAATTACTCAAAAGAATTAACCCGGATGTCTTACATTGCATCACCATCAAGCCTTGCCTGATGGGGGGATTTTTCGCCCGCTTTTATAACAAGCCCATCATTCTCGGCTTCGTTGGATTGGGGCGCGTGTTTATGGAAGATAAGCTGTCGATGAACGTCATTCGTTTCCTGACATTGCGTTCCTATAACCATATTTTCAAGAATGAGAAATGTCTGCTTGCGTTTGAGCATGAGCATGACCGCGATCGGCTCACCACACTGACTAAAGCAAAAAAAAGCCAAACGGTTGTGATCGATGGTGCCGGGATAGACCCGCATATTTACCATTATTCACTTGAAGTCAACCGTGAAAAGCCGGTTGTGCTATTCGCAAGCCGCCTGCTGTGGAGCAAAGGGTTGGGCGATCTGGTTGAGGTGAAAAAACGCCTTGCGCTCAAAGGTGTTGATTTTGTGCTTAACGTTGCGGGGATCTCTATCGTTGACGATTCTGACGCGATCCCCTTATCGAAAATTGAAGAGTGGCACCGTCAGGGACTAATAAATTGGCTTGGGCGCTGCAGTGATGTTTATAGCCTAATTAAGGCGTCTAACGTTGTTGCATTACCGTCCACGTATTCTGAAGGTATTCCCCGTATTTTGCTGGAAGCTTCATCAGTAGGTCGTGCTTGCATTGCCTACGATGTCGGTGGCTGCCAGAGTCTGATCATCGATGAGTATACTGGTAGTTTGGTAGAGAAACGTAATATCAATCTTTTGGCAGAAAAGTTAGAGAAGTTGCTCACCAGTCCCAAGAAACGCGTAGAGATGGGCGTTCGCAGCCGCGAACGTATTGAGAGTAAGTTCGCATCATCGTTGGTGATTGACGATACATTAAAACTCTATCGGCGCGCTATTGCTACTGGAAGTTATTCATAACAGGAGCATTATTTTGGCTTTTTTCGAGAAATTAAGGACGAAAAAGCACAATAAAGACATTCAGAACTCGTCTATTCCAAATAAAATTTTTTATCTAGTTTCCGCGTCAGGCATGCCAAATTTCGGTGACGATATGCTGACACGATATTGGATAAATGAATTACAACGAAAATTTCCTGGCTGTACTCTTTATCTGGATGCGGTTGACGCGGTCGTTGCAGCAGAACTTTTCCCCTCTGTGAAGTGTGTAGATTATCTCTGGCGTTTGGCTCAGGCATTGGGAGATAAAGGTTCAGTCGCCGGGAAATTCGGTGATCCTCACATTTTGCCGTTACGTGAGCGCTTAATGTCAGAGGTATTTGCCTCTGCACAAAGTATTCATTTACTAGGTGGGGGGTATATCAATGAGCTTTGGGGGGCCAACGCGCGTTTAATCGAATTGGCTGCTTATTTCGTCAAAAATCATCAACTTTCTTGTTATGCAACTGGATTGGGACTTCAACCACTTTCGCCCGAAAATGCCGCAAAGTTTGCGCCGTTTATTCGTCAGTTTGAGCATTTTGATGTGAGGGACTCGGCCAGTTATGAAGTATTAGCCCCCTTTGAGCTTCCTGCATTGGGTTTTACTGGTGATGATTATTTTGCTTTCCCTCATTGCCCTGCAGGACGTATCGTGGAACGTGAACACTTTACTCTGCACATGTGTGTCCACACGGAACTGTTCGAAGACAGTAGCCTGACTGAGGGGCTGTTGTCGTTATTACAACAGGTGATCACAAAATTTAGTCAAGATCATCCTTCTGCTGAAATCAAATTTTATGAATTCCGTCCCGGCTCTGACGGTGTGTTCTTTCGCCAAATACAAGAGCGATTTCCGCAGGTCGACTTCGTGCGTTTTGAACGAGTTTGGCAAGAGGGACTGGTATTCGCCGCCCATGATTTTTGCGTCAGTTCCCGCTTCCACTTTCAGGTGATTGCTGCCAGTCTCGGTGTCGGTGGGATAGCACTATCCTGGTCAGATTATTATGATAATAAATTTTCAAGTTTGCGAGTAATCTCTGATTGGCCGATGGTCAGGCCGGATATCTCCCTAGAGGCGTTGCTTCCTTTACTCTCAACGGCAACTGACTGCGATCATTGGGAAGGGAGGACGTTTATTCGCAAGGCTAAACAGAAATTATTGTCTCAACTGTATAATTTTTGACAAGTTGCAAGCAGCAGCAAAGCCTATCGCACCAATCACTACCCACGCGGCTCAATCCTGAGTTAACATGTGTGCCACATCACAAAACCTGTTGGCCAAAGTTGTTAACAGGGTCATCCTCAGACAGGAGTTCTTCAATGTCCAAGCAACAAATCGGCGTTGTCGGCATGGCGGTAATGGGCCGCAATCTGGCACTGAACATCGAAAGCCGTGGTTACACCGTTTCGATCTTTAACCGTTCAGGCGATAAAACTGATGAAGTTATTGCTGAGAATCCAGGTAAAAACCTGGTGCCGCACTACACCGTCGAAGAGTTTGTAGAATCTCTGGAAAAGCCACGCCGTATTTTGCTGATGGTGAAAGCGGGTGAAGCGACAGACAAGACGATTGCTTCTCTGACGCCACACCTGGATAAAGGTGACATTCTGATCGATGGTGGTAACACCTATTATCAAGACACTATCCGTCGTAACCGCGAACTGTCTGATCAGGGCTTCAATTTCATCGGTACCGGCGTGTCCGGTGGTGAAGAGGGTGCACTAAAAGGGCCTTCAATCATGCCAGGCGGCCAGAAAGAAGCTTACGAGCTGGTGGCGCCAATCCTGAAGAAAATCGCCGCGGTAGCGGAAGGTGAGCCTTGCGTGACCTATATCGGTGCTGATGGTGCCGGTCACTATGTGAAGATGGTACACAATGGTATCGAATACGGCGACATGCAGCTGATTGCTGAAGCCTATTCCCTATTGAAACAGGCGCTGAACCTGAGCAATGAGCAGTTGGCTGAGACCTTCGCAGAGTGGAACGAAGGTGAACTGAACAGCTACCTGATCGACATCACCAAAGATATCTTCACCAAGAAAGATGATGAAGGTAAATACCTGGTTGATGTGATTCTGGACGAAGCCGCCAACAAGGGCACCGGGAAATGGACCAGCCAAAGCTCTCTGGATCTGGGCGAGCCGTTGTCACTGATCACCGAATCGGTATTCGCGCGTTACCTTTCTTCACTGAAAGACCAGCGCGTTGCTGCGTCTAAAGTGCTGACGGGTCCTAAAGCGACGCCAGTCAGTGGCGACAAAGCTGAATTCATCGAGAAAGTACGCCGCGCACTGTATCTGGGCAAAATCGTTTCTTATGCACAGGGCTTCTCACAGCTGAAAGCCGCTTCCAAAGAAAACAACTGGGATCTGCACTACGGCGACATTGCCAAGATCTTCCGTGCCGGTTGTATCATCCGCGCCCAGTTCCTGCAGAAGATTACCGACGCTTACGCACAGGATGCGGATATTGCTAACCTATTGTTGGCGCCGTACTTCAAGCAGATCGCTGATGAATACCAGCAGGCACTGCGTGACGTGGTGTCCTACGCAGTACAAAACGGCATTCCTACGCCGACCTTCTCTGCGGCTATTGCGTACTACGACAGCTACCGTTCAGCAGTACTGCCAGCTAACCTGATCCAGGCGCAGCGTGACTATTTCGGTGCTCATACCTATAAACGCATCGACAAAGAAGGCGTGTTCCACACCGAATGGATGGAATAATTTTAATCTCTATTTTTTGAACGATAATAAAACCGCCTAGCTGATGCTTGGCGGTTTTCTCGTATAAATTACTATCATTTGATGAAATAAGTATTCGGATAATAGTTTATAAGTGAATGCTCATAGACAGATTCATTCTTATAATATGAGTTAGGATAGAAGTTTACTTCCATACCTAATAGTGAGCCTAAGATTGCAACATGTAGCCTATCGGTATCTACAGCTTTGTATTCTTGTAAAAAACTGATAAGCGAACGCGTTGAGTTCCTCGCCAGATCGACGTTATCCCAATAATCTCCGTTCCATGTCAGAGAAATGTCGTGATTATTTTCGTGCTGCTGCTTGGTCAACGATTCTGAGTCGGTGCGGTAGCAATATGCCTTACTTTTAGTGGGCCTGACGTTATTGATGTATTTCCCTTTATCCAGATAAAAGGCCATATCCTGCGTCAGGATAACAGACTCTCCAGGAATATATCCCAGTTTCAATAAACGTTCGTAAGAAGTTTTTTCACGGCAACATACAAAAAGGTGTGCTATATTTTCTTTAAAGAAATCCATATAGCCGAAAACTGTCGAAGGAAATATAATTACTTTTGCGAATTTTTCTAGATTATTTTTTATAAAATCACGCCCTTCGGCGTAATAACCCTCGATCAAATTCCCACCGCCACCAAAAAGAAGCACGTCTCTTTCTGGCGTATAGACTTCTGAAGCACAGAATGGTGAGTAATCAAAACCATTAGCGTCGAGGTAATCATAGGTCGCGGCAGCGATGACGCCATCACCTGCATTTCCTGGGTTTGCTTTATAGATGAAACGGTATTTTCTATAGAGTTCTCGTAACGTTGAGGTAAATTGATTTTCATTTTGATGGGACATTTTTAACCTCGTAAAATTCGATGATAGGTAAACAGAGAAACTATGCCTCATAGGCTCTCTCTCGTCACCTTACAGAAGTATCTGGGCTTTGTTGAATAAATCGAACTTTTGCTGAGTTGAAGGATCAGATCACGTATCTTCCCGACAACGCAGACCGTTC
>NZ_JBXWKI010000026.1:0-20397 GCF_058190535.1 Serratia sp. CoH_134_PS_4
TTCCTTCTTCTATTGTATTTTCTTATAAAAATACGTTAATGCTTGTCGGGTTGGTAATATATTAATATAGATACACTCGTTGGTGTTTGTATGATTATATCAATAAGTGTATCAGACAGAGTAACGGTTATATAAGCAATTCCAGATAACAAACCAATTCAATAAATATGATCAATCAACAAAACTATACCTGTCGTGGTACCAGTAACACACATTCGCACTTAATCACTTCCTGGTATTACTCTGCAGAACAGAAAGTAATTTATTACTGACGGTGTATATCCTATTGAACAAACTCACTAACACAAGGTCTTTCATAATGAGCATTAATACCGACAGCTACGGTACATTGAACCAGAACTATGTTAAGCGTATTCAGGAGACTATCACTAAAGCCCTGAATGAGTATCCGCGTGTAATGGTCCTGAGGGTAGACCTTCGTTTGCCTGAGATTGAAACCGGTTCATATAAGTCTGACTCAGGAATAGTCACCCGTTTCGTTGTTTCCCTTAAAGCACAGATTGAAGCTGATTTACTGAAAAAATGTAATGCAGGTAAACGAGTTCATTCCTGTCATGTTCGTCATATCTGGGCAAGGGAGTTTAATGAGTACGGTAAAAAGCATTATCACGTGGCCCTGCTCTTTAATCGAGAAGCGTATGCCTATCCAGGAAGCTATACCAGTACGGATGGAGAATACACTCACAATCTGGCCATGATGATTATGGAGGCCTGGGTACGGGCGCTGGGACTGAATACTGTGGTTAATCATCAGCAATATTACCCCCTAGTAGAGTTTCCTGCCAGTTGTTACTACCACCTGAGTAAAAACCATAATGGCTTTACTGCCCAGTTATCAAATGTCACTGACAGGCTTAACTATCTGGCCAAGGACTACAGCAAAGATAATTCAGACAGCCAGCGTAACTTTGGCTGCAGTCAGTACTGATTAGGTCATAAGTATTTTTCTACTGGCGAAAGGAATGTTATGGCGGAGTACCAGGTTAACGATAAATCAATCATTCCTAGTGCTCCTGTCTTTCATTTCCTTAAGACAGAGAGAAATCGTCATGACAGATATAACAACCCGCAGCCTGCTCAGTGATAAAATGGTCGATATGGCATTCATTACGGAATTTACCGGGTGCAGCGATAAATGGTTTTACAAGTTGATTCAGGAAGGTTTATTCCCAAAGCCGATTAAGCTGGGGCGTAGTTCGCGCTGGCTTAAAAGTGAGGTTGAGGAATGGGTTCAGAAACGTATTGCTGAGTCCCGTGCATAATGCATCCTGATGTGCGAGCCGTATACCCCCCATAAACTCTCCTGTGGATCTTAAATATTTATGTAACCCTGTTTGTTATCTGGGTTGTTTAAATATTACAGATAGGCATGCGCTAATTATTCTTGTGTATTTATAATGAGAGCCTGTGCGAATGTTTTATGTGCACCTTGCAGGTCTCTCGTTTACAGCTTTTTGGAATAAACTAAACTGAATTTCGAGAATAAATGACGGAGCATGTTAACTCAGCGGTGATAGTGAGTTAAATAATCACCGGTCCAATACTGTAGATAAAAAGCACTTAACTAACCAGTGGTTCCTCACGATTCCTTGTAATAATTTCATAGCAATCTGGCGTGGTATAACAGTCACTGAAGCCAACGTTGACGTAATGCGTTGTGGTTTACTATTGTGTGAATTCTGTACGCATGATGTGCATTTTTTTATAAGAGCGCCGCTAAATCTGCTAAAAAAGAAAATTTTAGCAGCTTTGGCAGGCTGTAATGAAAACTCTCATCTCTTTTCTTGGCTGACTTCTGGCTATCAGCAGAATCCCACCGGACAGATGAACTCCACATACGACACTAATGTTTTGTAAAACATTTCGATAACAATTATTGCCATTGCAGTCTGTTGGAATCGTATCCACTCAGTGGTTGAGTGGCATTATTTCTGTAGCCCACAAGGTTGTATTGAGGGAAAAAATTATTCAGGGCAACTATATTACCATACGCATCGGTACCTGCCATCGAGATATAAAGCGCACGTTGTGGTGGGTAGCATATTGTGACAATCAGTCCCAGTTGAATGAGTTGATTCAGTACCGGTATTAAACGTTCAGCTTTTCTCAATCTAGCGGGGCCGTGAGTCTCAAGTTCATTTCTTAAAAATGGCTGCCACTGCTTCAGGTTTACATCCTGAAAGCCTCCGTAATAACTGGTGGCAACTTTCATTGTTCCTTTGGGATTGTTAAATCTGTTTTTTATCCAGTCAAACAACTCATACACATCTTGCTGTAACTGATACTGCTCGCTCAGTATGTAAAAATACTTGTCGGCCTGATTAATGTGCCATTCAGTAATCGTGAAGGCATCCCTCAGAGTACTTTCAGGGATGCCTTCTATTGAGCTGAAGCTAAATAAAGCGGCAATGCGTATTGCATGGCTGCCTGCTTTAGATACAAACTCTGCAATATGTTCCCGTGGTTGATTTTCACCAATACTTAATTGATACTGGTTTATCCTTTCTTCAAATAGCATTTTTGCGTTATCCGACAACGCTAAAGTTTGCTTCTGAATTGTGTCATCATAAAACCGTTCTTTTTGTTTCTGGAGGAAATGGTTAAATCGGGTAAACAAAGCATCAAGGGCGTTTCTGGATTTTTCCTGATTCAGGTTTATTCGTCGTTGCCCGATAGTGCTCGCGGTGTTCGTAAAAAGAAATCGTGCCAGAAAACCACTTGAAACAGCGCGCTTGCCATTTTTCTCTAAATACTCTTCAAATATTTCAGGTTGCACCATAAGTAAAAAGGTCAGGTAAGCATTGAGCCGTATACTGCCTTCTTTCTTTCGGGAAAGTGACAGTGGTTCGTTTTTCCATATTTTGTTCAGCAGGCCAAGGTTGTTTTTCAGGTGGCCGGTAAAGAAGGTAATGGCTTCATCAGCGAATACACCGGCATAGGGATATTCTTTTAATCCCTGAATAATCCCTTCGGGCGTGGCATCTTCATAGAACATTTCAAATGCCCTGGGTTTTGTCGGCTCTGCAGCCTGGTGTTCGCGAAGCAATAATTCTTCAACGTCACTGTCTCCACCATGTTTAGAGGCTTTCTGAAAATTGCGGTTTAACGCTTTTTCCTTCGAGGACCAGATAGCATGGTCTTTTTTATAAGCATCAAAGAGTGCTTCATATTCGGCATGCATCTCTGCTGCAAAAGTCTCGAAGGGCTCCATCATACATTCGCGCACCGGGCTCTTCCCTTCTCCTGATTTCGCCAATGTCAGAAAATACAATGAGCAGGGTTCTGGCTTCTTATTACCGAAGGGGGAAGCAACATCGATCAGCGGTTGCCGAGCTAGGGCGACAGCGGCCAGGACTGTGCTGCCAATCATTTCGACAGGGATCAGGGTGTCTTCATGAAACGCCGTTATCGCGTCACGTAAAACGGGCGGAAAAGCTTCAACAGGGTAGTTATTAACGTTATTCATTGTTATTGCCCACACGGCTAATCTGGATTCTATCTTCAGCAGGATAAAGCAAATCGGGCACCAAAAGCGAGTGAGCGAGTATTTTGCTTGTCGTGATCGCTCTGGTGCGGAGCCACTTCTGACCCACAATAACCCATCGATTAAACCTTCTGTGCCGCTATAAATCAATCCTCTGATCCTTGCTGGCGCAACGTTGAGAGTCTCTCATATGAATCATTATTTACCCGCTACAACCGCTAGTAATGCTACAGATGTAGCGAATACATGTGCTTTTCTGCAGCAGGCTGTTGACCATTACCCGCGACTGGTGGCATTCAGCTTTACGCTGAAATTGCCGTATCGTGAAACCATGAGCGATTACCGGTCATTGATTTTGCGTTTTCACACCGAAGTCTGGCAGCGGACCGGCCAATATTCGCGCCAGTGTCAGCAGGCACGCCATCATTCACCTCCCACAGTACTGCGCTGGCTGTGGGAGTCTGTCAGTGCACCAGAGTGTAAAATGGCGCTGCTGATGAATCTTGATACGCTGGGGGCCTGGCGCGATGAGGTCGTACAGCAGGAGATGAGCGTGATACTCAGAGAGGCATGGCGCACTGTGACGGGTACTGATAGCAACGTCACCAGTATGGCGTCTTTCATTATCAGTCGCACAGAAAGATGTTCATTTTCACAGCCATTCAGTCAGCTACAGACCAGGGTGAATGAAATGGTATCTCCCGTGATGACAGCCAGAACGGGTGTGGTTTGTCCGTGAAAGTAATGGTCTCTGTAAACAAAGGAGATGACAGTTAATTCAGGTCTGAAAATACGCACCTTATCCCGGACTTCCCCGATCTCTGCTGCGCCGATATAATTCCTGAATGAAGAAAACCCACGATATCCTCCCCCGGAACAAACCGTCACGGCACTGGAACATTTTGCATGGTGTGCGCTTGTCGCCTTACGTACCGCGCAGCAGGATGGTCATGCGTTGTCGCCACTCAGCACGCACGCATTTTTACTGCGCTGGTTAACGGTGGCGTATAAGCAAAAACGGTTTACGCGTTCAATCGCATCCGATATTGAGAGTCTGGTGGTGCTGGGGCGCCAGAAAGGTCTTGCCGCAAGCTTATTCAGTCGTCTGGAATATCTCTGGTCTTCGTGTGCCGGACCTGTGTCTGCAAAGTCGGATTTGTACCGGCTGACGTACGCAATTGAACAGCTTAAATCGCAGGGCTGGGTCAATGCAGCGGTGAGTGACGAAGACTGGGACAATGAAGCTCTTTTAGTTCAGGAATACATCGATACGAATGCACTGCTGGTAAGGAAGTCGGCTCTGACCTGTGGATTTTCGGAAGAGGACAAACTGGTTACACCGGTGGAATTTCTAGTGACGGGCAACCTGTCAGCATGTAGAGAGGTTTTTCAGGCCCATGTCCTACCGTCGGTCATGGTGGAGTTGAACCGGATCTCATTACAACCTGAGCAATAGGACAAATATTCTCAACGCATCAGTTAATCTGAAACTCTCTGAATGGCAGGTATCCTGATCGTGCTCACCTCCTGGTATTGAGGGATGTGTAAAGGGCTGTCGTGAAATTTCCTTTCTTCTGAAGAATACAAATAAGCCCCGTTTAAATGAATAATAAGAAATGATGAAAAACTGAAAATGTCGTCAATTTTTCACTTGCTCTGTCACGTTCTGCTTCTCATTTTTGATAAAAGTACAAAATCAGATATTTCACGTGCATGGTGGTATTTTGTACAAAACCTTCCCCTAAGCTAAATTGATCATTTGCTGCACACCCTTATCCCATAAGGCTTGAAGGGGTTATGCAGGAAAATTCTTATAAATCAGAAGGGTGATCTGTGATTGTTAAAAAATGAAAATGTAAAGCATTGTTACATTTTTTCATTTCCGTTCAGGCAGGGAACGTTCCTACACTCCGGCTATTGGGTCTTATCCGAAATTTTTCATTTCAGACAAATGCTCAAAAATACAGTATCGGCATGCTGGTGGATGGAATGCGCCCGCTTTTTAGTTCCGGGATTTTTATTTACGTCGGATGACGCGAACCGGAAAGTTGTTCTGGCAGGGTAATTTTTTCTTATTTATTTCTCACTGGCATTGACCGTTTCTATTACTCCATAGAACAGGGACAGCCATGTCTAACTCTTCCTTTCAGTCCGAAATCCCTAAAGCACGTATTAATCTCAAACTCGATTTGCATACGGGTGGAGCGAGCAAGAAAACGGAGCTCCCCCTGAAATTGCTGGTGGCGGGCGACTTCAGTAATGGTCAGGAGTCTGCCCCCCTGTCTGAGCGCAAAAAAGTTGATTTGAATAAAAATAATTTCGACTCAGTGTTGTCCGAATATTCCCCAAACGTCAATCTGACCGTTAAAAACACGCTGGCTGATGACGGCAGCGAAGACAACATCAGCCTGACCTTCCGGAGCATGAAGGATTTCACCCCGGAGCAGGTCTCACGTCAAATACCTCAGCTGAGGGTATGCTCAAACTGCAGGATCTGACGGCACAGCTCAATACCCTGGATAGGCAAAAAGGAAAGTATATTACTGTCAGCGAGCTGAAATCACAGGTGTTTGCTGCTACCCAGGCACTCAGTAAAACAGTGCCCGTTGAAGAACAGCTGCGGCAGATGAGCATTCGGGAAAACTCAGGGATGATCCCGTCCGCGCAAAAAATCCAGACAGAGCTGCGCCTTAAGCAGCTAATCAGTAGCTACTCGACGGTGACGGCAGATCAGTAGGCTGTTACCCGCATTCTGTTATTGTGTAAAACTGCACTGGGTTGATCAGATTATTGTCCCTGCCTGCTGACAGAATCTGCAACAAAGCTATCACCGGAGTAAGGATAAGAACCGATGCCAGAGAAGACGCGGCGAGGCCGAAACCATCTGTCCCCATGGACGGTAAAAGAGATGAGTTCTCTTGAAAATAAATATGGAAAATTTTCTGCTCAGGACATCGGTGATACGTTGGGGAGAAGCGCAGGAGCCGTCAGAGGAGTAGCGCGAAAATTAGGGTTATCCACTCCCCGGCCTCCGGTGTGGACGGAAGAGGAACTGGCGCTTATTCGTGTGAATTATTACAAGGGTATTATGTTTGTTCATTCGCTTCTGCCAGGGAGAACAATATATGCAATTCGCATTCAGGCAAGCCTTATGGGCGTGACGAACGCCTCCTGGGGCGACGAGGAACTGCGGTATCTTGAGGCGCATCATGGCAGTGTGCCCATTGCGAGAATAGCGGCATCGCTGGGCCGAAGCGCCAAGGGCGTCGCTGATATGGACAGAAAAATGGGCCTGGCAAAGCGACCTGAAACCATCAACGTTCCCTGGTCAGAGCAGGTACTGGAAATATTGTGGGCCCATTACGGTTCTGGTGCATGGATAACGCGTGTACAAGCCCTACTTCCGGGACGCACTAAGGGAGCAATCGGTGTACAGGCCAATAAAATGGGAATAAGAGAATCCCAGAACTGGTCACCTGAAGAAATTGAAATTTTGCGAGAATACTATCCTTATCCAGGTTCAGAAATTGCCAAAAAATTGCCTCACCGAACTGTGGCAGCAATTAAAACTCAGGCCAGTCGGCTGAAAATAAAGAAGTTTCATAACAGGAACGTGATTTTCGATTCCAGTGTGAAGGAGGTTGATGAATAACAAAAAATACGCATCTAAGTGTATCGGTAAAGCCAGCGATGTTGTGCGTTGAAAATGTATAAACTAATACAAGTAAGAATGGATGACTAACTTTTAATTACATATAGAGGTTATGAATTAATGAAAATTCTCTCTTATAATCCAGGTCATGATGGTGCTGTGGCATTTCTGGATAATGGACGATTAATTATGTCTATTGAAGCAGAAAAAGATTCTAACCATCGCTATTCTCCACTGGGTATTTCGGACGTATTAGATGCTATTGGTGAAATCGACGATATACCAGATGTAATTTGCGCAGGGGGATGGTGGCCCAGGGATCATGATGAATATTTAAATGGTTCGAAAATTAACGTTGGTTATCGGGGCATCTCAGATACAGATGTCATGGTTTCAGAAAGACGATTCCTAAAGAAGAAAATTAAATATTTTTCGTCTTCTCACGAGCGAGCACACATACTTTGTGCATTTGGCATGTCAGACTTACCAAAAGGAACATCCTGTTATGCTTTGGTTTGGGAAGGAGGAATCGGAGCATTCTACGAATTAGATGCAGATCTGAATATAACGCTCATTGGCGATGTTCAAAATCAGCCTGGTAACCGCTATGGTATTGTTTATGGATTAGCCGATCCAGTTTTTTCCAAAGACAGTGCCTACCCTCGCTTCTCAGATGCCGGGAAACTTATGGCGTTGGCATCTTTTTCAAAGAGAAGTATAGCCTCCCCGGAAGAACAAGAACTCATCGACTTTCTGTTGAATGGCCCTGCCAGAAAACTTTGCGACTATGCGAATATTGAAAAAGCTCCGCACTATAATGTTGGTTTGGACGATAAAGAATTTCGTAACTTTACTGGGATATATAGTGATGCACTGTTTAACGTTTTTTATCAGTTTGCAAAAGACAACTTAAAGAAAAAACAACCACTTATTATTTCTGGTGGATGCGGTCTGAACTGTGACTGGAATACTAAATGGAGGGAGACAAAGCTTTTTTCTGAAGTTTTCGTTCCTCCTGTTGCTAACGATTCCGGTGTTGCTATAGGCACTGCGATTGATGCTCAGTTCTATTTTACAGGTAATCCTAAGATTGAATGGGATGTTTACAGCGGATTAGATTTTAGAACGGATAATACATTCTGCTCAGAGAAATATGATGTCTATAATGTCGACAATGATCAGGTTGCTGATATGCTGGCTAACGATCTCATCCTTGGTTGGGTGAATGGAAAATATGAAATAGGTCCACGCGCGCTGGGCAACAGGTCCATCCTTGCTGCTCCTTTTCAGGAAAGTACCAGGGTTCGTTTAAACGAAATCAAACAACGTGAACAATTTCGCCCAATTGCTCCAGTTTGTCTTTTGGAGGACGCTGAAAAGTGGTTCGGCTGTAATAACGAAAGCCCATATATGCTCTTTACGCATAGAGCAAAGACTGAAACCCTTGCAGCAGTCACGCATGTTAATGGCACTGCACGTATTCAGACCGTTACAACTGCAACAAATAGTAATCTTCATAAATTACTTTCAGCATTTAAAAATCGGACTGGTTATGGTGTCTTGTGCAATACATCTCTCAACTTCAATGGGAAAGGTTTTATAAACAATATCAATGATCTGGCTGTATACGTTCAGGAGCATCACCTGGATGGGTTTGTGGTGGAAGGTCAGGTATATCTTTTAATTGATTCATCACGTTATCAGGCATATAAGGAAAGCCAGTTATTTTTATGAAAAATAAAGAGCTACCCTGAGCCAGTTCATTTCATTGTTGAGGACAAAATCTGGAGAGGACTTCATGTATGCTGTTCACAAAAGTTGATTTAATAGGGGGAGTATGAATTCATATCGAACGGGTTTTGAAGAGGATGACGACTTACGCTCTTCATTCATCCGGGATCTTACGCTGCAGCAACTGGAACATCCTGCTTCATTACATACTAATAAGCAGGAGTTATCGCCCCTTATTCCCAAGAAATTGATTCGCTACTGGCATGACCAGCACAATGTACCGGAAGACGTTATGGTTTGTCTCAGAAGCTGGGATCGGCTTCTTGATGATGGTTTTGAATGTAGTATGTTTAACGATGAATCGGCAATGGCATATATTGCCGAACAATTTGGCGCTAAAGAGCGTAAAGCCTTCTCCCTTTGCTATCATCCGGCAATGCGCTGCGACTATCTGCGTATGTGCGTTTTACTTGTTGAGGGGGGATTATACGTTGATGCTGACGATGTTTTACTTGGCGACAACTGGAAATATCTTTTCCATGATGGGACACTCAAAGTACAACCTTTATGTTACGATATTCAGTCCTCTTCAATGGTTCCTGCTGCGGATATCTGGAGAAGTGATTTACCGACGACTGAGCGCATTTTTTACATTAATAATGACCCTATTGTGGCCCCAGCAGGCCATCCGGTTCTACAGAGTGCGCTTATTAGGGCGACCGAAACGCTACTGAGTGATGTACGTTCTCCCGAAATTCAATCAACAACTGGGCCAGGGAATTTCACTGCTGCACTGGCAGCACACGCTCACAAATTGATAAGGGAAGGGAAGTCATTCGATTTCGAATTGTTACGTGATTGGGAAAAGATTGCAGAAACGCGTTGGGATCTGTCCTACCGTAATGATGAACGTAACTGGCGTAATATGGGCTCAGCCTGATCCCACATATCAAGGACAGAATTAATGAACCTTCAGGATGCTTCAGGTGTTTTGCGCAAGGTATTATTCAAAATTTCACGTGTAATAATAAGTATCTTTCCTGGTCGTAGGATCCCCGTTTTCGGTTCAGGTCCCGAAATGATCGGTTCAATTGTTGTTATTAATCTCGATCGTCAACCCGGCAGGTGGCGGAGGTTGAGCAGAGAGCTCAAAAGATTCCGGACTTACGATGGTTTTCCACTAGCCTCTATCATACAGCGGTTTTCTGCCGTGGATGCCAGGGATGGTCGCGCGAGTGCCGCAACGGCTGACGTTGATTCGGTCTACTGTATTGGTGATCAGCTTTATGTCCAGCCGGATGCAAGGCTGGAGGCACATTTCAGCAATGATGAACCCATCAAAATGACCAGGCAGGAGATTGCTGTTGCAAGGTCACATGTGGAAGTATGGAAGGCTATTGCTGCCGGGGATAAGGAATATGTTCTTGTCCTTGAAGACGATGTATGGTTTCGGTTGGGGGCTGTTGCGGCTATCACAAGAGGCTGGCGGGCCGCTATACGAGAGTGTTCAGAGGATCACGGGCCGCATTTACTGTATATGTCTTATGAAGATGCAGGGGGAACAGCTGAACGTATGACTTGCTGTGGTGACCTCTTCAGGCCCGTAAGAGGACTGTGGTTTCTTTCTGGCTATGTGTTATCACGCGATGGAGCGGCAGCTCTGTTGCAGGCAATGCCCGTGGTTGGTCCAGTGGATCTCTGGATGAACTACCGCTTTAATGAACTTGGCGCGCTTGCGCTCTCAAAGCCAGCTATTTTGCAACGACAGGATGGTGCTTCCGATAACGCCTATTCCGTACTTCCTTACCTGGCCCGCGCAGGGATTGTTGATGCAGGTACGGGATTGATGGCTCCGGATCAAATTGACTCATGTTCAGTGATGGCCTGGACTGCTGGCGGTTCACGAGAGGGGCTGGCGATGGCTCTGGCTATGCTGGGGCTGCGGGTTTGTGTATTCGATGCTGATGAAGAGGAAATCCAGCCCCAGGAATTGCTGAATCTTTTTACGGTATTTGATGTTCTTCTTGATGTTCCGCTCACTCCTGAAACTTTTAATACTGTGCTTGCAAGGGCCGAAATAAAATTCATTGTGGAGGCGGGGGCTAAACAGAGGTTTAAATTTGAACTGAAGTCTTTACCTTCATTACGCTCGGTATTCTTATCGGACCTTGAGTCTGATTTTCAAATGTGGGATCCGCTTTGTACTCTGCTCAATCTTCCGAGGCCTGCACAGGGGTACCCTATTGGTGCACCGCGTGGATCCCGATTATTCAGGTGGGATCGGCTCTGTGATTTATCTCATCAGGATCAATTTGAGTCACCTGAAACATGTTTTTTACTGGATGTTTCACCCTGGGTACTACCTCCTCAACATGGGTGGCGCCCAGCACACCTCTCAGGTAATGAGATGCATCCTGTGGGCAATTGTCTGTTATGTACAGATATGGCGACTGAAACGCCATCCTTCATTGGGCTTGTCGAAACTTTTCCTGGCAATATGGCTTCGTTTTCTAAGGAAAACCTGGTCTGCGATGAGGACGGTACGCATCTAACTATCAGTGCAATACCTACCGGCAACAGGCCGTACCGCGCGGGAGCCTTCGCATCAAAACAATCTTTTGAATACGGGCGGTTTGAGGCAGAAATTAAAGCTGCTCGCGGTTCTGGTCTGGTCACCGGCTTCTTTCTGCATCGTGATTCACCAAGGCAGGAGATAGATATTGAAATAGCGGGTGATGCTCCTGAGAGCATGTTAGTGAATGTCTATTTCAATCCTGGCGACGAAGGAGCAACTTTAGGTTATGGATACAGAGGATCCCCATATCGTGTAGAACTTGGTTTCGATGCCTCTCTGGATTTTCATCGCTATACCATTGACTGGCGACCAGACCGGATCGTCTGGTCTGTCGATGGGAGAGTTGTGCACGAGCGCGCCAGTTGGGATCCCACACCAGTTCCGCATCTTGCAATGCGTTTACATGCAAATCTCTGGGCTCCTCGCTCGGAAGAACTCGCCGGGAGAATTGATATTCAGGCTTTGCCAGCAACGACAACCTTTAAAAATATAAAGTTGTGGGAATGATTCATAAAGGACTCGATGAGGACTTTTTTTAACTTGTATCTGAGGTTTGCGATACGGCCACCGGCGGCAGCAGAACAACGCCGATGATAACTGACGACTTGCTAATGATAAAAGGAGGTTATGTGAGCCAAGAAGATGATGAGAAGTATCCAGCTAGCGCCGTATCCTCGTGGAGCGGCTTCGTTTATCAAGGGAAAATTGCGTTATATCACTCTCTTAAACTGATTCACGATAACGATCTGGACTTCGAGCTGCAGCTAGACAGCAGTGACGACTTCGCTATTTATAAAAACGGAAAACTACACACCGCCCATCAAGTCAAAGCTAAGATAAGTAAATATCGAAGTGGTTATATCAAGGCGCTGGAACAGTCAACTTTAATCGAACACGATAAAATCAAGGGGACAACGCGTTACTTCCATGTATCTGTCCCGCTAGATGAGACAGGCGATCACAGAGGCACTAGCGGAGAAACAGTAAAATTCTATCGCTATGGAGACAACTATCATTGTGGTTTGGATGAGATTGAAGGACTGACCAAAGAACTCATAAAAAAATTATGTGAAAAACAGTCAATCATTGTCAGCGATAACCTTATAAATTTTAACTACTGCTTACTGTCTGAAAAAATTAGCACCAAGGCAATACATAACCATAAATTGAATCAAGTTGACGGGATCTCAGAAGACAAAGCCGCATACGAGGGTCGTATCAAGGCCAGGAGTATTTTAACGGAACTGCTGACCGAAAACCCCTACCAGAATAGGGATTACTATGCAGTTGAATTAAAGGCCAGGCTCCAAACCCATTTAGAAGAAAGATTGGATCAGATGCTACCAACAATGAGTGATGCCACTTATGAGAGAGCCAGACTTCTGAGTGAGCATATTCGCAAAACGCACATCAACGAATTAAAAACCCTTTGCCAGATGATGAAACCATCCGAGCGGTTTCAAGACGTTCAGAAGAACGACATCCGGCGATACACCAAGCTGATACAGGCTATTTCGATGGAACCTATATTCAACCATCTTCCACACTATCTTGACAACGTAAATCGGTTCTACGTACCTACCGCTCTTGACGTGGATGAAAGCGAAGAGTGTGAGTTTGACATGATCCGTGAAATGAAAAACAACGGAGACCTGCTGAGACTGCTTTTTGAGTACAACCATTTAATCGCCAGTAAAGCGGAAACCTCATTCACTTTTAATACAAAATTCACGAGCTCGGATGACTTTGACAACAAGCAAACCACTGAAAAGTTTGAGAGCAACATCACCAAGTCGCTATGCATTAGTGTCATAACAAAAGACGACGCGGAGGAACGACTGAATGATAAAACAACTCATTAATGAAGCACTTCTGGCCCATGACTTTGTCAGTAAACTCGACATGGACAACACAAGCTTTTATATTCGCGAGTCTGGATCTGCTATCAGGTTCGCAGTCCTACATAATCTTGACGATCTCCTGGATCCGGCCGAACTAAATAACAGAATCAATCAACTTGCTCCTGACGAATTTCTCAGAAACCCAAGCTTTAAGAAAAACTGCGACTTGATTTGTATTCATCGCCTTGATGTTCTGGCCAGGTTTAAGGATCACGAAGAAGAAATCTTCGCAATTGAGGAAGATCCGCACTTTTATAAAAAATATGTCCTCTATTACAGTGTTGCGGAAGAAAGCGTGCTCGCTAATTTTACCTATGACAAACTGTTAACGGTGATTGCTGACCAAAAGGAATTTCTTGAATATAAAGAAAACCCTCTTGTCGCCACACAATACAGTTTCGCTGCGAAGACCTTTATCAAGCTTCCATTCTTAGAACTACCTAGTCATCAAGGGAACCTTGTGTCCTTGAGGTTGCAAGCTGCTGAAGCTGTAGCTGAAACCGACCTGAACGATATATATTCGACTATCCAGCAAGTCACAGACAAAAACGCTGACGACTTTATCAAGGAAATGATTCGTAATGAAATGGCAAATATCCAGGATTGAAGTCTCTAGTTTCAAAGCATTCAAGAATATTTTATTGGACCTTGGCGGGGCGTCCTTGCTAACTCTTGACGGCCCAAACGGTTATGGCAAAACAAGCATTTTCGACGCAATCGAACTGCTGCTTACCGGCCAGATCAATCGAATACAAAATCTATTCAATACATTATTAACCAGGAACAAGAGAGACTATGCAGACAATCTCTTCTGGAACAGTCGCTCTGGCGATAACGATCTCTGCATCAAGATTGAATTCATTAATGATGGTCGCAAACTTGTTTTAGCCAGACATTGCCCTGCGGCGATATTCAAAAAACCAGCAAACAATCGTGCAGACAAATATGGGAACTTCAGGCTTTATGAGCTACCAGAATTTGAATCATCTGATTTCACCAAGAACAATCTGCGCGACAACAACTTCCTGGACGAAATTTTCGGAAAAAATTTCAGGGAAAACTTCTCTTTCCTTAACTATCTCGAGCAAGGACAAAACCGGCTGTTACACACTCGGGTAGACGAACGTAAGGAGAAACTTGGAAACCTCTTTAACATCAGCGATGTTGAAGCTGAGATCGAAAACTGCAACACTATATACACTAAACTTACAAGGTACATCAACAATCCGGAACGCACGGCAAAAGCTGTATCACTTAAAGAAGAGATAGCCACCCTAAGAGACTCTTTGCAGGCAGAGGCTGGGATCATTGAGTACAAAAAGCTCTCGACGACTGATGTTCAACCTGGATGGGACAAGGAGATACTGTTCTCATCGTATTCTGCGGTAGACCATGCAGCCTACCAGGAATCAGTTCGTAAGATTATTGCCCTTCTGCCACTCAAAGCCACGATAAAAACCAGGGTTCACAACGAGACAATCGATGCTGCCATCGAGCGTAACGAGGAATCACTGAGAAGCCTGGCTCGGTTCGGTAAAGACCTTGGTAAGCTTGATGGGCTTGAAGCTATCAAGCAGGAGATTGATGAATTAGAGCGCTCAGCAAACATCATCAAACGCGGTGCTAAGGTCATCAAGGTCGAAGAAGCCCGATCACTACCAAACTGGGAAGATGGGCGCCTTGAGTGGTTTGAGTCACAAATTCAATCTCGAAACAGACTAGTAGAAAAAAGCAGCACCAATGCGAACGTCGTAGCCGAATTGGAACATCTGAAAAAGCAACTGCTTGAGGAACATAAAAAGTCCTATCCCGACGATAAGATGTGCCCCCTCTGTGGCGCTGACTGGGAAGATCACAAATCAATGGTAGATGCCATTGAAGCAAAAAATAAGCAGATCTCTGATTCGCTAGGGCAGGACGGTAAAGGCTTAGTTATCCTTATCGCTGCTATGGACGCTGAGCTGAAACTCATCAACACCCACATACAAGACCGCCTGAAACTTCTTACGCCTACCTTTGAACCAAATCTTCATGTAGCGCTGAGCAGAATTAAGCTTCGGCTCCCGGCAATTATCCAGCTACTGGAGAAGCTGCAAAGTGAACATATTCAATTTACTTACGCATTCACGGAAATTGATGACGTAGTAGATGAGCGATTTGAAAAGCTTAAGGAGATTCTAAGAAATAAAAAACAGGTTGAAGCTGATGCCTTAGCGCTGCCGGAGGACTGGCGAGAAACCACAAACCGCGCTTTCAAAGACCTACAGGACTTCTATATAGTCACGGCTGAAGACCTGAAGGACAAAGAGAAGTACATATCGATTAAAGCTAATGAGGCTCAACATTCCAGGCTCCAAACCTGTATTACCGATCTTAAAGTTATCGAAAAAGAAACTAAGGCAGCCCAAAAAGCACAAGATAAAGTCGAAAAGCTCCGCAGCACACTGAAGAAGACAGAGCAAAGTTATACCGACCAGACAATTTCGGCTATTGAGTTCATATTCCACATCTACAGTGGCCGTCTGATCCAAAACTACCAGCGTGGCCTGGGCCTGTTTATCGAGAGCCGAGAAGGTACGCAATTGAGATTCCTGACTGCGGAGAAGTCTGAACACGACGCAGTTATGTCCATGAGCTCTGGCCAAGTGTCCGCCCTTAGCCTTGCCTTCTTCCTCTCGCTCAACAAAGTCTATTCGCAGGTGCCTCTAATCCTGATTGATGACCCGTCGCAATCACTGGATGAAGTCAACGTTGCATCCCTGACCGATCTACTCCGTTGTGAGCTCAAGCATTGCCAATTAGTTGTCTCCTCCCATGAGGACGATATCTCGGCTTATATGCGCTACCGGTTCGACAGAGCGGGTTTGACAACAAGCTCACTCAACATGCAGCTCTTGGCGAAAGAAGCTTCGTAAAAGCTATCTATGGCCGCCTGGTAGAGCTGGGTGGCACCACTACAGAGGCCTTCCGACAGGCCTCGTGGTGAGTAAAGAATTTGTCTACGGGGGGAATATCAATCCATTTTATCATCTTTAGATGGCAGCGCTGAATGGTAATGTCTTAATATATCGTTCCATTAGTAACCAATCTGGCTCACCAGTATCATCGACTGGCAAGAATATTAAGGATTCTTTCATCCTGGCTATCCCCCACTTCCTGCCGTAACTATAACGATATCTCTCCTTCTTAATGAGGGC
Source organism: Serratia sp. CoH_134_PS_4 (assembly GCF_058190535.1). Lineage (NCBI taxonomy): Bacteria > Pseudomonadati > Pseudomonadota > Gammaproteobacteria > Enterobacterales > Yersiniaceae > Serratia > Serratia sp. CoH_134_PS_4. The sequence continues at coordinate 16,562 of NZ_JBXWKI010000026.1, forward strand.
ACATAAAAACAAGGCAACGTATTTGTTCATGTTAAATTTAGGCGTAAATATGTGCACATCTTCAGTTGAGCAAAAAGGCTTGTCTTGATAAAATGCGTTTGCCACGCTATTTCCGTTACGAACGACAGAAATAACTCCTGCTTGATGCATTGGAACGTGATCAGTTTTGCTTGTCACACCGTTATTAAACTCTGAGGCGCTAACAAAAGGATGTTTACCTCTTCCATTTAGCTCTTTTTTCCTAGGCCCACGCCCTCTGTCAATCTCAAATATATCATCGTACCTGAAGGGTTTAAATGAGCTAACATCAAGCTCAATAATTTCATCGAGCAAACATTTTGAAATGTTATCGGCAGCAGAAATATTGGCGTGCTGTACCCATTCAGGTACCGATTCTAACGATGGGATTTTTATCTCTGCAAGAGTTCTATTTGCTTGTCGTCCATAATTAAATCTATATTTGTTGGCGCGTAAGCAGGCGCAATAAAATATTTTTTCTTGGCTAGACATATCCAATCTTGCAGTTAAATAATATATATCTCTGCCACTATAAAAGGGCTCAGACTGCAGGAAAGACTCCATGACAGAACCTCCGCACGCGACTGTAATAGAGCCAGCAGGAAGGGGGGGGACACCTTCAACTAGACATACTCTTGCAGAAACACCATTGTTTTTTGCTGTTCTGGATACAAACGATACACCTTCGGGATCAATAGTTTGTTTATTTAACTCTAGGTTTGAACCATATTTAACTTCAAACAAGTCTGAGACACTTACAAGTTTCACTCCGATGCCTCCAAATCATCCTCAACTCCTAAATCATCGACTTCAGGAGTTTCTTCATCCCTCAATATATTGAACACTAAGAATTTCTTCACAGCCGCTTCAAAGTCAGCCTTAAGCACGCTGGAATAATCTGTCTCCATGTAAGCCTCTGCACACCACTCATCGTCAGCCGTGACCTGTTTCTTCACGCACAAGCCTGGGATGTCTTCTCTATTCTTATATGAGTGAAGCCATCTATCTCTGATGTTTTCCCAGCGGCCTGATATATCTGTCCGACCTTGCTGTTTAGTTTTCTCAAACCCATCATCTTTCCAGTATCCAAACCAAGTTTTTTTACCCTCAGCTTCATGAGGTTTGTGGGCAGTGAAAACCATAATGCATGTGATTGTTCCCACAGGAGTAAAAAGCTCGTCAGGCATGGACATAACAGCTTCAAGACAGTGCTTAGATAATAAAGTATGCTTTGTTTCATGTGGAGTGATTACGCAAGACATCGGAACTATAGCGACTCCAACCCCTCCGACTCTCAAACAATCAAGCATGTGCTCAACAAACGCTAATTCGTGAAGGCCTTTTCCTTTCTGAGCATAGGGGGGGTTAATCATTCCTATATCGGGCTGGCGAGAAATAATTTCTTTAGTAATCGCGTCATCAAAACAGCTGCCTTGGTGTAGATTAGCTTTTCCATCACCGCGAAGAATCATATTGCTAGCCGCGAGCGCATACATATTTGGTTGCTGCTCTACACCTATTAATCCATATTGTTTCACCCTTGCTTTTTCATCCTCAGTTATGCATTTTTTAAACATCTGATGCATTGCGGAAACGAGAAAGCCACCAGTACCACAGCAGGGGTCAAAAACCGTACTATCTTTCTGCACATTTGCAATACGCGAAAAAAGATCTGTTATATGACGAGGGGTCAGAACAATGCCAAGAGCCTTTTTATCCCCACCTGTGTATCTCAAAAACTCGCCATAAAACTGCCCTATGATATCATAATCATGATATACGCTTATGAATGGCCATGCATGAGTGTTGATTTTGTCAATCAAGTTATAGAGCGGACTCTCACCTGTAAGTTTATCCGCTCGACTCAATTCTGGATGAACACGTAAAAATGAGTACGGCTGAATCATATTTTGTTTTTTTGCATGAGGGATGTCAGACTTTTTGATTTCCTCCTCAATTGCATCACAGAGTTTCTCTGGCAGCTCGTCAGGTGTGTAAATAGGAAATACTTTTGAGAACGCGATATTACTCAAAGCAATCAGGACTCCGCTTACTAGAAGTGGCTTTTCACTTTCGCTGAGCTTTGCATAATCACGCATGTAATTGTGAAGTTCTTTCGAAAATGACATTAAATCCGAAAGGCGACCTTTTTCAACTTCTGGATCGTATGTTGCATGTTCAATGAGATTGTCAAAACTTATTATTTTATCAATTTGGGTGCCACTTTTGTTATTCAATGGCTTACATTCGGGAATAAAACCTGCAACACTTCTTGGCTGTAGATATGTTGAAATACGCAAATTAGATCGCGTCTGACCGCTACAACCTATAGCAATGACATTAAACTCTTTTGCTAAATAACGTGCGTAATGAATAGCACCATCAACAGCAAAGTCTTTAGGACAATCCAACAGCTCACTAGCGTGTTTTTTGTTATCTGCCTTGCATTCAAAAACAATCACAAAGTCCTGAACTTTTTTTGATTTTATTATGAATTCTGGGGCGCCCACACCCCCTCTTCCAGTCTTACTCGCACTTCTCAGCAGATTTTGTATTTTCGTATTTTGACTTTTCTGCTCTTCAATTATTATATCTTCATGATCAAAATAACCTAAATTCCTCAGGGTATCCCTAACGATGTTTTCTGTAATTCTTTCGTTCATTTTAACCTACAAAAAAATAAATTTCGCATGAAAACCTCTTTACACCTTAGCTCATTCAGGCATCAAACTCACCTTCAAATGCCGCTCATCGGTACTTTTTAATGGAACGTACTAAAGTGCACCTACCTAACCCCTTCAAAACGAATTCCCTAAGGACACCGAATATGAGTTATTACAAAACCAGTAATTTTAGCACTAATACCCTTCCCGTCCTATGATAATTCATCGTTAACTAAAACAAGCAGATGCACAAGGTGTCTCTTGCGGATGGGGTACTTGTTCCAGCATATCTTCGTCCTCGGGTTGCTTCAATAATGGGCATTTCATTTATACCTTGCTCTTCTTTTGGCCACATTTTGGGGAACTAGCAAGCTGCATTTTGCTAAAGCCGTTAACATGCTCGCCCGATGGCTGCTTGCTTTGAGCATTCACTTTTGGCCGATAGTAAAGCTTAGATTGAGGCTGACTTCTGGCACTAAGCTGAGCTTTATAACCGGCTGTAGAAGAGGTTACATGTATGAAAAATCATGAATGCAATCTTTGTTCAAAAAATAAAAACTACCTCTGTTAAGCACCCCCGAAATGGAGGTGCTTAACGTGAACTATTCTGACAGGTTTTGGGGGCAGCTATCTGAACTGGAGTTTTGCAAAATCAAAGGGGCTTACTGATTTCTCAGCATTTGCATCTAAAAAATCAGCCCACCATTGCAGCATCAACCTGCGCTCATCCAGAAACTCCGCTTTATGAATATAAGCCGCACGTACGCCATTTCGCTCCTGATGGCTCATCTGGCGTTCAACTGCGTCCCTGGACCACAATCCTGACTCAATCAACGAACTGCAGGCCATTGCCCGGAATCCATGACCACAGACATCGACCTTTGTATCGTAGCCCATCAGTCGCAGTGCGTTATTCACGGTATTTTCACTCATGGGTTTCCATGGATTGTGATCGCCGGTGAAAATCAGTTCATGTTCTCCGCTGATCGTGTGGATCTGCTGCAGTATATTCAGCGCCTGAGTGGAGAGTGGCACCAGATGCTCTGTACGCATCTTGGATCCACGATGTGAGTACTTAACCCCTTCAATAGGTTTCCGCTCAGGAGGAATGGTCCACATGGCTTTCTTAAAGTCGATCTCAGACCACCTGGCAAA
>NZ_JBXWKI010000027.1:0-15573 GCF_058190535.1 Serratia sp. CoH_134_PS_4
GGAACGGTCTGCGTTGTCGGGAAGATGCGTGATCTGATCCTTCAACTCAGCAAAAGTTCGATTTATTCAACAAATCCCTTGCCAGAAAGTGATGCATTTGAACGGGTTGTTGATACACATATATACAATTTAAGGAAGAAGCTCAATTCGGTTGGAGTGAATGATGTACTGTTGACAGTTAGAGCAATGGGATATAGGTATTGGAACAAATGAACGCGAAAAATAAAAGAGTCTCTCTCTGGAAGTGGATCTGCGTGAGAGTTATTTCTCAGTCCATTGGTGCGGTTGTCATTATAGCGTTCTGCATGTGGTTGCGGTTTGCTATTTATAATTATTGGATTTTGTATCATGAAATGCCGGAGGATGTTAGAAAGGAATTCCTGCATTTGCTTGCAAATCCAAATGAAGATTTGTACAGGTTTTATAGCCTTTTTCACTATTGGTATGGCTTTGATTTCGCGGATCCATCGATCGCCTCGGCGGATTGGATTATGCTAGGGATTTTAATTATTGTAGCTATTCCTTTAATGATTACACTGGGGCTTTATATGTCAAGGCCGTTGGCGAAACAATTTTTCAACTTGGTTTCTGCAGCAAGGAAAGTCACCGATGGGGATTTCTCTGTTCAAGCAAAAATAGAAAATAAAGCACCGGAAGAACTTCTTGCTCTAACTTACAATTTCAATGAGATGACCCAGAAACTTACTTATTATGAAAATGAGCTTCGAGCCTCTCATATTGCAATGGCGCATGAATTACGCTCTCCACTGACGGCTTCAATCGCACGGCTTCAGGGAATTATGGATGGCGTTTTTGAGCCTGGTAGGGAACAATTAAGTTTAGTCATGCAGCCATTGGTGAACCTTAATCGTCTTATTGATGATCTTCAAATGTTGTCGCTATCCCAAGCTGGAGCATTGTCATTAGAAAAATACAATATAAATATTTGTGATTTGATTAATGAGCGTTTGCAATGGCTAAAGGCAGAAGTTTCTCAAGAATGTTTTACGATTGAATTTGAAAGTACCACCCCCGTATTTGTCTATGCAGATGCGTTCAGAATTGGGCAAGTTGTCACAATTATCATAAAAAATGCACTGCGTTACGCTCATTCCGGCAATAAACTGACAATCACTATTAATCATTCAAATGATAAAGTTATCGTCGGTTTTCGCGATTATGGACCGGGAGTCAGTGAAGCGTTTTTGCCTATGATGTTCGAACGATTCTCAAGAGAGGAGGGTTCTCGGTCGAGAAATCTGGGTGGGAGTGGACTTGGTCTTTCTATAGCTATGGCAATAAGCCAAGAGCATGGTGGCAGTATCAGTGCTCAGAATCATCCTGATGGCGGGATGCTATTTTTACTAATTCTTCCAATGAAAATAGTGTCTTGATGATTTCTTGTAAAAAAATTGACTAAATCTACACTTAAAAAAGGTTTAATTCTTCTACAGGTCATCAGGAGAATGTCTTATGTCAGTAGGTTTATTCAGAACAATAAATACGCTCAAGAGCGTGTTCCTATTTCAATACTGGAAACTGTTTATTATTCCAGTGTTTGTGCTATTGCCAGGGTGTGATGATAATGCAAAGAAGGAGGAGGTGCCTATACGTTCCGTACGAACCCTTGTCGTCGATAATCCGGTTAGCGGAGTTTTGATAAAGCATACCGGAGAAATTCGTCCCCATGAAGAATCTCAACTCTCGTTTCGTATTGACGGTCGGCTCCTCAGCCGTCCAGTCGATGTAGGGGCGAAATTAAAAGCCGGGCAAACGATCGCGACTTTAGAACCTAGGAATAACGAGAATCAGGTGCGTAGTATGCAAGCTGAGCTGGCAGGTGCTGTTTCTGCGGAGCGCCTAGCTTCTCTAAATTTCAAAAGGTTGCAGTCATTGCTTAAAACCGGCGCTATCGCACAGGCTCAGGTTGATGAAGCAAAGGTCAATCTTGAAGTCGCAGTGACAAAGCGTGTTTCTGCCCAATCGAATTTGAAAATTGCTCAGGAACAATTGAGTTACACCCGCTTAGTTGCGCCCTCAGATGGCGTCGTGACTTCGGTTAGCCTGAATCCGGGACAAACTGTCAGTGCTGGGCAGGGGGTCGTTACACTCTCTCTTGATAAGGGAGTAGATGCTGTATTTGACGTTCCAGAAGCTATTTTGTATAGCGACCTACCCGATAATAAAGTCAAGATTGCGCTGCTTTCCGATCCTTCTGTTGTGACTGAGGGCATGATCCGTGATGTTAATCCACAAGCTGATAAGCAAACACGGACCTGGCGAGTCAGAGTCTCGCTGCCCCACCCTCCGGAGAAAATGGCTTTAGGTTCTACGGTACAGGGAAGCATTGTGATTCCAGGTCAGGAAACGTTTGTTCTCCCGGCATCTGCGTTGACACGTGATGGCGCCGATCCTGCCGTTTTTATCGTACAATCGGATACATCAACGCTGACGTTGCACAAAGTTAACATTATTCGCTATAGCTCTGAGGACGTCTTTATTTCTGATGGCATCAAACCAGGTGACAAGGTGGTGATCGCTGGAGTGAGTAAATTACGGTCTGGTGAGAAAGTAAGCTTGGAGGATAAATTCTGATGAATTCCTCTAAACCTAAGAAATTTAACCTGTCGGCTTGGGCTCTTGCTAATCAGCAACTAGTTGCTTTTTTTATGCTAGTGGTCACCATTGCCGGGGTGATGAGCTACTACAACTTGCCACGAAATGAGGATCCGGCATTTACTATTAAAACGGCTGTTGTTTCCGCGAGTTGGCCTGGAGCCTCTGTGGAGGATACCGTCAATTTCGTAACAGACCCATTGGAGAAGAAGCTTCAGGAAGTCCCCTATCTAGATTATTTAGAAAGTTATAGCCGACCCGGTGAGTCGGTTATTTTCATATATCTGCGCGATAACACTCCGCCGGATAAAGTTGAAGAACTGTGGTATACGGTCAGGAAAAAAGTAAAAGATATTTCCCCTCAGCTTCCTGCCGGTGTCACTTCACCTGCTGTCAACGATGAATTTGCTGATACCTACGGCACTATTTATGGCTTCACGCGTGAAGGTTTCACCGAGCGTGAATTGCGTGATATGGTTGATAGAGTTCGCACAGAAGTCTTAACACTGCCAGATGTAGGGAAAGTTAACCTGCTGGGCATAAAAGAAGAGCAAGTCATTTTATCATTCTCACCGCAGAAAATTGCGGGTATGGGATTGACGCTCGATAAAATCAAGAACGCCATCAGCGCACAAAATGCCGTTACTCCGGCGGGAGAAATCAGAACCGATAAAGATAAAGTCATGCTGAGAGTCAGCGGCGCTTTTGCATCAGAAGAAAGCCTCAAACAGCTGACATTACATATTCAGGATAGATACGTTCCTCTGACGGATATTGCAACCATCTCTCGCGAGGAAGTCGATCCGCCGACTCCGGCCTTTAGAGTTAATGGGGAGTCGGCGATCGGCTTGGCCATCTCCATGGCCCCTACCGGCAATATGTTGGACTTCGGTAAAGCGCTTAACGAAAAGATGGATGATATTTCCAGCCGCTTACCCGCAGGTATCAACGTAACAAAAGTGGCCGATCAGTCGACTGTAGTACATGACGCCGTGGGGAACTTTATGAAAGTGCTCCTTGAAGCGGTTGTCATTGTGTTGGCTGTTTCTTTCCTCTCATTAGGAACTCGTGCCGGATTAGTCGTTGCAGCCTCAATTCCGCTAGTATTGGCTATGACATTCATTGGTATGGAAATTGCCGGCATAGGTATACAGCGTATCTCCCTAGGTGCGTTAATTATCGCGCTGGGGCTGCTGGTCGATGACGCCATGATCACTGTAGAGATCATGATGTCGCGGTTAGAGAAAGGAGAACCTGTCAAAAAGGCGGCGACAGCAGCCTGGACGACGACAGCTTTTCCGATGCTAACAGGTACACTGGTAATGATCGCCGGCTTTATACCGGTCGGTTTCGCAACGTCAAGTGCGGGAGAATACTGTTATTCCCTGTTTATGGTGGTGTTGATTTCACTCGTCAACTCTTGGATTGTTGCTGTTCTTTTCTCACCACTGATAGGCGTGTGGCTTTTACCTAAGATGATGAAGGAACACTCCCACGGTAAAGGTAAAATCCTGCAAAAGTACGAAAGCGCATTGCGATACATCCTTAAGCGCAGAGGGTTGACTGGTATCGTGGCGGTTACTTTGCTTGCCATATCTTTTATCGGAACTTCATACATGGAAGAAGAGTTTTTCCCCACTTCTGACAGACCTGAATTGCTCGTCAGTCTGACGTTGCCGAGAAATGCCGTGCAGGAAGATACGGCAAAAGAAGCCATACGTTTAGAGGAGATTCTTAAGAAAGATCCCGATATTGAGTATTTCACGACGTATGTTGGCTCGGGCGCTATAAGGTTTTATTTGCCAATGGATCTGTTACTTGATAACGAAAATATCGCTCAATTAGTGGTGGTGACCAAAGGGCTTGAAGAACGCGATGCTGTAAAGTCTAGGCTCGAAAACATTCTACAAAAAGATTTTGGTCATCTTGTTACTCGTGCTTCGGCGTTAGAGCTAGGCCCCCCGGTGGGCTGGCCGTTGAAATATCGCGTTTCTGGCCCAGAGCTTACTAAGATCCGTGAGATATCTACTGAGTTAGCTGGAAAGTTAGGCGAAAACCCGCAGACGAGAGAAGTCAATCTCACTGCGGGTGAGCCACAACGAGAACTCTATATAAAGGTCAATCAGACGGAAGCAAGGGCCTTGGGACTAAGCTCTCAAGATGTCGCCAGTGCCCTTGCTGAAATGTATTCTGGTTCGGCTGTGACGACGATCAGAGACAAAAATCGTCAGGTTAACGTTTTATTGCGAGCTTCAGAAGATTCGCGTCGAGATATTGAAACCGTTGCGGACTTGCAATTGACTACAGCCGATGGGCGTGTTGTACCATTGAAACAGATTGCAACGATAAGTTATACGTTGGCTGAGCCTATCCAGTGGCGGCGGCAACGCGAGCCTTTCATCACGGTGCAAACAGATATTGCACCAGGGCTGAATGCGTCCGGTGTATCTAAGGGCTTGGAGCCTGTTGTCGATGAATTACGTAAAAGTTTGCCACCGGGATACCACATTACCGAAGGCGGAAGTGTCGTTGAAGCCATGAAAGGTAACAGTTCGGTATTCGCCGTTTTGCCAGTGACCCTATTGGTGATGTTGATCTTGCTGATGGTACAGTTGCGTAGTTTTTCACGCATGATGCTAGCGCTGTTGATTGCCCCCTTCGGTTTGATTGGTGTCGTTGCCGCTATGTTGCCCACTGGAACGCCGATGGGGTTTGTCGCTATTCTTGGTGTGATTGCATTATCGGGCATGATTATTCGCAACGCCGTTATCCTTATTGAAGAAGTGGAAGTAAACAGAGCACAAGGTGCAGACAATACTGAGGCGATAATTGAGGCAGCATTGCATCGTTCCAGACCTATACTCTTGACGGCTTGTGCTGCAATATTAGGGATGATCCCTATTGCGTTTCAGGTATTTTGGGGGCCAATGGCCTATGCCATTATTGGTGGGTTATTAGTTGCCACTATATTTACCCTTACTGTATTGCCGGCTGCAATCAGTGCCGTTCTGCAGTGGGAGACGTCTCGATAAAACCTACCCCCGGAGATCATTTCGGGGGACTCATAAAAGAAGGTGGATATATGTTTGAGTTATTTAAACTTATTGGGTTGGGGTTGGTTTTATTGCTGCCGTTAGTGAATCCCTTAACCACAGTGGCTCTTTTTCTTGGCCTATCAGGCGACATGACTGAAAAAGAAAAAAAGAAGCAGTCAGCCATGGCAGCTTTTTATGTCTTTGTGATTATGATGGTTGCATGGTATGCCGGCAAGGCCGTTATTAACACATTTGGCATATCTATTCCTGGGTTAAGAATTGCTGGCGGGATGATTGTTGCCTTTATTGGCTTTAACATGTTATTTCCACAAAATGTTAATAAACCTCAAGGTAGTGAGAAAGAAAAAACAAAAAATATAGCGTTTATCCCATTGGCAATGCCCAGTACGGCAGGACCAGGCACTATTGCTATGTTGATCAGTGCCGCGTCAACATTCAGCGCTGAAACATCACATCTGGATTTGTGGGTAGCATATACCGCGCCACCTCTAATTGCGATAGCTATCTCATTGATTTTATGGGGATCACTTCGAGCATCACTGGGTGTAATGAAGCTTGTAGGCACTTCGGGAATCGATGCTATTTCGAGAGTGATGGGATTCTTGCTTGTTTGTATGGGGGTTCAGTTTGTTATAAATGGAGTTGTTGAACTCATCGCCATCCAATAGGCTTGAACGCTTCGGTTACTAAAGTCACTGATATTTCTCATGTATCATGATGACAAGAGCCACTGCGCTATAGATGCCAGTGGTTTTGTGACACAATTTATTATCTTAAAGCTATCACTCAGCTAAGTGATAGCTCTTCTGGCTATCGTGAAACTGTAATTTCCTCCAGCGATGAGTTCCTACCTTACTTGGCAGACTTTCAATGTGTACCAGCATGTTAGAACACATTATCAATGGGTCTCGATTACTTTTTATGAGTCTGTTTTTTTTGTTTTTTCTCTTACGATTGCGATAAATCCCTGCCTATAAATTTCGTTGTGGGCTATATCATTATTTTCAACGAGGGAGCATTCGTTGTAGCAACCAAACGACTGTGCCAGATTTATCGCCGCTGCCTTGTTTGGCATAATATTGATGGAGCATTTTATCTTTTAGGCTTTTGCCCTAAGATGAAATGCTACGATATTCCTTGCGCCAAATGTTAACTGTTGCAGTTTTCGCATCCTTTCTATTGGCACAACTGTAAGTATCCCGGCAAAACGAATCATTAAATTTTGAAAATCTTCCGACATACTGATTATATTCCTTGAGGAGATCGTTATGCGTAAATCCCGACTCACTGAACACCAGTTCATTGCCATTCTGAAGTCCATCAAGGCCGGGAGTACCGTCAAAGATGTCTGTCGCAAGACCGCTATTTCTGAAAGCAGATATCCCGGCTCAGCGTGTCATCCAGTAGTACACAGGCTAGTGGCAAATCGCGGATACCCGCTGAAGTGTACGGACACTGTTCCGGAATTAGTCTCACTGACACAATGGGCTGAAGTGCATTGAGCTATGCTGGAATTTATAAAGCCTGTAAAGTCGACGCAGCATGCCTTTATCGAACAATTTAACCGGACCTACCGGACAGAAATACTGGATTCATATCTGTTCAGAATCCTGAACGAGGTACGGGAAATCACAGAACGCTGGCTGACGAAGTACAACGCAAGCGACCTCATCAGTCTCTGGATGACCTGACACCGGAAGAACACCGTCTGATGGCTGAAAAACAGGAAATCTCAAAAAGTGCGTGGAACTAAAGTCGGGATGCTTACGACTCTCTTGTTGTTATCCATGTTGCAACTATCCCTCATAGCTTGAATCTGGCTCACGCTCCAAGAGTAGACGCCGAGCTAAAATAAACCTTCAGGCACATTTGCGACATCGATAATACTTTCAGAAACCAAAATACCTCCACCAATTGACAAACCCTTGATGCAACCTTGCAGATACATTGATTAAATGTAGGTATACTCAACTTCACAAATAGGAAGCATACACCATTACGAGCGTTTTAATGAATAAAATAAATTTTACTGCGGTAATACTCATTGCAATATCATCTCCTGCATTTGCCTCATCTTTTGATACAGCATCGACGTTTACTATCGGCTTTGGAACAAAATATGCGCCAAAATATATCGGCTCTGATAAATATGATATAGCTGCGGCACCTTATTTAGGCTGGAGTAATGGTTCCTTATATATAAACTCCGAAAAAGGCTTTGGGTATACCCACCAGTTTGATAATGGGGCCTATGTTGGGCAGGCTCTCGGATACTCATTAGGTCGTGCTGATAACAATAACTCTTGGTTAAAAGAAGGTTCAGACAAACTGAAGGGTATGGGTACCATTAAAACAGCTATGACAAGTACAACTACTGCAGGGTGGTGGTTAACACCTTGGATGGGAGTCGAGGGAAATGTTATTGCCCCAATTACTGATAGTCAGGGTATGCAATATAATTTAAAAGCTAATTTCCTGGTAGTTAATAATGAAACTGACACTCTTACATTAAGCACTACTGCGTGGTATGGTGATGCCCGGTTTAATAACACTTGGTTTGGTGTCAACGAAAAGCAGAGCCTTCACTCCAGCTTCCAAAAATATAATGCCAAAAAAGGATTTAATCGTCTCGATTATAGCATTACTTGGCAGCATGGCTTCAGCAAAAACTGGTCCGGTTATGCTGAAGCAAGTTATACGATGCTGGAAAACCGAGTAAATAATAGCCCGCTGGTGGATGCGAACAACTCGTTCCAATTGGCTACAGGTGTATTTTACTCGTTCTGATGGCCCTAACACTAGGGCAAGATTGCGAACATATTTGACCAAAGAATTTCTGTTTGACGAGCATACATGGCTGTGATCATATGACTCCCCTTTTAGCGGGAGTTCATGATATCCATTGATGCTTTTCTCGGTACTTTTCTGTTATACAAGTACCACGATCGTCAGCCAAAATTTCGTACCCTTTGTTCGACATCTTGTTTCTGACGATATGCGTCACCATTGCAGGCATGGATGGCTGGGAAGATATCGAAGACTTTGACGAAGCGCACCTTGATTGACTTCAGAATAACGGCTTGTTCTATCAGGGTATTCCTGTTCATGACTCTATTGCTAGAGTGGTTTCTTCTATTGGGCCTGACCAGTTTCAGGAGCGCTTTTTGAAACGGATACTATAGTCCACACGCACTCTCACGGTGGCCTGATTGCTACCGATGGTAAGGTGCTTCGTAGCGTGTACAATCGAAAAGAGCGGTGCTCAACACTCCACATGATCAGCGTTTTTGCGCGGCGAATAGCGTTGTAATTGGTCAGGTAAAAAACTAGAGGAAGACGATCCGCAGGTACCCTATCAGCAGTGCCAGTCCTGTCACCGTAAACTTCTCCCTGAACACCCTCCCCGTGAGATACACCGGCTGGAGAAGCATCCTCAGCAACATCTTCGCCATTATCATGGTGTGTTGCAGGCGGATACCTTTGCAAGGTAAGACAGCTAATTCAACCCAGAGCGTGACGGTGGTCTGTTAACAGAAGCTGCATACTAGGCCCATGCGCGCTGCCAAATCCACGACGTCTATATAAGCACTCAACAGCGACAGCAAAACGTATTGGTGAGCTTTACGTAGTAGACGGCCTCCCGATAGCAGAACGCCCGGCAATCGGGCAAAAATCCCAGCCGGGAGAGGCGTTAGCTTATGTGCTCAATCAGTGGGATACCTTGTGCTACTACTGTGATGATGTTCTGATCGAAACTGACGACAACGCCGCAGAAAGCTCGCTGCGTGCGGTTTGTCTTGGTAACAAAAACTATATCTTCTCCGGGAGCGAACACGGTGGCGAGCGCGGAGCCATGCTGTATGGACTTATCGGGACATGCAGGTTGAACGGTATCGATCCGGAAGCCTACCTTCGCTATTCCTGAGCGTCCCGCCGGAGTGGCTCAGAGCAACAAAGTGGCCGAACTGCGGCCATGGAACGTAGAGATCTCGCCAATAAGCCAATAAATAGTAGTCAATACGGCGCTCGCTTAACGCTTACGATTGTGAAGCAAGATGGCGATTATCTGCTAGCCGTAAAGGGCAACCAAATAAATCTGAAAAAGGCGGTAAAAAAGCGTTAGAACCGTTGCTTCAAGAAAATCCAGGCTGCAGTATCGAGTATGAACATGGGCATATCGAAGCACGCAAATGCTACGTAATACCAGCACAGGAACTGGCTGCTCATTACCCTGACTGGCAGGGGCTTCAAACACTGGGTATAGCGATAGGTTATCGCATTGATTCAGTAGGGGGAAAGAGTCGCTAGATACCGTTACTATATCAGTTCTGCAGTGCTGACATCCGAACATTTTCCCAACATTGTTCGAAGATACTGGGAAATTGAAAACCGATTGCACTAGGTGCCCGATGTCATGATGAATGAGGATGCCAGTCAGGTCGATCGCGGTAATGCCGCTAAACTCCTGGGTAGTATGCGTCATATGGCGCTTAACATGCTCGTTTAGAAACAAGCAAGAAAGCGAGTATCAGTCGCAAGCAGAAGATGGCGGCAATGAATCTTGCTTATTTAGAGCTACGTGCTTTTACCCTAGGAATTTGGCGTATCTTTTCGATTGGCACAACCTTCGCTCAGAGGTTTAGTATTTGAGCGATAGCCTGAGCTTCCTGCTGCCAGCCCTGCGCCAGGGTGCGTACTAGGGCGTCATAACCGTCCTCACCCTGTTTCAGCTCCAGACTGAACGGCCGTTTGATCAAACGCCCCTGGCGGTTCAGCACCCACTCGCCGCGAATGATCGCCTTGCCGTCAAAACGGCCGTGGAAACCGCTGATGGTCACGTTCAGCACAACCTGATCGCTGCTCATCGGCTGCGAAGAGACCACCCAGCCCGGCAGCGCACTGCTCAGGTTGGTGACCAGCGTTTGCTGCAGTTGCTGGTCGAGCGGGCTGGCCCACAGATTGTTCTGGGCAATCACATACTGCACGTCGTTGGTCTGATACACCACGCCGCTCTGCGCCAGATAATCCGCCACGCTCACGTGCTCCAGCCACAGCTGGCGCGTGGAGGCGCCGCTGCTGCTGACCACCGCCGGCGCGCCCAGCGCCGGCAACTGATAGTAAGTCTTCTGTGGTGAACTGCTGCAGGCGCTGAGCAACAGCGCCAGGGCTACCGGGATCCATTTCATCATTTCGTGGCCTTCTTCGGCTGAGGGTCAGTGCTGCCGGCGGCTTCAAACACCAGCGCGTTGCTCTTCTCATTCAGGGTGCGCAGCACCGGCTGCAGCTCACGCAACACCTGGTCGAGGCGCTGCATGTCGCCTACCATCTTGTTGTAAGCCGGTGAACCAGGCTGGAATCCTTTCATGCTGCGGTTCAGCTCCAGCAGCGTTTTCTGCATATCCTGCGGCAGCGCCTGCATCTCTTTGCTGGCGATGATGTCGTTCAACGACTTCATGGTCTGCTGCGTCGACTTCAACGTTTTCTGGCTTTCCGCCAGCGTCTTGGTCGCTTCGTTGATCATCGGATTGATCGGCATCGAATTAATCTTATCCAGCGCCAGCATCAGTTTCTGCTGGATCTGCGCCAGACCGCCGCTGGTGGTCGGCATCAGCGGATAACCGAAATCCTCACGCGGTCCTTTCCACGGTTTCTCCTGCGGATAGAAGTCGAGATCAATGTACAACGAACCAAGCAGCAAGTTGGCGGACTTCATCGAAGCACGCAGACCGCGTGACTCGGCGTCTTTCAAGTGCCATTCGATATCGAATTTGCCGCCCAGCTGTTTATGCAGTCGATCTGGTTCGATGCGGATCAGCACCGGAATGCGATAATCGTTATCCAGACGCTGCGCCATGCCCTCTTTATAGAATGGCACCTGCGCCACCGTGCCCAGGCGGATGCCACGGAACTCGACCGGCGCGCCCGGCTGCAGGCCTCGTACCGAATCGGAGAAGAACAGCAGGTATTCCTTATACTCGGTATACAGCGAATCCTGCGTACTGCGCTGGTTGTCGAACAGCTGGTATTCCGCCTTCTCTTTCGCCTGCTCACCGCGGCCCCAACCGTCCGGCACATCGAAGCTGACACCGTCACTAAACAACGTGGTCAGCGAGCTCATCTCCACCCGCATGCCCTGCGCCGACATGTCGAACGCCACGCCGCTGTCTTTCCAGAAGCGCACATTGGTGGTAACCAGTTGGTCGTAAGGCGCGGTGATGAACAGCTGATAGCGCATGGCGCGCGCTTTAGGATCGAAGTAGCTGGTCTCCACCGAGCCAACACGATAGCCGCGGAACAGCACTGGATCGCCGGCATTGAGCTGGCCTGATTTCTCGCTGTCCAGTACGATGCGCAGCCCTTTGGCATCCGGTGGGGCCAAAGGTGGCGCGTCGAGCAGCTGATAGTTGTCTTTGCCGTCTTTACCCTTGCTGCCCGGCTGCAGTTCGATATAGGCGCCGGAGAGCAGCGTACCCAAGCCGGAGACGCCTTCATGGCCGATCTGCGGCTTCACCACCCAAAAGGCGGAGTCCTGGTGCAACAATTTCTCCATACCGGAATTGAGGCGTGCCTGCACCATTACCTTGCTCATGTCATCACTCAGCGTGACGGTTTCCACCACCCCGACGTCAACGCTGCGGCTTTTGATTTTGGTTTTACCCGCTTCCAGCCCTTCCGCCGTCGTAGTAACCAGCGTCACCACCGGCCCCTGATGGCTGAAGTGGTAAAACAGGATCCAGGCGCCGATCAGCGCGGTCACGATGGGAATAATCCACACCGGCGACCAGCGTTTTATCTTCTCAACGTCCGCGACGCTATGATTATTTTCCGTCACCTTGCGGCTCCTTGTTGATTGTTTCACTTGCGCGATCCCAGGTCAGCCGGGGATCAAATGTCATGGCGGCGAACATGGTGAGGATCACCACCAGTGCGAACAACACCGCGCCCGTCGCGGGGTAAATGCTCATCAACTGCCCCATTCGCACCAGCGCCGATAATACTGCGATCACAAACACGTCGATCATTGACCAGCGGCCAACGAACTCGACCACTTCATAAATCAGATGCATACGCTCGCTGTCGGCGCGCGGCTTCTTCCTGCCGTTGGCGTCCCAGCACAGCCAGCCGATCGCCAGCATTTTCAGCGACGGCACCATGATACTGGCGATGAAAATCACCATCGCCACCGGGTAAGAACCGTCTCCCCACAGCAGGATCACCCCTGCCATGATGGTGGAGTTCATCTTGTTGCCCAGCGCCTCGGTCACCATGATCGGCATCAGATTAGCCGGTATATAAAGCATGACAGAAGTCACCAGCAATGCCAGCGTCCATTGCAGGCTGTGGCGGCGGCGCACGTAGCCCTTGGTGTGACAGCGCGGGCAGCGCACCTGACTGGCCGGCAGGATCGCCGTGCAGCACGCGCAGGAGCGCACGCCCTGGCTCATGCCGGTGCGCCCCACCGTCAGCGGGCGATCGAGGCACGGCGCCGGTTCGATGTCCTGCCACAGCCAGCGCCGATCCACGCACTGGAAGGCGCGCACCTGCAGCAGGCAGAACAGGCAATACGGCACGAAGCTGCTGCCGATGCCGATATCACCGTAAGCCATCAGCTTGACGAAGCTGACCAGCACCCCGGCGAGGAAAATTTCCACCATGCACCAGGTCTTGAACTGGAACAGCACCCGAGCCATCCACTCTTTGAGCCCCAGCGGCAAGCGCACTCTGGCGCACAGCAGGATAATCGCCACCATGCAAAACGCTGGGATCAGCTGCACGAACACCATAAACAAGGTGGCCATGCTGGCGTAGTCTTCCGCCACCATCACTTCCGGGATTTGGATCAGCCGGATTTCGTTGCCGAGGCCGGCGACGCGCATGTTGATAAACGGGAAAATGTTGGCCAGCACCAGCATGAACAAGGCGCTGAGCGCGTAACCGATCGGCCGCTTGCGCGGCTCGTCCCAGCGGGTGCTGAGCGTGGTTTTGCAGCGCGAGCATACCGCTTTGCTGCCATGGGACAACGGCGGCAACACTGCCAACATGTCACATTGCTGGCAAAGTGTCTTATTTTGTGACGAAGAATCGATTGGTTGTAGGGCTGGCCGACTGACTGATGGCAACATTTTTTTCTCTGAATTAGAGGAGCAACGTACTGGTTACTTGACTCACTAAAAATTGCCCAATAATGAGCATGATAGCCTCATTAAACTTATTTCGCGCATAGGCACGCCGTATTAAGTGTGCGAACTTGCTCTGCTATATCATCTAAAATTTTGAATCGCCGACGATACTCCGCTCGCTTTTTGCTAGGGATATGTTCCAATGATTTCCTTTCAAACGTCAAAGGTAGTTGCCAGCGCCACGAATTCTGTTTTATCCCACCTATCAGCGACCAGAAATCATCATAACTTGCATGCAAATGCTGACCTTTGCTCAGCCGATAGCGCAGTGAGCGAAAGACATGCCCATTATCGCTAACGCCATAAATAGCATGCACTGAGGTGAACTCAGCGAGGCGGCTAATAAATTCCATCAAAACACGTTTTGGGAAAATGCCTGACAGAGCACGGGTAGCTTCTTTGATAGCCTCGCGGGGTACGTGCTGACCAGGACCTTGTAGACCACCAATGATGAAATGCCATTCACCTTCTTCAGACACGGCCGAAAAGGTCATGCTGGCAAGTAGCTCTTTATTGTCGCCACGTAACCATAACGTTGACTCACCTTCTCGTTCAGCTTTATGCGCACAGGATACTGAAATAGTAAAATGGGTCTCTTCTCTGCCGATGAGTTCGACCAAAACTGTTTCTTCTCGTTTTATCAATGCGTTGGACAGTATTCTGCTATTAAGAGATGACACATACTGGTAATGGCTAACAATTGCTGATGCGCGTTGTTTTGCATTGAGGTTACGCGTCAAATATTGTCGATGCGGCTTACAAGGAAATGTGTGTTGATTATACAACACCCATTTTAACTCACTTTTTTGAGTTAAAATGGATAGTACTTTTTTAGTCGCTGAATAGTATAAAATAAGTCGAAGTAAGAACTTTGCACGAAAGCTCTTCTTTCTCCATACAGGAGCAGGAACGAACCTTCCCGAGAGCAATTCATAGATGATGTTTTTTTTCAAGATACTTACCCTACAAGTGCTATTTTTACTTTTACAGTTGAATTTATAAAAATAAATATTTCTTCAATACTAACTGATAATTGTTAATTTATTATCCACCAATTATCAATGTTTGATAAAGAAGGCTGAAGAGCGCTAAAGACATGCCGTTACCGTGGTCTTTTCTTCATTAAATGTTGACATTTAGCTTCGTATAGATGCTATCCAGATAGTCAAGTAATGTGGTCAGTTCCCTCAGCTATCAGCTTCCTCGCCGCATCGCGTTTTTCCCTTGCTTCTGATAACGAGACTTCATGATAGACTCCCAGAGCGAGCGCTTTCTCTTTGCCCAGAAACCGATAGCGAAGCCGCCAGCAGCTCCCCCTCAAATTTCTAAGCAGGAGGCTGTCGCTTATATTATTAAAATCTCACTCATTAAATCCACAAGGAAATCATTCCCGTTGCAATGATTAGTTTGAAATCATTATTTTGGTTAGCCTTACTTAATACCAGATTAATTGTCGATATAAAGCGAACAATGAAAGGTGGGTCACATGATTTCGAAACAAGGCTTGGCCATGCTCGCACACCTGTATTAATTTAATGGTTTAATGAGTAAAACTCTGCCAACATAAGAAATAGGGAATTACCTTCCTCTTTCCACGCTTGCAGTTCAGAAAATAAGATATCTCGTGGGGTAATTATGCGGGGCTTTGTTGAATAAATCGAACTTTTGCTGAGTTGAAGGATCAGATCACGCATCTTCCCGACAACGCAGACCGTTCCGTG
>NZ_JBXWKI010000028.1:0-14535 GCF_058190535.1 Serratia sp. CoH_134_PS_4
TTAAGCCAAGAGGCCATCCGCAAGGATGGCCTTTTTGCTGTGTGCGAAAGAAAAAGATTACGCAGCTACGCTGCGCCCTTGGTACAGATACCTCTCCAGTAGCCGCGCCAGTCATCATCCGCCAAGAGAAAAGGCCCCGAAGGGCCTTTGATTAGGGTGTGTTTGCTTTTTTCACTTATTATTCGTTAATGCGAGCTACCTTGTGAGATCCCCAATCCGGTTTGCGAACGAACAAACTGGGCACGGAAGCGCTCACGTTCTTGCTGTCCGGCCAGAGAACTGTCGGTAACCGAGAACAGCCAAGTGCCGACAAAGGCCACGATCATCGAGAACAATGCCGGATATTCATACGGATAAATGGGTTTCTCATGACCGAGGATTTGCACCCAGATCGTTGGGCCGAGGATCATCAAGATCACAGCCGTCAACAACCCTAACCAGCCGCCAATCATGGCGCCACGGGTCGTCAGACGTGACCAATACATTGAAAGAATGATAATCGGGAAGTTGCAACTGGCCGCGATTGAGAAGGCCAACCCGACCATAAAGGCAATATTCTGTTTCTCAAACAAAATCCCCAGCGCTATCGCCACGATACCCAAGACCACCACGGTAATCTTGGAAACCCGCAGTTCGTCACGTTCAGTCGCTTTGCCGTTTTTAATCACGCTGGCGTACAAATCATGGGATACCGCAGAGGCGCCCGCCAGGGTCAGGCCGGCAACTACCGCCAGAATGGTGGCAAAGGCGACGGCTGAGATAAAGCCGAGGAAGAAGTTGCCGCCCACGGCATTGGCCAAATGCACTGCTGCCATATTGGTTCCGCCCAGCAGCGCCCCGGTCGCGTCTTTGAACGCTGGGTTCGGGCTAACTAACAGAATGGCACCGAAGCCGATAATAAAGGTCAGGATATAAAAATAACCAATAAAACCGGTGGCATAGAACACGCTCTTACGGGCCTCTTTTGCATCACTGACGGTAAAGAAACGCATCAGAATATGCGGCAGACCGGCGGTACCAAACATCAGAGCTAACCCTAAAGAAAGCGCTGAAATAGGATCAGAGACCAGTCCTCCTGGACTCATAATGGCGATACCTTTCGGATGTACCTTCACGGCTTCGGCAAACAGGGTATTGAAGTCGAAATTAACCGATTTCATTACCATCAGTGCCATAAAGCTGGCGCCTGCCAACAGTAATACCGCTTTGATAATCTGCACCCAGGTGGTGGCCAGCATGCCGCCGAACAGTACGTACAACACCATCAGAATGCCGACCAAGATGACGGCGACATGGTAGTTCAGGCCGAACAACAACTGGATCAGTTTGCCGGCACCCACCATTTGCGCAATCAGGTATAGCGCTACCACCACCAAAGAGCCGCAGGCGGAGAGCGTGCGGATCGGTTTTTGTTTCAGGCGGTAGGATGCTACATCCGCAAAAGTATAACGGCCCAGGTTACGCAGGCGTTCTGCAATCAGGAACAAAATGATTGGCCAACCGATCAGGAAGCCGATGGAGTAAATCAGCCCGTCATAGCCTGAGGTATACACCAGTGCGGAAATACCGAGGAAAGAGGCTGCCGACATAAAGTCGCCAGCAATAGCCAGGCCGTTTTGCAGGCCGGTAATTTTCCCGCCAGCGGTGTAGTAATCCTGGCGCGAACGGGTGCGTTTGGAAGCCCAATAGGTGATGTAAAGCGTGGCGCCAACAAACAGCACGAACATGACGATCGCCTGTATGTTCAACGGTTGGCGCTTTACTTCACCACCAATGGCATCGGCAAAGGCCATGCCCGGTAGGGCCAGCAGAGTAGCGGCAGACAGTAAACGCTTCATTTCTTCACCTCACGCAGGACTTCTGCAGTCAGGCGATCGAATTCGCCGTTGGCGCGAAATACGTAGATCCCAGTGAGTACAAAAGAGATTACGATCAGGCCAACGCCTACCGGGATCCCACGGGTAATGGTCGATCCTTCTGCGATCGGTGTACCCAACCACTGAGGATCGAAAGCGATCAATAGAATAAAGCCAACATACAGCGCGAGCGTAATCAACGAGAGCAGCCAGGCAAATCGGCTACGTTTACGCACCAGCTCTATAAAGCGCGGGTTTTCCTCAATCCCTTGATAAATGGTGTCATTCATCAGAGTGTCTCCAGTAGGTATTGAACGAATGCGCCGCGCTTGAAGCCGATCATCGGGTTATTTCCCCTTTGATCGGCCAGAGGCGGCGTAAATTATGACGGCACTTTCATTGATTGTTTTTCTTCCAACAGCTTGTCGACTACAGCCGGATCAGCCAGCGTTGAGGTGTCCCCCAGGTTGCTGGTATCGCCAGCGGCAATTTTGCGCAGGATGCGGCGCATGATCTTGCCGGAACGCGTCTTGGGCAGGGAGTCTGTCCAGTGCAGTACATCCGGCGTGGCGATCGGCCCTATCTCTTTGCGTACCCAGTTACGTACTTCGGTATAGAGCTCTGGTGAAGGTTCTTCGCCATGATTCAGTGTGATATAGGCGTAAATCGCCTGGCCTTTAATGTTATGGGGGATACCCACTACTGCGGCTTCAGCGATTTTCGGGTGTGAGACCAGAGCTGATTCGATCTCGGCAGTGCCCAAACGGTGGCCGGATACGTTCAGCACGTCGTCGACGCGGCCGGTGATCCAGTAATAGCCATCCTCGTCACGGCGTGCGCCGTCCCCGCTGAAATACATGCCTTTAAAGGTGGAGAAGTAAGTTTGCTCGAAGCGATCGTGATCACCAAACAGAGTACGTGCCTGGCCAGGCCAGGAATCGGTGATCACCAGATTACCTTCACAGGCACCTTCCTGCAGTGTACCTATGTTATCGACCAGCGCGGGCTGTACGCCAAAGAATGGCCGCGTCGCGGACCCTGCTTTTAACTCGGTGGCTCCAGGCAGTGGCGTAATCATAAAACCACCGGTTTCTGTCTGCCACCAGGTGTCGACGATCGGGCATTTACCGTTGCCGATTTTATTGTAGTACCACTCCCAGGCTTCTGGGTTGATTGGCTCACCGACCGACCCCATGATGCGCAGTGAGTCGCGCTTGGTGCCTTCAATCGCCTTGTCACCTTCGGCCATCAGGGCGCGTATGGCCGTCGGCGCGGTGTACAGGATATTGACCTGATGTTTGTCGATGACCTGAGACAGACGGTTTACGCCAGGGTAATTCGGGACCCCTTCAAACATCAGGGTAATGGCACCGCAGGCGAGTGGGCCATATAACAGATAACTGTGCCCAGTGACCCAGCCAACATCGGCGGTGCACCAGTACACGTCGCCATCATGGTAATCAAACACATACTTAAAGGTCATTGCGGCATACACCAGATAACCGCCGGTAGTGTGCAGCACGCCCTTGGGTTTACCGGTCGAGCCGGAGGTATAAAGGATAAACAGCGGATCTTCCGCGTTCATCTCTTCTGGTGGGCAATCGGCTGAAACACCTTGGGTAAGTTCATGCCACCACAGGTCACGCCCTTCCTGCCAGTAGCCTGGTTTGCCGGTGCGCTGGAACACGACGACATTGGTGATGCTTTTCACACCTGGATTCTTTAGCGCATCATCGACATTTTTCTTCAGCGGCACGGCACGTCCGGCGCGCAGACCTTCATCAGCGGTGATAACCAACTTGGAATTAGAGTCGATAATACGGCCGGCTACCGCTTCCGGTGAGAAACCGCCAAAGATAACCGAATGCACGGCCCCTATTCGGGCACAGGCCAGCATGGCGACAGCGGCTTCAGGCACCATTGGCATATAGATAGCTACGACGTCGCCTTTTTTGACACCCAGCTTTTTCAGCACGTTGGCGAATTGGCAGACATCGTGATGCAGTTGTTTGTATGTCACTTGTTTTGACTGGGTAGGATCGTCACCTTCCCAGATAATCGCCGTTTGGTCACCGCGTTCGGCCAGATGGCGATCGAGGCAGTTGGCCGCCAGGTTTAGCGTACCGTCCTCAAACCAGCGGATGCTGATATGGCCCGGATCGAATGAAGTATTCTTTACCCGGCTATAGGGTTTCATCCAATCCAGGATTTTTCCCTGTTCGCCCCAGAAGGCTTCTGGGTCTTGCACAGACTGTTGATAATATTGTTGATATTGTGTCGGATTAATCAGGGCGTGTTCTGCAATTGCAGAAGGAATAGCGTGTTTATGCACTTGGCTCATAGCTTTTCTCCTTGAAGTTGTTAATGATATGTCAACTGAAGGTTAAGTATAGTTTGCTCCGATTCTTTGTTTCTTTTTTGCGCGGCAGATCACGCAACGAAGATATTGATTTGTAATAGTTCTGCCTCATTTGCGTTGGGCATCTGCCTGCTTGGTGGGAGAAAAGGGTTAGATAGGAGCTTTTAGTCAGAAAACGCGATCTAAAGAACTAAAAAGAATAAACACTTCGGCGATAAATTCTTTCTATAGAGAATAGTAGATATACCACCGACTGAATTAACGCTCTTTTAAACCATTATGGAACATAGATTTTCATTAATATTCGATGTTGATATTAATGTTTTGCTTGTCAGAGGGTATTTATAACAAACAATCACTTTTGGGCCGTTATTAATTACCGATACTTATTATCCATTCCGGATAATTCTCATTTTTAAAACCTTTACGCAACATAATATAAACATCCTTGTTGGACTAAATATGCAAAATTAACGCATATTTTCTGATTTTAAATATCTCGACGCACGATAATTTTGTGATGCCTATCACATAAAATTATGCTGTTAATAACAACAAGTTATGTGGCTTGAAATGAATGCCAAACTTACTTTAGATTAAATTTTGCACTAAAGTCATATAAAACAAGGCTTGCAGACCATGCCACTCAGATGGTACAGATTTAGATAGCGGCACATTAAGGGCAGGTGATCGCTTCTTGGTTATTAACATAAGCCTGTATTAAATGATTAAGTGCTTTTTTCGTCGCGTTAAGATAAATACGACGAAAAGAGCCTTTGAGGACTTTTTGGGTATGAAAAGTGTAAAAGTCAGTCTTGCTTGGCAAATCCTTATCGCACTGGTGCTGGGTATTATTGTCGGGGCGGTGCTCCATAATCAAAGCGAGTCACGTGAGTGGTTGGTCAGTAATATTCTTAGTCCGGCTGGTGATATATTTATTCGCTTGATTAAGATGATTGTGGTCCCGATTGTTATTTCGACATTGGTTGTGGGCATCGCCGGGGTAGGGGATGCGAAGAAGTTAGGTCGGCTCGGATTGAAAACCATTATTTACTTCGAAGTGATCACAACGATTGCCATCGTTGTGGGGCTGACGTTAGCTAATGTTTTTCAACCCGGCCATGGCATCGATATGTCGACGCTGACTGCGGTCGATATCTCGCAATATGAAAAAACCACGGAACAGGTACAAAGTGGTTCACATAGCCTGGTGGCGACCATTTTTTCGTTGATTCCCTCAAACGTCTTTGCCTCAATGGCAAAAGGCGACATGCTACCGATTATCTTCTTCTCGGTGTTGTTTGGTCTTGGTTTGTCGTCATTACCCAAAGAAACCAAAGAGCCGTTGCTGAAGGTATTTAAAGCCATTTCCGAAAGCATGTTCAAAGTGACCCATATGATCATGCGCTATGCGCCGATCGGGGTGTTTGGTCTGATCTCAGTGACGGTCGCCAACTTTGGCTTTGCCTCATTGTTGCCGTTGGCCAAGTTGGTCTTGCTGGTGTATTTCGCCATAGCCTTCTTCGCCTTGGTAGTGCTGGGTGCAGTGGCCCGGCTGTGCAATCTGCGTATTTGGACGCTGATTCGCATCCTGAAAGATGAATTGATCCTGGCCTTCTCCACCGCCAGTTCGGAAACGGTACTGCCGCGTATCATTGAAAAGATGGAAGCGTATGGCGCACCGAAAGCCATCACCAGCTTTGTGGTGCCGACCGGTTACTCTTTCAATTTGGACGGTTCTACGCTGTACCAAAGCATTGCGGCCATCTTTATTGCACAGCTGTACGGAATTGAGCTCTCCCTGGGGCAGGAAGTCGTCTTGGTGGTGACGTTGATGCTGACCTCGAAGGGCATTGCCGGCGTGCCGGGCGTTTCCTTTGTGGTGCTGCTGGCAACACTGGGCAGTGTGGGGATCCCACTGGAAGGATTGGCATTTATTGCCGGCGTTGACCGTATCCTGGATATGGCGCGTACGGCTCTGAATGTAGTGGGCAATGCATTGGCAGTACTGGTGGTCGCAAAATGGGAGCACCAGTTCGACAGTAAAAAGGCGCGTGCTTACGAGCAGGCGTTCTTGTCCGGTGACGTCAAGCAGGTCAAAGAGTCTTAACAGCCACTTGGTTTGCTATGAAAAACCCGCCTTGTGCGGGTTTTTTGTCTTTATTCCGGTGAGGAATCAGCAGGCAGGTGCAGTGCCTTGAGCTGGCAAGAAGCGGAGCGGATCCAATGCGGTGGCACGATAACGGATTTGGAAGTGCAGCATCACCTTGTCGGTGCCCGTACTCCCCATGGTGGCAATTTTCTGTCCGGCTTTTACTTCCTGAGCGTTGCTAACCAGCAGGGTATTGTTATGGGCATAGGCACTGATGTACTCATCATTGTGTTTGATCATAATCAGGTTGCCATAACCTCGCAGCTGATTGCCAACGTACACCACGCGACCTTTGGCTGCCGCAAACACGGGCTGGCCACGGTTACCGGCAATATCAATGCCTTTGTTACCGCCGTCTGCCGTAGAATATTTACTGACGATATTGCCCTGAGTTGGCCAACGCCAGCATTTAATGCTGCTGCGGATTGGCGGTGGTGCCACTGCTGCGATTTGGCTGGTGGATTGTGTTTTGCGCGATTTGCCTTTCTTCGCCGTCGCGTTATTTAACGCCAGCTTTTGGCCAATCTCGAGGTTGTAAGGTTTGGGAATTTTATTGCGTCGGGCTAACTCACTGACTTCGCTGTTGGTGATCCAGGCAATATAAAACAGCGTATCGCCGCGCTTGACGGTATAGGTGTTGCCGTTATAGCTGCCTCTGGCTAATTGATCATAATCGCGGTTGTAGCTGTTCGATTTTTTTCCGGAGCCGCACCCCAATAATCCCAGACTGACCACGCACACGGCGATCAGCCGCCATACAGCGAATGTGCTTCCCATACTCAAATATCGTCCTTAAACGTCGTCGCGCTTCATAGTGATCTACATATAGTAACACCAACGGTCAGGTGGTCAAAAACGCCGCCATAGGCTAAGTTTTTTCAGGACTTGGGCTGCAGCGAGCTGAGCCCGCTAAGACACGGCATTTCTCGTGCAGCTCAAGAATTTTCATGGATTGGAAAAAATAATATGTACGATACCTTAACGCTCTCGAGTTATCTGGTACTGGCAGGCACATTATTAGTGGCTTATGTCATCTTTGGCATCGCTGGTTTTGGCTCTGCGCTGATCGCCAGTCCTGTGATGGCGCTTTATATTCCGGTGGCGAAAATTGTCCCTTTGTTGGCGCTGTTGGATATGTGTGCGGCTGTTATCAATGTCAGTCGTGATGGGCGTAATGCGCAATGGTCGGAATTGAAACGGCTGGTGCCATTAATGGTCATCGGCAGCCTGTTGGGGGCGGCTATCTTGCTGAAGTCCCGGCCAGAGATACTGTTGCTGGCGTTGGGGATTTTTGTCGTGTTTTACGCTGTCTATTCTCTCAGTGGCGTAAAACCGGTTCGGCAATTGTCGCCCAAGGCTTCAGTGCCCTTTGGTTTGATTGGGGGGATATTCAGCGCACTTTTCGGGAGCGGCGGCTTTATTTACGCGATCTATCTCAGTGGTCGAATTGAAAAAAAAGAGGCTTTTCGCATAACTCAGACCACGCTGATTGGTCTGAGCACTCTGACCCGTGTGATCATTTTTGCTGTTGCCGGTGTTTATCTGGATGTGGACTTATTATTGTTGGCATTAGCGCTGGTGCCGGGAATGTTGGTGGGTATTACCTTGGGCCGGCATTTCACCCTCAGAATGTCGCGTGAGCAGTTCCTCAGGATTATCAATATTATTTTGCTGGCTTCGGGGACCATGCTGATTGTCAGGTACTTTAGTTAACAATGATCGCGTGGCTGGTCGATGGAAAGTCCGAATCTCAGAAAGCAAAAAACCCGCCATAGGCGGGTTCTTCTAAATAGGGTGCCCGGACTCGGACAACCGGCGCTGGCGCCGTGTTGAACAACGCTTTAGCGTTGGCCCGCAGGGTGAGGCCTGTGGCCGAATAATCGAACGGAGTTCGATGGAGAGTCCGTATCTCAGAAAGCAAAAAACCCGCCATAGGCGGGTTCTTCTAAATAGTGGTGCCCGGACTCGGAATCGATGTATTGAGTTAATTTATTAAATTTTATGATTTATTTTTGGTTTGATTGTTTTTGTACCCTCAATTGTACCCTCTGTCCTTTTTGGTGCTGGATCGGGGGATTCAAACTCAGGAACGAGCGGGTAACATCGAAGGAAAATGCTTCGCTACAATGTCGTTCATTTTATCAAGCAGTTCTGGCCTTTTGAAGCTGATATGCGCAGTACCCTTCTGAAAATATTTGATCGCAAACATCTCATCCTCATAACGATTGCTGTGCCTGTTTTCATGGATATGATCGCCGAGACGACGGGTAACATCGGCGCGGTTGTCGGGAAAGGGTTGGCCGTCGAGGAGCATCAGCATACGCTCCAGGTCAGCCAGCCTGTCACGCTGCCACCCCCAGTTCAGACCAAATCCCCACCGGTCACATTTGACCAGCCCCGTGACGATGATTTTCCTGCCAAATTTACAGGGTGAGTTCGTCTTAAAATCCCACGATAAGCTTTTAAATACGTTGATGACGCCACGTTCAAATACCTCACCCTTGCTCTGATGCAGTAGCTCAAAGGTACTGAGAACATTCGCTTCGCTTACAACAGGAATGTCGTCCCCTTCAAGGTTTCGGTACCATTCATCACGGGCCTGAGCGTCCATGAGCGACAGCATCCCGGACTTTTTCATCAGATCCCGCCATATGCCGCGATCGAGACTGCGGGTGATAGCCTTCATTGCCGTTTCTGGTTTCTCCATCAGCCAGCAGCCGCAGCGAAAATCCTGCTTCATGGCCCAGTCCAGGGCCGTTTTACCGCCGATACTGCGGGTCAGCGACGAGATATCATTAAGTTGCTGGATCAGCGCTTCAATTTGCGCCAGCGCAGCGTTACGTCCGGTGACAATACGTTCGATACTGGTCGAGCAAATGACGTCAGTGTGCCTGGTTAAGACGTCGGGTTCAGTAGTAGCCTGTCCGGTCATTATTTTTTCCTTATATAAAGCAAAATGCCAGCCGGTGAGGGCTGGCGCTTATGAGTAAGTGATGAGTACGGTTCGGTGGTCAATCTGTACTGGCCTGTTGCAAAAGCTGAAGATGGTGGAGATCGCGAACGTTCTGTAATGCCTGTTCAACTCGGGGCAACAACTTTGCTGAATCGGTGTTGTCTTCGTCGTTGTCGAAGATAATCTCGCTGCCACAATCGATGTTGTCCTGCAGCCAGTCGATCAGAATGTTGAGAGCCGCTTCGGTGGTTAATTCCGGCATGTGAAAACCTTATGGAGATTGAGGTTGCGCTACCAGTCAAACGTAGCGAAGCCCGGCAGTACTTCGCCAAAGGCATCCAGATGAATGATGCCAGCGGAATAGCGACGGATAAGCGTCACCACCAGGCGACGACAGGCTTTCGACAGACCGAGACGTTTGAGGCGTAATACCGGAAACGACCACGCGCCCAGGTTGAGCAGATAACCCGAACCGGTGTACGAAATCCATTCAGACTCACCAAAGTCTTCATACTGGTGTGAAAGAGTAAACAGCAGAGCATTGTCTTCCTCCGTGATATGTGCGGTGCTGCACTGAATGCCGTTAACGCGGGCGACAGGCGAAAGTGGATCTTCAACAATCAGTCTTCCTGGCTCGTCAGCAACGCGAAGTAAATATCCGTTATCGCAGACCACATTAATCAGGTCGGCCAGTTCAATACCGTCAATATCCACGGCGATCCGGCCCGAATTCAGGGCCAAAACGTTAATGGTGTCGGCTTCTACTGTGAGGGACAGTCTCATTGCTGCCCCCCGGAAGAGCGTCCACTGATGGCGCAAGTCACTGCTTTATAGCCGGTACGTTGCATCAGGCCGGTGACCTTTCTGGCCCGGAGTATGTCAATAGCGCTGATGAACTGAGACTGATGCTGAATGGAGAAACCGGGGAGATCAATTCGTACCAGCTCAGATTTTTCAACGAGAAAATTGAGTGCATCTGCCAGTGAAATCCCGGCATCAATATGCTGCTGAATCACATTGCCATCACCAAACTGTGTGTCTTGAAGCAAAAGGCCGTAATGTCTTTCCAGCAGATATATAAGAAGTTGCTGCCAGATTTCAACGGGCGTCGGACGTGACGAAGCCTCCTGCGTGGAGGATAGTGGTTGGGTTTGCATAGTGGGATCTCTTTGTTGATGGGTTAAAACGAGGGAAAGTAGTGCGAAGGTTTACGCGGTTGCTTCAGATGGTGTTGGGTAAATCGCCACGTACACGTATCCATGCGAGCCGAGGCTGTCCGCCTCGCAGGTCAGCCCTTTTGCGTATAACGTGACACAGTGCTGATGGCGTGGAGTGAGTTCATCACTTGTGAGCATCAGTTCAAGTTGTTTCAACAGCAGCGGGAATGCCTGGTCAAGATGGCGTAAATCCGCGTCGCTGAACTGTCCGGTGATACTGGCACGGTCAGCGAGATAGTGCAGCCGGTTGTTCTCCTGCACCAGGCGAGCGCCAAAACAGGGCGTGATACTGCGTTTAAGCCCCCACCAGGGTTCAGCGATATCGTGGTTTGCTGCCGGTATTTTATTCGACAATTTTAGCCTTCCTTAAACGTGTGTTAATTCAGCGTGACGCTGCGTAATACGACATAGGGGCCGTTGCGGTCCTGACGACGTTCTGCGAAGACCGCGAGTACACCGCTGATATCCTGCACTTCCCGACCGGCGTAGTGGCAGACGCTGCCGGACCACGTGTATTTCCCGGTACAGAAGCGAAACAGTCGGGACTTAGGGTGCTGGCGGTATATCGCCATTGCCTGACGTTTACTGATAATTTTCATCGGGTTATTTTCCTGTTGTGCTACAGCCAGCCTTTCTCGGCAAACGAGGTGATTTCCATACCGCCGACCACCAGGTGATCCAGCAGACGGATATCCACCAGTTCCAGCGCCTGCTGAATACGTATAGTGACCTGCCGATCTGCATTGCTGGGGTCAGCAAGTCCTGACGGATGGCAATGAGCGACAATGACAGCGGCGCAGTTATGCTTCAGACCTGATTTCACCACTTCACGGGGATGGACCTGTGTATGGTTGATGGTACCGGTGAAGAGCGTTTCATGGGCTATCAGTCGATGCTGGTTATCGAGAAAGAGTACGGTAAACTCTTCCCGCTCCAGTGAGGCGAGCTGCAGACGAAGCCAGTCGCGGACAGCATGGCTGGAAGTAAATGACGCGCCGGGTTCACGTAGCTGACACTCCAGCAGGGTTAAGGCTTCCCTGACCGTCTGCTGGTCGGCAGGGGCTAATTCACGGGCAAACAACGGTAACTGTTGTTCCATCGCGGCTGACCTCAGTCGATGATGTGCATGATGGCGTTGCATTCCGCGTGGCTGAGCGCGTAGTCCCGCAGTCGGTAGTAGTGCGCCGTCATGGCATCGCATTCGGTACGGCACGCGTGGTGGCTGTAGGAGATAAGGCAAACCGCAATCCCAGCGGCTTCAGCGCTGAGTTCACCGCCGTTACCGTTCAGGGTATTGAACAGCGTCCTGGGTTCATTGTTCTCCGATTCCGGGGCCATAAACGCACCGCCGTTACTCAGTGTGTAAAACTGCCAGATGCCGCCGTTGTAGTCTGCACAGAAGCGGTCCATCCAGGCGAAGACGGTCGGTTCGAGGATTATCCACTGCGGTATGCTGCCGAAGTGCTGCGGCCAGAACCCCACGCGCTGCTCGTCCTGCACGAGGGTGGCGGTCAGCGAGGGTGAAGAACAGATACCGGCAGGTTGTGGTTGTAACGGGAGGGTATTGTTAAGGTTAATAATATCGGTCATGTTAGTTTTTCCTTGTTTATTTATCGGGTTGGGGATGTTGGTTAAGCCGGAGTGACGGGCAGGACTGCGCATAGCCATCCTCATCACAGCGGGAGGGCCAGTGACCTTCAGTGATGCTTAAGCTGCACAGGCTGAGTTCACCGGGACGATAAAGAAGATGCGAACACCATGCGCAGAGGTCGTCATCGGAGATGGAGCGGCAGCAGGGATTGTTCTCCAGGGAGTGCGGATAAGAGGGGGGCTGGCGGGCGTTATCGGGCAGCGGTGGCATCAGCTCAGCGCCTGCTGCAGTTCTTCCGCCATTACCCAGAGCGCCCGGTTGAGCTTAACGTCGCCGTCTATGCCTTTAACTGCGCGCGTCTGACTGCGTTTGCCTTTGGCGGTCCGTCCAGGCAGTCCCCCTTTCAGCAGGTTCTCCTGGCAACGATTGAAAACTGACCACAGGTCGTCCTGACGGTCTTCATAGCGTCGGGGCGTCAGTATCTGGGATGCCGTCACCGGCTGGTGCTCTTCACCAAAGCGGTACGTCAGCGCGGCTTTTGCAAAAGCCTGCTGTGCCGGTGGGGGAAGTAAAAGCGACTGCATGACATCCCGTTTTTCTTCAACCCTGTCAAATATCCCCAGCACCTCATAAGCCCCTTCAATGACTTTCTCCACCACATTGCCCTTATGCGGCACGCGCACCTCACCAAAGGTTTCGCCGCAGACAAGCCCGTTCTGGCAGACAAAGCGAAACAACCCCGGCAGCATCTGGTAGGAGCTGGAGCCGTCGTGACTGTTAAGCAGGATGATTTCGGGGACCTGTTTGCCGGTGATTTGCCCCTCACGCCTGAGGCGCAGCATGTGCTTTGTGTGGTCGCGTTTATTCAGGTCGCGCACGCGTGTCTGGCAGGCAAAGAACGGCTGGAAGCCTTCCCGCTGCAGGTTATCCAGCAGGGTGATGGTCGGGATGTACGTGTAACGCTCGCTGCGGGATGCATGTTTTTCTTCGCTGAAGACGCTGGGCACATAGTGCGCCAGTTCATCGCGGGTTAACGGACGGTCGCGGCGCACGAGGCTGGCAGCGCCAAAACGGCTGGCTAAGCGCATGGAAATTTCCTTTCTGAGAGACAAAAGAAAACGCCCCGCTCGGATGAGCAGGGTGTCGGTGGTGTGTAATACCTGTGTTGTGGCAGTCGTCAGGACGGGTTCGTCTGTTCTGCCCTGGCCGGAGCGGGTTCATTCGATGTTGCGGGAGTGCCGTGAATAATCTGGTGCTTCGCCAGCGCCTGCTGCATGTCATTGATGCAGTACGTGATGTAGAAGACGTTAAACAGCACGGTATAAAAGGCGTTCATCTTCAGGTCAAAGCGAAACGTGTTCAGCGCATAGTGACGCAGAGCCGTTCTCGCCTTAAAGGCCCAGACCACATACATCACTCCACTGGCCACTGAGAGCAGCCCGCTGATGGCCAGCAGGATATCGCCGGTTGAGTCATAGCCGTACGGGTCAGGCGCTGCCATAGCACCCAGCTGGCGGCTGAGCCCGAAACAGACGGTGAGCCATATAACAAACAAATTGCCGTAAAACGGATAACCCGTAGTTTCGCTGATGATATCCTGCTTTTTGTAGAGCCAGAGCAGCGGCCAGACGCCGCAGGTGGCCATGCTGAGCAGGACAAAATGCAGCGTACGGGTATTCAGCCGCTGGCTTAGGGTAATGATGTCGGTCATGGGATAATTTCCTTATCAGATAATGGCTTCAGATATTGAGTGCAGAAAAAGCGGTTGCCCTTACTGCCAGTTAAAGGTGTATGGTCCCTTGCTGGTCTGGACTGTCAGCTCCAGTGGGCGACACTGGGTGAAGTTACTGTTACTCGGTGTGGTGAAAGAGAACGTCTGCCCGTAGCCCAGACGTTTGTTCATATTCTTACCCCGGCCTGCGATGGAAATCAGGCAGATGCCCCGGTTGAGCGTGAGTGACTTAATGGTGATGTCGTTTTCCAGGCTGGTCAGGGTGAGCTGCCAGACGGGGAGATTCGGATTATTAATCAGATACGTTCCCTGTGAATTCACGGACAGAGGCGCAGTGTCAGCCAGGGCAGAGGCGCTTATGATGAGCAGCGTGGCAGTCAGTACATGTTTAAACATGAGGGTCTTTCCTTTCTGAAAGATATTTAAATTTATTGCCATTCTTGTATGGTGTAGGGGTGAATTTCTTCGAGTAAGGCACTACATCAGCTGTTTACCCACCGTCATCAGACCGGCCAGCCAGCCGATACACTGAGGACCCGCAAGCCAGAACAGCCGGGGTTTTAACAGGCCGCCCATTCCGCCAGTGGTATAGATGCTGTCCGGCATCAGCCACTGGCGCAGGAACGCGCCGATGGTCATACCGGCACCGGGACCGAGCGTCATCCAGAACAGATA
>NZ_JBXWKI010000029.1:0-13682 GCF_058190535.1 Serratia sp. CoH_134_PS_4
CCAGATAACAAACCAATTCAATAAATATGATCAATCAACAAAACTATACCTGTCGTGGTACCAGTAACACACATTCGTACTTAATCACTTCCTGATATTACTCTGCAGAACAGAAAATAATTTATTACTGACTGTATATATCCTATTGAACAAACTCACTAACACAAGGACTTTCATAATGAGCATTAATATCAACAGCTACGGCACATTAAACCAGAACTACGTTAAGCGTATTCAGGATACTATCACTAAAGCCCTGAATGACTATCCCCGTGTAATGGTCCTGAGAGTAGATCTTCGTTTGCCTGAGATTGAAACAGGCTCATATAAGCACGATTCAGGTATAGTCACCCGTTTTATTGTTTCCCTCAAAGCCCAGATTGAAGCTGACTTACTGAAAAAATGTCAAGCAGGTAAACGGATTCACCCTTGTCGTGTCCGTCATATCTGGGCAAGGGAGTTTAATGAATACGGTAAAAAGCATTATCACGTGGCCTTGCTCTTTAATCGTGAAGTGTATGCTTATCCAGGCAGCTATACCAGCACGGACGGAGAATATACCCACAATCTGGCCCTGATGATTATGGAGGCCTGGGTACGGGCTCTGGGACTGAATACTGCGGTTAATCATCAGCAATATTATCCCCTGGTAGAGTTTCCTGCCAGTTGTTACTACCACCTGAGTAAAAACCACAATGACTATACGGCTCAGTTATCAAATGTCACTGACAGGCTTAACTATCTGGCCAAGGACTACAGCAAAGATAATTCAGACAGCCAGCGTAACTTTGGCTGCAGTCAATACTGATTAAATCATAAGTATTTTTCTACTGGCGAGAGAAATGTTATGGCGGAGTACCAGGTGAGCGATAAATCAATCATTCTTGGCACTCCTGTCTTTCATTCCCTTAAGACAGAGAGAAACAGTCATGACAGATACAACCCGCAGCCTGCTCAGTGATAAAATGGTTGATATGGCATTCATTATGGAATTTACCGGGTGCAGCGATAAATGGTTTTACAAGTTGATTCAGGAAGGTTTGTTTCCAAAGCCGATTAAACTGGGACGTAGTTCGCGCTGGCTTAAGAGTGAGGTTGAGGAATGGGTTCAGAAACGTATTACCGAGTCCCGTGCATAATGCATCCTGATGTGCGAGCCGTATACCTCCCCCATAAACGCTCCTGTGGATCTTAAATATTTATGTAACCCTGTTTGTTATCTGGAGTGTTTAAATATTACAGATAGGCATGCCCTAATTATTCTTGTGTATTTATAATGAGAGCCTGTGCGAATGTTTTATGTTCACCTTGCAGGTCTCTCGTTTACAGCTTTTTGGAATAAACTAAACTGAATTTCGAGAATAAATGACGGAGCATGTTAACTCAGCGGTGATAGTGAGTTAAATAATCACCGGTCCAATACTGTAGATAAAAAGCACTTAACTAATCAGTGGTTCCCCATGATTCCTTGTAACAATTTCATAGCAATCTGGTGTGGTATAATAGTCACTGAAGCCAACGTTGACGTAATGCGTCGTGGTTTACCATTGTGTGAATTTTGTACGCATGATGTGCATTGTTTTCCTAAGAGTCCTGCTAAAGCTGCTAAAAAAGAAAATTTTAGCAGCTTTAGCAGGCTGTAATGAAAACCCTCACCTCTTTCCCCGGCTGACTTCTGGCTATCAGCAGAATCCTACCGGACGGATGAACTCCACATACGACACTAATGTTTTGTAAAACATTTCGATAACAATTATTGCCATTGCAGTCTGTTGGAATCGTATCCACTCAGTGGTGGAGTGGCATTATTTCTGTAGTCTACCATGTTAAATGGAGTGAAAAATGGTTTGAGGGGATAAAGATTACCATATGCATCTGGTTGTGCTGCCGCGATATAAATCGCACGTTGTGGTGGGTAGCATATTGTGACAATCAGACCGAGCTGAATGAGTTGATTGAGTGCAGGCGTTAAACGTTCAATTCTTCTGAGTCTGGCGGGACCATGCGTCTCCAGTTCATTCTTTGAGAACGGCTGCCAGGGATTAATTCTTACACCAGTCACTTGCCCTGTTTGAAAATTAGTGACTTTCATTACACCTGTCGGATTAACAAAGTGATTTTTTATCCAGTCGAACAACTGGTATACATCTTGCTGAAGTTGATATTGCGCACTTAGTTTATAAAAATACTTAGCTGCCTGATTAAGGTGCCATTCAGTAATCGCAAATGCGTTCTTTAAATATTGTTCTGATATATCACTTTCAGAATAACAATCAAAAATAGCGGCTATGCGTATTGCCTGACTGCCTGCTTTAGACACGAATTCCGGGATGTGCTCCCAGCACTGGTTTTGGGCTATATTTAATTGATGCTGACTTACTTTCCCTTCAAATAATTTTTTCGCATCCTCAGTTAATGTTAGTGTCTTTTGGGATTTGCTGGTATCGTAAAAATGTTCCTTTTGCTCTATCAGAAATTTATTTAAATGAGTGAATAGATTGTCCAGTGCTTGCCTTGAATTATCCTGGTTCAGGTTGATTCTTCTCTGACCTATAGTGCTTACTGTTTCTGTAAATAAAAAACGGGCAAGAAATCCGCTGGATACAGCTCGTTTTCCATGCCGTTCCAGATACTCTTCAAATACTTCGGGCTGAACCATTAGAAGAAAGGTCAGGTAGGCATTAATGCGTACAGTACCTTCTTTTTTTCGGGAGACCTGAAGGGGTTCGTTTTTCCATATTTTGTTGAGCAACCCCAGATTGTTTTTTAGCTGGCCGGTAAAGAAAGTAATAGCTTCATCTGCAAACACACCTGCATAGGGGTATTCACTGAGTCCCTGAATGATACCTTCTGGGGTTGCATCTTCATAAAACATTTCAAATGCTCTGGGTTTTTTCGGCTCAGCAGCCTGATGCTCGCGCAGAAGAAGTTCTTCAACTTCACCTTCCCCGCCATTCTTTACTGCTTTCTGATAATTACGATTTAGTGCTTTTTCTTTTGATGACCAGATAGCATGATCTTTTTTGTAGGTATCAAGTAGGGTCTCATATTCCTCATGCAACTCAGAAGCGAACTCTTCGAAGGGAGCCATAAGTAATTCGCGGAGAGGGCTTTTCCCCTCGCCAGACTTTGCAAGTATCAAAAAATAAAGAGAGCAGGGCTCTGGCTTTTTATTTCCGAAGGGAGAGGCCACTTCAACAAGAGGCTGCAAAGCCAGTGATAATGCCGCCAGCACCGTACTGCCAATCATTTCTATGGGGATAAGGGTGTCTTCATGTAGCGTCGTAATGACATTACGTAAAACTGAAGGAAATACATCTGTCGGATAGTTGTTAAGGTTACTCATTGTAATTACTCAATTTACGATATCAGGAACATACATATCAGGATAAAGCAAAGTGGCAATAAAAAGCGAGCGAGGAAGGTTCCCGGAGCCCTGTCATCACCCCGTAGCCTGGTGAGCATCCCGGCCCATGGGCAACACAGGACCAGTAATGAGCTGCGTAAAAAAGGCGTGTTTA
Source organism: Serratia sp. CoH_134_PS_4 (assembly GCF_058190535.1). Lineage (NCBI taxonomy): Bacteria > Pseudomonadati > Pseudomonadota > Gammaproteobacteria > Enterobacterales > Yersiniaceae > Serratia > Serratia sp. CoH_134_PS_4. The sequence continues at coordinate 3,522 of NZ_JBXWKI010000029.1, forward strand.
TCTCCGACAGCGGGGTTCGCTCCATCTGGCAACGGCACGACCTGGAGAACTTCAGTAAACGGTTGAAGGCGCTTGAGGAAAAGGTTGCCTGAGAAAGCATCGTGCTTACCGGCGCTCAAATCGCAGCTCTGGAGAAGAAGGCGCACGATGACGAACTCAGCGGCGAATGCGAGACGGCACATCCGGTGTATCTGGGCTCGCAGGACACCTTCTACGTGGGCAATCTGAAAGGTGTTGATCATTCTACCAGCAGACGTTCGTGGATACGTATTCGAGAGTGGCACACTGCAAGCTGTATACGAGTAAAACACCGATCACTGTCGCCGACCAGCTCAATGATCGTGTACTGCCGTTCTACGAGGTTCAGGGACTGCCGATGCTGATAATACTGACCGACAGGTGTACGGAGTACCGTGGTAAAGTGGAGCAGCATGTAGTGACACCGGGTTATGCCGGTGTCACCGAATTTAAAACATACCGTAAAGCAGTGCGGAAACTGTCAATAAACCGCACCCCAGCACTATCACTGCGGTTGGGCCGCGCAGCGGTTTGAGCACCGGGCGGATTAACACTAGCCAGGTAGGAATAACAAACAGGAATATGGCAATTAATGGCCCGCAGACGGTTTCAATCATATTGATCACGTCCGGGTTTAAGAACACCACAATGGAAGTGACGATAAACATCACCACCGTTGTCAGTAGCTTCACGCTTTGGAGTTAACTATTGCGCTTAAGGTTGAACAGATCACTGGCGAGCACGTTAAAAGTTTCTGCCACCGGCATCGAGATCCCCAAAAACGACTTCGTCATGCCCAGAATAGCAATCAGCGGCGCCAGATACAGCATGGCACTCATTCCGCCCTGCTCACCAATCACCGACAGTACGTTTAAATTTTGAGCCTTCGCGATCTCAAAAGTTGAACGAGGGGTACTTAAAATACAACTCAACACGAAGAAAATAATACTGATGAAAATCAGCCAATAAGCTCGACGGATAACGCGAACTGATTGTGTCTCACCACCGTGCCCCGGCTCGCGATACCAGGATGCAAGTGCAGGAATTAGCGGGGCAGAACAGAGTGAGAAAGCGATGAGCGGCAGGGTCAGCCACAGAGATTTCAGTGAGCTTGCGATGTCAGTGGTATGCGTCTGTCGCCACGCGTAGGTGATATTATGGATATCCCAGGCCGGAATTTGTGACGTTGCGACGACAATAATAGCAATCGCAAAAGGCAACGCCAACGCGCTCATAGTACTTACCACTTTGTCGCGACCTTTGCTCAATACAGGGTGCAAAATCACCAGTACAACCAGCGTCAGGGGAGCACGACTAATGCCGTTGATGTGCAGACGCTCGTTGAAAAAGTGACTCAGCGCATTTACCAATGAAACAGCATAGACCAGAGTCACCGGATAATGGGCCACGCAGAAAAACAGTTTCATCGCCTGACGGCCTTTGGAACCGAAGAAAGAGCCGAACAGGGGTAAGGTTTGATCAGTCTGGTCTTGGCCCTGCTTGTCGCGCATAAAAACGCGGCAGATAAGCACGTGCGGAACAAGCGAAAGCGGGAAAGCAAGAAGGAGTAGCGAAATAAACACCATCGGCCCATGGGTACCAATCTCAACCGGTAGAAATAGCGTTCCGGCACCGACGGTTGCGCCATAAACACCCATCATCCAGATGGTATCATTTTTTGTCCATTGCGGGCGTGTTATAGCAGTTTCTTTATTCATATTACTCACAGTGTTTCGGTATGACGATGACGTAAATAGTTATAACTGTAGGGTGTTCCAGACAGAACAAATAGAGTGTTTCTTATAGTTATCTCGACGTGAACGCTCCATACTACGGGTGGCAAGAGGCCAGCAGCAAGCGGTTTTTGGATGTGTCCTTGGCACGCCGCCCCTGTCCGCTGCCCCTGAAACAAGCGCCTATTACGGCTTTACCGAACGGTGCTGATGAAAACAGGCTTGATGATTAGGAGATCGAATCGACCATTTTTGATAGCCATAACCATGAATCGTAGCATGATACACTCTCAGATAACGGGGAGTGGCGAGTTATTACGCGTAAAAATGCCTGCACTGCTGTTTTTTTAATCCAAAACCCGTTTAGCGCCCTGGATTATTTATTTCTATCCAAGGACGCTATAACTCAGCTACTAACGCCCTCAGTTCCGAGAGGCAGCATGTAACCTGTTATAAATATAGTGTCTATAGCTATTAAGAAGCGGTTTATCCCCACAATCGTTCAAAGCTCCTTTACACAGATGACGCATGTCGATATTGGCCTGGTAGAATGGTGATACCTTCAAGTTAGCTTGTTCCAGCAGTATCCCTCCCAGAAAAGCTATATCAGTCACCGATCCCAGGTCTGATACTGTTCGCATATTGGTGTTATCTCTCAGGCTAAACTGCGTAAGATGAGAGGCATCTGTTAGCGATGTCGTATAGCCGTTAGCCCAATCTATGCTCGGCTGATGGTCACCAAAATACATAAACATTGTTGGCTTTTGGCGCTGGTCGACAAACTGGAAAAATTCTGACATCGCTACGTCAGAATTTTTTATTTTTTCCATATAGTGACTGAATTTAGATGCAGAATCTTTGTTTTTTACCACCGAGGATAGTTGATAGTCATCCCTATGATCAGAAGCGTAAGGACCATGCTCATACATGGTAAGTGCATAGACAAAAATAGGCTTATCAGTATGAATATCTAAGATTTTTTTGATGTAATGCAGTATGTCTGCTGTGGTGATATGCCACAAATTATCTTGCAGACTACCGGGATAACCCAGCTCCTGTGGCTGGATAATCTTATCGACCCCCATCATAGTATAGGCGTGGCCGGCATTATAGGCTGACTTATTGAATGGAGTGAGTACCACGGTATAATAACCATTGGCTTTCATCTGTTTGAAAAGGCTATCATTCACATGGTCGATAACCGAGTAAAATACCGCATTTTTCCTAGCACCAAAATCATCACTGCGCAGTCCCGTGAGAACTGCAAACTCCGATAGCCAGGTCCCTCCTCCAAATGTTTGCACCCTCAAGAGTGTTTGTGCTTTCACAGCATTTCCTTGTTCAAACATGGATAAATGCGGTAGCAACGCTGGAGTCGGCACTTGATACAATCGCGGATCAGTGGTTGACTCTTGCAACAGCAGCACAATGTCGGGATATAGACTTGAAGCGGCTTTAGTTTCTCTGTGGAGGACGGCCGCGCGAGTGATGAAATCCCCTTCTCTATCATCAGAAAAGTACGGCGGATCATAGTCCGTCTGGCTACTCGACATAACCAAATTAGACACAACGCCAGTTCCTCCCGGCAGTCGACCTACCCAGTCGTTTTGATAACGCATAACACACTGGCTTACCAACCAACCGCTGGCTACCAAGATGGAAATAGCAATCAATTGTGGTGTAAATCCATGCCGGCGCGGTACCGCACGCCATCCAACAATGAGAGTGAAGATGACAAAAGCACCCAGCCCGACTAGGGCCAGTCCAGCGGCCGGGTAATGAAGCAGCGTATCCGCATTGGATAGGTCTGCCAACATGTAGAAGTCAGGGAACATCAATTTATCTTTATAATAATGCACCTTGAGTTGATTAATAAACTGCAGCACGATAACCAGTAGGCTGCCAGCTGACACGGAAAACATCGCTTTCGCAGAAATCAAATAAACCAGCCCACAAAAAAAAATAAAAGCGCCACTGGCAGTAACCAGGGGATAAATATCACCCGATGCATTACCCACCAAAATAATTAAAGCCGCAGTAATTAACAGAGTCAGATAAGAGTAAGACTTTGGCGCAGAACTAAACTGCGTCATTATCGATGGGTAAACTTGATATTTCACGATGCTAACGGTCTCCTGTAGAAACGCCCTTTACGGGCGACCTATAAATTTCTTGTAAAAAACAGTCGCCTCGGCAATATAAAAAGGTTTTATAGCTAGAAAGTAAAACCCACTGCTAACAATAAAGATCACACGCAGCATCTCTTTATCGCGAGGCCTGCTCCATTACTGGGGGGGAACTTGAATTTTTTAACCTTAAGATGCAACTCCATTAGAAAAACGGAAAAATATTAAAGCGTCATTTAGCGGTAATCTTGAAGACCAAAAAACATATAGCAACCAGTAAAAAATTTATCAAACGCACAGATAAAAGCCCCCTTCCATACCGTAACACCTCATCTTTGGCTAGTAACTAATACCTAGAGCATGAGCGATGCAATACGTCAAAAGGCACACTACTCCATCCGCCATAGCGTATTTTAAATTGTTAATAACAACCAGTTTCGCAATATGCAAAAATCAAAAAAACATCCCTACTTACCGCCGTGAACCTGACGATTTAATTGCCACCACAAAAGTCCTGTAAATGCCTCCCAGCGATGGCATTCTTTCCCTTTGATTAAATCCATGCGCTCAGGGCTAGCAAGAAGCAGTCCAGATTTATTTTTCCAAGGCCGAAACTCAGGCTTTCCGGTAAAAATGCAGGCACCTTCATTTGTAATCGTGATTTCAGGATTATATCCATTACACCAAGTACCATCCAAATGCTGAGCCAACAAGTTGCACCCCGTGCGATAATATAATGTATCCGAAAGACTAAGTTGATATAGCGTCGGTAGAATATCTTTATGGCTTCCAACCCTATTACCATCGAAATAGCTGCTATGTTGGTAGTTCAGAGGAACGTAAATATAAAATGGCACAGCATGGCCAAGTGCTAACTCTTGAGGCTCTGGATAACCTATCCCCCGTATATTATGATCACCAGTGACTGCAACAATAGTATGCGAACCTAACGTCTCAGACTTAACCCAGCTAATAAACCGCCCTAATTGATCATTAGAATAGTATAAGGTGCTCATAACCTCATTCAACTCCTCATCAGCTGCTAATTTTCTTAATCTTAGTTTTTCTTGAACAGTTAGATCAATATGCTTTTTTTCGTGACCTTTAGGCGTTTTGTAAGGAGGATGATGTGTTGTTGACATCGACATGATAAACACATGCTCTCCTTTTTTTTCCGCCTCTTTCAAACGCTCGGTCATATAACGAAACATATATTCATCCGGGACGCCCCAGGTTCCGATTTCCGCCTCAGGGTAGCGTTTTTTTAGACCATTCTGCTCTATAAATTCGCTGACACCTAAATGAGGAAGAAACTGATTGAGATTATGCCAGGCACCATTTCCTGAAGTTACAAAAATAATTTTATAGCCATTTGCTAAGAAGGGTTTAAACATATTACTGGCAAAATTGACATTTTGAGCGCTAGTCTGTCCGATACTGCTCATCGGGCTACGAATAAAAAGCCGACTCAAAGTATCAATCGTACCATCACCTTCAGAAATGAAACGGTCGAAACGCCAATCAGCCAACCAGTGCTTTCTTAAGGCCCCCAGTAAATCTCTTTCTTGATTGTCGAAACTCGCCAGGTGGTACCCCATACTTTCCATTACAGACAGTACAACATTTGGCGGATTTTTTTTCACATATGGATTTGCATCAGTCTGAGTCATAAAAGACCGAAGGCCAGGTGCCGAACTTCCCCCCAAAAACTGACTTAATAACTTGCTACCTTCTTCATCCGTAGCTGCTGAAAAATTACCGCTTTCAGCATAAGCATTGAAAGCCCAGTTAAGAGCAATCACTCCATTAGGAGTGAGCATATTTAGCATTTTTACTTCTGAAACTTGAGCATCACTCTGCCGCAAAGGAAAAGTTCCGACAGAACCGCGCATGCCGACAACACAAGCAAGAATGACAAGTAATGTATTAATAATAGATACCGACAGCCTGAGCGTGCCTCCTTTCTTATGACTCAGATAATACTGCCAGCGCCAGTAAATTTTTAACACAATAGAAAAAAACAATATAAGAAAAAGTAAAACCCATATAACCGGGTATTCTTTCCAAACCGTTTTTAATACAGCAGTGGTATCATCATCAACTAACCCGAACACAAAAACATCAATAAAACGCCCATAAGTTACATAATAAAAAACATTTCCAACTGTAATTGCTGTGACTATCAAGCTTAACACGGCAGCCATCCAGGGCCAAAAATGTTGCCATATAATAAAACCACGCCTATCCACTGAAAAACTGGCGGCGACTAATAAGAAAGGCACAAAAATCAAACAGGCAACGCGGACATCGAACAGGCCTCCAATCCAGAACATCCGTATGACATCATGAGAAAAATCCGTCAATAGCCCTGGTGTTTTATTAGTGTAAAATAAATAAGCACGCCCCAACATCTGGATAAGAAAAACAAATAGCCAAGGTAGTAGCAATGCTAGGAATGCTTGCCTAAATCTGCTAAACCACATAGAACCCTCTAATGAAAAAATCTAACAAAAAATAATGCATCAAGTTTTTATCCTCAACCAGCAATCATCTCATCAATGGAGTAAATATTATTATTTGAATAAAGCGAATCTAATCCCCTCTCTCAAGGAAAGTTTGCAGATAAATATATTTCAGCAGCTAATACAATACGGAACTAGATACTAGTATGCCATATGATATAGTCACACTTAATCGCTAATTATAACTCGTTGTCACTGAATTTAGCTCCAGAACACATATCTTTTTAACGCTGAGTGCAACTCGCACAATCAGGAAAACTTGTTCAGTCAATGAATTTGCTGGCGGATTAACTCTGCGATCCGAAGCCCCTCTGTTTCCAACATTCATCCCTACAGTGTATCGTCACCACTGTTTATCCTTTAGAAAACACCATGCTGCATCAGGCTCTCGGCCCCCCCCCTATTTGTTCACAATTTTTCCACACTCTTACTGTGCTTCGCTCATGTCACGTAACATTCATCTTGCTATTAGCTAACAAGACCATTTTTTATCCACCACATTGTTTATCTCCAACCACCAATGCCTCACTCATCCCCGCTGTCTCCGAACCTGAGTCACATTTCAAGTAACTGGACTTTTCATAAATGAAACTAGTTTTCATTTTTACTAAGCCATTGCGATAAAATTTAATTGCTTATGATACTGAAGTTAATTATAAAACGTTTATACTGACTTCATGTGGAGATGATGTGTAGACTGTGTGTAGAAACATGGTATTCATACATAATGTGGAGATTAAATGAAAACCATTAAAGTACTTCTTGCAGAGGATGAGAAAGACATTCGTGAGATCCTTACTGCCTATCTCAATAATGAGGGCTTCGAAGTCGTGACTGCATGCAACGGTCAGCAAGCGGTCGCGCTGTTTCGGGCTTCAGCACCACAGTTAGTGATTCTGGATATCAAAATGCCGCTAATGGATGGCTGGCAGGTACTTAATGAAATTCGCAAGACACACGACACCCCCATCATGATGCTAACAGCACTAGATACAGATGTTGACAAAATTCATGCACTCCGCAACGGTGCTGATGACTATATTGTCAAACCATTTAATCCAGCAGAGGTGAGCGCCAGGGTGAATGTTATCTTGCGTAGAATACAGTTTCACAGCGCCGACAAAAACACCTCAGTTTACTCAACCAAGAATATTTACATTAACATCGAAAATCATCAGGTTAAAATAAAAATCTCCGGTGAAGATATCGGCGACAAATTAACATCAACCGAATTCAAGATATTGACACATCTTATTCGCTACCCCAAGCGGGTTTTTACCCGACAAGAATTGCTTGAGCACTGTTTGCCGGAAAATGACGCCAATGAGCGTACCGTAGATAGCCATATCAGCAAGCTCAGAAAGAAATTTTGGCAAGCGGGTCTGCTAAATGTCCCTGAAAGTATTCGTGGCTTTGGTTATCGGCTGGGAGACTGATATGGCACATCGCAGCATCAATCAGCTGTTTTTCTTCCTGATGCAGAAGTGTATTAGACGTCAACTCCCGCGGGCCGTTGGATACGGCCCGCGGGAGCCGGTCTAAAAAGGAGAGTCAATGTTGATGAAAAAATAGGTATAAATCCAGTTGAGTCGAACATATTCAAAACAAGGCGATACGCAAAATTCTAAACCGCTTCACGTTTTGAGACTACTAAACTTAAATTTTTAATTATTATTACATCGTATCTTTTGGTTCAGCTCATCCCCACCCTAACTCTTTAATTTCTCAGGGCTATTTAGATAGTTTTGTTGAAAATAATGATTTTTGCCCTTTTTTCGATGGCTACGCAGGAAGCTCTTAATCAGAGTTGGCCACGATACGCTGATGTGCGATAGACACTTTCGGACCTTCAGCGTAGTAGATGACTTTAATTGCGAAGCACTGGTAATTGAAATTGACCAGAGTATCGGCGCACAACAAGTGATTAGCATGCTGGGCAGAGTTGAGGAAAATCGCGGATATCTGGTGAAGATCCTGATCGTTAACAGTCCGATTCTAAACCCACTGCCACTGGCACAATGGACTGAAGATCATGGGGTTATTCTGGAGTTTATCAAGTCTGTAAAGTTGACATGGAATATTTCTATCGAATGTTTTACAGGGATATCGGGCAGAAACTTTGGATTTTTATCAGTTCAGAACTTTGAATGAAGCACAGAAAATCATAGGGTGCTGAACGAAGGAATCCATCAGAGAAAGGGCCCATTAATGTCTAAATAGCCTGATGCTGCCGAGTCCCAACAGATGGCTGAAAAAATGGAAACCTAAAAATTAAGTGGAACTAAAATGGAGGGGGGGTATAATAGAGCATGGTAGGAAAAGATTCTGTCTTTATCTTGCATCATGTAATTTCATTGGTGTTACTGATGGAAGTGGTTTAATGATTTTTGTGTTGAACTTGTTTTCACTGAGTATAAAGCAAAGAGATCTTGCAATGGCTTTTAAAAACAAAATACGAGTAGTTAAACAAGCCCCTAAAATTAAAGCGGGTAATCTTTTAATGCAAATCACCAAGATTCTAATTTTCATAGCTCTTGTCGCTTTGGTCGGCGCACAAATATACTCTGACTTTGATTTTAGTATGTTGTTTGCCCCTATGATGTAATTAAATTATTTTTGTGTTTCTATGTGAAAAATGTTTATTGCAACTTCCGGGCTTGCCAATGTTGTGCTGCTAATCGGATTAGCCAATTTTTATTCATCAAGCTTTCTTATATTATTTATAAATAGATCCCTTATCTAACCCAGTATATTTATTCAACTTCTTGTTGCCTTGATGGAATTATTCCGATCAAAGTTAATACGCAAGATTTGATGATCAATACTAGATTGAGATGACCGGGAAAAGTGATATTAACAAACCAAAAGAAAAAGAAGATCACCAGAGAAATCGGCCAAGCAAGTGAAAATAACCGTGTGTCACAGAGTCGTTGGGCACAAAATAGCAGTTTTAATATGATCAGCAAGAAACCGCAAGGGAGATAAAGGAGAACCCTGAAGTATGAAATAAGCATATCAAAGAACGAAGAATTGTTGATAACGGAAATCGTAACTGACTGCAAGAATAAATGATCGTTTTTATAGAGAACTAAAAAATTTATCCATGTAAAGCTAAAAGCTACCGTTGCTGACATCCAAATTGAGTATTCTTTTCGGGATAAAGGATTAGTAATCATCTATTTTTACCATTGAAATTAAAAGTCATAATTTACGAGATTGATTTATCACTAGATTTGAACTTAACAAGCAATTTTTCAGCTGACATCCAAAGCTCGTCACGAGGTGTGTTCGCTTTACGAAATGTGGTAGGAGAAACACCATAATGGTTCTTAAATACTCTACAGAAAGATTGTTGCTCAGGATAACCATACTCAACTGCAATATCTAAGACTTTTCTGTCGGTAGATAAGAGTACTTTAGCAGCCTCTGTCATTTTCCTCGATCGGATGTAAGACTTCATCGACATACCTGTCAAAGAGCAAAACCTACGCTGAACATACCATCTAGAGTATCCTGTTTTATCAATTAAGTTAATGATACTTATAGGTTGTTTAATATACCTCTCCAAAAGAATTATGATACTAGTAATGAACATTCTAGATTGTTCCATTTTGCTCACTTTCATTACATTTTTCCTGAACCCTTTTCCTTGCCATTGAAATCCCAATTATCGCTTAAGTCTGGATTTGTTGAATAAATCGAACTTTTGCTGAGTTGAAGGATCAGATCACGCATCTTCCCGACAACGCAGACCGTTCCGTG
>NZ_JBXWKI010000030.1:0-9586 GCF_058190535.1 Serratia sp. CoH_134_PS_4
TTTGCCAGGTGGTCTGAGATCGACTTTAAGAAAGCCATGTGGACCATTCCTCCTGAGCGGAAACCTATTGAAGGGGTCAAGTATTCCCATCGTGGCTCAAAAATGCGAACAGAGCATCTTGTGCCACTCTCTACTAAGGCGCTGAATATACTACAGCAGATCCACACGATCAGCGGAGAACATGAACTGATTTTCACCGGCGATCACAATCCATGGAAACCCATGAGTGAGAACACGGTGAATAACGCACTGCGGCTGATGGGCTACGATACAAAGGTCGATGTCTGTGGCCACGGTTTCAGGGCAATGGCTTGTAGCTCATTGATTGAATCAGGGCTTTGGTCGAGGGATGCTGTTGAGCGCCAGATGAGCCATCAGGAACGTAATGGTGTCCGCGCAGCTTACACTCATAAAGCGGAATTTCTGGATGAGCGCAGACTGATGCTGCAATGGTGGGCTGATTTTCTTGATGCCAATGAGGGGAAACCAGTGAGCCCATTTGACTTCGCAAAACTTCAGTCTCGATAGCAACCCACATCAAAACAATCAGGAAAATGCGGGATTCAAAACACGTGGATCGAGACGCAACTCGCTCACATGGATAAAAACAGCATTCGCGGAACCTGCAACCACGCACAATATCTGGACGGACGGCAGGAAATGATGTAGTGGTACGCTGACCATATAGATAGTCTGAGCCGCGGTAAATAAAACGGCATAATCCTTGGACGCTCAGCTTATGTGGCCGGGCGTCCTTTTATCGCTATATTCTTTTTTCATCCGAAATCTCGTTGGGCATGAGCCTCTTACGCTCACGGAATGGGTCAGGTAACAGCCGATAAACGAAAAAATCCCTCGTCATCAGGCAAGCGTTCAGATTGCACTGGGCGATCAGCGCAGGAATACCGCTGATATCGCCGGTAAGCCGTAGCTCCATCGGCCTGATGAGTTCACCCGTGCCACTGAACACCTGATGCAGCTCGTCTTTCGGCGTGTAGATCGCACAGACATTACCTGCCAGTTTAGCTTTTTCTTTCCATTCTTTTGCGGACACCAGCCCGTCGATCCAGTCCATTGCCCGAAGGGTTTCGATCGTGTACGTAAAGCGAAACAGCATGCTCTGCTGCGTGAGTTCGCCAGAACTGGCAAGCCAGATGTACTCCCCTTGCTGTTAAGCCGTGCTGATGGCCCGTAACGTTTCGCTTGTTCCTGCAGCCAGATGATGTCCGAAGCTAACGTTGGGGAAACAGATGACGTTTCTGCGCCGTCGGCAACCTCAGCATAATGAACATATGCGTCTACGAGCCCTAAAGCGCTCTCCTTTCCTGTCTGGCAAGGCCAACAGCAATCAAAATATATCATGCAAGGTACGCCAGCCCTTCAGTCGACCGTTTGGGGGAATACTGGGCAATCGTTATTCGTGCATCGTCTAAATATTAATCAATCGCCGCTACCGCTGCGATTCACACAATTTAGTGGCAATTCGAAATGATTAGAACGCTCCTAATCGTTATAATGCAGGACTAATTATGGGCCTTTGGCTATCAAAAATGTATTAAAACCGGAGTTTTACCATGACAAGCACCCAACAACGCGCCGCACTGCAACGCCAGATCTGGCAGATTGCCAACGATGTACGCGGTGCAGTGGATGGCTGGGATTTTAAGCAATACGTTCTAGGCGCTCTGTTTTACCGCTTCATCAGTGAGAATTTTGCCAATTACATTGAAGGCGGTGATGATAGTGTCAAGTATGCAACACTCTCTAGGAGTGTCATTACCCCGGAAGTCAAAGACGACGCCATTAAAACCAAAGGCTATTTCATTTACCCAGACGATTTGTTTGTTAACATCGCTGCTAGTGCCAGTACTAACGAAAAATTAAATACCGATTTGGCTGACATCTTCTCGGCTATTGAAATGTCAGCCAGCGGATACCCTTCAGAGAACGATATCAAGGGATTGTTTGCTGATTTTGACACCACAAGCAACCGGCTCGGCAATACTGTAAAGGACAAAAATACACGTCTGGCGGCAGTACTCAAAGGGGTGGCAGAATTAGATTTTGGCGATTTTGAGGGTAGTCACATCGATCTTTTCGGTGATGCTTACGAGTTTCTTATCTCCAACTACGCCGCAAACGCTGGCAAATCCGGCGGTGAGTTTTTTACCCCGCAAAACGTGTCCAAGCTGATTGCACAACTGGCCATGCACAAGCAAACCAGCGTCAACAAGATTTATGACCCGGCATGTGGTTCTGGTTCGCTGCTGCTGCAAGCCAAAAAACACTTTGATGCCCACATTATTGAAGACGGTTTTTGGGGACAGGAACTCAACCACACCACCTACAACCTAGCGCGGATGAACATGTTCTTGCACAACATCAACTACGACAAGTTCAATATCCAGCTCGGTGATACGCTGCGTAATCCGCATTTTGGCGATGACAAACCTTTTGATGCCATCGTCTCCAACCCACCTTACTCGGTGAAATGGATTGGCTCAGACGATCCCACTCTGATCAACGATGACCGTTTTGCCCCAGCCGGTGTGTTAGCGCCCAAATCCAAAGCTGATTTTGCCTTTGTGCTGCATGCACTCAGTTACCTTTCCAGCAAAGGGCGTGCAGCCATAGTTTGCTTTCCCGGCATTTTTTACCGGGGCGGCGCCGAGCAGAAAATTCGCCAATATCTGGTGGATAACAACTACGTCGAAACCGTGATTTCACTCGCGCCTAACCTGTTTTTTGGCACCACCATCGCCGTCAATATTCTGGTGCTGTCCAAACACAAAACCGATATGACCACCCAGTTCATCGACGCCAGCGGGCTGTTCAAAAAGGAAACCAATAACAACACGCTCACTGATAAGCACATTGAGAAAATTATGCAGGTGTTTGATAGCAAGGCAGACGTTGATCATTTTGCTAAATCGGTGAGCTTTGAAGCGATCGTCGCCAATGACTACAACCTGTCGGTGAGTAGCTATATCGAAGCCAAGGATAACCGCGAAGTAGTCGATATCATTACACTCAATGCCGAGCTAAAAATCACTGCCGCTAAAATCGACCAACTACGTATGGAGATTAATGCCATTGTGGCGGAGATTGAAGGCAGCGAGGCGCAGGTATGAGCGAGTTGAGTTATCTGGAAAAGTTGCTGGATAGGGCTGAGGTAGAGTGGAAATCATTGGGGGATGTTGTAGATCTTCAGCGCGGCAGGCGGCTTGTAAAATCTCAATTAGAAACCAATGGTAAGTATGCGGTTTACCAGAACAGCATGACACCACTAGGTTACTATCATGACTGTAATGTCGCGGCACAATCTACGTTCATTATCTGTGCAGGTGCAGCCGGCGAAATTGGTTATAGCGAGGATAAATTTTGGGCTGCTGACGATGTTCATTTCGCAATCACACCAGAATACATAAATGGCAGATTTTTGTTTCACTTTTTGTTGACGCAGAAAAATAAAATTTCAGGGCAAGTACGCCGTGCAAGTATTCCGCGCCTCTCAAAGTCAGTACTTGAAAGACTTGAATTCCCAATTCCCTGCCCGAACAATCCAGAGAAGTCCCTCGCCATCCAGTCTGAAATCGTCGGCATTCTGGACACTTTTACCTCTCTTACAGCCGAGCTTACAGCCGAGCTTACAGCCCGTAAAAAACAATACAACTACTATCGCGACCAGTTGTTGAGTTTTAAGAAAGGGGACGTAGAGTGGAAAGCTTTGGGGGAGATTGGCAAATTTATTCGTGGAAAGCGCTTTACGAAAGCTGATTATGTTGAAGATGGCATTGGTGTTATCCACTACGGTGAGATATACACTCGGTACGGCGTCTTTACAACTCATACGCTTTCTCAAGTCAGAAATGATATGGAAAAGTCACTTCGCTATGCGGAACCAGGAGACGTAGTGATAACTGATGTCGGAGAAACCGTCGAGGATGTTGGTAAAGCCGTGGCCTGGCTTGGAGATGATAAAGTGGCTATTCACGACCATTGTTATGCTTTCCGACATTCAATGAATCCGAAGTTTGTTTCCTATTGCATGCAAACAGCATCTTTCATTGCCGAGAAAGCAAAGTATGTGGCCAGAACCAAGGTTAATACATTATTGATCAATGGATTTGCTAAAATTGCAATTCCTGTTCCGTATCCAAATGACCTTGAAAAATCGCTTGCAGAACAGGCCCGTATCGTCGCCATTCTGGACAAATTCGATGCTCTTACCAATTCCATCAGCGAAGGTTTGCCACGTGAAATCGCATTACGCCAAAAGCAATATGAATATTACCGTGATTTGCTGTTGAGCTTTCCCAAGCCTGAAGAGGTAGTGGCCTGATATGAGAAAGACGCTAGCAGAAATCGCCCAGCAGATTCAAGGCTCCAATAAAAAGGTACAGTTGATCTATGCCTTTAATGGCACGGGGAAAACGCGCCTGTCGCGAGAGTTTAAGCAGCTTGTTGCCCCTAGGAATGATGAGGATGAAGTCGAACAATCTGAGCTGTCACGCAATAAATTCCTGTATTACAACGCTTTTACCGAAGATTTATTCTTTTGGGACAACGATCTGGCGCAGGATGCCGAGCCCAGGCTAAGGATCCAGCCCAATTCGTTTACTGATTGGGTGCTGAAAGATCAAGGACAAGATCGAAACATTATCACCAACTTTCAGCGCTATGCTAATGAGAAGTTAACCCCACGATTCAATGAAGAATATAAAGTCAAAGGCAAGGACGACAAAGAAATCACTGTAAAGGCGTTTTCGGAGGTGACTTTTTCCCTTGAGCGCGGTGATGATGAACACTCTGGGAATCTAAAAATCTCCAAGGGCGAGGAAAGCAATTTCATCTGGAGTATTTTCTATACGCTGATCGAGCAGGTGATTGACATTCTCAATGTTGCTGAACCCTCCGAGCGTGAAACCAACGCATTTGACCAATTGGAATATATATTTATTGACGACCCAGTCAGTTCGCTGGATGAGAACCATTTGATTGAATTGGCTGTAGATTTGGCCCAACTGATCAAGTCAAACAATTCTGATGTCAAATTCATCATAACCACTCACAATCCGCTTTTTTATAACGTTCTGCATAATGAGCTCAACAGTGACGACGGTGGTTACAAGAAAAAATGGCTTGATAAGTATCGGATGACCAGGCTTGACGACGGCACATATCAGTTAGTCCAGCAATCCAATGACTCGCCATTCTCATATCATCTTTATTTGAAATCAGAACTCGAAAAAGCTATCGAGAGTGGTCAGTTGAGCAAGTATCACTTTAATTTTTTAAGAAATATTCTGGAAAAAACCTCCACGTTTCTTGGCTATAAGAAATGGGGTGATCTGTTGCCAAAAACTGATGACGGAAAAACCAATCCGTATGAGGCTCGGATTATTAATATCTCCAGCCACTCGAAGCATGCGGGCGAAGAAGTGGCCGATCTCACTGAAGACGACAAACGTGTTTTGCGGTATCTGGTCAATGAAATCAATACGATGTATCGCTTCCAGCAGATTGAAAACTAAAGAAAAAGATTTAGGGGTAAAGCATGTACGAATACAAGGCTGTAGCCGAAGCAAATAGCTTTATCGTTCTCGATAAATACGCCAGGGAATGGCAGCTTAATGAAAGCTACCAGAGCGAAGCTGACCTGGAACGGGAGTTCATTCAGGATTTGCACAATCAAGGCTACGAGTATGAGCCTAGTTTAAATACGCCTGAGAAGCTGCTGGCCAACGTGCGCGAGCAGTTGCAGACCCTGAACAACATGCAGTTTGCTGACGGTGAGTGGATGCGGTTTGTGGAGACCTGGCTGGACAAGCCGAGCGATGGCATCGTCGATAAAACCCGCAAAATTCATAACGACTATATCCATGATTTTGTGTTTGACGATGGTCATATCCAGAACATCTACCTGGTAGACAAAAAAAATATTGCCCGTAATAAGGTTCAGGTCATCAAGCAGTTTGAGCAACAGGGTAGTCATGCCAATCGTTATGATGTCACCATTCTGGTGAATGGCTTGCCGCTGGTACAGGTGGAGCTGAAAAAGCGCGGCGTGGCGATCCGCGAAGCCTTTAATCAGGTACATCGCTACAGCAAAGAGAGTTTTAACAGTGAACATTCCTTGTTTAAGTATTTGCAGCTATTTGTGATTTCCAACGGCACCGATAGCCGTTATTTTGCCAATACTACCCAGCGCAACAAAAACAGCTTCGACTTCACCATGAACTGGGCGAAATCTGATAACAGCTTGCTGAAAGACCTGAAAGATTTTACCGCGACCTTTTTCCAGAAGAGCACCCTGCTCAATGTACTGCTGCATTATTCGGTGTTTGATGTGAGCGATGCACTACTGGTAATGCGCCCATATCAGATTGCTGCTACCGAGCGTATCTTGTGGAAGATCAACAGCGCCTATCAGGCTAAAAACTGGAGCAATACGGAAAGCGGCGGTTATATCTGGCACACCACAGGTTCCGGTAAAACCTTGACCAGCTTCAAGGCGGCGCGCTTAGCCACTGAGCTGGAGTTTATCGACAAAGTTTTCTTCGTGGTGGATCGTAAAGATCTGGATTACCAGACAATGAAGGAGTACCAGCGTTTTTCCCCGGATAGTGTGAACGGCTCTGACAGCACCGCTGGCCTCAAGCGTAATCTGGATAAAGATGACAACAAAATCATTGTCACCACCATCCAGAAGCTCAATAACCTGATGAAGAGCGAAAACGAGCTGCCCATTTACAATAAACAGGTGGTGTTTATCTTTGATGAATGCCATCGTAGCCAGTTTGGTGAAGCCCAGAAGAACTTAAAGAAAAAGTTTAAGAAGTTTTATCAGTTCGGCTTTACCGGCACACCAATTTTTCCCCAAAACGCTCTGGGGGCAGACACCACGGCCAGCGTGTTCGGTCGAGAGTTGCACTCTTATGTGATCACCGATGCGATTCGAGATGAAAAGGTGCTCAAGTTCAAAGTGGACTACAACGATGTGCGCCCATATTTCAAAGCTATTGAAAGCGAACAGGACGAGAAAAAGCTTAGCGCGGCGGAAAACAGGCAAGCCTTATTGCATCCTATCCGTATAAAAGAAATTTCGCAGTACATCCTGAATAACTTTCGGCAAAAAACGCATCGCCTGCACGCAGGGGCAAAAGGGTTTAATGCGATGTTTGCCGTGAGCAGCGTGGATGCAGCCAAGCTGTATTACGAATCGTTCAAAGACTTGCAAAAAGACAGCGATAAGCCACTAAAAATCGCCACCATATTCTCTTTTGTGGCTAATGAGGAACAGGATGCTGTAGGCGATATTCTGGATGAAAGTTTTGACGTATCGGCAATGAACAGCAGTGCCAAAGAGTTTTTAAGTGCTGCCATAGCTGACTACAACGCACTGTTCAAAACCAACTTCAGCGTGGAAAGCAATGGTTTTCAAAACTATTACCGAGATCTGGCCAAGCAAGTTAAGGCTAAGGAGATCGACTTACTGATTGTGGTCGGCATGTTCCTGACCGGGTTTGATGCGCCGACGCTGAACACTTTGTTTGTGGATAAAAACCTGCGCTACCACGGTTTGATGCAAGCCTATTCACGCACCAACCGTATTTTTGACGCAACCAAAACCTTCGGCAATATCGTTACCTTCCGTGACCTGGAGCAGGCGACAATTGACGCCATCACGTTGTTTGGCGATAAAAACACCAAGAACGTGGTGCTCGAGAAAAGCTACAAGGAGTATATGGAAGGCTTTACCGACGTAGTAACCGGTGAGGCAAGGCGTGGCTTTATGGATGTGGTGACGGAGCTAGAGCAACGCTTTCCAGATCCCTCTGCCATTGAGAAAGAGTCCGACAAAAAAGCCTTTGCAAAACTCTTTGGTGAGTATTTACGCGTTGAAAACGTGCTGCAAAACTACGACGAGTTTGCCAGCCTGAAGGCCTTGCAGAACATTAACATCAATGACCCTGAGGCGGTTGAGGAGTTCAAGACCCTGCATTATTTAAGCGATGAGGATCTGGCGACGCTGCAAACGATTAAAATGCCGTCTGAACGGAAAATTCAGGACTACCGTTCAACTTACAACGATGTTCGCGACTGGCTGCGTCGGGAAAAATCTTCCGCTGAAAAAGAAAAATCGACTATTGATTGGGATGACGTTGTCTTTGAGGTAGATCTACTGAAGTCGCAAGAAATTAATCTTGATTATATTCTCGAGCTGATTTTTGAACACAATCTTAAGAATAAAAGTAAAGCAGGCTTAATTGATGAAGTTCGTCGATTAATACGTGCCAGTCTTGGGAGTCGGGCCAAAGAAAGCCTAGTCGTTGATTTCATTAATCAAACCGACCTAGACAAAATTAGTGACAAGGCCAGTATTATAGATGCCTTCTTTGCTTTTGCACAGGTAGAGCAACTACGCGAAGCACAAGAGCTAATTGGATCCGAGAATCTGAATGAAGAGGCAGCTAAACGTTATATTACCACTTCCCTTAAACGAGAGTTTGCCAGCGACAATGGTACGGAGCTCAATGCCGTTTTGCCCAAAATGAGCCCACTAAATCCCCAATATCTCACAAAAAAGCAAAGTGTTTTCCAAAAAATTGCAGCGTTTGTTGAAAAATTTAAGGGAGTGGGTGGGAAAATATAGATGCTTCAACTCATGATACAAAGTTGTGAGTTGAACAAAATGGCAAGCCCTTTAAAGGGCTTGCCATTCTTATATATTAGCTCAGACCTGATCTGACAGTGGCTATTTATTCCATAGCGTTTTATGAATTTTCCCAGTCTGATGGTATTCCCCTACCAGCTCAATAAAATCTTTAAAATCCCGATTCTCTTCCACCAGACGGTTTACTGACTGCCAATCCACGCTGGTACTTTCACGCGCTGGGATTAACGTCTGGCTATTAGAGAAATCATGCGGATCCAAGAGGAGCACACCAATACCGTGCAACGCACAGAGCATCTGAAGTTCACGCTCCACGCTACGCTGCTTATCTTCGTTAATTTCAGTCGCCACCAGATAACCGAAATGCGCCCAACGGCTTTGTTGAATAAATAAGATTTCGTGCGAACGACCCTGTAGCTGGCTGGATTTTCAGGCAATACGCACGCTTTCTGGCATCCCGGCCTTTGTCATCCTGTTCAACGCACGCACCATGGCCATAGCTTCCGCTACCTGACCATCGTAGTCACGCAGCGTCAGTGAATCTCCCAACAACTGCTTCATTCTGTACATTGCCGTTTCCGCTATCGAGCGACGGTTATATTCCGTTGTCCATTTCCACCGTGCATTGCTTCCGCTCAGCCGCTGATTAGCAACGGCACGGTTGCGGTCTGCGTACTCACCGGGCCAGTAACCTGCTCCTTTTCGGGGAGGAATAAGCGCGCTGATTTTTTTGCGGCGCAGTTCATCGTGACAGAGCCGGGTATCGTAAGCTCCGTCTGCCGCGGCTGCCCTGATTTTTCTGTGAGTCTGCCGGATAAGGCCCGGGAAGGCTTCTGAGTCCGTAACGTTGTTCAGCGACAGGTCAGCGCAGATGATTTCATGTGTTTTACTGTCAACGGCGAGATGCAG
>NZ_JBXWKI010000031.1:0-7648 GCF_058190535.1 Serratia sp. CoH_134_PS_4
TGATAGAAACAGAAGCCACTGGAGCACCTCAAAAACACCATCATACACTAAATCAGTAAGTTGGCAGCATCACCGGGCAACGCGGAGGAAGGTTCATCAGGAAAAAAACTGATTTTTTTCGAAAAAACGTCCTACATATTGTGTATGTAACCTTTTTACATATAATATAAAATCAAATTAATTTTTTTCTTTAAAGGGTAGCATGATATCAGTTAATTTAACTACAATGCATTCTCGACTGGATTTATGTGCCGCCACAGTGTGGTCAATTATAAACCAGAGTGTTCAGCCAGATAAAATAAACCTTTGGATATCAAATGAGCCATATTTGTCAGATCATGGAATATATGAGATACCTGCTTGGGTTGAAGAGCTAAATAAAATAAATAACATAGTGAATGTACATTATGTAAAAAACACCGGCCCATACCGCAAAATAATTAACGCAATTATTAACTCTGAGATTGATGACATTCTTGTATATGCTGATGATGATGTAATATATGGTCGGCAGTGGCTTGAGTTCCTATTAGGCCAGTTTTATGAGAACAACTGTAATGTGGCAATTGCCGCTAGAATTAGAATAATGGAGAGGAATATTTTTAACAAATACAAATCTTATAGCTCTTATTCTATTAGTATGAAAAAGGATAAATTTGAAAAGGATTTTATAATAACTGGCGTTGGGGGTTGTGTTTTAAGTAAGAGAATGATTAAGCCTAGTATTATCGGAGATGATGCATATTTAATTATTTCACCTAAGACAGATGACATCTGGATTAGTAAAATGTTAGAGGCTTCCAATACGAAGGTCGAGTCATCCCCAGATGCACTGCGATGTGTTCATGAAATATTGCATGACCATAACACACTTAGCTCAATAAATACATTGACATCTAAAAATAGCGGTTTAATTATAAAGGCAATCAGGATGGTTAAAAACAAATTCTATTCATATTTTGGGTTGCAAAAAACAAACAATGACAAATCCATCAAGATGGTTAATTTGCATTTTAATGGTAAATTATAAATCATCTTTCTCATCAGGGATTGTCTGAAAACAAAATGTCATCAGTAAGTTGGTAATGATGACAATTTGTTGATTTCGCATTTTCACTGACGCCAAGGTTACCCAGAGTGACAAGGATTGAATGGCTACAGATTCAAATGGTCACCAACAGGTTGGCAGCATTACTCATGAGGTTTATATAGTGTTAAGACACAATGTGAAATGGGTATCACTGTCTCAGTGCTTTAAGATATCTTGTCAGCTTTTAGGTTTGGTTGTTTTTGCTCGCTACCTAACACCTGAAGAGATTGGGGTTATGTCGTTGACTCTTGTCGTTGTGAACTTTGTAAATATATTACGCGATATGGGGTCTTCAGCGGCAATTATACAGAGAGTGTATATTGACGATAGGTTGAAAAATTCTGTTTTTGTATTTAATGTGCTCATTGGTTGTTTTTTATTTTTTATTTTTTATTTTTTATCTAATGATATATCTAGTTTTTTTAAGAAAGTGGAGTTGGCAGGCACAATAAAAGCAATATCCTTTGCATTTATATTTAATAGTGTAACGTCAGTGCACCTTGCATTACTGGAGAGGGCGTCAAAATTCAAAGTTGTTGCGATTATAGAATCATTCTCATCAATTATTTCACTTCTTTTTGGCATTGCATTAGCAATTAAAGGTTTTGGTGTATATAGTTTAGTTGGGCAAACATTGATGTATTCTCTGCTGACATCAATTATGTTTCATATATTCTCAGGATGGAAACCGGCATTTACATTTGACTTTAGGGATATAAAGTCAATATTTAATTTTAGTTCAAATATTGTCGCATTTAATTTTGTGAATTTTTTTTCTAGAAACAGTGATCAAATAATAATAGGTAAGTTTTTTTCAGCTTCAATACTTGGGCAATATTCAATGGCTTATAAAGTAATGCTATTCCCAATTCAAAGCGTAACTGCGGTTTTAACAAGATCATTGTATCCTGTGCTTAGTCGCTTGCAGGAATCAAAACAAGATGCATTATCAGCATACCTTAATGTATTAAAAGTAATTTCATTAGTTGTTACTCCTATGATGCTTGGTCTTTCATCAGTTAGTCATGAATTAGTTAATATCGCTTTTGGTAAACAATGGGTGCTCCTGCCAAATTTACTGACGTGGTTATCCATAGTAGGTATTTTACAGGCAATGGTAAGCACTACAGGTTCTGTATTTATGTCTCAAGGGGATGCTAGAACATTATTTATAATATCAGTATTTAACTCTATTTTGCAGGTTGGCTCATTTATTATTGGTGTTAATTACAATATAGAAACACTGGTTATTTTATACATGATAGCTAATTTCATTATGTTTTTACCTAATATGTATTTATCCGTAAAAAATCTTAATGGTAGCATTCTTGATGTGTTGCGTTGTGTTTACAAGCCTGTTTTTTCAGGGGTTATTATGTTTATTTCAATAAAGGTTCTGTCTTGCTTTTCTTTACATTTTTCCAATGTGAGTTTTTTACTTATCAAAATAGGTTTTGGTTTTCTTGTCTATACGTCACTTATTCTTTTTTTGGATAGAAAGTTAGTGAAGATGATATTTAAAATGTAACAATTACTAGTTGGCAGCATCACCCTGCCAACCTGTTAATGACTATTTGAATCTAAAGTCATTCAATCCTTGTCACTCTGGGTAACCTTGGCGGCAGCGAAAATGTGGAATCAGCAAGCAGCTATCATTACCCGCTTGAAGATAGAAGAGCGTCTTTTATGAAAATAAGTATTTTTATCAAAAAAAATACTTATTTACCATAACGTCTTCTTGCGCGCACCGCCCGAACACCACTCGCCACAAAAACCCGCCGGAACGTCCAAAAGTACGGGTTTTGCTGCCCGCAAACGGGCTGTTCTGGTGTTGCTAGTTTGTTATCAGAATCGCAGATCCGGCTTCAGCCGGTTTGCCGGCTGAAAGCGCTATTTCTTCCAGAATTGCCATGATTTTTTCCCCACGGGAGGCGTCACTGGCTCCCGTGTTGTCGGCAGCTTTGATTCGATAAGCAGCATCGCCTGTTTCAGGCTGTCTATGTGTGACTGTTGAGCTGTAACAAGTTGTCTCAGGTGTTCAATTTCATGTTCTAGTTGCTTTGTTTTACTGGTTTCACCTGTTCTATTAGGTGTTACATGCTGTTCATCTGTTACATTGTCGATCTGTTCATGGTGAACAGCTTTGAATGCACCAAAAACTCGTAAAAGCTCTGATGTATCTATCTTTTTTACACCGTTTTCATCTGTGCATATGGACAGTTTTCCCTTTGATATGTAACGGTGAACAGTTGTTCTACTTTTGTTTGTTAGTCTTGATGCTTCACTGATAGATACAAGAGCCATAAGAACCTCAGATCCTTCCGTATTTAGCCAGTATGTTCTCTAGTGTGGTTCGTTGTTTTTGCGTGAGCCATGAGAACGAACCATTGAGATCATACTTACTTTGCATGTCACTCAAAAATTTTGCCTCAAAACTGGTGAGCTGAATTTTTGCAGTTAAAGCATCGTGTAGTGTTTTTCTTAGTCCGTTATGTAGGTGGGAATCTGATGTAATGGTTGTTGGTATTTTGTCACCATTCATTTTTATCTGGTTGTTCTCAAGTTCGGTTACGAGATCCATTTGTCTATCTAGTTCAACTTGGAAAATCAACGTATCAGTCGGGCGGCCTCGCTTATCAACCACCAATTTCATATTGCTGTAAGTGTTTAAATCTTTACTTATTGGTTTCAAAACCCATTGGTTAAGCCTTTTAAACTCATGGTAGTTATTTTCAAGCATTAACATGAACTTAAATTCATCAAGGCTAATCTCTATATTTGCCTTGTGAGTTTTCTTTTGTGTTAGTTCTTTTAATAACCACTCATAAATCCTCATAGAGTATTTGTTTTCAAAAGACTTAACATGTTCCAGATTATATTTTATGAATTTTTTTAACTGGAAAAGATAAGGCAATATCTCTTCACTAAAAACTAATTCTAATTTTTCGCTTGAGAACTTGGCATAGTTTGTCCACTGGAAAATCTCAAAGCCTTTAACCAAAGGATTCCTGATTTCCACAGTTCTCGTCATCAGCTCTCTGGTTGCTTTAGCTAATACACCATAAGCATTTTCCCTACTGATGTTCATCATCTGAGCGTATTGGTTATAAGTGAACGATACCGTCCGTTCTTTCCTTGTAGGGTTTTCAATCGTGGGGTTGAGTAGTGCCACACAGCATAAAATTAGCTTGGTTTCATGCTCCGTTAAGTCATAGCGACTAATCGCTAGTTCATTTGCTTTGAAAACAACTAATTCAGACATACATCTCAATTGGTCTAGGTGATTTTAATCACTATACCAATTGAGATGGGCTAGTCAATGATAATTACTAGTCCTTTTCCTTTGAGTTGTGGGTATCTGTAAATTCTGCTAGACCTTTGCTGGAAAACTTGTAAATTCTGCTAGACCCTCTGTAAATTCCGCTAGACCTTTGTGTGTTTTTTTTGTTTATATTCAAGTGGTTATAATTTATAGAATAAAGAAAGAATAAAAAAAGATAAAAAGAATAGATCCCAGCCCTGTGTATAACTCACTACTTTAGTCAGTTCCGCAGTATTACAAAAGGATGTCGCAAACGCTGTTTGCTCCTCTACAAAACAGACCTTAAAACCCTAAAGGCTTAAGTAGCACCCTCGCAAGCTCGGGCAAATCGCTGAATATTCCTTTTGTCTCCGACCATCAGGCACCTGAGTCGCTGTCTTTTTCGTGACATTCAGTTCGCTGCGCTCACGGCTCTGGCAGTGAATGGGGGTAAATGGCACTACAGGCGCCTTTTATGGATTCATGCAAGGAAACTACCCATAATACAAGAAAAGCCCGTCATGGGCTTCTCAGGGCGTTTTATGGCGGGTCTGCTATGTGGTGCTATCTGACTTTTTGCTGTTCAGCAGTTCCTGCCCTCTGATTTTCCAGTCTGACCACTTCGGATTATCCCGTGACAGGTCATTCAGACTGGCTAATGCACCCAGTAAGGCAGCGGTATCATCAACAGGCTTACCCGTCTTACTGTCAACCAGACCCGCCAGGATAAGCAATCCGGCAGACTGGTACAGAGCATGGTCACGGGCTTTACGGGCGGCTCTGGCTTCGGCTCGCTTTTCTGCCTGTATCAGGTTCATGACTTTCGCTCTGGCTTCCTGCGCTTTCTCTGCTGCCTGTTCAGCCTTCATCAGCAGGGACAGCGTTTTGATATCCTGTGCTGTTTTATCTGCTTTATCCGTCAGTATCAGCATAAGTTTCTGTTGCTCATTCGGCGACTTTAAGCCGCGAATATACTGCACTCTTTCTGCTGCCCATTGTTCCTGTTTTTCGCTTTTACTCATGCCCGTTTACCCTCTGAGTTTTAACGGGGGAATTATGCTCATTGATGGCAGTGGAGGTCAAATTCAACTACAATCTCTGATAACTCTTTTATTTATCAGAGCGCACTTAGACGTTTCTTCACTTCGTTCAGAAACGGTGCGCGCCTTCAGCGGGATAAAAACACGATGGCCTCCTATCACCTCAGCGTAAAAACCGGCGGGAAAGGCAGTGCCTCTCCCCATGCCGATTATATTTCGCGTGAGGGAAAGTATGCCCGTGAAAAAGACTCCGACCTTGAGCACAAGGAGTCCGGCAATATGCCTGCCTGGGCAGCGCATAAACCGACGGAGTTCTGGAAAGCCGCTGACACGTTTGAACGTGCCAACGGCTGTACCTACCGTGAAATCGAGATTGCCCTGCCGCGTGAGCTGAAACCCGAACAACGCCTTGAACTGGTCCGCGATTTTGTCCGGCAGGAAATCGGCGACCGTCATGCGTATCAGTTCGCCATTCATAATCCGAAAGCGGCGATAGCCGGCGGCGAGCAGCCGCACGCGCATATCATGTTCTCTGAGCGGATGAATGACGGTATCGACCGTGACCCGCAGCAGTATTTTAAGCGAGCTAACAGCAAAGCCCCTGAGCGCGGCGGTGCGAAAAAGGCACGTTTCGGGGAAACGCCGACAGAACGCAAAGAGCACCTCGTCGCCCAGCGGGAACGCTGGGCTGACCTACAGAATAAGCACCTTGAACGGTATCAGCATACCGACCGCGTTGATGCACGCTCACTCAAAGCTCAGGGCATTGAGCGTGAGCCTGAGCGGCATCTTGGCGCGGGACAGGTTCAGCGGTTCGATACTGCGCAGTTACAGGCCATCCTTGAGCGCAGGGACGCTGAAAGGCAGGCGGAGCAGTCTCGTGATGAACGTGACAGTGTGATTGACGTGACCACCTCGCTACGGGAAGCCATCAGCGAGCGGGATAACCTGACGATAAAACAAGAGCAGAAGCCTGAACCTGCGCAGGAAGACACTTCCGGCAGGGTTTTCGATTTTGAGAAAGAGCCGGAGAAGCTGAACGCACTGGTCAGTGATGCGCTGAAGGACGTACAGGACGAAATCGACCTTCAGTCCCTTGTGAACGAGACAATGGCGGAGTTTCAGGGGATACATCAGGAAATGGAGCGACTGGCAGAAAAACAGCGTCAGCAGGAGAAAGAACAGCAGAGACTCGCCGAACAGACACGACAGAAGCCGGATAAAGGCTGGTCATTTTCACGATAGACAGGATTTTTCATGAGCGACGAAATTAAACAAATCGCTGCCCTCATCGGGCATCATCAGGCGCTGGAAAAGCGTGTTACCTCTCTGACTGAGCAGTTTCAGGACGCCTCAGCACAATTACAGCAGCAGAGTGACACGCTGAGCAGGCTCATTCGTGAGCTGGACAGCGCGTCCGGTAATATGACTGAAACCGTCAGGCAATCTGTTCATGCCGCGCTCATTCAGGTTGAGAAAGAGCTGAAACAAGCCGGATTAGCACAGCAGAAACCGGCGACAGAAGCGCTTAATCAGGCTACCGATACGGCGAAGGCGATGATCCATGAAATGCGACGCGAGATGTCGCGCTATACGTGGAAATCCGCGATTTATCTCGTGCTGACGATATTTTTCGTCATGGCTGCCTGCGTGACGGCATTTACGTGGTTTATGAATGACGGGTACAGCCAGATTGCTGAAATGCAACGGATGGAAGCGGTCTGGCAGAAGAAAGCCCCGCTGGCTGATATATCGCGTTGTGACGGAAAGCCCTGCGTTAAGGTGGACACCCGAGCTACGTATGGTGATAAAGAGAATACCTGGATGATTATCAAAAAATAACATAACGGCGCACATTGCGCCGTTATTGTTGTCGTGAATTAGGGGGTCAGTTTGGATATAGAGAATTATTGTACGGTAAGCCTGTTTTTTGAACAGACTTACCTATAGCAATAGGGTGTACTCCCGCGCTATACAGCGTTTTCAGGGGATTTTGTCTTAATCGGATAACCTAAATGCGATACAGCAAGAGCGACAACCTAAAAGCGATAGCCACTGACGATAAATCAATCACTTACGTATCCGAATTGGTTAAATAATGTGCTTAACGTACAAAAATTTCCGATCTCCAAACTGACCCCAAATTGATGCAATCCTGGTCACTGAGCTTTCCCGGTGGGGGCGCTCGACGCTCGATCTGCTCAATACGCTACGTGA
>NZ_JBXWKI010000032.1:0-5909 GCF_058190535.1 Serratia sp. CoH_134_PS_4
TCTGGCTTCACTCATGTGGATTTGTGGATAACAAAGGTGGGATATGATGGCATTTCAAGTCGCTGCAGCACGATACCTGGTGCGAAAACACCATCATATATCGGTCACACTCTTTGCCGGCCAAGCTGGTTCTGATAGTAAAAATGGAATTACTTCACGTACTTCCAGGCTGAGATCGGCACCTTATCAAAGATACGGCCAACGGCCAGTTCGGCTTTCCGGTGGTCATATGCACCCAGGAAAAACTCAACGTCACCTTGTACCACTTTATCACGCATGTGCTCATACATCCGCTCCAGCGTATCTGCACTGCTGGCCTTACGAAACCTGAATAGAAACGCTTTCTTATCCATTTTACCGTCCAAAAAAAATCCGACACATCAGAAATATGTCGGATATATATTGTTAATTATATTACTTATTGGTTTGTCGGGATAAGGAAGCTGTCTAACGATTTTCCATGATCCAATGCGTCTTGAATCGGCTTCGGTTTCCGTCCAACACCTGACCAGTATTGAAGTTGCCCATTTACTTCAAATTGGTACTTAGGCGCACGTTTTACACCTGTTTTCGATTTTTTTGACGAGCCAGAAGATTCAACACCCAGCAACAGTTCGCTCGGGTCGAAACCTTCTGATTGGATCAGCTGGAGTAACTCCATACGTTTCGTCTCGCGTTCAGCACGCTCTCGTTTTTCACGCTCGGCATCTTCACGGCGTTCTTCGATGACAGCACTAAATTTTTCCTGCATCTCCAGCAGTAAGTCATAATCCGTTTCACGCGCAAAGGCTCGCACAGAACGGATGTTAGAGAGGATTCGTTTTACTTCGCTGTAGATTTCGTTGTCGCTCATTATTTCCCCTTAGATTTTTGAGAGAATTCAAAGCCCAGCTTACCTGTGGCTTTATCCTGCAAAACCAAAGTCGCATCGAACTTTTTACCTGCTTTGCTGGTGAATCCTTTAATTTCGTTAGACTTGCCTTTCTTTATAATCGTTTCAACCTGATTCACTGTCAACTTTTTCTCTGCCACTATAGCCCAGATTTTAAAATCGCAACCCGTACAGGCATAAATTTTTGGTCGAATCATAATTTCGTTACTGCAAGAAGGGCATTTTTCGTTAAGACGAGGGATTTTACCGTCTTCCCTTTTCTCACCTTTAATTTCTCCTACATTAACGTCTTTAAGTTGCTCAGTCAAAAATCCATACAAGTCGGTTACGAACTGTTCGACAGTTAACTTACCTTCTGCGATTTGTAATTGTTGTTCAAACCAAAGTGCCGTCATATCAGGTTGAGTAGCAACGTCTGGCAACGCATCAAAAAGTGCAAGACCGGTTTCTGTAGGAATAAGTTTTCCCTTTTCAACGACGATAAAGTTACGCTTTTTGAGCGTCTCTATAATCGTTGCGCGGGTCGCCTCAGTGCCGATCGAACCATGCGCCTGATCGTTGTCCTTATCCTTCTCCTTTAACAGCTTCTTAATTTCAACATTATCAACAAAATCAGCGATGCGTGTCATTGCCGAGATTAAACTCGCCTCATCAAAAAGTTTGGGCGGCGTGGTTTCTTTCTCTTGAACGGTTGCTGATTCGCACCGCCCATCCTGGCCTACCTGCAATTGACTCACCACGTCAAAGGCCGTTTCTGCCGCGTCATCTTCACTGACTTCTTTCGGCTCTTTCAAATACGCCTCGAAGCCGGGATGGATTTCTTTCGTTGCACGGTAGGTAAATGTCTGACCATTGACTTCAATACGGCCAGTGGCTTCCTGGAAGCGTTTAGGCGGCATAAATTGGATTAAATACTGCTTGGCTATGGCCGTGTAGACATTGCGCTCATCAGTGCTCAGTTTATCCAGGTCAGGCACGTTATCGGTTGGAATGATCGCCGTGTGCGCCGTCACCTTGGCACTGTTAAACGCTTTGCTCTTGCGCGTGGTATCTACGTCTGCGTCAGCAAACGCGGCACTGGCTTTCAATGCGGCCACCACGTCCGGGGCTTCCGAAAACTGTTCATCGGACAAATAAGCGCAATCAGAACGGTTATAGGTGATCGCTTTGAACTTCTCGCGCAATCCCTGTGTAACTTCCAGCGTCCGGGCGGCAGACATGCCGTGATCGCGGTTCATTTGCTGCTGTAGTTTACTGAGGTTAAACGGCAACTTAGGCGCAGTTTCCTTATCCTTAACGGCGGCTTCAGTAACTCGCGCTGGTTTACCGTTCACCAGGGTGGCCAGCTCGTCGACATAGCTTTTTTGGAGCACATGCCCTTTGTCATCGACCGGGGCATCCTCTGGGAATTGCAGCCGCGCAGTGAGGCTACCGGAACCCAATGTAAAAGCACCATCGAGCATGTAGTAATAGGACTTGCTGTGTGCCTTGTTGGCACGCCAGCGGCGAACAATAAGCCCCAGCGTGGGCGTCTGGACACGTCCGACCGACAGCACGCCACGATACCCCTGTGATTGCGCTTCAATGCTGTAGGCGCGTGTCGAACTCAGCCCATAAATCTCATCGCCTACACTGCGTGAAAGTGCCTTGAGATAATCCCCATGAAAATCTTTGTTGTCACGCAGATCGGCCAGGGATTTTTTAACGCCTTTATCAGTGTTATCGTTAATCAGTACACGCTTAACCGGCTTATCATTTCCGCTATAAATCAAAAGTTCATCAACCAACAGTTGCCCTTCATCGTCTGGGTCGCCAGCGTGGACTATCACATCGGCTTGTTTAATTAGCTCAATAACTTTATTTACATGGTCAACCTTATCCGGTGAAATCTCATACTGCGGCGGGTACAGTTTTAACGGTAAATCTTCTTTTCGCCATTGTTTATACACCGGGTTATAAACTTCTGGCTGTACGGTTTGTAAAACATGACCGAACAGCCAAGACACTTTATCGTTACCGCAATCAATATATGCACCTTTGTGGCTGCCACCGCCAAGGGCGGCAGCAATGTCTTTGGCTACAGCCGGTTTTTCTGCAATAAAAAGTCTCATTTTTAATCCTAGATTGATGGGTTGAATTTACACGATTCTCATAACGCACTCGCGCTCATCATATTTACTTTAACTCTCTATTATTGGAAAAAGATACTTTCGACTTGAAATTTTCACTAATGGTTTTCTCCTCGACTCGATATCTTTTACCCGGGAAGTCCCTCGGGTAATCTCGGCTATGAAACTCCCTATCTTTAACATGGTTTTGAG
The DNA here is from genome assembly GCF_058190535.1 of Serratia sp. CoH_134_PS_4. Classification (NCBI taxonomy): domain Bacteria; kingdom Pseudomonadati; phylum Pseudomonadota; class Gammaproteobacteria; order Enterobacterales; family Yersiniaceae; genus Serratia; species Serratia sp. CoH_134_PS_4. The sequence continues at coordinate 3,214 of NZ_JBXWKI010000032.1, forward strand.
CATGGGATACTGATGCCAAATCACTTAAAAATGAATCCTGAGAAAAAATCCAGCCTTCAACCCACGGACATCGTTCCAATACGTCAGGGAAGTCTTTATAAAGCAACTCGAGAAGTTCACGGTTTTCATCAATACGCTTAAAAACGCCTCGATTAGAAAAATTAATTACATTAACTATTTTTTCCTTATCATCAAATCTTTTCATTTTAAAAATCATTAAAACAAGAAGCACGGAAAACAAAATAAAAACAACAATCAACGTCAGAATCATATTTACCTCTTCAGTTTATGCTCGCATTGACCAGGGATAGTATTTTTTTACCGAGATTTTCCATGCGGCGTGAAACCGAACTGTTCTCAGTTCCTCGTATCTGGTCAAACATATAAGTAGATTTATGGTGTTCTCGCGAAACGCCTAATGTGGCACGCTCATCATCACAGATGATGGAGAAAACCCGATAGTTACCGTATGCACAGTCACGGCGATAACTGGCAACACAGTGGCACATTTCATCACCTTCTTTATACAGATCGTCCACAGTGGTGATTTCTTTGACTCCGGGGTTTATCGTCGACAAATCGACATTAACACCAGTCCACGATGCCTTATCAACATCATCATCACAGAAAGAACCATCATGATAATCGCCATATAAGGCATCATCGCGTCTCAATCCTTGAGTCCACTCCTCCGCAAGCCTCCAGAATGAAGGCCAGCTCTGATTTTTGTGGATACTAGATTCAGTGCGATAAATCCAGTCAATAACATGCTCCAAATGGTTAACCTCCGTCCTCCATCGCCCTTCTTGTTCCTTAAAACCAATGTTGCGGTAAAGGTCTGTATAATATTCCAACCATTTTTCACATACCCGATAGATTTCAGCCGCTTGTTCTGTCCGGAAGTGAGCGGCGAGGTACTCCATAACCCAGAAAATAACTTTAACCGGATAGCATTTGATATGTGGATTACGCAGTAACTTGATAACCGTTTTTAACTGTTTTTCTTTTTTCTGTGTATCTGCCCTGGGTATCTCTTTCAACATCGCGACCAAGGTAGGGCTGACATGGCGCAATTTTTTAAAATCGCCATACGTTATCTCATCTGGAAAAGAAAGCTGTTCGAATAACTCCCTTGTTTTACCAGAAAGCCGAAACGTATGTTTACCCTGCTGCCGATGAAGAAGGCCAACCATCGGCCAAAGCCCTTTGAAGTCCGTGTCATTTTCAATGAGAATACGCTTGGAAAACACCAAATAACCTGAAAAGGTCGCATTAGTTAAAGACTGACGTATAATTGAGCACCAGTCTGATTTTGCATACTGAGAAAAAATCGACTTATCTACCATTTCCCAAATATGCTTGCAAAGTAATTTAGCGGCTGCATCCCTAACCGACTCTGAAACGAATCCCCAACTCCGAATTCTTATTTTTTTAACCATGTCGTCATAGAATTGTGTTCTAGACGTGTAGCCCACCGATTTGGGATAGTCATGAGGATAAGAGAAATCCTTTTCCCCAAGCTGCTGACACAAATCATCATGGTAATATAATGATATTACTTCTTGAGGGAACATCGACGAAATTAATTTAGTCTTCTGATTCCGTTCTCTAACACGAAAAAGTGTTGTTTTTATTCGCATAGAGAATCCGGACTTAACAAGAGAGTCAATCACTTGACTAATCGCTGCTGTTAACCACTCATTCATTGAGTAGGTGATATTTTTACGCCAAAAAAGCCAGATAGGAACCGGTAATGATTTTCTTCTTCGCCACTCACCGGTGCTTGCTGTTTTTAAATGGTAGGCCCATTGCGTAACCGCTCCATTTAATTTGTTTTTTTGTATCCGGAAAACGCCACAAACAGTGATGCGATAAAACATCTCATCATCATTTATTTTTACCAGCCTAAATACTCCATTTTCAATGCAAATCTGGAATACATCATGCAGAGAAAATGCCACATCGTCGCTACCTGCCATTTTTGATGGCAAATTTTTACGTTCCATTTATCCACCATGTTAAAAAGAGAAGGGTTTATTGATATCGATAAAGTCCAGCAACCGGCTTCCGGACAGCATCACTATGCCTGGATGACCGTTAACCAAGTCTTTGGAGCCGCTTGAGGTTCGCCCGGTATGGCAGAACAAACCTTTGCACTGGAATCGCTCGACCAGTTCAATAAATTCCAGGACATGCCGTTTATTGATGAGATTGCTGTAACGCTTGGCCTGGATGAGGTACAGCTCATCGCCACACCAGACTTTGCCATCCAATCCGCCATCACCGGAGTAGCGCTTGTTGCGTTGGATCGTGAAGCCGCGCCGCTCAAATACCTCGAGAAGCAGCTCTTCAAAGGTGTAGGGGTCAATCTTGCGTAGATACGCCAGGCGTTGGCCTGGATGTGGAATGTCGTCGAGTTTAGCCAGGATACGGCCAGCCTGGCGGATCTTGCGCCGGTGCCTCCGCGTTCTACGCCGCCAGGACAACCAGGCGAAGAGCAGCAACACAGCCAGTAACGCTATAGCATGAAGTAAGTGAAAGTTCATTGGCATTCGCTATCAAAAGTTGCGGCGCCGGCACGATGGCCAACGCGAGAATGACAGTATTTGTTCAGCCTGGTCAGCTGCAGCTGGGAAAGGTTTGCTATCACACCATCATCAGAGCGTTATCCACAAATCCATATGAGCGTAGCCAGT
>NZ_JBXWKI010000033.1:0-4659 GCF_058190535.1 Serratia sp. CoH_134_PS_4
ATTAAGCCAAGAGGCCATCCGCAAGGATGGCCTTTTTGCTGTGTGCGAAAGAAAAAGATTACGCAGCTACGCTGCGCCTCTGGTACAGATACCTCTCCAAAACTCCCCGAGTAAAGAATAGTTATATTTATAATTATCCGTAATGTTTAAAGCAAATGAGCAACTTCAGTCATATATTAGCGGGACTGAATAGAATTGTTTAAGTTGTGATAATAAAGCCCATATCGGAGATATTGCGGGCATTCATCACGTTGTTCATTATATTAATTCCTTTATCTTATTAATATGTATAGGAATTACCTAATGAAACAACGGAAAGCATTTATCCTGTAGATGAACTCCAGATAAAAGCAATATCATCGAAAACAAATATTAGCCTAGAGAGCCGAATCGAGTAGACTAGGTGAAGGTTCATTTCCGTATAGGTAATTATCGTTATGTCTACTGAAAGCGCGTCATTAAAAAAACACAATACTTTTGCGCTCCAGGCCAACGCAGCGCATCTGATCATTGCAGACACCATTGAATTAATGATCAAGGTTTGGCAGAAAACGCAGAAACGTCAAGAGCCACTGCTGGTACTCGGTGAAGGGAGTAATGTCCTGTTCCTAGAAGACTTTTCTGGTACGGTCATGATCAATCAATTAAAAGGCATCGATATCAGAGAAGAGGAAGATGCCTGGTTTCTCCATGTCAGTTCGGGCGAGAATTGGCATGATTTGGTCTGCCGCACTCTGGCAGCCGGAATTCCTGGGCTAGAGAACCTTGCATTGATTCCCGGTTTAGTTGGATCAGCCCCAATCCAAAATATTGGTGCCTATGGTATAGAGCTCAAAAACGTCTGTGATTACGTTGATCTGTTGAACCTGAATACGGGGGCTATCGACCGTATTTCGGCATCAGATTGTGGGTTTGGTTACCGTGACAGTATTTTCAAACACCGCTTCCAAAAGGGGCACATTATTGTTGGCGTGGGCCTACGTCTGAACAAGCAATGGAACCCGATGCTGAATTATGGCGATCTGACGAAGTTGGATCCGGAAACGGTAACGCCGCGTCAGGTGTTTGACTCTGTGTGCGCAATGCGCTGCAGTAAGCTGCCTGATCCTAAGGTGACGGGCAATGCTGGCAGTTTCTTCAAAAACCCATTGGTCAGTAATGAAAAAGCCGCGGCGATGATTGCCGAATACCCGGGCATGCCGCATTACCCACAGCAGGACGGACAGGTGAAGTTGGCAGCAGGCTGGTTGATTGATCGCTGTGAACTGAAAGGCCATCAGATCGGTGGTGCGGCGGTACATAGCCAGCAGGCGCTTGTTTTGGTGAATTTGGATAACGCCACCCGCCAGGATGTTGTCGCCCTGGCACGCCATGTACGCAATACGGTAGCGGCAAAGTTTGATGTATGGTTAGAACCCGAAGTTCGCTTTATCGGTAAGGATACTGAGTTAAATGCGGTAGAGGTCCTGTCATGAAAGATACTAAAGTTCCCCTCAGGCTTATTGCCATACTCGCTGATGGCGGCTTCCATTCTGGTGAGCATCTTGGTGAGTTGCTGGGAATGAGTCGTGCAGCGATTAACAAGCATATCCAGACAATTCGCGAGTGGGGCTTGGACGTGTTTACCGTACCGGGGAAAGGTTATAGCCTACCTGGCCCAATCCAATTGCTGGAGGCTGAACGCATTCTCAGCCAACTGGTAGATAAGCGTGTTACCGTGTTGCCCGTTGTGGATTCAACCAACCAATATTTGTTAGATCGCATTGCTGAATTGCAGTCGGGCGATGCCTGTGTCGCAGAGTATCAGCAGGCGGGCCGTGGTCGGCGAGGGCGCCAATGGATCTCGCCTTTTGGTGCCAATCTATATCTCTCAATGTTTTGGCGTCTGGATCAGGGGCCAGCGGCAGCAATGGGCCTGAGTCTGGTGATTGGCATAGTGATGGCTGAGGTGCTGAAAGACCTCGGTGCTGAAGATGTCAGGGTCAAATGGCCAAATGATCTATATCTCAACGATCGCAAACTGGCTGGCATCTTGGTCGAATTAACGGGAAAAACCGGCGATGCGGCACAATTGGTGATTGGGGCTGGCATTAATTTGGCGATGCGGGAAACCAATGCTAATGCGATTAACCAAGGGTGGATAAACTTGCAGGAAGCAGGAATCAATATCGACCGTAATGAATTGGCAGCGACCTTACTCAATGAGTTGCGTCAATCGTTGAAGCAGTTTGAGATTGATGGTTTGACACCATTTATTGCCCGCTGGCGTGCATTAGACAACTTTATTGATAGACCTGTTAAGTTATTAATTGGTGAGCAACAGATTTTTGGTATTGCCCGTGGTATCGATCAACAGGGTGCGTTATTGCTTGATCAGAATGGCGTAATTAAGCCATTTATTGGCGGGGAAATATCTCTTCGCGGTGCTGATTAATCATTTTAATAAGGGGCTTAAGCCCCTTATTATTAATTATTTACTTCCGTAATCGCACGTTTTCAACGGCATGATTAGCGCTTTTAGTCATGATCAGGCTAGCGCGCTCACGGGTTGGTAAGATATTTTCATGCAAATTCAGTCCGTTAATCTCAGTCCATAATTGGGTGGCTATGTTTATGGCCTCAGGCTCAGGTAGCTTTGAATAATTATGGAAATAAGAGTCAGGATTAGAGAAAGCGCCCTGCCGGAATTTAAGGAATCGATTGATATACCAGCTTTGTAGCAACTCTTCAGGGGCATCGACATATATTGAAAAATCAACAAAGTCGGAAACAAAAACACGATGTGGATCGTGAGGATAATCCATGCCGCTTTGTAAAACGTTCAGGCCTTCGAGAATAAGAATATCCGGTTGTTCGATGACTTTATTCCCTTCAGGAACGACATCATAAATCAAGTGGGAATATACTGGGGCTGTCACGCGCTTAGCGCCGGATTTTACTTCAGAAACGAATTTTACCAGGCTGTGCATATCGTAGGACTGTGGGAAGCCCTTTTTCTTCATCAACCCACGCTCGTTTAGCACCTTGTTAGGATGCAAGAAGCCGTCAGTGGTGATCAGTTCTACACTGCGATGTTCCGGCCAGCTGCTGAGCAATGCCTGCAGTAAACGAGCGGTAGTACTTTTGCCAACGGCAACGCTGCCGGCAATGCCGATAATGTAGGGGATTTTTTGTCCATCGGTTCCGAGAAATTGCTCAAGCACCGCCTGACGGCGCAGGTTGGAACTGATATAGAAGTTCAACAGTCGTGATAGCGGCAGATAAATCTGCGCTACTTCTTCCAAAGAGAGATCTTCGTTAATCCCTTTCAGTTTAACAATCTCTTCTTCTGACAGTGTCAGCGGCACCGAGTTTCGCAGCGCAGCCCATTGGGTACGATCGAACTGAAGATAAGGCGTCGCTAAAGATTGATCTCTTTTTATCATAAGCCAAATTCTGCCTGTTAACGCAGGTTGGGAAAGGCGCCGGACGCCAACTCCAGATAATAAACAAGCTGCATATTATAGACAGCTTCGTTTTTGGCGTAGACTTTTTTCGAAAAAGTTGGCGATTAGTATGAGTTTATGTCAATTGTGAGAAGCGGCCCGCAGTCGATGGAGAAAGGGTATCAACCAAGAGCGATACCGCTTTCATGTTGCGATACAGCCATTTTGTAGACAGATTTACGAAAAGGTTCGAAGCCACCTGGCGGAAGAAATGCCCCATTGATTCTTGCAAGAGCAATAAGATTATAGAAAATCGGCCTGAAACTGATTAATGTTTGCACGCCGTACACGTCGAATTGCCATGCGGCATGCAAAATTGGGCGTTTTGTGAGCGAAAGTGCAGCTAACGCAATTTTTTTGTTGCATAGACCGTCCGCTCTACCTAGAATGCGCTGCACTTGATGCCGGCTTAGCTCAGTTGGTAGAGCAACTGACTTGTAATCAGTAGGTCACCAGTTCGATTCCGGTAGCCGGCACCAATCAAGTCACAGTAGTTAAAATCTGGTGGGGTTCCCGAGCGGCCAAAGGGAGCAGACTGTAAATCTGCCGTCACAGACTTCGAAGGTTCGAATCCTTCCCCCACCACCATATCTTGCCTTCGGCAGTTAACTGGCCAGCGAAAAACGCGCAACGGTTAAATTGCAGAAGGAGAAGGCGAAAGCCTTCGACAAGAATCGAGTTGTGCAGCGCTAGCGCAGCCGGCCCGAAGGGTGAGAGTTAAGCGACGAACAATCCTTCTCCTCCCTAAAAATTCTACAGAAAAGTCAGGTAGCCGAGTTCCAGGATGCGGGCATCGTATAATGGCTATTACCTCAGCCTTCCAAGCTGATGATGTGGGTTCGATTCCCACTGCCCGCTCCAAGATGTGCTGATATAGCTCAGTTGGTAGAGCGCACCCTTGGTAAGGGTGAGGTCGGCAGTTCGAATCTGCCTATCAGCACCACTTCTTATAATCTCGCCCCCTGATTTTCTTTCTGTTCTGGATTCAACAAGCAAATGCTTGGTTGATGTGGTGATACCACCGATTTATCCGTGTCTTAGAGGGACAATCGATGTCTAAAGAAAAGTTTGAACGTTCAAAACCGCACGTTAACGTCGGTACTATCGGCCACGTTGACCACGGTAAAACTACCCTGACTGCAGCAATCACCACCGTTCTGGCTAAAACCTACGG
>NZ_JBXWKI010000034.1:0-4605 GCF_058190535.1 Serratia sp. CoH_134_PS_4
AGCTGCTCTAATGCGCTCAGCAACTGTTTTTCCAGCTCCGTCATGTGCTATTTCCCCGCCAGTATCATCCAGCTCGAATCCTCCCCGAAGACTCCGGCCTCCGGGTTCACCTTCACGCAGGGACGTTTGCTGTCCCCGCACACCGACAGCCGCACGCCGTTGTTCTTCTTCGACAGCATGGCTTCCGTCCGCTTCATCTCGCTGATAAGCGTGTAATGATCGCGTATCTGTTCCCCCTGCCACCACAGAATGCTCCCGCTCGTACCGATCAGCAGTACCGAGACCATCACCACGGTCAGCCACGTTCGCCCTACCATACGCAGCACGTTCAGTCGGTTCGACTGCATGGCTGCGTTCATCCCCTGTTCGTGAGCGCTGATAGCGTTGCTGATTCGCTTCGCGCTGGCGTTCAGTTCCGCTTTTACACACTGCTCGTGCTCGCTGAATGCGGCTTTCAGCATCTCGCCGGTACTCTGCTGCTGCGCTTTCGATTTCTGCTCTAAGTCCTTCGCCAGCGTTAAAAGACTGTTCATAGATGGCTCCCTTCAATCGGATGTTTCGCCCCCCGTCCGGGTCGGCAATGCTGATGCTGCTTTTCGTCGTGCGCACCACCTCAAAACCAGCAAGTTCCAGCGCCTCAGTCACGTCCTGACGCGTTTTCAGCTCCCCGGACGAGGCTAACGCCAGTAAACCCCGCGTAATCGCCTGAGCGGCTTCCTGCTTCGCTTCCGGCAGCGCGGACGGCGTGACCAGCGCACGCCGGTTTTCCGGCGCGTTCGGATCGTGCAGCCCCAGCCTGCCGTTCACGATCGTCTGCCAGGCATTGATGCGCGGACGGTCGGCCCGGTCGTAATACGGCTGGAGCCGTTTGCCGGTCAGCAGCTCCGTGTTCGGGATCAGGAAATTCAGCTCCAGCCGCCCTTTGTCCTGGTGCTCAACCCACAGCACGCTGTACTGGTCTTTATCGAGTCCGGGCATCAGAACCCGCTCGAAGCTCGCCATCAGTTTTTCACGCTGACCCGGGGGTAAGTCCTGCTCGGCAAACGACAGCACCCCGGAGGTGTATTTTTTGGCATAGGGCGAGGCGTCGATAAGCTCCCGGACTTCTTCCGACTTCCCCTGCAGAACGCTGGCGCCTTCGCGCTGCCGATCTTTCCCCAGCAGATAATCCACCGGACCCGCTCCGCCCCCGCGCCCTCGCGGGTGAAACTTAACGATCATCGTCTGCCCCCTTTTCCAGCACCGCGTGCCGCAGCCGCTCGAGTCCGGCATCGATGGCCATCAGCGCGGCGATAACCTGCACCCGGTCATGTCCGGTACCGCCACCGGCGTTAACCTGCCGGGCAATCTGGTTGAGGTTGTTCCCCATGCCGGCAAGCTGACGAAGCAGCGCCGGCGAGATCGACGGAAGTTTGCCGGCACGCGCTGGCTTCTCGTCCAGGCACGTCTGGCGCATCCAGGCCGCGAGCTGTTTACCGTCGCAGCGCTCCAGCAGACGCCGGTGCTCATCTTCCGTTACCCACATCGTGAGCATCTTGCTGCGTTTATCTGCCAATCCAGCCTCCTGATAACGCCGGGACGGGCGGGAAATAATTTCCCGGGCGGCGCGGTGTTGGACAAGCCGCAGGCGCGTCAGTCGCTTTTAGCGGGTTTCGGGGCGCAGCCCTGAACCAGTCACGTAGCGCTAGCGGAGTGTATACTGGCTTAATATGGTAGAGCTGAGTTGTGTGTGGGTCAAAGGGCCTATGGAAAAGAGGGGAAAAGGAAGCTCAGGAGTGACCAGGATAAATGCTGAAATTGGTGATATGACGCCTCCTCGCTCATTCGCTCACTGACGTTCGGTCATGAGACTGCGGCGGGCGTTACGTGTTTTTCAGGGAAAGATTTGATTTATCAGGATTCAGATGTACAAAAGCCCCGTGACAGAATCACAGGGCTTCGGTACTCTAATTCTTGCAGATGCCTGCCAGGATCAGACGTAGCAATCAAATCCTAGCAGGGCTGGCTAGCGATGTCACTACCAGCTTAATACCATTCAACGACATTAAAATCATATCTGCACCTTAGACACTCAGGTCTACGCCCCGGACTCCGGCAGGATAAACAGGCATACGGTGGGAATAAAATCCTAACCAACTCGGGAAAGCAGTTGGCTCTACCCCGTCTCGCAGTACGATAACTGGCACCTGATAAAGTGAGTTTCTAGGGAGTAGTAAGCGGCATAGTGTGATTGCAAACGTCGGACACTATGCCCACACAATCGAACCTTTTGCAGGGTAAGACAAACAAGAAACGAGCTAGACGAAGGTCGCTACGCTCCCCGTGATTTTTATATACCCACCACGGGGGCATTAGGCCTTTTTTTATAAAAAAAAGGAAATTTAGATGAGTGAGTTACAGAACAGGCTGGTATTTAGTCAAAGCCCTGAAGTTGAGCTGGGTTCTAATTTTTTTATCAATGTCCCAGTAATACTTCAGTATAAAGATACCCCTATGATTAGCGTTGAGAATACGGTTGATGCAGGTTTTACTACAAGTATCCCTATCTATCACAGTGATGGTACATATCTAGCCAAGGCTAAAGGAACCCAACTTTACCTTACTGATGAAGGTAAAAAAGCGGGGGTAACTCTCCGTCATGAAGACAAGATCACTGTCTGTCTCATTAATGGAAAAGAAGCATTTGAAATAAGAAGACAAAGTGCCGCTGCGCTAAAAGCGGAAGCAGAACTTTATGTTCCTGATGGAAAATTAATAAGTTACCGCGGGCCTTCACCACAATTGTTCAATACAGACAATAATCAACTAACTATAGGTGGCTTAGTGATGACAGGATCTACAATTAGCGGATGTAAGATAGGTATATTACTAGATGAAACCAGTATAGCTATTGGCGTAAATCGGTAACCATTTACCATAACATCCCTTTCGTGCACCGCCCCGGACAGGTTCAGCGCGAATACGGCCTCAGCCCGGTAAAACCGGCAGTAAACTCCCCGGTAAACCGCGCCGCCTGCGCCAGATAAATTTCACCCGAATGCTGTATTAGCTCAGACCTGATCTGACAGTTACCGGTTATTTATACAGGTATCTGTCAGATTACATCTGGCTTAAGTTTTTCTCAGCCCAGATGCGTTTTCCATCAAGCAATGTTTCCATTGGCGTCCGGCCACAGCACATTTTCCCCTGATGAGTTCGCTCATTATTGTAGTGAGCAAGCCATGCATCAAGATCTGATTGTAATGTATCGAGTTCACCATACAGTTTTTTGCGAAACGCTACCTGATAAAATTCCTGCAATATCGTTCTGTGGAACCGTTCGCAGATGCCATTTGTCTGCGGCGACATTGCTTTGGTTTTCGTGTGGTCGATATCATTTATTGCCAGATAAAGCTGGTAATCATGCTGCTCCACTTTGCCACAGTACTCCGTGCCCCTGTCAGTCAGTATTCTCAGCATCGGCAGGCCCTGAGACGCGTAAAACGGCAACACGCGATCATTCAACAGGTCAGCCGCTGTAATCGGCGTTTTAGTGACATACAGCTTACAGTGCGCAACCTTCGAGTACGTATCAACGAACGTCTGCTGATAAATACGTCCGACGCCTTTCAGGTTGCCCACGTAGAATGTGTCCTGAGAACCCAGATAGCCCGGATGCGCGGTTTCAATTTCGCCACAGGCCTCGTCATCACTGGCTTTGCGTTCCAGTGCGGCGATCTGGCTGTCAGTCAGCTCGATACCCTCACGAGCCACTTTTTCTTCCAGTGCTTTCAGACGCTTTTTGAAGTTTTCAAGATTGTGGCGCAGCCAGACAGAGCGGACACCACTTCCTGAGATAAAAACGCCCTGTTTACGCAGCTCATTGCTGGTCCGGTGCTGACCATGCGCAGGAAACGCGACTGCATAGTCAACAACGGCCTGTTCAGTTGCGTCGTCGGTACGATTTTTGAGATTGGGGGCGCGTCGGCTGCGGTTAATCAGCGCATCCACACCGCCTTCATCAGCCAGTTCGCGATAACGGTAAAACGTATCGCGGGAGACGCCCATGATTTTACAGGCTTTAGACACGTTGCTGAGTTCTTCAGCCAGATTGAGCAAACCTGTTTTGTGTTTAATGACGGGATTGGTAGTATGAAGCATGAGAGTTACCTCGTGTTTTGTATAAGGATTCGACACCCATATCAAAACCGGTAACTCTCAACCTTTCAAGGCCATATGTCAGATCAAGTCGCGACTAATACACGAATGCATAGCCATGCATTCGGGTGAATGGCACCGGCTTTCAGAGCAGATCCCCGACGAAAGCTCCGTTTTACCCGGTTTGTTACAGCGACGGGCCATCATACGTCCGCTGTCGCTGCAATCGTTCCAGCTCCAGCGCTTTCTGATGCTGTGCCGCCCGCGCCTGCTGCCGGTGTGCTTCAATCGCGTTCAGCCTTTCGACAACCGGATTAGCTGCTCGCTCAAACTCTGCACCTGCCTGCTCAAGCCCGAGACGCGCTCGCTCAGCGCTGCGTTCTCCCGTTGCATAAGACCAGACATCGTCCGCCATTCCGCGAAGGCGTTCTCCCACTCGTCCAGCCTTTTCGAGTAGTCCTGCTGTAG
>NZ_JBXWKI010000035.1:0-3230 GCF_058190535.1 Serratia sp. CoH_134_PS_4
AGTGTATCTATATTAATATATTACCAACCCGACAAGCATTAACGTATTTTTATAAGAAAATACAATAGAAGAAGGAAACACTTAAAAACCGTATTTTCACATCAGATAACTGCTTGTTTTTACTCTCAAGTTAGCACTCCTGTCACATATAATAGCCAGCATAATAACGGGTCTATTGAACCTGCTCTGTCATACCCTAAACTGTCCTTTCAACAGGAACAGTTCACCTCCCTAAAAAATTACATTCAAAAAAATTTCAGACCTATATTACCAGGGTGAGAACGGCAGCAGAAATGCTGCCATTTTATTATTTCACTCACGGAGGTTAATGTGTCCGATAAAACCGAACAGGGTCTTGATACCCTGAAGCAACAGCTGTCTCTCCTGCCCGAAACACTCTCCCGCACAATACTGAACCGCATCCGCCAGCATATCCATTATGAGCCAGTCATCGGCATCATGGGTAAAACAGGGAGTGGCAAAAGTTCGCTCTGCAATGCCCTCTTTCAGCAGCCCCTTAGTCCGGTCAGCGATGTCCAGGGTTGTACCCGCGAACCGCTTCGCTTCACGCTCGATATCGGCGGGCGCCGCATGACGCTGGTCGATTTGCCCGGTGCAGGCGAATCTCTGGACTATGACCGTGAATACCGGCAGCTGTATAAAGAGCAGCTACCGACGCTGGATCTTATTCTCTGGGTGATGAAAGCGGATGACCGGGCCTGCGCGACCGATGAAGCATTTCACCGGTTCCTGCTCAAGTGCGGTGTCTCACCAGGCAGCATTGTCTTCGTCATTAACCAGGCCGACAAGGCGGAACCCTCGCTGGAATGGGACAGAGAAGCGCGTCAGCCCTCCACCGGCCAGTTGCTGACGCTGACCGCCCGAAGCGCAGCCATCTCACGGCAGTTTTCCTGTCCTTATCCGGTGCACGCAGTGTCAGCAAAAACCGGCTACAACCTGGCCCGTCTGGTTGAAACCATGATATTTGCCCTGCCACCGGAAGCCAGCAGCGGCGTGTTTCGTCAGGTCAGGGAAGAGCACCGATCTGCGGAGGCAGAGAGTACCGCCCGACAGGATTTTGGCGATCTGCTGGGTGAGCTGTTCAGCCGGATAGTGGATGCCATTCCGCTGCCAAAGCCGGTCCGTGAAGCGCTGGGAACAATCCGCGACGGCATTGTGAATGCTGCTTCTGCGCTGTGGCACTTACTTTTTTGAGGAGGTGGAAAATGATACTCAGGAAGCTGACACGGCTCCTGTTGCGCATGCTGCTGCGCTATATCCGGAGACAGATTGTAACCCGGATCCTGGATTACTGCCGGCGCGCAGGCTGGCCAGAGAAAGAGATCCAAAGCGTACGTTGTGCCCTCGTCATTCTGTTTCGCCTCTTACTGCGTTTGCTCAGATCGAGATTAATAAAACGCCATACTACAGCCACCTTCAGCCCTGACAACGCGTCCTGCTGACCGGCTTTATGACAGGGTATGACCACCTGCAGCTCACTCACTGAACAATGTGAAATTATCCACGTATATTCAGTCAGTTAACGTGGGAAAAAAATTTCATCTTTTCTGCCGCTCGCTCTCATCACTGGTCATAACCTGTCCACCCTATCCTGCATAATAACCGCATGAGTTATCTCAGTATTTTCCATTCACGGAGGGTATATGCGCGCGACGGACTCTGCGTACCGACACGACAGGCTGGCCCTCAGGCTGTCAGTTATTATCAGCCGGCTTCTTGCCGGTGAATCTCTTTCACTGAAAGCGCTGTCCGGTGAATTTGGCGTATCTGAACGCACCCTGCGCCGGGATTTTTCTCAGCGTCTGCTTCATCTGGATCTGACCGGCGATAACGGCTGCTGGCGGTTACGGACAAATCCGATGCGTGATCATACTCCTGGTGCGCTGGCGTTTGCCCGCAACACCGGAATAGCCCGCCTCATTCCCTCACAGAGCCGTCAGTTAATGCAGCTGTTGATGGATGAAAACGGCACATCGCCGTGTCTGATAGGTCATGTACATCAGCCTGCGGGGATCCTCCCGGACTGCTTTCAGCGGCTTGCTGAGGCGATTTACCACCACCGGATGGTCAGCCTGCTGGTTAAGGGCATCCGTCACGACCACCTCGAGCCCTACCGGCTGATTTTCTCACAGGCATGCTGGTTTCTAGTGGCCTGCCGGCAGGGAGCCATTCACGTTTTCTCGCTTCACGAGATTATCTCCGTCTCGCTTTCAGAGCAGCATTTCAGACATCGCAACGAGACTAATGCACTAATCGCCATGGAGGACTTTATCAACGCTCTTCCGCATTTTCACTTTATCAGCAACGTCATTCATACCTTCCGGGAGCATTCTCCCGAACCTCACACCAGACCAAAAGGAGTTAAAACATGAAACACGGTAAAGCCCTGTTGCTGAGCGCAGGAATGATGCTGGCATCGCTTTCGGCCGTAAATGCCGCTACACCCGACGCACTTATACAGGCACACCACCAGCGCTGCGGCAAACCCGTCTTCTATGCGCAGACCGCTAACCATAAAAAGGAGGTTGAAATTTGCATCATCTCCCCGTCGGTATCGTACTCATTCGGTAAGACCGGCGCAGAACATAAGGAAATGGACATTACCGTACCGGCAAACACCACCACGTATGCATACCAGAGCAATCAGGTAATCAGTCTGCAGGAATTCACGGTCCGGAACGGTAATACCTCATACCAGGTATCTGCCGGGACAAACGATGAAGGCAGACCGTTCGCGTCCCTGGACGTTTACAAGGGAACACCTGAGACGGGTAAGCATCTGGCGGAAATCCGGCTCGACCCGGATACGGTGGTGAACAACATCAGCCATGCACTTGAACAGGAAGGCGTGGCGCAATCAGACAACCTCTGAGCAGAGGCGTTTTAACGAATGGACTATTCACACAATGATTAACAGGCAATTAAAAATGACGATGGCTTCCAGGAGCGTATTACTGGCCGTCACGCTGCTGTCAGCGCTGGCCCTGAGCGGCTGTGGTGACAAAAACGAACGTGAGTTTATCCGGGGCTGTAAGTCCGGTGGCGGGACAACCGCGGTCTGCGGCTGTATCTGGGAAGAGCTGAAGACGAAATATACCCACGGAGAACTGGAGAAAATGAACCAGCAGTACGGCTATGTACCCTCGCGTTTTATGGACAACATGCTGAGCGCCGCTAAGCAGTGCAGAAAATAAGGACTGAACAGAATG
>NZ_JBXWKI010000036.1:0-3225 GCF_058190535.1 Serratia sp. CoH_134_PS_4
AGCTGCTCTAATGCGCTCAGCAACTGTTTTTCCAGCTCCGTCATGTGCTATTTCCCCGCCAGTATCATCCAGCTCGAGTCCTCTCCGAACTGTCCCGCTTCCGGGTTCACCCTCACGCAGCGGCGTCTCTGCTCGCCGCAGGTCGAGAGCTGTACGCCGCTGTTCCTCTCTGACAGCATGGCCTGCGTGCTCTTCTGCTCCCGGATGGTCGTATAGTTCTCGAGTATCTGCTGCCCCTGCCACCACAGAATGCCCGCGCTCGACGCTATCAGCAGCGCGGAGACCAGAACGATGGTCAGCCACGTCTGGCTGACCATGCGCAGCATCCCTTTCGTGCGCTGGCTCATGGCTGAGGACAGCTTCCGGTCGTGGTCGAGGATGGCGGCGCTGATTCTCTTCTCGCTTTCGCTCAGTTCCGCTCTGACAGACTTCTCGTGCTCGCTGAATGCGGCTTTCAGCATCTCGCCGGTAGTCTGCTGCTGCGCTTTCGATTTCTGCTCTAAGTCCTTCGCCAGCGTTAAAAGACTGTTCATAGATGGCTCCCTTCAGTCGGATGTTTCGCCCCCCGTCCGGGTCGGCAATGCTGATGCTGCTTTTTGTGGTGCGCACCACCTCAAAACCTGCGCTTTCCAGCGCCTCAGTGACGTCCTGACGCGTTTTCAGCTCCCCGGATGAGGCAAGGGCAAGCAGGCCGCTCGTAATCGCCTGGGCGGCTTCCTGCTTCGCTTCCGGCAGCGCGGAAGGCGAGACCAGCACCCGCCGGTTCTCCGGCGCGTTCGGGTCATGCAGCCCCAGCCTGCCGTTCACTATGGTCTGCCAGGCATCGATGCGCGGACGGTCGGCGCGGTCGTAATACGGCTGTAGCCGCTTGCCGGTCAGAAGCTCCGTGTTCGGGATCAGGAAGTTCAGCTCCAGCCGCCCCTTGTCCCGGTGCTCAACCCACAGCACGCTGTACTGGTCTTTATCGAGTCCGGGCATCAGAACCCGCTCGAAACTCGCCATCAGCTTTTCGCGCTGGCCGGGCGGTAAATCCTGTTCGGCAAAAGACAGAACGCCGGAAGTGTACTTTTTGGCGTAGGGCGAGGCGTCGATAAGCTCCCGGACTTCATCCGGCTTCCCCTGCAGAACGCTGGCGCCGTCGCGCTGGCGATCTTTACCCAGCAGATAATCGACCGGCCCGCCGCCGCCGCCGCGCCCCCGAGGATGAAACTTAACGATCATCATCAGCACCCTTTTCCAGTACGGCATGCCGCAACCGCTCGAGTCCGGCATCGATGGCCATCAGCGCGGCGACAATCTGCACGCGGTCGTGTCCGCTTCCACCACCGGCGTTAACCTGGCGGGCAATCTGGTTAAGGTTGTTCCCCATGCCGGCAAGCTGACGAAGCAGCGCCGGCGAGATCGACGGAAGTTTGCCGGCGCGTGCGGGCTTCTCGTCCAGGCACGTCTGCCGCATCCAGGCCGCGAGTTGCTTACCCTCGCAGCGCTCCAGCAGACGCCGGTGCTCGTCCTCAGTCACCCACATGGTGAGCATTTTGCTGCGTTTGTCTGCCAATCCGGCCTCCTGATAACGCCGGGACGGACGGGAAATCTTTTCCCGGTCGGCACGGTGTTGGACAAGCCGCAGGCGCGGCAGTGGTTTTAGCGGGTTTCGGGGCGCAGCCCTGAACCAGTCACGTAGCGCTAGCGGAGTGTATACTGGCTAAACATGTTATGACGGAGTGGCAATTTATGAAAGTGCTTCATGTGACAGGGGAAAAATGCGGCTGCCGGGCGTAAGTGCAAAATGCAGGTGGTGATGAAATGACGCCTCCTCGCTCACTCGGTCGCTACGCTCCTGCCGTGAGACTGCGGCGGGCGTTACCAGCTCACAGATTACGGGATAAGCAAATGCCGCTCGAAGCAGGAAAGGCCAAGAAAAGGATGCGGAGTTGCCGTTTTTCCATAGGCTCCGCCCCCCTGACGAGTATCACGAAAATGACGCTCAAATCAGCGGTGGCGAAACCCGATGCGGCTTAAAGATACCAGGCGTTTCCCCCTGGTGGCTCCCTCGTGCTCCCCCGCATTCCTGCCTTTCGGTTTACCGGTGTCATTCCGCTGTTATGGCCGCGGTTTCTCATTCCACGCCTGAAACTCGGTTCCGGGTAGGCAGTTCGCTCCAGGATGGACTGTATGCACGAACCCCCCGTTCAGTCCGACTACCACGCCCGTTCCGGTAACTATCAACTTGAGTCCAACCCGGAAAGACACGACAAATCGCCAGTGGCGGTAGCCATTGGTAACTGGGTTCACGGAGCAGAGATTGTAGAGAATGCCTACAGAGTTCTTGAAGTGAAAGCCTGAGTGCGGCTACACTGAAAGGACAGTTTAGGTATCTGCGCTCCGTGAAAGCCAGTTACCATCGGAACAAAGAGTTGGTAGCTCTGAATTCCGGCAAACGAACCACCGTTGGTAGCGGTGGTTTTTTTGTTTACAGGGAAAAAGATTACGCGCAGAAAGAAAGGATCTCAAGGAAATCCTTTTGCTTTGGCCAATATGCTTCGGTAAAAAGTTAATGCGCAGAAGATTTTGAAAAAATATTAATAACCAAAACTCCAACGCAAATAAGGAACATTCCTGCAATTGCGGGCCAATCAAGTTTTTGACCGCTAACCAACCAACCAGCTAGGCTTATTAGTACAATTCCCGCACCAGACCAAATTGCGTAAGCAATACCGGTAGGTATATTTTCCAATGTTTGGGAAAGCAGATAAAAGGCAGCGCAATAACTTATTGCAGTTCCTACAGACGGCCACAGGCGTGTAAATCCTTCTGAATATTTCATAAAGGTGGTGCCTATGACTTCAGCCACAATAGCCCCTCCCAGGAAAATATATGTATTCATAAAAATACCTCATGTTGAAAAATTTAAATATCTTTACATAACAACTAATTAATAGAACCCGGCTTATCATAGCGAAGGACCATGATGCTGCCACTGCGATCGTTCCAGCTCCAGCGCTTTCTGGTGCTGCACCGCCCGCTCCTGCTGCCGGTGAGTTTCTATCGCGTTCAGCCTTTCGACAACCGGCGCAGCTGCTCGCTCAAACTCTGCACCTGCCTGCTCAAGACCGTGACGCGCTCGTTCAGCGCCGCGTTCTCCCGTTGAATAAGACCAGACATCGTCCGCCATTCCGCGAAGGCGTTCTCCCACTCGTCCAGCCTTTTCGAGTAGTCCTGCTGTAG
>NZ_JBXWKI010000037.1:0-1131 GCF_058190535.1 Serratia sp. CoH_134_PS_4
TGTGAGTTCGATGAGTAGGGCGGGACACGTGACATCCTGTCTGAATATGGGGGGACCATCCTCCAAGGCTAAATACTCCTGACTGACCGATAGTGAACCAGTACCGTGAGGGAAAGGCGAAAAGAACCCCGGCGAGGGGAGTGAAATAGAACCTGAAACCGTGTACGTACAAGCAGTGGGAGCACCTTCGTGGTGTGACTGCGTACCTTTTGTATAATGGGTCAGCGACTTATATTTTGTAGCAAGGTTAACCGTATAGGGGAGCCGTAGGGAAACCGAGTCTTAACTGGGCGAATAGTTGCAAGGTATAGACCCGAAACCCGGTGATCTAGCCATGGGCAGGTTGAAGGTTGGGTAACACTAACTGGAGGACCGAACCGACTAATGTTGAAAAATTAGCGGATGACTTGTGGCTGGGGGTGAAAGGCCAATCAAACCGGGAGATAGCTGGTTCTCCCCGAAAGCTATTTAGGTAGCGCCTCGTGAACTCATCTTCGGGGGTAGAGCACTGTTTCGGCTAGGGGGCCATCCCGGCTTACCAAACCGATGCAAACTCCGAATACCGAAGAATGTTATCACGGGAGACACACGGCGGGTGCTAACGTCCGTCGTGAAGAGGGAAACAACCCAGACCGCCAGCTAAGGTCCCAAAGTCATGGTTAAGTGGGAAACGATGTGGGAAGGCATAGACAGCCAGGATGTTGGCTTAGAAGCAGCCATCATTTAAAGAAAGCGTAATAGCTCACTGGTCGAGTCGGCCTGCGCGGAAGATGTAACGGGGCTAAACCATGCACCGAAGCTGCGGCAGCGACGCTTAGGCGTTGTTGGGTAGGGGAGCGTTCTGTAAGCCGTTGAAGGTGGCCTGTGAGGGTTGCTGGAGGTATCAGAAGTGCGAATGCTGACATAAGTAACGATAAAGCGGGTGAAAAACCCGCTCGCCGGAAGACCAAGGGTTCCTGTCCAACGTTAATCGGGGCAGGGTGAGTCGACCCCTAAGGCGAGGCCGAAAGGCGTAGTCGATGGGAAACAGGTTAATATTCCTGTACTCGGTGTTACTGCGAAGGGGGGACGGAGAAGGCTAGGCTAGCCGGGCGACGGTTGTCCCGGTTTAAGCGTGTAGGGGGAGTGACC
>NZ_JBXWKI010000037.1:1230-2679 GCF_058190535.1 Serratia sp. CoH_134_PS_4
TCATTCAACCCTGAGGCGTGATGACGATGCACTACGGTGCAGAAGTAGTTGATGCCAAGCTTCCAGGAAAAGCCTCTAAGCATCAGGTAACACAGAATCGTACCCCAAACCGACACAGGTGGTCAGGTAGAGAATACCAAGGCGCTTGAGAGAACTCGGGTGAAGGAACTAGGCAAAATGGTGCCGTAACTTCGGGAGAAGGCACGCTGGCGCGTAGGTGAAGAGACTTGCTCTCGGAGCTGAAGCCAGTCGCAGATACCAGCTGGCTGCAACTGTTTAATAAAAACACAGCACTGTGCAAACACGAAAGTGGACGTATACGGTGTGACGCCTGCCCGGTGCTGGAAGGTTAATTGATGGGGTCAGCCGCAAGGCGAAGCTCTTGATCGAAGCCCCAGTAAACGGCGGCCGTAACTATAACGGTCCTAAGGTAGCGAAATTCCTTGTCGGGTAAGTTCCGACCTGCACGAATGGCGTAATGATGGCCAGGCTGTCTCCACCCGAGACTCAGTGAAATTGAACTCGCTGTGAAGATGCAGTGTACCCGCGGCAAGACGGAAAGACCCCGTGAACCTTTACTATAGCTTGACACTGAACATTGAGCCTTGATGTGTAGGATAGGTGGGAGGCTTTGAAGCGTGGACGCCAGTCTGCGTGGAGCCAACCTTGAAATACCACCCTTTAATGTTTGATGTTCTAACTCGGCCCCGTAATCCGGGGTGAGGACAGTGTCTGGTGGGTAGTTTGACTGGGGCGGTCTCCTCCCAAAGAGTAACGGAGGAGCACGAAGGTTAGCTAATCACGGTCGGACATCGTGAGGTTAGTGCAAAGGCATAAGCTAGCTTGACTGCGAGAGTGACGGCTCGAGCAGGTACGAAAGTAGGTCTTAGTGATCCGGTGGTTCTGAATGGAAGGGCCATCGCTCAACGGATAAAAGGTACTCCGGGGATAACAGGCTGATACCGCCCAAGAGTTCATATCGACGGCGGTGTTTGGCACCTCGATGTCGGCTCATCACATCCTGGGGCTGAAGTAGGTCCCAAGGGTATGGCTGTTCGCCATTTAAAGTGGTACGCGAGCTGGGTTTAGAACGTCGTGAGACAGTTCGGTCCCTATCTGCCGTGGGCGTTGGAAGATTGAGAGGGGTTGCTCCTAGTACGAGAGGACCGGAGTGAACGCACCACTGGTGTTCGGGTTGTCATGCCAATGGCACTGCCCGGTAGCTAAGTGCGGAAAAGATAAGCGCTGAAAGCATCTAAGCGCGAAACTTGCCTCGAGATGAGTCTTCCCTGGGAACTTGATTCCCCTGAAGGAACGTTTAAGACTAAGACGTTGATAGGCTGGGTGTGTAAGTGCAGCGATGCATTGAGCTAACCAGTACTAATGATCCGTGAGACTTAACCTTACAACACCAAAGGTGTTTTTAGAGCAGACGAAAGATTTTCAGCG
>NZ_JBXWKI010000038.1:0-1853 GCF_058190535.1 Serratia sp. CoH_134_PS_4
AAAGCGTGCGTATTGCCTGAAAACACAACCCGCTACGGGGGAGACTTACCCGAAATCTGATTTATTCAACAAAGCCGGTGCGCTTCCATAAACGTTAGTATATATTGACGTTAATATATCAGAGTTAGATTTACCATTATATAGGGTCAAGCCAGCACTTGATGTCAGCAACGAGTCGACAAACTGGCTGGTTGTGAGAGATCCATTCTCAAGATTACCCGCTTGCGCATCAAAGAACGCATGCGTCGCTTTGGCACCTAACGTGGCATAGTAAAGGGCTACGATACTTTCTTGAGCTGCTAAAGAAGCCATAAAAAACCCCCAGTCATTCAATATGATGGACGATAAATTAAAAAGTAAAAAACACAAACTGCAATTTAAGTTAAGTGCAGGAAGGTTTAGCTGTCAAGATTGACAAAATAATAAGTTCAATAGCATAAAATAAAAAAACATACGGGAATTATTGCTTGCTAACGATTTCTATTTGAATGGTTTTCTAGCAGAGTGGAAACACATGAAACTCTAGCATAATCAGCATACTAGAGCCTGACTGTAGCGAGGTATGACAACGAGGGAGGTCTAGCAGTTACGAAGTGAAAATAGTGAGATTTTGAGGTTCTAGACAAAATCATAGTGATAATGAGTTTGTCTAGAATGCCTACAATTGATGTAGCCTAGCAAGATTTAGCCAATTATTTCTTAAAGAGATAGACTCTCGGGTCTAAAGTCAATAAGTGGATTTTTGCAATGACTCCTTTTTTGAAAAAGTAGTTAAGAAAAGTTAAAGAAATAAACTCTGTCAATAACGAAGTTATTGCTGCTCCCATAATCCCGTAAGACGGAACTAAAATAAAGGTAAGCGGGATATTTATCAGAAAAACAACAACCGTTTTATATGACAAATAGTGATAACCTGATTCTTTAATAATATACCTGTGTGCGACGGGCCCCATAGCAGAAAAGGCGGTCGCCACTGAAAGAATAATCATAATAGGATATGCCGATGCATATGCATCACCATACAATAGTAGAACAACTTGTTTCCCTACAACCACAACACCCAAAATTACAATAATACAAATGGCAATGACGAGGCCATTTAGTTTAGCCGTTATCTTTATTGCAGCACTCTCATCCTTTATTTTATAAATTTCACTAAAGAAAGATGTTATAAATGCCAAGGTTACAAAAGTCCAAGATGACGCCAAAACACTGGCGGCAGAAAAAACGCCAAGCTCAGCGGTAGAACCATACTTGGCGAGTACTAACTGTGATAATCTGGTATACAAAGTTATTGAGACACCAGAAATTGCCAATGGCAGTCCTGCAAAGAACATATACCTCATGTATCTACGTCTGACATCCCAAGCTAGTTTTATACTTTCTACTGACCTATTTCTCTCAGTTTTTCTGAAGAAATACAATCGAATAAAGTAAGGAATTAACGTTGTAGTGACTATAGGGATGGCAAGATAAATGACCGGAAGTTCAAAGTGTGAGATGACAAATCTAATACATAAGCTAATGATTAATCCAATGGCGTTAGCTATCGTATTAAATTTAGAGTTTAGTGTTGCATCATTGTAAATAACAAGAACATCTTGCGTTATGAAATAAGTGGCAATACAACTGGCAAGGCAGAAAGCCAACGTCAGAAAATCAAATGTATAGTAAACATATATCAGAACCAGCAGTGATGATAGAACAAAAACAATACCACGCAGCAGTTTAGTTGACTGCATAAGGTTTATTCCTGAGCGCCTATTTTGACTTACCCTTGGCTTTGTTGAATAAATCGAACTTTTGCTGAGTTGAAGGATCAGATCACGTATCTTCCCGACAACGCAGACCGT
>NZ_JBXWKI010000039.1:0-1706 GCF_058190535.1 Serratia sp. CoH_134_PS_4
ATCAGACAATCTGTGTGAGCACTTCACGCGAATCAATATCATTAGGTAAGGAGGTGATCCAACCGCAGGTTCCCCTACGGTTACCTTGTTACGACTTCACCCCAGTCATGAATCACAAAGTGGTAAGCGCCCTCCCGAAGGTTAAGCTACCTACTTCTTTTGCAACCCACTCCCATGGTGTGACGGGCGGTGTGTACAAGGCCCGGGAACGTATTCACCGTAGCATTCTGATCTACGATTACTAGCGATTCCGACTTCATGGAGTCGAGTTGCAGACTCCAATCCGGACTACGACGTACTTTATGAGGTCCGCTTGCTCTCGCGAGTTCGCTTCTCTTTGTATACGCCATTGTAGCACGTGTGTAGCCCTACTCGTAAGGGCCATGATGACTTGACGTCATCCCCACCTTCCTCCGGTTTATCACCGGCAGTCTCCTTTGAGTTCCCACCATTACGTGCTGGCAACAAAGGATAAGGGTTGCGCTCGTTGCGGGACTTAACCCAACATTTCACAACACGAGCTGACGACAGCCATGCAGCACCTGTCTCAGAGTTCCCGAAGGCACTAAGCTATCTCTAGCGAATTCTCTGGATGTCAAGAGTAGGTAAGGTTCTTCGCGTTGCATCGAATTAAACCACATGCTCCACCGCTTGTGCGGGCCCCCGTCAATTCATTTGAGTTTTAACCTTGCGGCCGTACTCCCCAGGCGGTCGACTTAACGCGTTAGCTCCGGAAGCCACGCCTCAAGGGCACAACCTCCAAGTCGACATCGTTTACAGCGTGGACTACCAGGGTATCTAATCCTGTTTGCTCCCCACGCTTTCGCACCTGAGCGTCAGTCTTTGTCCAGGGGGCCGCCTTCGCCACCGGTATTCCTCCAGATCTCTACGCATTTCACCGCTACACCTGGAATTCTACCCCCCTCTACAAGACTCTAGCTTGCCAGTTTCAAATGCAGTTCCCACGTTAAGCGCGGGGATTTCACATCTGACTTAACAAACCGCCTGCGTGCGCTTTACGCCCAGTAATTCCGATTAACGCTTGCACCCTCCGTATTACCGCGGCTGCTGGCACGGAGTTAGCCGGTGCTTCTTCTGCGAGTAACGTCAATGTGATGCGCTATTAACACACCACCCTTCCTCCTCGCTGAAAGTGCTTTACAACCCGAAGGCCTTCTTCACACACGCGGCATGGCTGCATCAGGCTTGCGCCCATTGTGCAATATTCCCCACTGCTGCCTCCCGTAGGAGTCTGGACCGTGTCTCAGTTCCAGTGTGGCTGGTCATCCTCTCAGACCAGCTAGGGATCGTCGCCTAGGTGAGCCATTACCCCACCTACTAGCTAATCCCATCTGGGCACATCTGATGGCGTGAGGCCCGAAGGTCCCCCACTTTGGTCCGAAGACGTTATGCGGTATTAGCTACCGTTTCCAGTAGTTATCCCCCTCCATCAGGCAGTTTCCCAGACATTACTCACCCGTCCGCCGCTCGTCACCCAGAGAGCAAGCTCTCCTGTGCTACCGCTCGACTTGCATGTGTTAGGCCTGCCGCCAGCGTTCAATCTGAGCCATGATCAAACTCTTCAATTAAAAGCTTGATTTGCTTCAACTCGTGAAGCGATGCTCGAAAATTAACTTTCGTAATAATTCAACTAAATGAATTACTGCTTGGTCACTCTTCAAGACTTGATATTTTTTCGAACCCGA
>NZ_JBXWKI010000040.1:0-1081 GCF_058190535.1 Serratia sp. CoH_134_PS_4
ACCCCTTCAATAGGTTTCCGCTCAGGAGGAATGGTCCACATGGCTTTCTTAAAGTCGATCTCAGACCACCTGGCAAAGCGTAGTTCACTGGAACGGATGAAGATAAGCAGAGTGAGTTTAGTTGCCAGTCGGGTGAGAGGTTGTCCTCTGTATGCATCCAGTCGTTCAAGAAGCTCTGAAATGCGATTTAAGGCGAGGGCAGGGCGGTGCTGGCGTTTCACCGTGGTTAATGCGCCAGCCATATCCACGGCAGGGTTATAGGTGATAATGCCTGACTGGGCAGCATAGCGCATGATTGCAGTGATACGCTGCTGAAGGCGCGCTGCAATTTCATAGATCTCTTTGGCTTCGGCAGCCTTTACTGGAACAAGTAAATCGGGAGTCCTGAGGGTGGTAATATCACGTGAGCCAATAAAGGGAAACACATGAGTTTCGAGGCTTTTCAGTATCTTCTCACTATGTGAGGCTGACCATTTTTTGTTGCTCTTATGCCACTGCCTTGCGATGCCTTCGAATGTCTGAGCTGTTTCAGGTACAGACTTTTTGATCCGTTTCTGTTCGCACGGGTCAGTTCCCTCAGCTATCAGCTTTCTCGCCGTATCGCGTTTTTCCCTTGCTTCTGATAACGAGACTTCAGGATAGACCCCCAGAGCGAGCGTTTTCTCTTTGCCCAGAAACCGGTAGCGGAGTCGCCAGTAGCGTGAGCCGTTAGGGTGAACGAGCAAAAACATGTTGCCACTGTCGGCAAGTTTATAAGGTTTTTCATCCGGTTTAGCTGCACGGATTTTTGCGTCAGTGAGCGCCATTGGCGGTATCTCCTGATAGTAAAAGGGGTATAAATTTTATCGAATCAGACTATACCCTCAGTTGTACCCTCGCAAGGGACTTGATGCGGGTTGAAGTTGATTGAGTTGGGTGGAGTTAAGGGATTGTAGAAGTGTTGGTTTTTGCGGGCTTAGAATGCAAAAACGGACCTCCGTAGAGGTCCGTTGATATGAATTTGGTGCCCGGACTCGGAATCGAACCAAGGACACGGGGATTTTCAATCCCCTGCTCTACCGACTGAGCTATCCGGGCAACG
>NZ_JBXWKI010000041.1:0-972 GCF_058190535.1 Serratia sp. CoH_134_PS_4
GAAAGCGTGCGTATTGCCTGAAAACACAACCCGCTACGGGGGAGACTTACCCGAAATCTGATTTATTCAACAAAGCCTCTGGCAAGCACATATTCAACAATGTTTGTCGGGAAAAAGCTCTTTTGGGCGCTCGCATTAACACAGATAAAATTGAAAATTCGGTTGGCGTAAGTTCCACTGCGATTTTAATATGTTCGGTAGGGCAAACGTGAACTAACATTGCCTCTTCATCAAGTTGTACTGGGCCACAAATAATAAGCTCAGATCTTATATTCAATATACTCGTTCTTCTTAGCACTGCATGAACCCGAGCTACAACCTCTCCTGGGTTATACGGCTTCACTATATAATCATCTACCCCATGCCTCAACGAGGAAATCTTATCTTGTATTTCGCCGATTGCAGTCACCATGATGACCGGCACATCGCTCTTTCTACGCACTCGAGCCAGTATTTCATGGCCGTTTATCCCTGGCAGCATGACATCCAATAAGATCAAATCAGGTTGCCAGGAAAAAACCATCTCGAGGCCTTTAACACCATCACCCACTTTAGCAACAGTAAAACACTCTCTTTTTAGATAAGCTTCCAGGACCTCTGCAGCCCGCATATCGTCCTCAATGATTAAAACTCTTTTTCCTTCCATATATTAACCTGTTATTCAATTTCTCTGTCAATGTAAAGAACAATATAATGAATTTTAGCATTTTTTTAATAAGATAATAAACAAAAATCGGATGAAGTTTATGCTCAATGGCCAAAAATGGAATTCAGTAGACTTTCTCGATAGATAGGCCTAATGTTAAGTTTATTTTCATTTAAATTCAATTAGTTGGCATAAAACGCAATTAATCATCAAGAAAAAAAACAAAAATTGACACCATCTTGACAGACTTAAGGGCTTTGTTGAATAAATCAGATTTCGGGTAAGTCTCCCCCGTAGCGGGTTGTGTTTTCAGGCAATACGCACGC
>NZ_JBXWKI010000042.1:0-934 GCF_058190535.1 Serratia sp. CoH_134_PS_4
TAGGGGAACCTGCGGTTGGATCACCTCCTTACCTAATGATATTGATTCGCGTGAAGTGCTCACACAGATTGTCTGATAGAAAGTAACGAGCAGAAATACCTTTATAGGCTTGTAGCTCAGGTGGTTAGAGCGCACCCCTGATAAGGGTGAGGTCGGTGGTTCAAGTCCACTCAGGCCTACCACTTCTCGAAGTGGAAAAGGTACTGCACGTGACTGTATGGGGCTATAGCTCAGCTGGGAGAGCGCCTGCCTTGCACGCAGGAGGTCAGCGGTTCGATCCCGCTTAGCTCCACCATATAGTCCTGTATTTCAATACTTCAGAGTGTACTGGCAACAGTATGCTGCGAAGTATTTTGCTCTTTAACAATCTGGAACAAGCTGAAAATTGAAACATGACAGCTGAAACTTATCCCTCCGTAGATGTATTGGGGTAAGGATTAACCTGTCATAGAGTCTCTCAAATGTAGCAGCACGAAAGTGGAAACACCTTCGGGTTGTGAGGTTAAGTGACTAAGCGTACACGGTGGATGCCTAGGCAGTCAGAGGCGATGAAGGGCGTGCTAATCTGCGATAAGCGTCGGTAAGGTGATATGAACCGTTATAACCGGCGATACCCGAATGGGGAAACCCAGTGCAATTCGTTGCACTATCATACGATGAATACATAGTCGTATGAGGCGAACCGGGGGAACTGAAACATCTAAGTACCCCGAGGAAAAGAAATCAACCGAGATTCCCCCAGTAGCGGCGAGCGAACGGGGAGGAGCCCAGAACCTGAATCAGTTCTTGTGTTAGTGGAAGCGTCTGGAAAGTCGCACAGTAAAGGGTGATAGTCCCGTACACTAAAATGCATTAATTGTGAGTTCGATGAGTAGGGCGGGACACGTGACATCCTGTCTGAATATGGGGGGACCATCCTCCAAGGCTAAATACT
>NZ_JBXWKI010000043.1:0-765 GCF_058190535.1 Serratia sp. CoH_134_PS_4
GGTAATGACTCCAACTTATTGATAGTGTTTTATGTTCAGATAATGCCCGATGACTTTGTCATGCAGCTCCACCGATTTTGAGAACGACAGCGACTTCCGTCCCAGCCGTGCCAGGTGCTGCCTCAGATTCAGGTTATGCCGCTCAATTCGCTGCGTATATCGCTTGCTGATTACGTGCAGCTTTCCCTTCAGGCGGGATTCATACAGCGGCCAGCCATCCGTCATCCATATCACCACGTCAAAGGGTGACAGCAGGCTCATAAGACGCCCCAGCGTCGCCATAGTGCGTTCACCGAATACGTGCGCAACAACCGTCTTCCGGAGCCTGTCATACGCGTAAAACAGCCAGCGCTGGCGCGATTTAGCCCCGACGTATCCCCACTGTTCGTCCATTTCCGCGCAGACGATGACGTCACTGCCCGGCTGTATGCGCGAGGTTACCGACTGCGGCCTGAGTTTTTTAAATGGCGGAAAATCGTGTTGAGGCCAACGCCCATAATGCGGGCGGTTGCCCGGCATCCAACGCCATTCATGGCCATATCAATGATTTTCTGGTGCGTACCGGGTTGAGAAGCGGTGTAAGTGAACTGCAGTTGCCATGTTTTACGGCAGTGAGAGCAGAGATAGCGCTGATGTCCGGCAGTGCTTTTGCCGTTACGCACCACCCCGTCAGTAGCTGAACAGGAGGGACAGCTGATAGAAACAGAAGCCACTGGAGCACCTCAAAAACACCATCATACACTAAATCAGTAAGTTGGCAGCATC
>NZ_JBXWKI010000044.1:0-683 GCF_058190535.1 Serratia sp. CoH_134_PS_4
GGCTTTGTTGAATAAATCAGATTTCGGGTAAGTCTCCCCCGTAGCGGGTTGTGTTTTCAGGCAATACGCACGCTTTCAGGTATACCTGCTTTCGTCATTTTGTTCAGCGCTCGTACCAGGGCCATAGCCTCCGCAACCTGACCATCGTAGTCACGCAGCGTCAGTGAACCCCCGAACAGCTGTTTTACCCGGTACATCGCCGTTTCCGCTATCGAGCGACGGTTGTAATCTGTTGTCCATTTCCACCGCGCATTACTCCCGGTCATTCGCTGATTAGCCACTGCACGGTTACGGTCTGCATATTCACCGGGCCAGTAACCCGCACCTTTTCGGGGAGGGATAAGCGCGCTGATTTTCTTACGCCGCAGTTCATCGTGACATAGCCGGGTATCGTAAGCGCCATCGGCGGCGGCTGACCTGATTTTCCGGTGGGTTTGCCGGATTAACCCGGGGAAGGCCTCTGAGTCCGTAACGTTGTTCAGCGACAGGTCAGCGCAGATGATTTCATGTGTTTTACTGTCAACGGCGAGATGCAGCTTACGCCAGATACGGCGGCGTTCCTGGCCATGCTTTTTGACTTTCCACTCGCCTTCACCGAAGACCTTCAGCCCGGTGGAATCAATTACCAGGTGTGCGATTTCACCCCGGGTGGGCGTTTTGAAACTGACATTAACCGACTTTGC
>NZ_JBXWKI010000045.1:0-133 GCF_058190535.1 Serratia sp. CoH_134_PS_4
TGGTGGGTCGTGCGGGATTCGAACCTGCGACCAATTGATTAAAAGTCAACTGCTCTACCAACTGAGCTAACGACCCACTGATGTGGTTTACTGCTGAACCGCGCAAGCAGGAGAAGGACTCGCTGCAATAATG
>NZ_JBXWKI010000045.1:232-596 GCF_058190535.1 Serratia sp. CoH_134_PS_4
GGTGGGCCGTGCGGGATTCGAACCTGCGACCAATTGATTAAAAGTCAACTGCTCTACCAACTGAGCTAACGGCCCACTGACGTGGTTTACTGCTGAACAACCAATACAGACGCTAAGACTGTATTGCGGAAAAACGATGCGGGGTGGGGGACAATTCGAAAAACTCGATTTGGACCTTCTGTTTCACATCTCTACCAATCTGAAAATGGTGGGCCGTGCGGGATTCGAACCTGCGACCAATTGATTAAAAGTCAACTGCTCTACCAACTGAGCTAACGGCCCACAGCAGTGGTGGGTGATGACGGGCTCGAACCGCCGACCCCCTCCGTGTAAAGGAGATGCTCTACCAACTGAGCTAATCACC
>NZ_JBXWKI010000046.1:0-439 GCF_058190535.1 Serratia sp. CoH_134_PS_4
TTGCCTAAGGTGGTTGCGATGAGGGCCGAGGGACGCAGCTATCGCTGGATCGCACGCGAGCTCGGTATCAGCAAGAAGGGGTCCGCTTGGAAAACGGAAATTTTCCTACGTTAAGCGTTTTGAGCTTAACGAGTGATTTCGTTCCATTGAGCGCGAACCCCTGACCGTAAGGGATGTACGGAACGATCTGACTGTCCGTTAACAGTTTTGCTTACTTTCGTACATGTTATTGGCATGGTGTACGCAATCGTTCGGTTTCGGACACAGAAACGCTGTAGCCCCGCGAACCGAGTGATATCCAATAGCCGATTGGTTAAAAAGTAGTCTTAGCGTAGGTTATTTTCCCTTTTCCAAGCGGACCCCAAGAATACCGTCGCTGACATCGTGCAACGACACAGAGCTAACGCTTAGGGTGTCATTTCGCCCTCAGCCGGAACCG
>NZ_JBXWKI010000047.1:0-404 GCF_058190535.1 Serratia sp. CoH_134_PS_4
GTGGAGCTAAGCGGGATCGAACCGCTGACCTCCTGCGTGCAAGGCAGGCGCTCTCCCAGCTGAGCTATAGCCCCATATCAGAAAAGCATTTTTACATCTTATCTACTACCTTCGCCAACTCGCTTCTAGTCAAAGCGAAGTCCTACGACGTTTATTCACATAAACGAATAGGGCGACAACGCAGGATAGGAGAGAATTGGTGGGTCTGAGTGGACTTGAACCACCGACCTCACCCTTATCAGGGGTGCGCTCTAACCACCTGAGCTACAGACCCGACAAGATGCTTTAAGACTTAACCGGTAAGATTAAGCCTTATGCTCTCTTTCATTTCATCAGACAATCTGTGTGAGCACTTCACGCGAATCAATATCATTAGGTAAGGAGGTGATCCAACCGCAGGTTCC
>NZ_JBXWKI010000048.1:0-400 GCF_058190535.1 Serratia sp. CoH_134_PS_4
ATCTTCCCGACAACGCAGACCGTTCCGTGGCAAAGCAAAAGTTCAAAATCACCAACTGGCCCACCTACAATAAAGCCCTCATCAACCGTGGCTCCATAACTTTCTGGCTGGATGATGAAGCTATTCAGGCCTGGTATGAGTCAGCAACACCTTCTTCACGAGGCAGACCTCAGCGCTATTCTGACCTTGCCATCACTACTGTGCTGGTCATTAAACGCGTATTCAGGCTGACCCTGCGCGCTGCGCAGGGCTTTATTGATTCCATTTTTTCTCTGATGAACGTTCCGCTACGCTGCCCGGATTACAGCTGTGTCAGCAGGCGGGCAAAGTCGGTTAATGTCAGTTTCAAAACGCCCACCCGGGGTGAAATCGCACACCTGGTAATTGATTCCACCGGGCT
>NZ_JBXWKI010000049.1:0-400 GCF_058190535.1 Serratia sp. CoH_134_PS_4
TACGGAGGGATAAGTTTCAGCTGTCATGTTTCAATTTTCAGCTTGTTCCAGATTGTTAAAGAGCAATATCTTAAACACGACTCGCAAGAGTCATCTTTAAGATTTTTTGGTTATGACTAACCGGTGATAATGTCTTTCACTCATTATCGGATTGGCGTCCCCAAGGGGATTCGAACCCCTGTTACAGCCGTGAAAGGGCAGTGTCCTAGGCCTCTAGACGATGGGGACACGAAAATCCGATTAAACTGAACGTCTTAATCGGTTCGTATCAGCATGAGTCAGAGACTCATTACATCAACAGGTAGCGCTTTTGCTCATTACTTTTTCATCAGACAATCTGTGTGAGCACTTCACGCGAATCAATATCATTAGGTAAGGAGGTGATCCAACCGCAGGTTCC
>NZ_JBXWKI010000050.1:0-391 GCF_058190535.1 Serratia sp. CoH_134_PS_4
AAAAGTGACGAAAACGCTGACTTGTTCAGCGCTTTGTTGAAAAAAAACGCGCTTGAAAAGTTTTTTGCATTTAGGGGTTGCGGCCTTCTGAGAACTCCCTATAATGCGCCTCCACTGACCGGGAACAACGACTCCTCTAACGAGAACCAGTCGCCAGGTCGGTAAGAGAAAAGCGAAATAAACGCTTGACTCTTCGGGTGAAAAGCGTAATATACGCCACCTCGAGATAGCAAGCTACGGCGGCTAACTCACTGCTCTTTAACAATTTATCAGACAATCTGTGTGGGCACTCCACAAGACGATATCCAGAACCTTCGGGTTCGAAAAAATATCAAGTCTTGAAGAGTGACCAAGCAGTAATTCATTTAGTTGAATTATTACGAAAGTTAAT
>NZ_JBXWKI010000051.1:0-335 GCF_058190535.1 Serratia sp. CoH_134_PS_4
AGCCCGGTGGAATCAATTACCAGGTGTGCGATTTCACCCCGGGTGGGCGTTTTGAAACTGACATTAACCGACTTTGCGCGCTTGCTGACACTGGTGTAATCCGGGCAGCGCAACGGAACATTCATCAGTGTAAAAATGGAATCAATAAAACCCTGTGCAGCCCGCAGGGTCAACCTGAACACGCGTTTAATGACCAGAACGGTGGTGATGGCGAGATCAGAATAGCGCTGAGGTCTTCCCCGTGATGAAGGCGTTGCCGACTCATACCAGGCCTGAATAGCTTCATCATCCAGCCAGAAAGTTATGGAGCCACGGTTGATGAGGGCTTTATTGTA
>NZ_JBXWKI010000052.1:0-317 GCF_058190535.1 Serratia sp. CoH_134_PS_4
ACCCAGCAGCCACGTACCGCGGAGCAACTGGCCAACGTATACCGCGGCGGCTATGTGCTGAAGGACTGCGCCGGTACCCCGGACGTCATCCTGATTGCCACCGGTTCGGAAGTGGGCATCACCGTAGACGCGGCAGACCAGCTGACCGCAGCGGGCCGTAAGGTGCGCGTGGTATCCATGCCGTCCACCGACGCGTTCGACAAGCAGGACGCGGCGTACCGTGAATCCGTGCTGCCGGCCGCAGTGACTGCGCGCGTGGCGGTAGAAGCGGGTATTGCGGATTACTGGTACAAGTACGTGGGCCTGAACGGCGCTAT
>NZ_JBXWKI010000053.1:0-288 GCF_058190535.1 Serratia sp. CoH_134_PS_4
CAGAAGTGAAACGCCGTAGCGCCGATGGTAGTGTGGGGTCTCCCCATGCGAGAGTAGGACACTGCCAGGCATCAAATTAGTGTGCTGATATGGCTCAGTTGGTAGAGCGCACCCTTGGTAAGGGTGAGGTCCCCAGTTCGACTCTGGGTATCAGCACCACTTTTATTAAAGTGGGTTTAGAAGTTCGGCGAAAAGAATTAAAGAATTTGCTTGGCGGCAATAGCGCGGTGGTCCCACCTGACCCCATGCCGAACTCAGAAGTGAAACGCCGTAGCGCCGATGGTAGTG
>NZ_JBXWKI010000054.1:0-274 GCF_058190535.1 Serratia sp. CoH_134_PS_4
TGCGGCCTTCTGAGAACTCCCTATAATGCGCCTCCACTGACCGGGAACAACGACTCCTCTAACGAGAACCAGTCGCCCAGCCAGGAAGAATCAAGCCGGTGAAAACACCGTTTCTTAATAAGAAAAAAGCTTGACTCTTCAGCGGGAAAGCGTAATATGCACCTCCCGCGTTACCGAGAGTTATCTCAGTAACGAACGCTCTTTAACAATTTATCAGACAATCTGTGTGGGCACTCCACAAGACGATATCCAGAACCCTCGGGTTCGAAAAAAT
>NZ_JBXWKI010000055.1:0-263 GCF_058190535.1 Serratia sp. CoH_134_PS_4
CGAGAGTAGGACACTGCCAGGCATCAAATAAAGCAACAAGCCCTACGTGAAAGCGTAGGGCTTTTTGTTTTGTCTGCTGCATGGTGTTCTGGTTGAGCATGGGCATGCGAAAAGCCCGTCGGGAACGGGCTTTAACGCCGCTGGCGGCGGCCCCGCAGGGGTGAGTCTCAGGATGAGACGAGTATTGTAGGACACTGCCAGGCATCAATTAAGCCAAGAGGCCATCCGCAAGGATGGCCTTTTTGCTGTGTGCGAAAGAAAAA
>NZ_JBXWKI010000056.1:0-244 GCF_058190535.1 Serratia sp. CoH_134_PS_4
GTTGTCGGCCACGTCTTCGAGCACGGTCTTGATGGTGGCGCCCGTCATCTCGGTGAGCGTGGTGGCCGGGTACGTGATGGCGGTCTGGGCCATCAGCGCTTCCATCGTCAGTGCCTCGCCGGGCAGCAGCGTGGTGCCCCAGCGGAAGCCGGGCGAGAAGGCGATCTCCGCGCTCTGCGCGTGCATCAGGCCATCGACGATGAGCTGGTCGAACGTGCCGTTGAAGTTGCCGCGTCGGTATAGC
>NZ_JBXWKI010000057.1:0-243 GCF_058190535.1 Serratia sp. CoH_134_PS_4
CCAAAAACACTTGTTACCATCAAAATCAAAATCCGCATATTCGTGTAAATAACGGGATTATTTTCGTAAGCACCTTCATAAATAAAATAAGTACCCGCTAAACCATAATAGACGCCGAGTAGAACGGAAAGAAAAAGCCGTCTACTACCACTTTGGAACCAATTAGGGCGATATTGTCTTATTTTTCGAAAAGACATCCCCTGGATAAAAAGGATAGCAAGAAAGAGCGCTAAACTATCTATG
>NZ_JBXWKI010000058.1:0-235 GCF_058190535.1 Serratia sp. CoH_134_PS_4
TGCCGTAAAAGCTGAAATATTCCCAGATTTGGATCGCAACGATGTAATAAATCGCGCGCGGCTGTGAGGGTGTTTTCATGTGTTCTCCTTGCAGCGTGAAAAAGGGAAGTGGCAAGCCACTGCCCTGTTGTGCATCGATTATTTGTTGTTTTCTTCTCTCAGCACTTTAACGGTGTAACGACCATCCGCCTGACGATAGGCGCCGTGGATATCGGTTTCGAAGCCCGGATAGTGG
>NZ_JBXWKI010000059.1:0-226 GCF_058190535.1 Serratia sp. CoH_134_PS_4
AGTATTTAGCCTTGGAGGATGGTCCCCCCATATTCAGACAGGATGTCACGTGTCCCGCCCTACTCATCGAACTCACAGTTAATGCATTTTAGTGTACGGGACTATCACCCTTTACTGTGCGACTTTCCAGACGCTTCCACTAACACAAAAACTGATTCAGGTTCTGGGCTCCTCCCCGTTCGCTCGCCGCTACTGGGGGAATCTCGGTTGATTTCTTTTCCTCGGG
>NZ_JBXWKI010000060.1:0-222 GCF_058190535.1 Serratia sp. CoH_134_PS_4
GGAACGGTCTGCGTTGTCGGGAAGATACGTGATCTGATCCTTCAACTCAGCAAAAGTTCGATTTATTCAACAAAGCCTCAGCTGTCCCTCCTGTTCAGCTACTGACGGGGGGGTGCGTAACGGCAAAAGCACTGCCGGACATCAGGGGGTCGGTTCCGGCTGAGGGCGAAATGACACCCTAAGCGTTAGCTCTGTGTCGTTGCACGATGTCAGCGACGGTAT
>NZ_JBXWKI010000061.1:0-203 GCF_058190535.1 Serratia sp. CoH_134_PS_4
GGGAATAGCTCAGTTGGTAGAGCACGACCTTGCCAAGGTCGGGGTCGCGAGTTCGAGTCTCGTTTCCCGCTCCAAAAAATTCAAAGGCCATGTTTTGTTTGATGGCCGGATGCACAAAGCATCTCAATGCGGGAATAGCTCAGTTGGTAGAGCACGACCTTGCCAAGGTCGGGGTCGCGAGTTCGAGTCTCGTTTCCCGCTCC
>NZ_JBXWKI010000062.1:0-202 GCF_058190535.1 Serratia sp. CoH_134_PS_4
GGTGCATCCAGGAGGATTCGAACCTCCGACCGCTCGGTTCGTAGCCGAGTACTCTATCCAGCTGAGCTATGGATGCATTACTATTTTTGGTTTGTCTGCTTGAATACAACAAGTTGACAGAAAGAATGGTGCATCCAGGAGGATTCGAACCTCCGACCGCTCGGTTCGTAGCCGAGTACTCTATCCAGCTGAGCTATGGATG